>NZ_JXAK01000033.1 GCF_000829455.1 Gordoniibacillus kamchatkensis
TGCCGTAACCGGCCGGCCGAAGCGCCGAATATAGGGAGGAGCAACGAGTTTTATGAAGATCGCTTCGATTCAATTGGAGATCAAGGATCAGGAGAGCAAGGCGCAGCGCATCGAACGGGCGGCCGCTCTCGTGGACCGTGCCGCGCAGGATGCGGATCTGATTCTGCTGCCGGAAATATGGGCGACCGGCTACTTCTCGTTCGATAAGTACGTGGAAGAGGCGGAGCCGATTGACGGCCCCTTTGTGCAGCTGTTTGCCGACAAGGCCAAGCGGCACGGCGTCTATTTGTTCGCCGGCAGCTTCGTGGAAGTGAAGGACGGCAAATATTACAACACCAGCATTATGTTTGACCGTCAGGGCGGGCTTGTCGGCACTTACCAGAAGACGCACCTGTTCCGCTACGGCTCCAGAGAAGGCGAGCTGCTGACGCGGGGGGAAGGAGCCAAAGTATTCGACACGGAATTCGGCAAGGTCGGCCTGACGACGTGTTATGATCTGCGGTTCCCCGAGCTGTATCGGCAGCAGGTCGATCAAGGGGCGGAAATCTTTCTCGTCACGTCGGCCTGGCCGCATCAGAGGCTGGAGCATTGGAAGCTGTTCAACGCGACGCGGGCCTTGGAAAATCAATGCTATCTCGTCTCCTGCAACTGCGTCGGCACGACCCGGGGCGTTCTCCTCGGCGGACATAGCTCCGTCGTCGACCCGTGGGGCATTATGGTGGCAACGAGCGGAGAACAGGAAACGATCGTCAAGGCGGACATCGACCCCGCCGAAGTCGCGCGCATCCGGGACGTGTTCCCCAGCTTAAAGCATCGCGTTCTTTAACGTTCACGCTTGTGCGGGACGATTAGGACGATATGCCAGCCTAAAGAGAGGAAGTGCATCTTGTGGAATTTATTTGCAACGGAACGGCATTCCAGTGGACGCCGACCCGGCTGGTTATCGCCGGATATACGGGGAAAAACCAGGAGGCTGTCAAGAAGCATATCGACGAATTGGAGGAACTGGGGATCCCGGGCCCGCCGCGGGTGCCGATGCTGTTCGATCTCTCGCCGCACCTGCTGCAAACCGCAAGCGAAATTACGGTCGTCCGCAACGACGGCAGCGGCGAGGCGGAAGCCGTTTTGCTGGACGTGAACGGCAAATGGTACGTCGGGCTCGGCAGCGACCATACCGACCGCGTACTGGAGGCGGTGTCGATCCAAAAGTCGAAGGAGGTTTGCGTCAAACCGGTCAGCAAAGAGGTGTGGGCGCTGGACGACATTTTGGACCGCTGGGACGACATCGAAGTGAGAAGCTGGGTGGAGAAGGACGGGAAAGAACACTTGTATCAATCCGGGACGCTCGGGGAGTTTTTGCACCCGAACGAACTGCTGCGCCTTGTGCGGGAGCGGGGCTATGACGCTCCCGGCATGGCGCTTTACTGCGGCACGTTCCCGCTGCACGGAGAGTTTGTGTACGGAGGGACGTTCCGCGCGGAAATGACCGACCGTGCAAAAGGCCGCAAACTGGAGCTCAAGTATCGCACAAAACTGCTTAAAGACGCCGAGGAGGAATAAGCCCATGGCTAAACCGGAGTTGGAATTTACAGATTACCGTCAATTTGAAGAGGTGCCGTTCAGCAAAGTTCAGGGGCTGACGGAACGAGTGATTGCCAAGGACCCGGAATCCGGAGTGGCGACGCGCATTCTTATATTTGCGCCGGGCACGGATACGACGCCAAACGGCGTGCAGATTCACGATTTCTGGGAAGAGCTGTACATTATCGAAGGCTCGATTTACGACCTCACGCTGAAGCAGGAATTCACCGCCGGCATGGTGGCTTGCCGCCCGCCGGGCATGAAGCACGGACCGTGGATTTCAAAAAACGGCTGCAAAACGTTCGAAGTCCGCTATTATTCCAAATAAATGCGGGTAGGCACGGCCATCATTTTTGAAAAGGGGCTGCAAGCATATGAAACGTGTAAAGAAGGGCTTAAGCATTGTGGCGGCTGCCGTCGTTATGGCATCGATCCTGGCAGGCTGCGGCAATGGAGCCGGCGGCGGTTCCGCTTCCGGCAAACCGGGTGACGGCCAATCGGCATCGGCTGCGGGGGGCAAAAAGATCACGCTGAAAATCGCCAACATCACGAAAGCCGACAGCCAGCTCAGCGTGACCGCCAAAAAAATCGGCGACGAGCTGAAGGCCAAGACGAACGGACGCTTCGATCCGCAATATTTTCCCGGCGGCGAGCTGGGCAACGAAACGGATATGATGCAGCAGCTGAACACGGGCAGCATCCAAATGGCTGTCATTACAACCGCACAGCTGAGCAACTCGTCTCCCGCATTCGGCGCGTGGCTCATGCCGTTCCTCATCGATAATCACGATCAAGCGTACAAGCTGTGGACGAGCGACGAGTCGATGAAGCTGTTCGATACGCTGACGAAGGAAAACGTTGTCGGTCTCGGCTACGCCTCTTCCGGCTTCCGTTACCTTCTCGGCACGAAGCCGATCTCGAGCGTGAAAGATCTGGAAGGGTATAAGCTGCGCACGACGCCGAGCCCGACGATCCTCGATTATTGGACGGGCCTTAAGGCGGGCCCGACGCCGATGCCGCTGACCGAGGTGTACACTTCGCTGCAAACCGGCGTCATCAAAGGTGTCGATATCGATTCCGAATCGGTAACTTCGGAGAAGCTGACGGAAATCGCCAAATACTTGAACCCGGACAAGCATATGTACTGGGCGGCCGGCATTCTTATCAACAAGGATTTGTGGAACAGCCTGTCCCCGGACGATCAGAAGCTGATCAAAGATACGGTGCTTGCCAAAACGAAAGAAAACAGCGTCGAGGTCGCCAAAAACGAAGAAAAGTTTTTGGGCGAAGCCAAGAGCAAGTACGGCTTGACGCTCGGCGAAGTGAACCGCTCCGAATACGACCCTGTCGTGAAATCGGTGCGGGATACGTGGAGCAAGAAATCTCCGGAAATTGCCAAGTTTTTGGAGAAAGCGGATCAAATCAGACAAGGGAAGTAGGTGCTTGCTCTCATGATGGCGAACGACAGACCTGCTGAACGGGGCCTCCTATTTATTATAACCAATCCGCTTGACAAGCTGCTGGTCTGGGTTAGCATTGCCGTGGGCGCCATACTTGCGGTCAACATGATCGTAGCCGTGTTTTTCCGCTATGTCCTCAGCTCGCCGATTGTATGGGCGGACGAGCTTTCCTTGTACTTGTTTTGCTGGGCCACGTTTCTCGGTGCCAGTCTTGCCGTGAAGCGATCGGATATGGCGGCGGTCACGTTCGTGCTCAGCCGCCTCCCCTTCAAGGGGCGCGTGCTCGGCTCGATCTTCATTCAGCTGAGCATTTTGTTTTTCGCCGTCGTGATCGGCTATTACTCCTTCATTTGGGTCGTCAGTCCGAGCGTGATGAATCAAATATCGCCGGCGCTATCGGTCAAATTGTGGAAGCTTTACGTCATCGTGCCGTTCTCGATGTTGTGCATGGCGCTGTTTTCGATCGAAAACACGCTCGGTTTGGTGCGTTCGCTGCTGCGGACCGGGAAAGGGGGGGCTCCCGAATGAGTTCCGGCATCGGTTTTGTCATTCTGCTGTTCATCGGCGTGCCCGTAGCTCGTTCTCGGCTTGACCACCCTGATTTACGTCTTCTCTACCGGGAATTTGAATTCGTTGCAATCGCTTTCTTCCAAGCTGTTCAACGGGCTGCAAAACTTCGGGTTCGTCGCGATTCCGATGTTCGTGCTGCTCGGCGAAATTATGAACCGCGGCGGCATTACGAAGCGCCTGATTCAATTCGCAACGGTGCTGGTCGGCCATTTGCGCGGCGGACTTGCTTACGTCAACGTCATCGCCAACATGTTTTTGGCGGCGATAGTCGGCTCCTCCAACGTGCAGACGGCGATTATGGGCAAAGTGATCGTACCGGAGATGGAGAAGAGGGGCTACGACAAAGAATTCAGCACAGCGCTGACAGCCAGCTCGTCCATCATGGGGCCGCTCATTCCGCCGAGCATGCCGTTCATCATTTACGGCGTTACGTCGGGTGCCTCGATCGGCAGCCTGTTTTTTGCCGGCATTATTCCGGGCCTGCTGTTTGCGCTCGGCTTCGGCATCATCATCTACGCCGTCTTCCGCAAAACGGAAAGCGACCGCATGAGAAGAAGCACGGTAAAGGAAATGGCGCAAAGCCTGCTCGGCGTTCTGCCGGCGCTGTTCATTCCGGTGCTGATCATGGTCGGCATTACGACCGGCGCGTTTACGGCTACGGAATCGGCGGCGGTTGCCGTATTCGCGGCGATTCTCATCGGCGCTTTCGTCTACCGCGAGCTGAAGCTCCGGGATGTGCCGGGCATTTTGCTGCGCACAATCATCACGACCTCGTCGGTGTCCTTCCTGCTGGCGACGACGAATATTTTCGGCTGGGTGCTGCATCTGGAAGGCATACCGCACAAAATCGCCGACATTTTCCTCAGTCTGGCCGGCAGTAAGTTCATGTTCCTTATTTTGCTCAACGTGCTGCTGATCGTGATCGGCACGTTCCTCGAAGGCGTGGCGGGCATTATTTTCCTGACGCCGATTTTGCTGCCGATCGCCGCCCAATACGGAGTCGATCCGATTCACCTGGGGGCGATTATGGTCATCAACCTGACCATTGGCTTGATGCACCCGCCTTTCGGCACGGTGCTGTACATCGCTTCGGCGACGACCGGGGTGTCGGTGGAACGTTTGACCGTCAAATTGATCCCGTTCCTGCTCGTCATGTTCGGCATTTTATTATTGGTCACTTACTTGCCTTGGACGACGTCGTTCCTCCCCGGCCTGTTCGCACCGAAATAACGTAATTGCGAGAAGATTGCCGAAGGAGTTCCGCGCGAACGGCGCGGAGCCGGCACAGAGGTAACCGGGCGGTAGATGTGAAAAAAGTCAACTTTTACCGAAATAGATTGAAAACGAAAAAGCTTGCTGCGGCAAGCTTTTTCTGCTTATTTATAGCGCTTTTTGCTGAAAATTCGGGTCGCGAATCAGAAAATTGGGAAAATTATGCGACAATATTCGCCAATTAATGATAAAATGAGACGCAAGGATTGTATCCGGATGTGGGGGGAACCCGTTGTGAAGAAGCCGCTATCCAAGTTTAGTTTTAAAAACCTGTCGATTCGAGTGAAATTGCCCGTAGTGCTGCTTGTCTTGTCCATGATTCCGCTCCTGGCTTCAACCTGGTTTCTGACCGGCTATTTCAGCGCCATTACGAAATCCGACCGCGAACAAATCCAGCAAGACATTGCGGAGCTGAACATTGCCAGAATCGACGAATGGATGCAGCTCAAAATTTCCGAAATGGAGGAGCTGATCAAGCAGCATCCCGAATTTAAATCGGGCGATCCGAAAAAGATTCTCCCGCTGCTGAAGCTGCTTGACGAAAGCGACAAGCAGATCGACGGCTTCAATCTGGTGAACGCAAGCGGCGACGGCATCGACGTCAACAACGTAGCGATCAACGTTGCCGACCGCGCGTACTTTAAACAGGTAAAAGAAACGAAAAAGCCGGCGATTTCGGATATGCTGGTCAGCAAAAAGACGGGCAAGTACGTGCTGCCGATAGCCGTGCCGATTCTCGACGATTCCGGAAGCTTTGTCGGCATCGTATCTGCGACCGTATCTCCCGATACGCTCACGAACTTGATGGCTTCCGTCAAAGTGGGCGAAACCGGCTTTGGCTATATCGTTTCGGGTACGGGCGATTATTACACGCATCCGGACAAAAACCGAATCGGCAAACAGGTTTCCGAATACGAGAAAAGCGCCAGCTCGCAGGAAGCCTTCAAGTCCATGCGCGATAACCAAAGCGGCGCCGTCACGTACATAGGCGATAACGGCAAGGAAGTGTTTGGGTACTACGGGACGATCCCGAATACTTCATGGAAGCTGCTCGTCGTTGCGCCGACGAATGAAATATACGGCGCTGTGCATAAGGCACAGCAAATTTCCGTTCTGTTCGCGGTCGCAGCGGCGCTGCTGATCGTGCTGGTCGCCTTCCTCATTTCCAGATTGAGCGTGAAGCCGATTATCGCCATTTCGACGGTGATGAAGAAAGTGGCGGACGGCTACTTGAACGAAAGATTGCGCGTCTTTGCCGAGGATGAGCTCGGTCAAATGAGCCGCAATATCAACGTCACGATCGATTCTTTGGCCGGGATGGTCGGCCAAATCAATTCCACGATCAACCGGGTTGCGATCGCGTCGGACGAGCTGCTCGATTCGGCCGGGCAATCGTCCAGAGCGTCCGCGCAAATCGCCGCTTCCATTCAGGAGGTGGCCAGCGGCACGGATGCCCAGCTGCAAGGAGCGGAGCAATCGGCGAGGGCGATGGAGGAGATGGCGGCTGGCGTTCAGCGCATTGCCGAATCGTCGGGGATCGTATCCGACCGGTCGCAGGACGTCACGAATGAATTGGAGAGCGGGTATCGCGACATCCAATCCGCCATCGAGCAAATGAACGTTATCGGCACGGCGGCTGGCGAGACCGCTGCGGTGATCGGGCAGCTGAGCAAGCACTCCGACGAAATCGGCCACATCGTCGACGTCATTTCGGAAATCGCGAACCAGACCTCCTTGCTTGCTTTGAACGCCTCGATCGAAGCCGCCAGAGCCGGGGAGCAGGGGAGAGGCTTCGCGGTCGTCGCGAATGAAGTGAAGAAGCTGGCCGAGCAAACGAATCAATCCGTAGCGAGCATCGTCGGTTTAATCCAGTTAATCCAAAGCACCTCCGCGAGCGCCGCAAGCTCCATGGAGCACAACGTCGCCGAAATCGACGACGGCATCCGGAAAATGCTGCATATCGGAGAAGCTTTCGGCACCATTCGCTCCTCCATTCGCAACGTGGCCGAACAAATCCAGGAGGTTTCGGCTACGACGGAGCAAATTTCCGCAGGTACGGAGCAGATCACGGCGTCCATCGCCGACATGGTGCACGTGGCCAAGCAGTCCGCGGACAATTCGCAGGCGGTGGCCAGCTCAACGGAGGAGCAATCGGCCATTATGGAGACGATTGCGGCTTCGGCGCATAACTTGAACAAATTGACGGGCGAGCTTAAAGAGATGGTCAAAGTATTTCGCGTATGACCGGGCCGCGGTTGGGGCAAAATTTTCCCGACATGTTATTTGCCAGAAAGCGGCGTGAACGAATTGGAGACCAAATTTGTGAAGGAAACCCGGTGCTTTAAAGTATCGCGCGTGTTTCCTCCGGATGTAAACAGCTACAACACGATGTTCGGCGGCAAGCTGATGTCTTATATCGACGATATCGCTTCGATTTCCGCAACCAAACTGTGCCGCGCGACTGCGGTTACGGCCTCTACGGATTCCGTCGATTTCCTGCAGCCGATCCGGCCGACGGACTGCGTATCGCTGGAGTCCTTCGTCACCTGGACCGGCAGAAGCTCGATGGAAGTGTTTGTGAAAGTCATCAAAGAGGATTTGGCGAGCGGCGAAAGGAAAATTGCGGCTACCTCTTTTCTTACGTTCGTCGCTCTCGACGAGCACAATAATCCGACTCCGGTGCCGCAAATCGTACCGGAGACGGAGGAGGAGAGCAAGCTGTTCGAGACGGCGCAGCGCCGGGCCGAGATGAGAAAGCGCCGCCGCGAGGAAAGCAAACAATTCGCCGATTATTTGCTTACCAAATACCCGTGGGAGTAACGGCCGCGCCGATTCGCAGGCAGCAGGGCTAACGCTCGGATGGGTTGGCGTTAATCTCCGCACGAACGCTGGCCGCAGCCGGGGCAGATGGTGCAGCCGGCTTTTTCCGGGACCGCGTATATCGTCAGGCAGTTCGGGCATTGCTTATTTATCGTTTCGACGGAAATAGGTTGCTGGCTGACTTGATTCACAAGGAAAACCTCCGTTTGGCTAGTATCAGGGTGAGGCATAAAGGAACGGTGTTCCGCTATTTGCTCAAAAGAAGAGCAATGTGACGAAATAACGGATTTTCATTCCGCTAATCGGCGGCAATTGCCGGATCATATCCATTTTTGGGCGTTTTGCTGGCGAATAACGGACTGTCGTTCCGCTAATTCTGGGAAATAGCGGGAAATGCCGCTAATAACGGAAATACGTTCCGCTATCGCAGTCCAAGTTGCGCGACACAGGAACACGTGTTCTTATTATATGCGAACGGTTGCTCTTTATGCAAGTGGCCGCAAGAAAACGAAGCGCCTACCGGAGGGGATGGCGCTTCGTTTTTGCATGTGCGAGCTATGTTGCGTTTTCACTGTCCATAATAATATGTCCTTGTCCGGGTAAGGCCTCGATGAAGCCTGCCATATGGCGCGCTTGATACCGGATAGGCTTGCCGCTGCCCATGATCACGACATTTTGCACGTCGCGAGCCCCTTGCGCAGGAAGGGCAAACGTCCTCGTATACGGAAAATGTTCGCCAAGCGTAGTATGAATGGCGTTAATCAAATTGTCGTTCGCGCCTTTTCCCATAAGATTCATGACGATAGCTCCCCGGGAGTGGAGCTTTTCTTTCGCCATCCCGAAAAACTCCGCAGATACCAAATGCCGAGGAGTTCCCTCAGCCGTGAAAGCGTCCAAAATCACATAATCGTAAGTTTGCGGCGCTTCGTTCGCGAGAATAAAGCGGCCGTCGCCGATGATCACATTATCGCTATGGTAACCGAAATGCGTCCTGCTGATTTCCAGCACCTTGCCGTCGAGCTCCGCGGCTTTAAACCGCTTGTCCGGAAAATGTCCGGCGATCGTACCGATGCCGTGGCCGATGACGAATGCGTCCTCGAACGACGGATTGTTCAGCTCCATCAAGTGAATGATGGCCCGGGGATATTCAAGCACGATGCGCTTCGGATCGTTCAAATCCATCGCGCCTTGCACGGCTTCATGGGAAAACTGCATGACCCGGAAGCTGCCGCGCTCGCCGTACAGCTCCTTAGTGTCGTAAACCGTTATGTCTTGATGTTGCTGCCCAGTCTCTTTAAGCCGCAAATGCAAAATACCGATCTCCTCCAAGGAACAACGATGAAGCTGCGCATGTCGATCATAACATACCGGAGGAAACATGGTATAATTGACGGAAAATTGAACATGAACAAGGCGCGGTGATGGTTATCAAGCTGGAGCGGCTTATTTCGATGATTTATATGCTGTTGAACAACGAGGTCATTTCTGCTTCTGCACTGGCGGAGAAGTACCAGGTGTCTCAGCGGACCATTTATCGGGACATCGACGCCATTTGCGCGGCTGGCATTCCGGTGGTGTCGTACCAAGGGGCTAACGGCGGCTACGGCATCATCGAAACGTACAAAATGGACAAAAGCTTGCTCGGATCCCACGATGTCGGATCGCTCGTCACGATTTTGCAAAGCCTGTCGACCGTATTCGGCGATGAGCAGGCGATGGATACCGCCCGCAAATTGCAAACGATCCGGAAAGACGATGGCGCCCCAAGCGTGCTGATGGATATCGGCGG
Organism: Gordoniibacillus kamchatkensis; assembly: GCF_000829455.1. Classification (GTDB taxonomy): domain Bacteria; phylum Bacillota; class Bacilli; order Paenibacillales; family NBRC-103111; genus Gordoniibacillus; species Gordoniibacillus kamchatkensis. The sequence goes on from NZ_JXAK01000033.1 coordinate 9,493, forward strand.
CCGGCGCGCCTCGAACGCGTCGCTCCGTCTTTGCGAGCGGCCATCACGACCCGGCACGTGGTCCGGTTCGCTTACGTTAACGGCAACAATGAACGATCGGAGCGAAGCGTCGAACCGGCAAGCCTCAAGTACAAAAACAATGTCTGGTATATGTACGGATTTTGCCGCGAGCGAAACGATTACCGGGAGTTCCGGCTGTCGAGAATGTCGGATCTGGTCTCGCTGCCGGAGCAGTTTCAGCGGAGGCATGACGTCCCATTGGAACGAACCTCGTTTGAGCGCGCGGAGAGGGCCGATCCCGTAAATGTCGTGCTGCACTTTTCGGTGCAATCGCTGGCAAATGCGCTGGATTTTTTTTATGAAGGGGAGAAGAGCTTCCACCCGGACGGTTCGCTGACGATAACGTTCAAGATCGGCTCTATGGAAGACGCAAAATGGCTGATCCCGGCACTGCTCAGCTTCGGCGACCGCGTAGAGGTCGTTGAACCGCCCGCAATCCGGCAGGAGCTGAAGACGACTATCGAAAACATGCTGAGGCGGTATTTGTAAACCAAAAAAATTGTGCGCATCAATAGGAGGCGAGTTCCATGCAAGAAGAAAAGCAAATCATTTTTAGGAGTCCGCAAACAATGCCGCCTGCGAATGGCTACACACAGGTTGTGGAAGTACGAAACGCGCGGACGATCTATGTTTCCGGACAGGTTGCTATTAATCAAAATGGAGAATTGGTAGGTCCGGGAGATTTAAAAGCGCAAACAATACAGGTATTTGAAAACATAAAAGCAGCGTTGGAAGCATCCGATGCTACTTTTGACAATGTGGTAAAATTGACGTTCTTTTTAACTGACATCTCCCAAATCCAAATGGTTCGGGACATTCGAGATATGTATGTCAATACAAAGCATCCGCCAGCCAGTTCGGCAGTTGAAGTGAGCAAACTGATCAATGAACACTTCCTGATTGAAATTGAAGCGATAGCAGTGGGGAAATAGGTTTTACCGGCAGTAAGGTGATTTACCGTTTGTGAGGGGGAGAATATGGACGAATTATTATTGATGCTAAATAATCAGCAAATAGACTATGGAATCATCGAACATAGTATTCCCATTCATACTGCACAGGAAGGTGCCGAATATTTTGGCATTCACATTGGACAAACTGCCCCGACACTAATTTTGAAGACAGAACAAGGATATTGTGCATTGATAATCTCTGGCGATTACGGACGAGTCGAATTCGATTCGTTGAAGGACATCTTACAGACTCAAGAGATCAGATTAGCGAAACCTAAAGAAGTAGAACAAGTTACCGGTTCTAAGATTGGAAGTGTATCATTAGTAAATCCCAATATCCCGACAATCATTGATAGAGGATTATTTCGATTTCCCTTTGTTTACGGGGGGACAGGGGTCTCGCAATCGACTTTGAAGATTCAGCCGAAGGATATAGAGAAATTAAATAATGTAGTTGGTTACATAAGGTAAAGATCAAGTGAAGCAAACATGTCGGGGAGAGATAAACATGGTAAATATTATTCAAGCTTCTACAGATGATCATTACAAACAAGCGAGAGAACTTTTTACCGAATATGCTAAGTCCTTGGACATTGACTTGGCGTTCCAAAATTTTGATGAAGAATTGAAAAGTATTCCTGGAAAGTATGAGACTTCAACAGGCGGATGTTTACTGTTGGCTGCAGATAACCAGTACCCGATAGGTGTGTGGCTATAAGGAGAATAGATGACAACATATGCGAAATGAAGAGATTGTACGTCAAACCGGACTGGAAGGGACAAGGAATTGGAAAAAGGTTAGCCGTTTCTATTATTGAAGAAGCTAAAGCTCGCGGCTATTGCTTTATGCGGCTTGATACCTTGTCAACAATGAAGGCGGCAATCTCACTATATGAATCCTTGGGATTTTACAAAATTGACCCGTATATATTTAATCCGATTGAAGGAGCAATATATTTGGAATTGGATTTATCAAAAAAATGACGGTAATTGAAAAAAAGCAGTGGCAGACTACGTAGCTGCCGCTGCCTTTTTTCACTCAATGAGAAGCTGCGTAATCCCCAGCTTCCGCTTCAGTTCCCGCTTCCGCTTTCGCCTCCGCTGCCGCGACCATCTTCTCGCCGCCCATGAAGAAGGCCGCCACGAACGCCAATACGGCCGGAACGAGTCCCCACGCAAACGTGTAAACGATGGAAGAAGCGAGCCCCTCCTTGATGATTCCCAGCGCGTGCAGCGGAAGCTGCGCACGCGTTGCGGGGTCCAGCAGCACGTGCGGATCGCCGATGTCGGTACCCTTCGGCATGCCGGTTAGCGCATTCCCCGCCAGCGCGTACGTCAATTTGCCCGTGAGCGAATGGTTCTGGATGATGCCGAATACGGTAATGCCGACGGCCATGCCGAGTGAACGGAGGAAATTGAGCGTCGAGCTCGCCACTCCCCGTTGCGCCGGGGGGAACGTGTGAACCGCCGCGTTGGTCAGAACGGAGAAAGAAGCGCCGATGCCGAGCCCTACCAAAATCATATAGACGGTAACAAGCCATCGCGGCGATTCGCTCGTTATGGTGCTCAGCAGCGCAATGCCCATAGCGAGCAGGAGCAAGGTGGAAACCATAAGCAATCTGTACGACAGTTTCGTCAGCAACGCGCCGGCACCTGCGGCCGTAACGACTGAAGCGAGCATCATCGGCAGCAGCATCAGACCCGAATTCGTTGCCGTACCGCCGAGAACCCCTTGAATAAAAATCGGAATATAAGCGGATGCCGTAATGAACGCAGCGCCGCTCAGCATGCCGATGACATTGCTTGCTGTGTAAAGGCGGCTTTGGAACATGCGGAACGAGATGATCGGCTCTTGCGCGCGCTTCTCCGCCCATAGGAACAACGCGGCAAACAGGACGAAGCCCGCAAACAAGCTGGCGATCGGAACCGAGTTCCATGCATACTGCTTCCCGCCAAGCTCCATCGCGAAAATGAGGCAGACGACCGCACCGACCAAAGTGACGGCGCCTATATAATCGATCCTCTGATTGTTGTGTACGCGCGATTCTTTATAGAACAGCGCGATCATGGCAAAAGCGAGCAGCCCGAGCGGCAAGTTAATAAAGAAAATCCATTCCCACCGGATAAAGTCGGTGATGTAAGCCCCGAGCAGCGGTCCGAGAATGCTCGACAGGCCGAACACGGCGCCGAACAAGCCGTTCAGCTTGCCGCGGTTTTCCGGAGTCGTCGCATCGAACATAATCGTAAACGCGATCGGCACCAAGGCGCCTCCGCCGATCCCTTGCACGGCCCGATAAATGCTGAGCTGCACGATCGATTGCGCCGTTCCGCAAAGGATGGAGCCGAGCATGAACACCAGTATCCCGAACACGAAAAAACGCTTGCGCCCGTACATATCCGACAGCTTGCCGAATATCGGCATTCCGGCCATTTCCGCCACCATGTAGGCCGAGGTGACCCATACGAATTTGTCGAGCCCTCCCAGCTGGCCGACAATCGTTCCCATCGCGGTCGCCACGATCGTGTTATCCATCGAAGCCATAAGGATCGCCAGCAGCAGGCCGGCGACGATATACCCGGTTTTGTGTTGCGTTGCACTCATCGGTTCGTTTCCTCCAAAATGTGTTGGTTTTGTTTACAGGATCAATGATAGCGGAGGAACTCTGACAGCATTGTGTCAGTGTTTTCGGGCATATCGCGAAGAATAAGTTGCTGTTTCCCGGAATATGAATGAGGCTGAGAATCGGAGGAGGTATGGGAATGAGCAGAGCTTCGATCCAAGCTTTAGTCCGCGCGCCGCGGAAAGCTCCGAAGCGGTTGCGATGGGCATGTTCGCTGTTGCTGGTTTGCCTGGCCGTGTTCGGTGCGGGAGCTTTGCCGCAGGCATCGGCCGCCGAAGACTTCAACGGGGAAGCGGCGACTGCGGTATCCGTTCTGCAAAGCTGGTACAACGGGAGCACGTACAATTCGACGGGATGGTGGAACTCCGCCAACGCGCTCGAAGCAACGATCGATTACATGATGCGGTCCGGATCTACCACTTATTTAAGCGACTTGACGAATACTTACAACGCTAACCACAGCGGCAATTTCCTCAACAATTACTATGACGACGAAGGCTGGTGGGCGCTCGCCTGGATCAAGGCGTACGACCTGACCGGAGACGCCAAATATTTGGACCAGGCCAAAACGATTTTCAGCGACATGACCGGCGGTTGGGACAGCACGTGCGGCGGAGGCATTTGGTGGAGCAAGGATCGGACTTACAAGAACGCCATCGCCAACGAACTGTTTCTGACGGTCGCCGCCAAGCTGCACAACCGGGTTGCGGGCGATTCTACCTATTACAACTGGGCGAATCAGGAATGGAACTGGTTTAAAAACAGCGGCATGATCAACAGCTCGAATCTGATCAACGACGGCTTGACGAGCGGCTGCGCCAACAACGGGCAAACGACGTGGACGTACAATCAGGGCGTCATTTTGGGCGGCCTTGTCGAGTGGAATGCAGCGACGAAGGACGCTTCGCTGCTCACGACCGCCCAGAACATCGCGAACGCCGTCATGAACAGCACGACGCTGACGAAAAACGGCATCCTGACGGAGCCGTGCGAGGCGAGCGGCTGCGGAGGCGACGGGCCGCAGTTCAAAGGCATTTTCATGCGGTATCTGAAAGTGCTGTACGACCGGACCTTGAATGCCGGCTACCAAACCTACATGCAGAACAACGCCCATTCGGTCTGGGCAAGCGACCGCAACGCATCCAATCAGCTCGGTCTCAAATGGGCGGGGCCGTTCGATTCCGCCGACGCGGCGCGGCAAAGCTCCGCGCTTGACGTACTCAATACGCAAGTGACGGAAACGCAAACCGTCGATCTGGCGCTCGGAAAGACGGCGACGGCGAACGGAACGGCATGCGCGTCGTCGGAAGGGCCGGGCAACGCGGTGGACGGCAATACGACCGGGACCAAATGGTGCCAAGGGGGCTCCGGAGGGCAGACGCTGACGATCGATCTCGGCTCGGCCCAGTCCGTGTCGCAGCTATTTCTGTATTTTGCTGGAAGCGGCGGGGAGGACCCGGGGTATAACATTCGCGATTACAATATCCAGATCGGTGACGGCACGAACTGGACGACAGTTGTGACCAAATGGGGCAACATCGGCAATGTCGTATCGCATGATTTCAATGCAGTCACCGGCCGATACATCAAGATGAACGTGACGACCGCCCAGACTTCGACAAGCAACCTCGCCGCCCGTCTCTATGAGCTGAAAGCGAGAGGAAGCGCGGCGACATCCCAGTATGAGGCGGAATACGGAACGCTGCACAGCTTGTCGATCGAATCGAAATATAGCGGATATACAGGCACGGGCTATGTGGCCGGATGGAACGCCGACGGGCAGTGGGTCGATATTAGCGTCAACGCCGCTTCGGCGGGAACCTACAAGCTGACATTCCGCTATGCGGGCGGCGCCGGGAACGCTTCGCGCTATGTTTACGTCAACGGAGCGGGGGTCGTGAACAACTTGTCGTTTCCGGGCACCGGCAGCTGGAGCAGTTACAGTACGGTCACCGTAACGGGAGTCCAGTTGAACGCGGGAAGCAACACGGTCTCGCTCATTTACAACAGCAGCAATGGGAGCACGAATTATTTGAACTATGACAATCTTACGGTGTCGCAATAGGATGTCAAAAAGCGCACAAAGCCTGCCGCAGCAGGCTTTGTGCGCTTTTATCGGGCGAAGGAACTAGATTTTGGCTATCGATTGATTCAGCGTTTCCGCCATTTGGGCCAGCGACTGCGATGTCGATGCCGTTTCCTCTACGCTGGCCGCCGTTTGCTCGGCTACTGCGGCGATGCTTTCGACGGAGATGAGCACCTCGTTCGATTGGGCGGCTTGCTCCTCGCTGGCGGCGGCGATTTCCACGACTTTGCCGGCGGTTTCGGTCAGCTGCGACACGATGCGCTCGAACGCTTTGCCCGTCTCCTGCGACAGGGCCACTCCTTCCACAACCGCCCGGACGCTTTGCTCCGTATTTTTCTGCATGCCTTTAATGATGGCCGATATTTGTTTCGTCGCTTCGCCGCTCCGTTCGGCCAGCTTGCGCACTTCGTCGGCGACAACCGCGAAGCCGCGGCCTTGTTCGCCCGCGCGCGCCGCTTCGATAGCGGCGTTAAGCGCCAGCAAATTCGTCTGATCGGCAATATCGCTGATAACTTCGATGATTTCGCCGATTTTCCGGGAATCTTCTTCAAGATGGGACATTTGCTTGTTGACCTGATCCATGCCGTTAATCGAGTTTCGCACCGTCTGGCCGCCTTCATGGGCAATTTGTACGGTTTTATTGGCGTAATCGGCGGCGAACTCGGCGCTTTCGGCAACGGTGTTGATGGCTGTGGACATTTCTTTGATCAGCTCGGTCATGTTTTGCGCCGCAGTGGCTTGAGCCGTCGCCCCGCTGGCGATTTCCTCGGTGCTGGCGGATATTTCCTGGGCCGCGGCGGATAAGTTTTGCGACGAATCGTAGACGGCCTGGACGACCGTTTTCAAGGCGCGAAGCATGATCAGCGCGAAGGCGACGCTAATCACGAAACAGATCGCAATAACGGTGAAGATGATGAAATTATCGCGGCTAGCTTTGCTGTGTATGCTATCCGTAGTGGCGTCAATCTGCTTGTCCAGCTTGTCCAGCGAATCGGCGACAATCGGGTCGAGTTCTTTGCGGGCATCCCGCTCTTCCCCGAAGTGGAGCTTGATCGCTCCGTCGCGGTCTCCGCTGCCGTAAGCGTCGATGACTTTTTTGCTGGCGGCCGAGAAGACGGCGAAGTTTTTGCTCACTTTATCCGCGGTTTGCAGTTCTTCTTTATTCAAACCGTTCAGCTGTTGAATGCTCTTCAAAAAGCTGTCCACGTCGGCAGTTTTGTTTTTGATTTCCTGCAAATAGCTTTGATCGCCTTGAAGCAGGTAGCCTCTCTCGTCGTTCGACAGGCCGGCCAGGCGGAACTGGATCGATTTCAGGTAGAATCGGTATTCCTGCTTGTCCAGGATGGCGTCGTAGCTCTTTTGAGTTTGCAGATTATTGACGTAGCCATAAATCCCGATGAACAAAATAAAACCAACCAAAGCAGCAAGCACGCTTACCAGTTTCGTTTTCAATCTCATCGACCCATTCCCCCGCAATATGTAATATGGTGCATAAAAACAAAAAAACGGCTTGAATCAAGCCGTTTTCCGGCTTTTCGGCGGCCCGGCGGTCATAGTTCGTACTTGGAACCTTAGACCCGTAGCTTTGCGTCCCTGCCTTTCGGCAAGTTTGCCTTTATCGAAGCGATAAAATAGACGATATGAATATGTAAGCGGTACTAATTTATATTATAATGGGGCGTTTTTGGAAATCAACAAAATACGACAAAATAATTGAAATATTTTGACATGATTCGATAATTCTCAACTCGAAATTCCCGGAGCCGAAACGGACCTGAGCAGCGCCCGGAGTTCTTCCGCCGGAACAGGCTTGCCGATCAAATATCCTTGAATCTGGTCGCAACGGTAAGACTCCAGAATCCGAAGCTGCTCCGGCAGCTCCACGCCTTCCGCAACGACGGTGAGCTGAAGCTGATGCGCCATATCGATCAGCGCCGACACGATGACTTGATTGCGGGCGTTATCCGCGAGATGGTCGATCAGCGTTTTGTCGATTTTCATGCATTGAATCGGCAGCTGGAACAAGTACTTCATCGAAGAGTAGCCCGCTCCGAAATCGTCGATGGATATAAGAAATCCGAAGTCCCGCAGCTGCGCGAAAATGTCGACCACTTCGTCGAACTTGGCGATCATGAAGCTTTCCGTCACTTCCAGCTCGAAATGCCGGGGATCGGCTCCCTCCTCGGCAAATATGGTCCGGATTCGCCGGGCGAAATTCGGCTGCAGCAGCTGAACGCCCGATATATTGATGGCGACGATCAGAGACATGTCCGCAAATTCGTTTTGCCAAGCGGCGAATTGCCGGCAGACCGAGCGAATGACCCATTCGCCGATGTCGTGAATGATGCCCGAAGACTCGGCGACGGGAATGAACTCGTATGGCGGTACGTTGCCAAGCTGCGGGCTGTTCCACCTCAAGAGCGCCTCCACCCCTACCGTTTTGCCTTGCGCCAAATCCCGCTTGGGCTGATAGTGAACGGTGAGCTCGTTACGGACAATCGCGCTTTGCAAAAATTGCTCCATGCGCAATCGTCTTGCCCGTATCGCTTCCATGGAATCCGCATACCAGCGGTAATGATTTTTGCCGGTTTCTTTCACCTCGAGCATGGCTACATCCGAATGGTGCAGCAAGCTTTCCGAATCGGTTCCGTGCTCCGGATACAAGCTTATGCCGATGCTGGCCGATACCGAGGCGCGGTGGCCGTGAAGATCGAACGGGGCCTCGAACGCGCGCTGGATGGCTTGCGCAAGTTGCTCGATCTGACTGGAATCGCGGACGCTGCGGGTAATGATGCAAAATTCGTCGCCCGCCAGACGGCATACAAAATCCTCGTCACTCAAGCACTGCCGCAATCTTTCGGCAACCTCGACGAGCAGCAGGTCGCCCGCATGGTGGCCCATCGTATCGTTGATAAACTTAAAGCGGTCCAAATCGACAAAAAGCAGGGCGAATCGGACTCGATCCCGCGAGCTGTGCATGATCGTTTTCTCAAGCTGGGCGTAGAACGCTTTCCGGTTGCTGAGGCCTGTTAACGGATCGTGATACGCCTGATAATGGATTTCGGATTGGGCGTGCTCGAGCGACGACATCATGTGGTTGAACGATTTTTCCAGCTTCGTGATCTCATCTTTGCCCGATTCCGGAATTCGGATGGAAAAATCTTGCTTCTCCTCGATCGCATTCATGCCGCTTATCGTTCTGTTCAATCTGGCAAATAGCGTGCGCTGCAGAACGAAGCTGACGATGAAGAAAAAGACGAATCCGGAAAGCGCGAAATAGAGCAAGTAAAACATAATGCCGTTATTGGCTTCTTTCACGAGTGCCCGCGGCTTCGAGTACTCCAGAAGGAGGGCAGGCTTGCTATCGATATCCGTAAGCAGGCAGAAGCTCCTGACGGTCGTTTTGTCGGATACGGTCCAAAACGGCAGGGAACGGTTGCCGGGACCGCCTATCATAACCGCATCGGGCGGAGGGGAGAAGGACGGTTCTACGATGGAGATCGAAAACGGCATGTCCGTTTTTTCGGAAATGTACTTGATGTAGTTTGAATCCAGGTAACGGACAAAAACCAAGGTGCCGTGAACGGGACCTTCGTTGTTGCTCGTTAAAACCGGATAAGAAGCGGCAATCATCGGCTTGTTGTCGACGATCAAAAGCCCTTGTTTGCGGGATGACTCGACCGGATGCTCGAGGAAAGACGGATGCTCTTTCAGCAGAGCTTCGACCAATGTGCCGGGGTGGGGGAGAGCGCGCTTCTCGGCATAATCGTAAGCTTTGCCGAAGTAAAGCCGCTTCTCGTTATTAAACAGAAGCGTCGCGTTCAGACGGGAAGAGACGAATAACGAATCGGTATAATTGTCGGTGAGATACGGATCGTTCTCGGCGGGAATAGCCGGCCGGGCGACAAAGTTGTACGTATCGTCCCAGCCCGCGTAATTGATCGTGATAGCCCCGAGATTCGTATATTCGTCAAAAAAAGCGAGCAGGCTTTGTTTCATGTTTTCCCGAACGCTGGAAAGCTCCAGCCGTTCGTAATTGTCTAGCAGCATGCTTTTTGAAATGACATAAAGCAGCGTAAGCAGGCCAAGAGTGGTGATCCCGATGTAGATCATAATTTTGCGATGAAGCGACATGGCGGATCGGCCTCCGATAATCCCTTCAGATGTAAAGCAACTCACAGCCGTTTGCCGTTGCAGTATGCATAATTATTTCGATTATAATCGACATCAATTGACAATACAACAACATGCGCATTGCAGTAACGGCTTGCCGGCGCAGCGGCCGTAGCAATGAGAAACGCCGGCCTGTCGCCAGGCCGGCGTCTTCGGGGGCAATCATTCGTCCGCTGCAGGCGGGCAAACGCCGCAGTCGGCAAAAGGGTTCCTCCATTCCGTAAGCACTGCATAGAAGCAAGAATCCCGGTCTCCGCGCAAATAATTGGGCAGCACCTTCAGCGGCGTCCGTCCGGCTTTCATCAGGAAAGTAAGCACAGGGTCGGTAATCTGACCATGTATGACCTGCCGCACATAATCGTCCGGGCTCAGCTTGTCCGCGTAGAGATGATAGCCCGGCATGCGGCCGCCTCCCACCACCCGGGGGATGCCTAGCGCCACAGCCAGCTCATACATCGATTGAATCAGCCAATACCCGATCTTCAGCCGCCGGTATGCCGGGCGGACGCAAATATCGACGATATACAGCGTGTTTCCGTCCGCCTTATGGTTCCGGATATAGCCGTTGTCCGTTATGCTATGCCACGTATGCTCCGGGTTGCCGGGGCCGAGATCGATCCGGAAGCCGGTCATTGAGCCTGCCGTTTCGCCGTCTACCTCCGCGATGAGCGCTCCTTCCGGGAACATGGCGATCTGGCTTCGCAGCTGGTCTTTGCGCCACCACTGCTTCTCCGAGGTCGGCGGGGGAAAGCTTTCCCGCTGGATGCGGATCAAATCGTCGAAATCCGCTTCCTCGTAACGGCGAATGACAGTAGGAACCGGCCGCGCTCCGCTGAACGTAAACAATTGCTTGCGATACACTGTCCCACCTCCGTTAACTCCAATCCGGGTACAGGTCGGTCCGGCGGTCGCGCCACGTCGTTACCGAGCCCCTCTCCCTGATCTCGTGCAGCAGCTGCAGATCAAGTTCGGCGGTTACGACCATCTCTTGATTGATTTCACCTTCAGCCACAATGCCGCCAGGCGGAAAAGGGACGTCGTTCGGCGCGATGACCGCGGCTTGCCCGAAGCTTTGCCGCATGCCGCCTACCGTCGGCAGAGAGCCGACCGTTCCCGAAGTGACGACGTACACTTGATTTTCCACAGCCCTGGAGTGGCACGAATACTTGACGCGGTACAGCCCGTGGCGGTCGTCCGTACACGACGGGCAAAACAGGATATCGGCGCCCCGCGCTCTGGCGATGCGGGCGATTTCCGGAAATTCGATGTCGTAGCAGACGAGCAGCGCCACGGTGGCTTTGTCCGTTCGGAACACCTGCAGCCCTTCTCCGGCGCTAATATTCCACTCTTTGCGCTCGGCCGGGGTGATGTGCAGCTTTTTTTTGCTTGCCGAAACGGCCGTCCGGGTAAAACAAATAGCAGGTGTTGTAGAGGTGGCCGTTCTCCCGGACGATATGGGTGCCGCCGACAATATGCATGCGGTATTCCTGCGCGATTCCCTGGAAGAGCAGCTCGTACTCTGCGGTATAGCGCGGCACGTCCTCAATGGACACCCGACCCGCCCGATCTCCCTGGATCGTCAGCAATTGAGTCGTAAACAGCTCCGGAAACAGCAGGAAATCCGCCCTGTATTCTTTCGCGACCTTCGTATAATGCTCGACCTGATCCGCGAATTCGGTAAAATTACGCACAGCATGAAGGTGATACTGCACGGTGGATACTCGAAGTTTCATAGGTTCCTCCCGCATAAACGAACGGCAGCCGCTCCGAACGTAGAGCATAGCGCTCTTTCTCATCATATGTAAGCATTTGCGAGCGGTGTCTTCCCATCCGCAAAAATAGGCCTCGAAGCGCAGCCGCTTGCGCATGCCGCCGCAGGGGCCCGCATATGGGTAAAGCAGGAACGCAGCGCAGGAATCGCATGATCCGCGTTGAAATATTACTTCATGCGGTGCTGAACGTTTAGCACGTGAAGCAAACGTAACGTTTCAGGCTGCCCGGGAAAGGCGGAGCGGAGAATGGGAATGTAGGCCTATGAGCGTAGCGTGCGCCTTTGAAATCGCGTTCCCGCCTTCTCTAATTTCGAGGGAACACGATTGTGGGCGAAGCCGGAGACCCACGTTCTTAGGTCCGCAGCGCAGCCATACTTTCTCGGGAAGCCCGAACATTTTCCGGTTGAACGCCAAGGCGGTAAGCCGGAGGTACGACACCAGGCATGCGAAGCCAATGTAACACCGCAAGCTAAACTCTAAGGAGGGTGGAATATGGAAGCGGAATCAAGCTCAAGATGGATTGCGGCTCTGCCGTTCGTGGTCGTATTTTTCATAGTGACCGGCATGGCCGGCGGCTATATGGATGTATGGTGGCATTTGAAAGGGCTCGTGGAGACGTTTGCGACAATCCCTCATCTGATCATTTACGCTTCCGTCTTTCTGGGAGGGATGGCGACGCTGCTCGTGGTCGCAAGAGAGCTGGTCAAGATCGGCGCATTCGCGCCGGCCCGCATCCCGCATGCGGCAGGCCTGGCGCTTGCGGGGACCGGCTCGCTGCTGGAGCTTATAGCGGGAATTACCGATAACCTGTATCACAATCTGGTGGGGTTCGACGTGACGCTGTGGAGCCCTCCTCATTTACTCGTCATCTACGGGGGCGTCGTCAACGCGCTTGGAGTGGCGGAGCTGTTCCGGCAATCGCCGAACCGCCGGATAGCGCGAATCGGGGCCATTGCGGCGTACGGCATTGCGGTGAGCTTTTTTCAGTTCGGAATGACCGAGTACGACGTCGATACCGGATGGGCGATCGGCGCGCGCTGGAGCCGCTATTCCGGTTACTACGCCATCTTGATCATGCCCGTCCTCGTCTTTGTCGTTAAGGAAGGTTTACTTCGGTTCGGCAAGCCGATCGGTACCTGGGCGACGCTTGTACCGTTCGTTTTTAAGCTTATTGTATACGGTGTGTGGTCGCTGACGACGGTTCACATGCTGTTCCCATTTCTGCTCGTTCTGGCAGGCATTCTGTTCGATCTGGTCTATGCACTTTTGCGTGCAAAACCGGTCTATGCGGAGTATGGGGGCGTACTGGCGATGGCTATCGGGCTGACAGTAGCCGCAGCGCTGCAGGACCCGCTCGGAATGAGCCGGGAGCACGTCGTTTTGTCGCTGCTCGGTTCTTGGCTGGCAGGAGCGGCCGTTTTGCGGATCAGACGGGGGACCCGGGGACGGAAGGAGGAGGCAGGACATGCGTAAAATCGGATTTTGGCTCGCCTTGCTCCTCGTGCAGCTCCCTGAGGCGGCTTGGGCTCACGAAGGGGAGGGGGCCGCCAGACGGGCGCCGGATCTTCACCCGCTGTTCGTGCTCGCGGAGTTCGCCGTCGTGCTTTGGGCAGGTCTGCGCATCGCCGGCTGGCTAAGCCGAATCGGGCGGCCCCGGAATGAGGAACGCAGACGTTCGTGACGATATTCGCCGGTTTCGCGCAAGGAAAAAAAGGGGCTCCTCCATTCGCCTATGGGGAGCCCCTAAATTATGTACTGCGCAATCCTGAGGAGGGAAGGCGCCGAAAACCGCACTCGATGGTGTAAGGAAGAGCAGTCGGTGATGGATTTATTATAGCGGTTCTTAGGACCAGCTCATAGAGGTTAGGGTTAGGGAAGTTCAGGGTTCCCAGCCATTCATATCCATACATAAAATCTTCATATCATTCCCCTATTGTATGGAAAATGATGCTATGGTAGAATAGATTTGCAATCAAAATTCGAAAAAAAAAACATAAATCGATGGTCAACATGGTACATTTGTCGTATATTGGCGGGCTTTGAAGTCGGCATATTGGTTCAATATCTAGCTTGTTGTAGGGGGTGGCCATCTTTTTTGGGGTGAATCCCGTTCGACAAATGTCGATTTATGACAAATGAGCGCAGTACAAAAATTTGAAACAGTGAGGCGATACCGTGAAAATTTCGACATTGCTAAAGATCGTCGCAATCGCTTTCAGCATCTTGTCCGTCCTGCTCATTGTGTCCGTTCTGCTGCTCCGCGCCAATTACGAATCGTTCAAAACTGCCGTAAACCGCCAGGCCGAATTTAAACAGCTTGGCATCGATTTGGCGGACTCCTCGGACTATTTGACCAACGAAGCCCGCCAATACGTGCAATTCGGCGATAAAGTCCATTACGACAATTACTGGAAAGAAGTCAACGAGACGAAGACGCGGGACCGCGTGGTCGCGCGGTTGAAAGAGCTGCACGCGCCGCAGGACGAGCTGGATTTGATTACGCAGGCGAAGAATAGTTCCGACACCCTCGTCAAGACGGAAGATGCCGCCATGAAAGCGGTGGCGCAAGGGGACTTCGACGCGGCGCGCAAGCTGATGTTCGACAGCCAGTACGATACCAACAAAAAAATCATCATGGCCCCGATCAAGCAATTCCAGGATAAGATGAATACGCGTGCGCAAAATGAAACGCTGTCGGCGGAAAACCGGATGTATTTTATTTGTTACGCCGTTACTCGCCATCATTGCGGTCGTTGCCGTCAGCATGCTGATCTCGGTGTTCCTGCTGTTCCGCAAAATTCGCCCGCTGCATCTCGTCGTACATAAATTGCAGGAGCTCTCCGGCAACAAAGGGGACTTGACGGCGCGCTTGCCCGATTTCGGCCAGGACGAAATCGGCCAGCTGGCCCGTTCCTTTAATACGATGCTGGACAATTACCAGGTGTTCATCCGCAACATTTTCCAATCCGCCCATCAGCTCGCTGCGGCCTCGCATCAAATATCGGCTTCCATCGAAGAAATTTCCGGCTCCAGCCAGAGTCAGGCTCAAGCGTCACAAACGATCAACGAGCTGTTCAGGGAGCTTTCACACGGTGTCGATTCCGTCGCCAAAAACGCCGAATCCGCAGCCGATCTTTCCGAACAAACGGCCCGCCGCGCCTCCGAGGGCAATACGATCATCGCCAAATCGCTGGACGGGATGAACCGTTTGAACCAGCAAGTATCCGTCCTTGTCGAACACTCCGGCAAAATCGGGCAAATTATCGAAGTGATCGACGAAATTGCCGACCAAACGAATCTGCTTGCGCTTAATGCCGCCATCGAGGCAGCCCGCGCGGGCGAGCAAGGCCGCGGCTTCGCCGTCGTAGCCGACGAAGTGAGGAAGCTGGCCGAAAGAAGCAGCGATGCCACCAAAGAAATTACCCACATCATTAAGGCGATGCAGGTTAATATGGAGCAAAGCGCGCAGGCCGCCAAAGAAACGGCGGAAAATTCCACGCTGAGCGGCGAAGCGTTCAAAGCGATTTTGGACATGGTCAACGGAGTAGCGCTCAAAGTGTCGGAAATTGCTGCAGCCACGGAACAGCAGGCCGCACAATCGAGCGAAATATTGAACTCGGTCGAGACGATCGCCGCTGGCAGCGAAGAGTCAGCCGCAGCATCGCAAGAGTCGGCGGCTTCCGCAATGACGCTAGCGAGCTTGGCGGAGCAATTGAATCAATCTGTTGCCGCGTTCAAAATATAAGGCGCGCGGCGGTAACTTAATAGGAACAGTAGGGGCGTCCGGCTACCGGGCGCCTTTCTTTTTTACCGTTAAAGAATGTTTAAGTTCTGTGAATATCGATATGCGAACAGAAGAACATTCTTTACGGCATGAAAAGCTTCCTCGCTTACGAAGCGGGTTTTGCTGCGCAAAACTTGTAGGTCGCTCATCATCGATAAGGCTTCGAAAGAGCTTTTCTTATGGATGAGCCTGCATTTGCGAAACGATATATAAATTCTGATATAATAGACATAGATTTGGGAAAATAGGAGGAATGCAGCGATGAAGAAATTACATATGGCGGCAGCGGCCGCTTTGGCGGCTTTCTCCGCGTTTGGGAGCGCAGCGCTCGCCGATACAAGCTCGGGCAGTGCAACCGGTGCTGCGGCGAATGCGGTGACATCGGCACAATTCGGCGATCTCGCTCGATCAGCGCCGATCTGAAGGTGAAGATTGACGCTCTGCTGGCGGAAGGCGTTATGGAAGGCGTATCCGCGGATACGTTCGGCATTCAGCAAAATATGACCCGCGCTCAATTCGCCAAAGTACTCGATTTGAGCAGCGGCGTACGCGTCGACATGAACGTGACGGCGTCAAGCTTTACGGATGTGAAAGCTGACGATCCGGCTAACGGCTGGTCGATTCCTTATGTGGAAGCGGCGAAGAAGGTTGGCCTCATCGACGGCATGACCGATACGACGTTCGCGCCCGGAGATAACGTGACGGTCGGCCAATTGGCCACTGCGCTGCTGAAAAGCGTCGGCAAGAAGCCCGACTTGTCCGGCAGCCCGTGGTACGCCAAAGCGGTTCAGGATGCCAAGCAGCTTGGCCTGATTGCCGCTGACGCCGACGGAGCCGCGGCGGCGACGCGAGCGGACCTGGTCGTCGGCGGGTATGCGGTATATAAAACGAAATTGGACCAATCCGCGCCGGCTCCAACCCAGGCCGTTCAAGTGTCCGTTGTCGGCGCCAAAGCGACAGATGCCCAAACCGTCCAGGTACGTTCGACCAGCCGGTCGATACCGCAAAAGCCGTTGTGACGCTGAGCCAGGGCCAGGCTGTCGTGGCTGCGAAGATCGCCTGGTCCGCCGACGGCAAGACAGCGACGCTGACGCTGACAAGCGGCTCGCTCGCCACCGGCGATTATACCGTTGCTTTAAGCGGATTGGATGCTTCTACCGTCAAGACCGGATCCACTTCGTTCCACTATGATAGCCCTGCGCCCGCACCGGAAGTGACGGCGGCTTACGTACTGCCCGGCGTTATCGACAGCGGCGTTACCGCCCTCGCGGCCGGGATCGACGGCGTCAATCAGGCTGCGGCTGAAAACCCGGCCCAGAGTAAATTGGCAAAAGAAATCGTGATTACCGCAAAGACTGCAGACGGTGAGCCGGTTGCGATGCCGGGCGTCATTCAGTCGATGGTATCCTCCAATCCCGCAGTAGCCAAGGCTGGCATTGATGCGAACCATAAGGGCTATGTGCTTGGCGTCAAAGCAGGGAAGGCAACGATCAACTTGACTTTCCGCGCCCTGAATGGCGATACCAAGCAAATGAACGTTCCGGTTGAGGTAAAAGCCGATCCGATTTCCGTCGCCAAGCTGGAAGCCGGAAATACCGGCGTCACCGTACCGGTGGGCACCTTCAATGCATTCCAGCAAATGAAGCTGACCATCACCGATAACTACGGCACGACGTACAAGAGCGACAGCACCCGTAACGAGGGGCAAGAGTATAATTTCGCATTGGGCGTTCTGTTCACCGTGAGCCACATTCTCGGCGACAGCTCGTCCAGCGTAGGCAATGTCACGGTCGACCCGGACGGCAACGTCACCATCGCCGGCAATGTGACCAGCTTTGACTTGAAGGCCGTTTCCCCGAGCGGCGTGGAGGCCTGGACGGCGGTCACCGTAGAGCATTGACGAACACCGCGTCTGACCCGGCTGGATCCGGTTGGGGCGTACTATAGTTCATTTGAAAGGCTCTACCTGCAGCAGTGGCTGCGGGTAGAGCCTTTTGTGCGCTTGGGAGCGTGGTGCTGTTTCCGACGGGCGGCAGCTCGGCTTACGCTTCACGCAGCGGCTGGCCGGGCTGGCAGGGTGGGACGATAGTTTTCAACAGGTGCATGTTCGGAGCGAAGTGCGATTGTATGGCGACCGTCAGCGTGCGGCCCGGAATTTGGCATGCGCAGCGCCGCACCGCATCGCGCGCCGGGAGAGGCATTTGCCGGAAGCGAGGGCTAAATAGCTGAGATGGAGTCGAAGGGACATGCTGGTGCGATTCCAGTGAGCAGGGAGACGGTGGGGGGGCTGGACGGTGCGGCGACACAGTGGGCAAGGAGGTGGCGAAGGGGGGGCGACATAGTAGGCGGGGAGATGGCGTAGGAACGGAAAGTGCGGCGACACAGTGGGCTGGACAGTGAGGCGACACAGTTGCTGGGAGACTGCGAGGGGGCTGGACAGTGAGGCGACACAGTGGCTGGGAGACGGCGAGGGAACTGGACGGTGCGACGACATAGTAGGCGGGGAGATGGCGAGGGAGCTGGACAGTGAGGCGACACGGTGGGCTGGGAGACGGCGAGGCACGGTGCGGCGAACATAGTGGAAAGGGAGACGGTGGTGGGGCTGTACGGAGTGCAACAAAGTGGACATGGAGACTGTAAAGGCGATGAGCCGCCTAGTTCCAATGGGGAGAGCTGTTTAAAGAACTGGTACGCTATGCAGCGTCTTATGGGACGCTATTAAGGACCAATTGGACGGAATGAACGTCCAGAGCCCTGTTGTTCCGTAAATAGCGACGATTATTCGCATGGAGCGACTTTCGAGGCGTTAAGGGTCAGTTTTTCCATTTTCTCCGAAAATTAGCGTCTGGAAAGTCGCTGATCAGCGAACATGGGCTTAATTACAGCAATAATCGGCGAGCGCGGGCTAAATGGGCTTAATTACAGCAATAATCGGCGAGCACGGGCAAAATAGCAGCGTTAGACTCCAATTTAAAGAACTGGTACGCTATGCAGCGTCTTATGGGACGCTATTAAGGACCAATTGGACGGAATGAACGTCGAGAGCCCTGTTGTTCCAAAAATAGCGACGATTATTCGCATGGAGCCACTTTCGAGGCGTTAAGTGGCTGATTTTCCGTTTTCCCCAAAAATTAGCGTCTGAAAAGTCGCTGATCAGCGAACATGGGCTTAATTACGGCAATAATCAGCGAGCACGGGCTAAATGGGTTTAATTACAGCAATAATCGGCGAGGTACGGGCTAAATAGCAGCGTTAGACTCCAATTATTTGGGGTATTTCGTTCGTATCTCGATTCCCCGGCTGCCGTCTAACCGCCCGGCTAATCTGCCAAGGGTGCGCTCTAATGCGCATGAGCTCAGTAGCTGTTCTTAGCCCGCGCCCCCCCGTCAGTTTCAAACTCAAGGCAGTTTAGATTGCGACCGCATGAGCACAAAGGTGAACAAATAGGCGAGAGACGTTACGCCAAAAAGCGCAAATATGCTCGGCGTCATAGCAGTGTACAAGCTGCCTGGAAATGACCAGATGAACGCGACTGCCATGAAGGCTCGCTTTGATGCAGCAACAGCTGCAAGAGCGATGCAGGCCGGGAGAAACAGCAGGATGAATGTAGTAATGGCCGCATCCGGTTCCCATCTGTGCGAGTATGGATTGAGAAACACAAATACAACCCAGAGCAGCATGGAAGCGATACTAGCGCATATGCCCAAGAGGGAGACTTTGTTGTACTGGCGGCCAACCATACTAGCACCCCGCAACTGTTAAAATAGTTCTTATTCGCTCTACCGATGCAACGAAATTATTGCCGCCGCTATGCATGTATAACAACATATATACCCCATAAGGCGGAGCGCATATAGTGGGCTCCGGCCCTAGGAAGACAGGGTCTGCAGCCGGAATGGAGCAGGCGCTGCAAAGCGGTTTGCGGCAGGAGTGGTTACCGAAACTATTCGGCCCTTTCCCGCCCTCTGGTCTCGTTCTGTTCCGACTCGCTTCATTCGGGTCATGGCAGCAAACATGGATCGTCGGCACACGATTGATGGAACCCGGCACATCGTGTGCCGGGTCCTATTTACATCATGGCAAAGTTTAGTTGCCTGTTCAATCCGTTCGTGCTTGCCGCGCCAAGCATAAAAGCCAGTAACGCAGACGAGAGGCTGCAAGCCGGACTCCGGATGGAGGAGGAGCGCTCGTACTGTTGCATCGGCGCCGTTCCTAGACCGTCCGATCGGGTATTGCGAATCCCTGAGCCTACCCCTTCATCACGCCCCCTAACCACCCGAGGCGCTACAATTTAGTTCGGATTTGACGCGGCCAGTTCGATTTTGTAGGCATGTTCCAGACGTTTGGGCCAAGCGGTAAAATTGATGAATGCGTCGTCAACGTGCGTAAGCTGATCGATGGACCCGACCGGGACTAATTTGCTGAGCGTCGCGTCGGTAATTGCGCGTTTGCATGCCTCTGCATAGCTGCCCGCATTCAGAACGCGATACGGGCGAACCGCATCGTTAATCCCGACCTTGTAATGCTCGAACGTGCGCTGGACTGTTGGCGTAAGCCCCAGAAAATTATGCTTTTCAGCGACAATCCCAAGCGCCTGCGCCACTTTGTTCTCGCGGCTTCGTTGATCGGAGGCACCAAGTATATCATCGAGGACAGGTCCTATAACCGGCGCGATAGACAGCTTTGAAAATGCGCTTCCAAACCATTTGAGATAAGGCCAGTATCTCCGTTCCTGAAGAAAGCACAGTTCCATGATGAGACGGACAAGGCGAAAGGCGACCAGAGTGGAACCCCGTGCATCGTTTGCTTCGGCCGTCCGGCCAAGGAGATGCTCCGTATTGCCGATCAGGTGCCATTGGGACGCCATCATCCACAGCCAAACGTCGTCAGGAAACCAGGAGAGCCGTTCGCGCATGCGGGTCAGTTCCCCCGGGTCGTCCCGAAAAACGGCTCCCGAATTGAATTGCAATAAGTGCTGCTGCGGCATGGAGAGCCATTTTTCCGCTGTCAGTGCCGTATGGGAATCGATCCGGAGCTGCGAAAGCAGCCATTGGTTCAAAGTAGTGACCTCTACGTGATGCTTGACCGTACCGGCTTGCCACGAATAAAACTGTACCGGAAACCCCTTGTAGCTGGCAGGCAGGCCGCCTTCAACGGCGAGTGAAACTTTATCGACCTGCGCAGGCTCGACAAAAATTTGCAGCCGGGGACCCCAGCTATGATCGGTGGAACGCGGCTGGTCAAATCCGAGCACTTCTGAGCCTTCTCCGATCAAGGCGGCAGCATGCGGCTGATCCACCAGCTTGCTAACCACGTCTTCATAAAAATGGCGCGACAGCACAATACCGGGAACAAAAGAAGACAACGCTTTCGATTCCTCCTTCATTGGCGGGGAATCACGCAGTTTAACGGGCTATTTATGCGGTTTCCCCGATTTAGGTTGGGCCCGATTCCGATGATAGCTATCCATGGACAACGCCTCCGTTCCTGTAATGCTTTCATCATAACATTTAGATACCATAAATGTGAATATAACCCATACAGCGGCAAAAAGGAGCCCGGCACGCCGTGAAGCGCGCCGGGCTCCTTTTTCAACAGTTACCAGCCCATCCGTTCGCGCAGGGAGGTAATGTGGGCCGTATGGTGCTTGCCGTGCCATGCATACAGGCCTGTGGCGCGGGCGAGAGGCTGCGGGCCGTTCTCCGGATGGTGGAAGGTGCGCTCGAACTGCTGCGGCGTCATTGAGCGAAGCAGCTGCGTCCATCGTGAGTGCAGCGCATCCAGCAGCGCCAGCGACAAGGCCGGATCGGCGATGCGGCCGTCGTCCAGCTCGGCCCAAGCGGCCTCGTCATACGGCTTGATGGTCGGATTGTTTTCGGTCAGCGCCAGCTTGAAACGGGTGAAGCTGTTCATATGCGAGTCGGCGACATGATGGACGACTTGGCGCACGGTCCAGCCGCCGGGGCGGTACGGCGTATCGAGCTGCTCGGCTGACAGTCCTTGCACCGCGGCTCGAAGCCGCTCCGGCAGGGCGGCGATGTCGGCGATCCAGCTTGCCAGCTGCACGGCGTCGGCGCCTTCATACTTGAACTTTCCGATCGGGTACTGCAGGTTGGGTTCCATGAGAACGTCCTCCTCTAGCAAAGGTGGGGGGTCAATTTCCTCCCATTGTACTGCACAAAGGGGCCATGCGCCAGTACGAAAAAAACACCGGCATCCGGTGAAGATCGGATAGCCGGTGTTTTTGCCGTATCGGCTGCAAGCTTTACTTGCCGCCGAACATCATTTGCCGCAGTACCGTTTGCAGAATGCCGCTGTTGCGGTAGTAGTCGACGTCGACGAGCGAGTCGAGACGCACCTGCACCTGGAATTCAAGCTTGGAGCCGTCTTCGCGGGTCGCGGTGACGTTCACTTTTTGACCAGGCTGCACGTTGTTGCTCAGGCCCGTGATATCGAACGTTTCGCGGCCGGTCAAGCCGAGCGACTTCCAGCTTTCGCCGTTCACGAACTGGAGCGGAAGCACGCCCATACCGACCAGGTTGGAGCGGTGAATGCGCTCGAAGCTTTCCGCGATGACGGCTTTCACGCCGAGCAGGAACGTGCCTTTGGCCGCCCAGTCGCGGGACGAGCCGGTGCCGTACTCTTTGCCGGCGATAACGACGAGGTTCGTGCCGCTCGCTTGATACTTCATGGAAGCATCGTAGATCGACTCGACTTCGCCTGTCGGCAAGTACGTCGTGACGCCGCCTTCCGTGCCCGGAGCGACCTGGTTCCGGATGCGGATGTTGGCGAACGTGCCGCGCATCATCACTTCATGGTTGCCGCGGCGCGAGCCGTACGAGTTGAAGTCTTCCTTCTTCACGCCGTGCTCGATCAAATATTTGCCGGCCGGGCTGTCGACTTTGATGTTGCCGGCAGGGGAGATGTGGTCCGTCGTCACGGAATCGCCCAGCAGCGCAAGCGTCTTGGCGCCGCGGATGTCGGCAATGTCGCCAGGCTTTTCGCCAAGGCCCGTGAAGAACGGCGGCTCCTGAATGTACGTGGAGTTCGTATCCCACTCGTACAGTTCGCCTTCCGGCACTTCGATCGCGTTCCAGCGCTTGTTGGCGCGGAAAACGTCTTTGTATTTCTCGATGAACATGTCGCGGCTCATCGCCGTGGACAGCGCATCTTGAATTTCCTTGTTCGTCGGCCAAATGTCTTTCAGGTATACAGGCTCGCCGTTTTTGCCGGTGCCGATCGGCTCCTTCGTCAGGTCGATATTCACCGTGCCGGCCAGCGCGTAAGCGACGACGAGCGGCGGCGATGCGAGGTAGTTCGCTTTGACTTGGGCGTGAACGCGGCCTTCGAAGTTCCGGTTGCCGGAAAGAACGGCAGCAACGGTCATGTCGTTGTCGGCGATCGCCTTGCTCACTTCGTCCGGCAGCGGACCCGAGTTGCCGATACACGTTGCGCAGCCGTAGCCGGCGACGTGGAAGCCGAGCTTCTCCAGCGGCTCGATCAGGCCGGCCTTCTGCAAGTACTCGGTAACGACGAGCGAACCCGGGGTCAGCGAGCTCTTGACGTAGAGCGGCTTGGTGAGGCCGAGCTCGACGGCTTTTTTCGCGAGCAGGCCGGCGCCCAGCATAACGCTCGGGTTGGACGTGTTCGTACAGGAGGTGATCGCCGCGATGACGACGGCGCCCGTGCCCATTTTGGCAACTTGACCGTCCGCGTATTTCACGTCGACAACTTCGCCAATTTTGTCTTCGGACAGGCCATAGCCGCCTTTGTCGATCGGCTGGCGAACGATGGTGTTGAACGATTCTTTCATCGCCGTCAGCTCGACGCGGTCTTGCGGCCGCTTCGGGCCTGCGAGCGAAGGCACGACCGTGGATAGGTCGAGCTCGATTTTGTCGGTGAATACCGGGTCAGGCGTGCCGTCCGTGCGGAACATGCCTTGTTCTTTATAATAAGCTTCGACGAGTGCGATTTGCTCTTCCGAGCGGCCGGTAGCGTGCAGGTAGTTCAGCGTCTCCGCGTCTACCGGGAAGAAGCCGATCGTCGCGCCGTATTCCGGAGCCATGTTGGCCACCGTTGCGCGGTCGGCGAGCGAAATATTGCTAAGTCCCGAGCCGTAAAACTCGACGAATTTGCCGACGACGCCTTTTTTGCGCAGCATTTGCGTAACGGTCAGCGCCAGGTCGGTTGCAGTTGCGCCTTCCGGCAAAGAGCCTGTCAGCTTAAAGCCGATAACTTCCGGCGCGACAAAATAGAGCGGCTGGCCGAGCATGCCGGCTTCCGCCTCGATGCCGCCGACGCCCCAGCCGACAACGCCGAGACCGTTGATCATCGTCGTATGGGAGTCCGTACCTACGAGGGAATCCGGGTAAACGTAAGTTTCGCCGTCGACCGTTTTCGTAGCGGCAACGGAAGCGAGGTACTCCAGGTTCACCTGGTGCACGATACCTGTGGACGGAGGAACGGCGCGGAAGTTGTCGAACGCCGTTTGCGCCCAGCGCAGGAACCGGTAGCGCTCTTCGTTGCGCTCGAATTCCAGGTTGATGTTGGTCTCCAAAGCGGTGGAAGAACCGAACGCGTCGACCATGACGGAGTGGTCGATGACGAGGTCGACCGGCACGAGCGGGTTGATCCGCTTCGGGTCGCCGCCGGTGCGGGCCATCGTCGCTCGCATCGCCGCGAGATCGACGACGACCGGCACGCCGGTAAAGTCTTGCAGCACGATGCGTGCAGGGATGAACGGAATTTCTTTGTTGTCGTCGCGGCCCTTGGCCCAACCTGCGATTTGCTTCACGTGTTCTTCGGTGATCGCTCTGCCGTCGAATTGGCGCACAGCCGCTTCGAGCAGCACTTTAATGGAGAATGGCAGCTTGCCGATGTCGTCGAGCCCTTGCTGCTCCAGCCCTTGCAGGCTGTAGTAGTGATAGGTTTTGCCCCCGGCCTGCAGCTGCTTGCGGACGGAATACCGATCCTTGTTCGCCATGGTGATGCCTCCTTCGGTGCAAAAAAATGTGTTGTGTTTGATTGTTTCGCTTGGTGAAACTTGATTTCATGAAACGAATCTACCCTAAGTATACCCTTTCCAGCTCGCTCCGTAAAGATAAAATTCGCTCATGTTCCCTCTATTTTTCACATATAAAGAGAAGTAGGGGAGGGATAGGCATGTCCTGGAAAACCGCCGTTTACGATTACGTACACGCGAAAAACCGCGCCGAAACGGAAGGAAATATCGAGCCGCTGCGCGCCGCGCTGGCGGATCCGATTTTTCTGAGCGAGATGTCGCGCATACTTTCCGCCGCCAAAAGAAAGGCCGAAGAACGCGGCGTGAGGCCGATCGAGCAGCAGACGAGGCTGCGCATCCTGGCGTCGCGGGTACTGCCGTCAGGCGCCGCCGCCGACCTGGAACTGCGCCGGATGTTCTCGTATGAGCTAAAAGGCCAGCGGCATACGGAGGAGCGCGTCGAACGCGAGCGGGTGACCGTAAAGCCGCGCGGCGACGGGCGCTGGAGCGTGACGCAGGTCGAGCGGCTGCAGGCGCCGGACAGCTACGACCGCCCGATCCCCGGAGCTATGCACCATTACGCCCGCCCCGAGCTGGCCGGATATGGCGCGTCTGTTCCTTATCTCAACAGTAGTATACTCAATCCTAACGAAAGCTCTCCGCGCCGCGTCATTTATAACCGGGCAGCGGCCGTTCAATACGCGGAAACGTGGTGGAACGGCGCGAACCCTCAATATATCCAATTCGAGGTCGACTGTACCAGTTTTGTATCCCAATGCCTCTATGCAGGCGGGCTTCCCATGGACTATACTGGGAAAAGGGAATCGGGCTGGTGGTACCGCGGCCGCGTGCACGGCCAGGAGCTGTGGAGCTATAGCTGGGCAGTTGCCAACTCCTTGATGCGGTATTTGCTGAACAGCGGACGGGCAAGGCAGGTGCGAAGCCCTTGGGAGCTTCAGCTCGGCGATGTGATTTGCTACGATTGGGACGGCGATGGCACGTATCAGCATAATACGATCGTAACGGGGATGGACATTACAGGCGCCCCGCTCGTTAACGCACATACGTACAACGCCCGAAGCAGGAACTGGGCTTACTACGATTCGCCGGCTTGGTCCGAGCGCACCACGTACGTTTTTCTTCGGATTGCCGACCAGATCTGACCCTACAGCGAAGTCCGCCTCGCCGGCGGACAACTTGACGAAGAAAACCTGGAGGTACTTATGACTCGGAAAATCAAAGTCGGTCTCATTTACGGGGGCAAATCGGGTGAGCACGACGTTTCGCTGTCTACCGCTCTGGCCGTCACGAAAGCGTTGGACTTCAATAAATACGAGGTTGTTCCTTTTTATATAACAAAGCAGGGGGAGTGGCGCTCCGGTCTCGCACTGAAAGGTCCGGTGCAAGCGAAGGAGCAGCTGGCCTTTGGCGTGGAATCGGAGCGGCGTGACAGCGCCGGGCCGAGTGCGCTGCAGCCGCTGTTCAGCGGGCTGCGCGCAAGCGGCGAGACGGCGGTCGTCTCCGCCGCCGGGGCGGCTCCCGAGGCGCCGCTGGACGTCGTATTCCCGCTGCTGCACGGCACGTTCGGGGAAGACGGCACGGTGCAGGGGCTGCTCGAGATCGCGGGCATTCCTTATGTCGGGGCGGGAGTGCTGGCGTCAGCCGTTGGCATGGACAAAGTGATGATGAAGAAGGTGTTCGCGCAAGCCGGGCTGCCGCAGGTCGTTTATCGCCATTTTACGAAGAAGCAGTGGGAGAAAGAACAGGACGAACACATTATGGAAATCGAAATGTCCGTCGGCTACCCGTGCTTCGTCAAACCGGCCAACCTCGCTCCAGCGTCGGCATCTCCAAAGCGAGCAATCGCGTCGAGCTGCTGCGTGCGGTCGCCGAGGCGTTCCAGTATGACCGCAAGGTCATCGTCGAGGAAGGCGTGGACGCGCGCGAGGTGGAAGTGGCCGTGCTCGGCAACGACGAGCCTGAGGCGTCGGTTGCCGGCGAGATCGTATCTTCGAATGAATTTTACGATTACAAAGCAAAATATATCGATGGCAAATCCGTCATGGTCATCCCAGCGGAGCTGCCGCAAGAGCTGTCGGACGAAATCCGCGAACTGGCGCTGCGGGCTTTCCAGGCGGTGGACGGCAGCGGTTTGGCGCGCGTCGATTTCTTCCTGCGCAGGGCCGACAACAAGGTGCTTATCAATGAGATCAATACGATGCCGGGCTTTACGCCGTTCAGCATGTACCCGCTGCTGTGGAAGGAAAGCGGCAAGACGTACGGCGAGCTGCTGGACGAACTGATCCGGCTGGCGCTGGAACGGCATGCGGAGAAGCAAAATATCCGGTATACTTTTGACGTGGAGTAATTTGGCGCGGGAGGTATGCGGGCATGGGGTTTCAGACCGAATTCAATTCCGTTTGCAAATTGGGAAGCGAGCAAGAAGCGTACGAACTGCTGGAATACGGCCGCGGCAAAATGGTGAAGGCCGGCTTCCGCGTCTACCCGACCGGACAAAAAGTGATCGCCTATTCGCCCGGAAACGAGGCGTTTGCGATCGTGAAAATCGTGGCGTCGATCGCCGAAATCAATTTTCAAGGCGAAGAAGTGACGCAGGTGGAGATGGAGCTCGTCCGCCGGCTGACGGATGAAGAGGCGCGGGTGCAAACGGCGCTTGCGCGCGAGATGTTTTTCGGACTGCAATGAGGGGAGCCGTTTCCGACCGCTAGCGCGGTTGGAGGCGGCTTTTTTGTGCAGATGCACGGGGGGCGGCGAATCGAGAGTGCGGAAGCGTGGTTAAGGCGTGGGTGGCTTTGGGCGGGAGTTTGCTTTTTGCTGTATCGTGTGCGGTCGCTACTGTTGGTGGGCGGCTGAGGGGAAGAGCGCCGAAAGTCGCTAAATAGGGATTCTGGTGACGCT
This sequence comes from Gordoniibacillus kamchatkensis, assembly GCF_000829455.1. GTDB lineage: Bacteria > Bacillota > Bacilli > Paenibacillales > NBRC-103111 > Gordoniibacillus > Gordoniibacillus kamchatkensis. The sequence continues at coordinate 36,862 of NZ_JXAK01000033.1, forward strand.
GTTGGTGGCCGGCTAGAGGGAACAACGTCTAAAGTCGCTAAATTGAGAATCTGGTGACGTTCGTTGGTAGGCGGCTGAGGGGTTAGCCGTCGAAAGTCGCTAAATAGAGAAGTCAAGGCGACGTTGTTGGTGGGGCGGCTAAAGTCGCTAAATAGAGAATCTGGTGACGCTGTTGGTGGCGGCTAAGGGGAAGAGCGCCGAAAGTCGCTAAATAAGAGAATCAGGCGACGTTGTTGGTGGGCGGCTAAAGGGAACAGCGTCTAAAGTCGCTAAATAGAGAATCAGGTGACGCTGTTGGTGGCGGCTAAGGGCAACAGCGCCGAAAGCCGATAAATAGAGATTCTGGTGACGCTGTTGGTGGCCGGCTAGAGGGAACAACGTCAAAAGTCGCTAATTAATGAATCTGGCGACGCTGTTGTGGCAACTAAAATGAGAATATAGCGAAGCAGAGACTGCGCCGACTCTATCAACGACGATTGTTCGCTCGATAGGGAACAACAGGTCGCAAGACGACGTTTGCGAATTTTACGCTCCTAATAGCGCAACAAGAGACACAAATTAGCGACTTCGAGGCTTATTGCGCCCCACACCTCCGGGGCGAGAAGGCCTTGACCTCGGTGTTAGACGACATTTGGCCTCCGGAATACGCAACAGCAGCCGCAAGCAATGGGCGGCAATGCGGGGGCGGCCATTTTGCTTGACACAGGAACGTAAGCGAAATGGGTAAAGTGAGGGCAGCCATTATTAGCGACTTCGAGGCTTATTGCGCCCCACACCTCCGGGGCGAGAAGGCCTTGACCACGGTGCTAGACGACATTTGGCCTCCGGAATACGCAACAGAAGCCGCAAGCAATCGGCGGCAATGCGGGGGCGGCCATTTTGTTTGACACAGGAACGTAAGCGAAATGGGCAAAGTGAGGGCAGCCATTTTGCGTGATGCCGGAAACGTAAGCGCTGGCACGACACACTCCGATTCGCAGTTTTCCAACGCACGCGAATCCCGGGCGCGCGTTGCGACGCTCCATGATGGCAATCGAACCCCCACGTTTCGACGGGATTCCCCCCTTGCCAACTTCGGAAAAATCAGGTAACTTGGGGGAAGGGCGCGGACAAGCGCCACAGGCACCGCTGTGGAAAGGGGTTCTTCTCCATATGAGCAACTTACTGACCGGTAAAAACATTCTCGTGATGGGCGTCGCCAACGAGCGCAGCATCGCATGGGCGATCGCGCAGTCGTGCGCTGCGCAAGGCGCTCGGTTAGCTTTTACGTACGAAAGCGAGCGGGTCGAGGAGCGGGTTCGCAAGCTGGCCGATACGATTCCCGGCTCCGTTGTCCTCCCGTGCAACGTCACCGTCGATGCGGAAATCGATACGTTAGCCGAAGCGCTTAAGGAGCACTTCGGCGTTCTGCACGGCTATGCGCACAGCATTGCCTTCGCCAAAGGCGAAGAACTGGAAGGCCTGTTCGTCGATACGTCGCGCGACGGCTTTGCGCTGGCGAACGACATTAGCGCTTATTCGCTTGTAGCGGTAGCCAAACGCATTTACCCGCTCATGACTGAAGGCGGCAGCATCATGACCATGACGTACCTCGGCTCGCAGCGTGCAATGAAAAACTACAACGTTATGGGCGTGGCGAAGGCGGCACTGGAAGCGAGCGTCCGCTACTTGGCCGCCGATCTCGGCCAGTACAACATTCGCGTGAACGGGGTGTCGGCAGGACCGATCCGGACGCTCGCGGCCAAAGGAATCAAGGACTTCAACTCGATTTTGAGGCAGGTCGAGGAGAAGGCGCCGCTGCGGCGCACGACCGACACCGCCGAAGTCGGCGATACGGCGATGTTCCTGCTCAGTCCGCTCTCCCGCGGCATCACCGGCGAGTTCGTTTACGTTGACGGCGGATATCATATTATCGGGGTCTAAGCATCGTTCCTGGAAAAAGAAGCCTGGCGGAAGCCGGGCTTTTTCATTTCCTTTGCCAAGGCGACCAAATGGAGCTTAAGTTTACGGAATACGGATGGACAGCGGAGGAGATACGGAAATACGCTATCATCGATATAAACCATTCGTTCGATATGAAGCTCGACTCCTCCGGCGCACCGCCGTCTATCGCGTTACCCATGCCCCTGCGCGCAGCGCGGGGCTTTTCGCTCTACCTCGACGCTTTTGAATGTGGTACAATGCGGGAATGAGAGCGTCTATATCCGCAGCGTTGCAACCGAATCTCGAGGGCTGCGTATAACATTAAGGCCCAGGCGTTGAGCTGGAGGTGTAACGGCGAGCAATGTGCCGGGCATCCCGCAGCCAGCGAAACGCCTATGTGCCGAGTTTGGGATAGGGGAAGAGTGAAGCTATGACGAATGGAGAGAAAGAGCCTTTCTCCGTCGGGAGCAAGGGCTTTACAGCAGTAGCCGTCAACACGGCCGCGAAAGCGGGACAATGGATCAAAAGCAAGCTGGGCGATTTCACTAAAATCAGCCATAAATATACGCCCCAGGATTTGGTGACGGAAGTCGACAAAGGCGCGGAGACGATGATCCGCAATTTGATCTTGACGTATTTTCCGGACCATTCGATTCTCGGCGAGGAGGGAGTCGAACCCGGTCCGGCCGCTTCCGCGCAAGCGCTGGCGAAGATGAAAGACGAGGAGTATTTATGGATCGTGGATCCGCTCGACGGAACGACCAATTTCGTGCACGGCTTCCCGTTCTATTGCGTATCTATCGCGCTTGCGCATCGCGGCGAAGTCATCGTCGGCGTCGTCTACGATCCGTCCCGCGACGAGCTGTTCGTGGCGGAGAAGGGCAAAGGGGCTTATGTCCATGGCAAGCCGATGCGCGTATCCGAGGAAGAGCGTTTGATGGACAGCTTGCTCGCGACCGGCTTTCCGGCCGATCGCAACGGCGCTTTGCCGGTCAATCTCGCGGGCGTCAGGCGCTTGTGCCGAAGGCACGCAACGTGCGCGTCGCCGGCTCGGCGGCGCTCCATCTCGCCTACGTCGCGGCCGGCCGTCTCAGCGGGTTCTGGGAGATCGGTCTCAACTCATGGGACATTGCGGCCGGGGCACTGCTGGTCAAAGAGTCGGGCGGAGTTGTGACCGACACCGAAGGTGCGCCATACACGCTGGACGTCCGTCACGTGCTCGCTTCGAACGGCCGCATTCACCGCGAGCTCCAGCAAGCTTTGGCCCAAGCCGGAGCGGTGCGGATATAATACCGTGCTGCAAAACGCCATCGACCGCTGAAAGCGAGCGGCCGATGGCGTTTTTTCGCTGATGCAAACTTCCTGCAGCCTTGCGAAGACTCGCAGTTGCACGAAAAGCAATTGCAGTGGCAGATTCACGAGAAGTCGGCGGTGAAAGCTCCTCCAATTGCTTTTACTCGCGAACGCTGCACACAAAAAATGTTGGCAGAGGTCACTATTGCTCCGTCAGCACAAGAGTATCGCCGCTAACCGTAGCTTCGAGACCGAGCTGGGAAAGGTTGACGTAGATGGCGCCATCATACGTAAACGCGCCGGACCCTTTCGAATACGCCGTACCGGTCGGAACCCGGGTAACCGTCTGGCCGTCGAGGCTGAGTTCCACAAGAGGCTCTCGCCAACTGACCGTATAGAAGCTGCTTAATGTGATGAGGGAAACGTACTGCGCCCCGTTAACCTGGATGATGTCGAATTTTCCGCTGCTTTTCTTTAGCTTTTCGCCGTCGCGGCTGAGGATAACGGTCGAGATGGCTTTGTAGCCGGCTTTGATGTCCCCTGGAGCCTGAGCTGCGGGCGGAGTGGCCGGTGCGGCGGGCGATGGCTGCGGCTGAGGGGCGGGCGCCTCTTTTTTCTTGAGGGCAATGCCCAGATCGGCATCGAACGAAACGTCGTAGCCGGTCGCCTCGCCAAAGGCCCGAACCGGCAAATAAGAAGTGCCGTCGACCACGATTGCCGGAGCGTCGAGCGGCTTACCGTCGATTTGGATCGGGAACGCTCCTTGGATCGTTTTGCCTACGAGCGACACGACGTCTGCCGCATGGGCGGATGCCGCCGTAGCGATGAGAAAACCGGCAATACCGCCGGTGATGTACCGTTTCAATGCTCCCGCACCTTTCCTGGTTGAATGATGACGATTCCTATGTGTGCATGGACGAAGCTAGCCGTCGCTATGTTGCACTCTGCTCCTGTATTCCTTGGGCGACATGCCGAGCCTGGCCCGGAACGTGCGGTGAAAATACGAATAGCTGTGGAAGCCGGACTGTTCGGCCGCCTGCTCCAGAGTTGCGGCGTCGAACCGGATTCGTTCGCAGGCGACGGCCAGCCTGACGTCGATCGCGTAGTCCATAATGGACTGCCCGAACGTTTCCTTGAACAGATGAACGGTGCGGGATACGCTCAGCCCTGCATGAGCGGCGATCCGCTGCAAAGTAAGCGGCTCGGTAGCGTGGCTCTCGACAAAAGCGCGGATGCGGTAGGCGGTGTACGATTTTGCATCGGGTGCCTGCGCGCCGCCTTCCTGCACGAGCCTGTCCAAGGAAAGGCAAAGAATGCGCACGAGGTAGTCGGCGATAGCCGAAGAGCCGTCGCGCAGCTTTCTGTTTTCGGCGATAATGTGACGCCATACGGCGAGCATGGTATCGTCCAGCGGGATGTGTGCCTGATCCGGCACGAGCTTGCGCTGCCACCAATCGTCCATCCACGATCCGCAGCAGAACAAGTAATAGTCCGTGCTTGAGGCGGTACCGTCGTCCGAGGACGGCTCGATGCGCAGCTCGTAGGGCTCGCCGGGGCGGTACAGGAGAAGGTCGCCCGGCAAGATCGGACACATTCGGCCGTTCTTTAGGGCCAAGCTGCGCCCATCGGTCTGCAGACGAAGCAAGTAATCGGTCAAACCTTGGCGCATGTTGGCGGTAAAGGGCTTGCCGTGAGTGGAGCGGCCGGCGTGAAGCACGGTACAAGTCAGTGAAGCGTTGCCTTCGGTCTGCATCGGGAACCCCTTTGCTCGGAAATTTAGCCAGATCGGACATGTTTATAGCGAGATCGTTCATTGCTATTATAGAGAAAATAAGCCATACTGAATAGCGGAATATCCAAAAGTAATCGGAAGCGGAAGGTGATACCAATTGGCTAAAATGGGAATCGCACTGCAGCTTTATACGCTTCGCGACGTAACGGCCAGCGATTTTGCCGGTACGCTGCGCCGGGTGGCGGAGCTCGGGTATGAAGGCGTCGAATTTGCCGGATACGGCGCTTGGCGCCGGAAGAAATGAAGGCGCTGCTCGCCGAGTTGAACTTGAAGGCCGTCGGCAGCCACGTCGGATTGGCCCGCCTGAAGGACAACCTCGATGAAGAAATCGCGATGAACGTAGCTATCGGCAGCAAATACGTCGTTTGCCCTTGGCTGTCTGAAACGGACCGGAGAGAGCCGGAGCTTCAGAACACGCTGCAGCTGTTTAACGAAGTGGCGGCCAAGCTGGCGCAGCACGGCATTCAATTCGGCTATCATAACCATGCGTTCGAGCTGCAGGAAAAAGTCGGCGACCGCTGGCTGTTCGATGAAATTTTCGCCCAGACGCCGGCCGAGCAAGTGAAAGTGGAGATGGACGTATGCTGGGTGACCGTTGCCGGCCAAGATCCGGTCGCGTACATCGACAAATACGCCGGCCGTCTGCCGCTCATCCATTTGAAGGACATCCGCAAGGAAGCGGACGGCAAAGTGCTGACCGTGGAGCTCGGCCAAGGCGACGTCAACCTTCCGGCGGTCATCGAAGCAGCCGGCAAAGCGGGCGTCGAGTGGATGATCGTGGAGCAGGACGTCTGCCAAAATCCGCCGCTGGAAAGCGTCGCCAACAGCATGGCTTGGCTGAAAGCGAATTATCTGTAATCATGCGAGCCGCGGAAAAAAATCGCGTCCGCCCCCAAGTGGGGCGGGCGCGATTTTTTTGGGGGGGAATTCGGATTTGTGGCGGATTCGGAGATACAGATCAGGTTAAATGGCATAAACATTGCTCTGATTGCAAACATTACTAACTAAGCTTTAATTTTGGTCATTAGGAGCAACATAATGGCTATATTAATAGGGACTGTTGTTACTTGGATGGCGGTGACGTTTTTTTCAATCATTCCCAAAAAAATTCCGCCATTTGAAACGATCTTTCTCTTTTGTGTCAATACGATATTTGAACTCAGTATTTTCTCAATTTTGCACCTTAACCTCAAATTTATCGTAGTTGAACCGGGAATTGGGAACGGCATCGCGGATTTAATGTTACGGCTTATCGAGCTCCCTTTATTGTTAGTCGCATCGTCCAACATTTTACTGTACTCCAACAAAGTAAAATGGTGCTGGGTGGCATTGATCATCCTGTTTACTTTGCTTGTTCAACAAACATTGGAATGGATGGACATTATAACCTTTCAGCGTTGGAACATAATGTATACGGGCATCTATATGTGCGTGAACGTAGCGTTCTCAAGCATGATGACTTGGGTTATTACATCTTTAGACAAAAAGGAAACGGCATAAACATGATCGTTTACGATACTCGTTTTAACGCCAATGAATGGTTCGTCATCGTTGGATTCTGTATCGGTTATGGGATGTTGTTCTTACTGCCGAGGCGATTTTCCTATAAAATCACTTTGCTGTTTATCATTTGCGGAATATACAGCGGCTTCTTTTATGATCACTCGCTAAGCGTGGAGCCGAAAGATTTTTATGACGTGAACGATACATCGCTATATCAGCCTTGGGACTTCCTTTCCTACTTGATGTATGGCCCGTTGAGCTATTTGTTTTTTTACATTTGGGATTGCGTGCGGTTTAAATTTCGTTTTGCTCCGCTGTACATCTTTGCATGGGGATTAGTGGCCGTCGCATTTGAAAAATTCGCGATCGTGTGCCACGTATTTCATTATAAAAACGGGTATCGATTAGCGTATTCTTTTCCCATTTATTTATTGACTTATAGTATTTGGAGCGCGCTGTACTATTATTTTAAAGTTAGACAAGCCAATGCAAAAGCATGAACAAAGGAGATGTGTGTGCATGAACGATCCGGATGTAAGGCCGGAGGCCGAGGACGGCGGCAACGTGCCGAGCCGCGAGGCGCTGCTGAAGGCGTACGACGCCGAGGAAGCTGACGCGATCATCAGCCAGGAGCAAAAATTGGGCAGGAACGATGCTGGGGACGAGGCTTCGGCAGACCCGAAGGCGGTAGCGGACGCCATAGCGGCTGTGGTCACGTTCACGAACGGCCCGTGAAGCCGCGCCATCCATGAAAAAGCTAGCCGAACGGCTGCGAGAGCAGCGTTCCGGCTAGCTTTTTGCATGTGGTGCTTCACGATCTTGCGAAGGCGCTCCGTAACTTTTTACTATGACCCCACGTTTATATCAACGGAGAGGAGATGACGATGGCGATGAGAAAGAAATGGGCTGGCTATACGGTCGCTTTTTCATTATGCATGAGCCTGTTGGCGCCTGCAGGACAAAGTCGAGCCGCAGATGTGAGCGTGAGGGTTACGCTGCCGGATTTTGCGGTGAACCTGAACGGTCATACGGTGGAAAATCAATACCGCGAATACCCGCTGCTGGTTTATCGCGATATCACCTATTTTCCTATGACGTGGTACGATACCAGAATGCTCGGTTTGGAGGCGACTTGGTCGCCGGACGACGGTTTGAACATTAAGCAAAGCCGTGTGACCTCCACGTACGTGCCATACAAATCCGAGCGACGTAACGCGGCCGCCTACGCAGCGGAGGTTCCCGCATCGGCCGTCACAATCAACGGCAAGGCGATCGACAATACAAAAGAAGAATATCCGTTGCTAAGCTTCCGGGATGTCACCTATTTCCCGTTGACATGGCGCTTCGCGCACGACGAATTCGGATGGGATTACCGGTGGAGCGATACCGGCGGCCTAAGCATCACGTCCCATAACCCGCAGCTGCAAACGGCCCCGCTTCCTGCATACGCCGGCGAGAACGATGTCGCCCTGTTCAAGGGGTATTATTATTTCGTCGAGACGACGGACACGACGAACCATGTATATCGGGCTCCCGTACGGAAGCCGTCCGACAAGGAAGAGATTTATTCTTATAACTTCTACAGCACAGATATGCTGCCAAAGGTAGTATCCTTTCAAATCCGCGACAACACGCTGTGGTTTAAATATCATCTCGGGGGAGGGTTTGTAGGTAGCGACTATTTCGTGAAAATCGGCGACGATGGAAAGGCGGAACTATTGCGCCATGGATATCTCAATTTCCGTGATACGCCTTACGGTACGTTGATCGTCCTTCAAGGCGCTTCGGCGTTCGAAGGCGGCAACTTGTATTTGTCGCCACCGGGGCAGGATGATGCGAACCGCAAGCGTGTAGGCGACCCGAAATTGATGTACGCCGTTAAGTACGACGGCACCTGGTCGTTAGGACCCAACGACGAAGTTTCCTACACCGCCATCGTCGGAGACGATGTGTACATACTCGCTTCACGCAGCGACTCCGACGCAAATAAGATTTATAAAATCAACCTTAAAACGAATAAGACCGAGAAAATCGTGGACTCGAGCGTCAGCCGGTTTCGGATGCTCGATAACAAACTATACTATGTAAAAGACGAGGACAACGCACTATATTCGTCCGCGCTGGACGGTACGGACGAAATAAAACTGTCCGACCATGCAGTGTCATGGTTTGACAGCATCGACGGCAACGTATTTTACACAACCAAGAAGGAAGGGAACCGATTCGAGCTGTACCAGGCCGATCCGAACAGGGAAGACCCGCTCGTATGGACAACGCCGGTGGCCAGCGTGCAAGTGGCGAACGATCGGCTCGTCTGCCGGTTTGGCGAAAACGATGACTACGGCGTCGTACTGCTGGACGGTTCAGGCCGCCTGCTGCTGAGCGTGGCGGATCCGATCTCGCACGTACTGACGTCCGACGAGGGGATTTTACTCGAATCCGCCCGAGATTCCTCGGTCGAATTCATTCGTTGAACGAAAACGGAACAGCGCAAGCAACCGGCAGGCGTTGCGGGGCAAGAACAGGCCGGTAAGCAGGGGAGTTTGCCTGTTGATCCCAAATCATAATGTGGTCAAGTAAGCAAAAAACGGAGGCATTTGCCTCCGGTTTTTTGCTTACTGTTTTTGCTTACTGTTTTTGCTTACTGTTTTTGCTTACTGTTTTTGCTTACTGTTTTTGCTTACTGTTTTTGCTTATTCCGTTGCCACCGACTGATCGGCTTGCAGGCCGACCGGCGCGATGCGCACAAAATGCTTGTCGAGATCTGCGAGCAGCACGTCGATCTTGGCCGCTTCCGCCGCTTGGCCGGCGTTAGCCAGCTCATCGCGGTAAGCGCCGAGAAGCTCGTTCAAATCTTTGCGGCTTTGCTGGCCGATCGTTTCGATTTTGACCTTTGCGCCCTTGGCGATGCGGCGTTCGATCGCCGCCTGGTCGAGACCGAGTTCCGGCACGAGGCGCTGGTACACGACGCCGCCTGTCATGCCGGCGCAAATCCACGGACCCGGGTCGCCGAGGACGACGGCGCGGCCGTTCGTCATGTACTCGAAGGCGAAGCCTTTCAGGTTGGCGCGGCTGGCGATCGAGCCGAGCTCGTCGCGCACCGGTGTCGTAATCTCGCCGCCGAACACGACGTCGGCGCCCGAGAAGCGGATGCATGCTCGGGAATCGGCGCCGCCCTGAATCAGGAACAGGCCTTTCTGCGCGCCGTAGCCGAACGATTTGCCGACGTTACCGTTAATGAACGTGCCGTTTTTGCCCGGCGCTTTGAGAATGGCGACTTTGCCGCCTAGCGACATTTTGCCGACGCCGTCTTCGGCACCGCCGTGCACCGTAATGTCCACGCCGCGGGCGTTGAACGCCGCCAGGCCGTTGCCCGGGACGGAGCCGTCCGTCAGCTTCAGCTGCACTTTCGGCAGCTTGTCGTACGAGCCGTCGAAACGGTCGCGGACGCGGTGGCTTGAATAGCGCGAGCCGAGGATGCGCGTTTCGGCGGTGATGCCGGACCAGCTGTGCTGGATCGGCTCGTTCCACGAAACGGTGTCCGGGAAGTGCTGCTGGCCTTCGGCGCCAGCCGCGATGCGGATGTCGCTGGAAGCGACGGCCGCTTCTTCGGCAGCTTCCTTGATGCCGAGGAACTGCAGCGGAGCCGGACGGAGCAGGTCGGACAAGTCGATGCGCTCTTGCTTGCTGATTTGCTGCAGCAGGTCGGAGCGCCCGACAAGGTCTTGCCCGTTCTTGAAGCCGAGCTGGGCGACGATGTCGCGCACTTCCTCGCCGATGCCGCCGAACAGGCGGACGAGCGATTCGACCGCCGTTTCGTACACGCGGGGAACGAAGCGGCGCAAGCCTTTCTCTTCGGCTTCTTCCATCGAATCGATCTGCGTCGCGATGCCGACGTGGCACGTGTCGAGATGGCAGCCGCGGCAAGTCGTACAGCCGATCGACTGCATCGCGATCGAGCCGAAGCCGCAGCGGTTGGCGCCGAGCATCATCATTTTGACGACGTCGGCACCGGATTTCAGGCCGCCGTCGGACCACAGCTCGACCCGGTGGCGCAGGCCGGCTTCGATCAAAGCGACGTGCGCCAGCTTCGTGCCGATCTCGGTCGGGAGGCCAACGTGCGTCAGCGAATGGATGCGCGCCGCGCCCGTGCCGCCGTCGAAGCCGGACAACGTGATGACGTCCGCACCCGCTTTGGCGACGCCGACGGCGATCGTGCCGATGCCGGGAACGACCGGAACTTTGACGATGATTTTGGCTTTGCGCCCGCTTGCTTCCTTCAGCTCGGAAATCAGCTGGGCCAAGTCCTCGATCGAATAAATGTCATGGTTGTTCGAAGGCGAAATCAGGTCGGAGCCGATCGTCGCGTTCCGCGCGGCGGCGATTTTCGCCGTCACCTTCGAGCCTGGCAGATGGCCGCCTTCGCCCGGCTTCGCGCCTTGGCCGATTTTGATCTCGAGGAAAGCGACGGCGTTAGCCAGCTCGACGTTGACGCCGAAGCGGCCGGAAGCGACTTGCGCGCCGCGCGTCCGCTTGTAGCGGCCGAGCATGTCTTTGATTTCGCCGCCTTCGCCGTTCATCGTCACCATGTTCAGCCGCTCGCCGGCTTCCGCATAGGCGCGGAACGCCGTTTCGTTCTGCGAGCCGAACGACATCGAGGAGATGAGCAGCGGCAAGTCGTGATCGCCGACGCTGATGTCGACTTGCGACGGATCGAGCGGCTTGCGGCCTTCCGCATGCGCCTTCTCGAAGTTGAAGCCGGCTACGTGGCGGATCGAAATCGGGTTGCGCTGCTCTTCTTCGCGCAGCTTGTCGCGGTAGTCGGCGTAAGGCGCAGCGCCGGAAGCGGCGTCGCCGAGCGCTTTCCACATCCGGTTGAAGAAGCGGAAGTTTTTGGCGGCTTTCGCTTTCGGGTTGCTGAAGTCCTGATAACGGGCTTCCGCATCTTGCTCCAGTTGGGCAAAGCCGGTGCCGGCTTGTTCGCTGCCTAAATAGTTTACGATATCAAGCATTTCCGTCACTTCCGGCTTCAGGCCGATCGACGAGAAAAAGCGGGTGTAGCCGCGCAGCTCGTGCGTACCGATCGTGGAAATGACTTTTTCCAGACCTTTGGACAGAGCGCCGTACACTTTGCGTGCCGCGGGCGCGCCTTCCTTGTCGGCAGCCGTAGCGAACAGCAGGTACGGCGAAACGACGTCGGCGCCAAGGCCGCAGGCGACGGCAATGTCATGCAGGCTGCGGACGGCGGCCGAGCGCAGCACGATGGAAGCGTGGCGGCGCAAGTTGTCGCCGAGGCCGAGCTTTTCGGCGCGCAGCGCGATGTCGATGGCGGAAACCGCCAGGTGCGGGTCGATCCACAGCCGCTCGTTCCGATGCGCGGCGGAGTCGTCCAGCACGAGCAGGTGAGCGCCGCCGCGAACGGCGTTGGCCGCGTCTGCAGCCAGCTGCTCCAGCGCCGCTTTCAGCGAGGAGCCGCGGGCGAATGTGGCCGACAGCGTGACGACGCCATGCGGCTGGAACTGGGCGAGAAGCTGCTCCAGCGACGGCTGGCCGATATGCTCTTCGCTGTCCGCGCCGTTCGGGCCTTCCAGCACCATCGGGTTCAGCAGCTCGAGGCGATACGTGTCGTTAGCGCCGTAAATGGTCGGGCGGCGGCCGACGACGACGCGGGTGGAGAAGTGCTCCATCTCGCGGTCGCGGTCGATGGCCGGGTTCGTGACGACGGCGACGGACTCTTTGATGAAGTCCGGAATGTTTTGCCGTTCCCAGTTAATGGCGGCGTGCGGAGCGTCGTGGCCGAGCGAGCGGATCGGCTCCGCGCCGGTTTCGGCCATCGTCTCGATCATCGCGATGCCGTCGCGGTCCCAGCCGAATGCGCTGTAAATCGGATCGGTCGGAGTGACCGCTTCATTGGCGCCCGCGGCGATGCCCGTTTTAGCCGGGGACAAATGCTTGTTCAAGCCGCCGAAATCGACGCGCTGCTTGGCGCGCTCAAGCACGAGTGCCTGCACGGACGTGTACGGGATGACCTGCACGTGCTCGCCGGCCGTCAGCACGACGCCGATTTTTTCTCCGGGCGCGATCGGCTTCGGATCGGCGACCATGTCGCCCGTCGTAATGATGCCCTGCTCCGAAGAGAAATAAAGCGAAGTTTCGCTTTCAACCATCCACAGCGGGCGAAGGCCGAGCGCATCGACCGCGAAAATGCACTCGTTGCCGTAGCGGGACACGATGCCCGCCGGCCCTTGCGCATAATGGCCCCAGATTTGCCGGTAGTAAACGTACAAATCTTGCAGCTCCTTGGAGAACTGCTTCATCTCGTTATGAATCGGCGGGAACACGAGCTCCATCGCTTCGAACAGGCTCATGCCGAAACGGTGAATGAACGTCTCGATCGTGCGGTTCATATCCTGGGAATCGGAGCCCCCGTCAACGAGCGGCACGCCGATCATTTCGGCTTCGTAGCGCATTTTCTTAACGGTGTTGATTTCGCCGTTATGGCCGAGCAGCGAGAAAGGCTGCACGCGGAAGAAGCTGGACAGCGTGTTCGTCGAATAACGGTTGTGGCCGATCGTCACTTGCGCCGCAAACAGCGGGTCGCGGGTATCGTTGAAATATTTCGGCAAAATGCTGGCCGCGCCCATCACTTTATAAGCGGCGACCGTGTTGCTCAGCGTTGCGACATGCACGTTGTACTTGGCTTCAATCGCGATGTGCAGCTCGAAAAGGTGATCGGCGACGTTCGCGCCCGGCTTTTCGCACAATGCGGCGATTTGCCAAAACACCGGCTCGTCGTTTTTGCCGTTCGGGCCCAGTACGGAGCTGTCTACTTGGTTTTCCTGCTCGAGAACGATCGTCACGCCGTGCTGCGCGAACAGATCGCGGATGCCCTTTTGCATGTCGGGTGCGGAAATGTCCAGCTTGCGCGGAACAAAAATGTGCGCGATCGAGAAGTTCGGCGCATAAGCCAGCTTGCCGTCCAGACCGGCGTCCGTCAGCTTCTTCTCCCACAGGGCGCGCGGAATGTCGGTAAGAATGCCGCAGCCGTCTCCTTCACCCTGAATAAAGCCGGAGCGGTGCTCCATTTTCACGAGTGCGTCGATCGTCTTCTGAATGTTGTCGCGGGAAGGCTTGCCGTTCTTCTCGATGATGCAAATAATGCCGCAGCTGTCGTGCTCCACTTCCAACAGGTTCTGGAAGCGGCCTTCGTTAATCATCCATCTTTCCATAGCGTATCGGTCAGCTGCCTGACCGTCACCTCCAGTTTGTAAGAAGTCGGGGGGTTCGTGCTGAATGAAAATAAACGTCATTGAATAAAAATGCAATTCGAAAGGAGATGTGTGTGTTTTCTGAATTTAATAGATAGAGTGGGTAATGTGCGCGATAAGTTAGATGTTGGTGTTATTGGTTTGTTGGTTTTGTAAATGTGGTTTGTGTGTGTGTTGGTTTTGGTTTATAGGGTTATAGGTATAGGTAAAAGTATTCTAAGGATAGCATGAAAAGCCTGGCACGACAATACGGCGGAGGCTGGAAAACCGAATGTAAGCGCTGCCGTTTTTGTATAAAGGTTGAATAAACGTGCGATTTGGCGGCAGTGGAGGGAAAATAGGATACGAACGAAATTGTAGTTAATGCTGATGAATATTCGGATTGGGAACGATAGGGAGAGTATTTAAGGGTATAACTTTACTAAATAAAGTTTATGTGATAAAGTATCGCGATGAGAGGAGGAAGAAGCGATGACAACGGTATTCATCACAGGAGCTACCGGTTACATAGGATCGGCCATCGCCCGGGCGTTCATTGCTGCCGGGTATACGGTTAAAGGCTTGGCCAGAAGCGAAGCGGCCAGGGAGCGTCTCTTGGACAGCGGCGTTCAGCCGGTGAGCGGGAGCATGGCCGACATCAGCTTGCTCAGAGGCGAGGCGGCCGCATCCGATGGAGTGATTCATGCCGCCGTATCACACGGTGCGGACAGCGAAGCGCTCGACAAAATGTCGGTGGAGGACATGCTTGCGGGACTTACGGGCAGCGGCAAGCCGTTTATCTATTCGAACGGGACGCTCGTATACAACGATACGCGGGATCGAATTCTGGACGAGGACGACCCACTCGATCCGATCGCACCGCTGCGTTGGAGGGCCGAACAAGAATCCGTCGTTCTGGATGCGTCCGCCGCGGGGTTCGTTCCATCGTTCTGAGGCCTGCCCTCGTTTACGGCAGAGGGGGCGGCATAATGAAAGGCGCAGTCGATGGCGCCCTTGCGCGAGGTACCGCGTCGTACGTTGGAGACGGCGAGAATGCGTGGTCCACGGTGCACGTGGACGATTTGGCGGAGCTGTACAGACTAGCTTTCGAGAAAGCGAGCCCGGGATCGCTGTTCAACGGTTCCTCCCAAGAAGCTGTCACAAGCAAGGCAGCTCGCGGAGGCGATCGCCGGTTTGATCGGGGCGCCGGACCGGGTCGTCTCCATCCCGAAGGAACATGCCCTAAGTGCATTGGGCGTCATGGGGTGGGCGATGAGCATCAGCCAGCGGACGTCCGGGCGGAAGGCGATGCGCCTGCTGGGCTGGCAGCCGCGCAGACGGACGCTGCTGCAGGATTTGGCGCAGGGGGACTATTAGAGGCGATAGCATCGGCCGCTGCAGTTACTGTGGGGGCAATTGCGGAGGCATGTTGGGCGAACTCGGCTATTTGCAAGTGCCGTAAGAGCAATTGCAGCATCGTCCACCGCCGCGTAGATGCGAAAATGCGGCTGCAGTTGCTCTTAGTGCAATTACGGAAGCGAGTTGGGTGGATCTGGCCGCTGCAAGTGCTGTAGGAGCAACTGGAGAAGCGTCAGGCGCTGCATTGGTGCAATATGGCTGCAGTTGCTTTAAGGAGGCTGTCGGTTAATCGCGGATATTGATAATCAGAACAGTCCGAGATAGAAAACGCGAACCAAGCCCAATGCAAAACTTTTGCATCTTACATCGCCTTTTTTGCTGAAATCGTAGTTATGAAATGCACAATTTGCAATTGACGTCACTTGCATACAATGAATCGACAGCCTCTTAAGTGCAATTGCGGAGGCATGCAGGAGCATTCGGCTGCTGCAAGTGCTCGTAGGAGCAATTGGATAGCGGCCTGGATCCGGCAAAATCGACGATCCAGGTCATAAATCTCATTTCATCCCCGTTCAAACTAACGTGCGCATCATCGAAACAAGCCTCCAACGCCACTATTTACCGTGGGTTGGGAGGCTTGTTTTGGCAATACGGAGGGTCTGCCCAATTTATAGCTGGCCGAACGCCCGGTCGGCCGCTTCGATCGTATAGGCGACATCTTCGTCCGTATGGGCGAGCGTCAAGAACCACGCCTCATATTTCGAAGGGGCGAGGCATATGCCTTGATCGAGCATAAGCCGGAAAAAGCGCGCGAACATGTCGCCGTCCGTGTCCTGCGCTTCGTCGTAATTGGTCACCGGATGATCGCAGAAGTGTGTCGAAAACGCTCCGCCGATGCGGTTCACCGTCAGCGCGACGCCGCGGCTCCGCGCGGCAGCGGCGATGCCGTCGGCGAGCGCGGCCCCGAGGCGCTCGAGCTCGGCATAGACGCCAGGCTGACGCAGCACTTCCAGGCAAGCGATGCCGGCGCGGATCGAGGCCGGATTGCCGGCCATCGTGCCGGCCTGGTACGCAGGCCCGAGCGGCGCAACCTGCTCCATAATGTCGCGGCGGCCGCCGTAAGCTCCGATCGGCAGTCCGCCGCCGATAATTTTGCCCAGCGCCGTAAGATCCGGTTCCACTGCGGCGAAATCGCGCGCACCGGCGCTGGCGGCCGCCCCGTCCGCCTGCGGCAAGCCGGAATACGTCTGGGCTGCGCCGTAATGGAAACGGAACGCCGTGATCACCTCGTCGTAGATGACGAGGGCCCCGTGCTTCCGCGTCACGGCGCACAGCGCCTCGAGGAAGCCTGGCTTCGGCATGACCATGCCGAAATTGCCGACGATCGGCTCGACCATAACGGCGGCGACATTGTCGCCCCAGCGCTGCATCGCTTCTTCAAGCGCAGCGATGTCACCAAACGGGACGGTGATGACTTCCTGCGCGATGCTGCCGGGGACGCCGGCGCTGTCCGGCACGCCGAGCGTCGACGGGCCCGAGCCGGCGGCGACGAGCACGAGGTCGGAGTGGCCGTGGTAGCAGCCGGCGAATTTGATGATTTTGCTGCGGCCGGTGTAGGCGCGGGCGACGCGGATCGTCGTCATGACGGCTTCCGTGCCGGAATTGACGAAGCGCACCTTGTCCAGCGACGGAATCGCTTCTTTAATCATGCGCGCGAACGCGATTTCATGCTCCGTCGGCGTGCCGTACAACGTGCCGTCGCGGGCCGCTTCGACGATCGCTGCCGTCACATGCGGATGGGCATGGCCTGTAATGATCGGCCCGTAAGCCGCCAAATAATCGATATAGCGATTGCCGTCTTCGTCCCAGAAATAAGCGCCGTGCGCTTTCTTCATAAATACCGGGGCTCCGCCGCCGACCGCCTTGAACGAGCGGGACGGGCTGTTGACGCCTCCGACGATATGCTGCAGCGCTTCTTTGTATAGCTCTTCCGAACGGCTTCGGTTCATCGTCATCGCTCCTCGAAATACTCGATATAAAATGGGTACTGGCTGAGAGAACAATCACTACTATGTAATACCTCTGCGCGCAGGTTGTCAAGGCAGGGCAGGCCTTGATATAAATCCGGGGACTGGAAGGAAACCGGCGTGCCGGCGGCGAACGGTAAATCTAGGAAAAAAGGAGTGACGGCCATCATGCAACCTGTAAAAGCCATCTTATTTGACCTGGACAACACGCTGCTCGACCGCGACGCAACGTTCCGCGCCTTCACGGCAAGCTTCGTCGCACACTACTTTCCGGAGCTCGACGAAGAAAGCAGCCGGAGCTTGATTGAGCGCATCGTTGCGCTGGACGAAGACGGATACCGCAGCAAGCCGGGGATGTTCCGGCAGCTGCTGGAAGAGCTGTCGTTCCCGCCGGACACGACGGCCGAGCAGCTGTACGCATTTTACGAGACGCATTATGTTGGCAACGCAACCGCGTTGGAGGGCGCGGAAGCGCTGCTGCAAGCTTGCCGCGCTGCGGGGCTGCGCATCGGCCTCGTTACGAACGGGCGGACCGCCATCCAGCTTGGCAAGCTGCAACGGCTCGGGTGGGAAAGCCGCTTCGATACGGTGCTCGTGTCCGAGGCCGCTGAGTGCAAGAAGCCGGAGCGGGCGATTTTCGACCGGGCGCTTCACGAATTGAACGCGGAGCCGGGGGAGGCGCTGTTCGTCGGCGACCATCCCGCGAACGATATCGGCGGGGCGCACGGCGCCGGCATTCGCGCCGTCTGGCTGCGGCGCAACCAGCCGTGGCAGGCGGACGTGCCGCAGCCGCTGCATGCCGCAAACAGCGTGGAGGAGCTGAGGCAATGGCTGACGGAGCAAGGCATACTGGCGGAGGCGCCCGACCATGACCGGGTGTACGCCGAACAGGCGGACAAGTACGAGCGGCTCATCGCCCGCGAGGACTATGAAGGCCGCATTCCGGAAGCGATCGCGGCCGTCGTCGATCTCGCCGGCAAAGACATGGCCGATCTCGGAGCCGGCACCGGCCGGCTCAGCGTCATCGCTGCGCCGAGCGTGCGCTCGCTCGTCGCGCTCGACCAGTCGGCCGCGATGCTGGCCGTGCTGGCCGAGCGGCTGCGTGCTGCCGGCTTTGGCCACTGGCGCACCGAGGTCGCCGATCACCGCAGCTTGCCGCTGGCGGACGCCTCCGTCGACGTCGCCATGGCCGGCTGGACGCAGTGCTATTTGGCCAGCATGAACCAACCGGACTGGCGCGGCAATTTGGAGCTGATGCAAAGCGAGCTTATGCGTATTGTGCGGCCGGGCGGCGCGATTTTGATTTTCGAGACGCTAGGTACCGGGAACGAGACGCCGCAGCCGCCGGATGTTCTGCAGCCGTATTACGAAGCTCTGGAGTCCGACTACGGTTACAGCCGCACCGAGCTGCGCACCGATTACCGGTTCCGCACGCCGGAAGAAGCGGCGGAGCTGACCTCGTTTTTCTTCGGCCCGTCGCTGGCGGCGCGCGTGCGCGAAAGCGGGAGTATCATCGTGCCGGAATGCACCGGGCTTTGGTGGAAGCGGGTGTAGCTGAGCAAATCGAGTAGGCCGGCACAGAGTCTGGCGGCGCAAGCCGCAACTTTTTACAGCGCAAAGGAGTGGAAAAATGGGTAAAGTGGCGAAAGGAAGGTACACGGCCGTCACGGAAGGGGATTTCGTCGTGTTCCTGATCGGCATGAGAGTAAACCGGATATGGGCCGTCCACAAATGGCTGCCGGTATTTATGGCGATGGGGCCGATGCTGCGCGAGCTGTACATGAACCGGAAGCTGGGCTTTCGCGGCATGGAAACGATGTTCGGCTGGCGCAGCATCCATTTGCTGCAGTACTGGGATTCGTACGAGCAGCTGGAAGCTTATGCGCGGGGCGGGCAGCATTTGACGGCTTGGCGCAATTTCAATCGGAAAATCGGCACGGACGGCACCGTCGGCATCTATCACGAAACGTACAAGGTGCGGGCCGGCGAGTACGAATGCGTCTACGGCAATATGCCCCGGGTCGGGCTGGGCAAGGTGGCGGAGCATGTGCCGGCAATCGGCCGTCTGGAAACGGCGCGGCGCCGCATGGGCGGCATGAACGAGCCTGCCGTCCCGACGCCGCCCAATCCCGAGCCGCCGTCACCGTGACGCGTCCGCCGCGAAGGAGTGCGCCGCAGCGGCAACATAGTAGGCGAGTCCGGTTTGCTGGCCTTCGAGCATGCGAAGATGGAAGTCGTCGCTAAGGAAAAAGCCCGTTTGCGCGGCAAAATCCGCAGCCGACACCGCATGTCCGCGCTCGTTCAAAAAATCGAGATGGCTGCTGATCAAACGCCTCACCTTATCGTCGTTATGCTTGATGCCCGCCCGCAAAGCGCCGGCCATTCCTTCCATAAAAGCAACGACTTCCGCGGCCTGCTCATTCATTTCCTGAACGTCAATCTGCACCCCTTCGAGAATGTCGACGCCATACGACTGTTTCAAATGCCGATTTTGCTCTTGAAGCGCATCCGTCCATTCCTCCTCGCTGGCGAAGCCTTTGAACATGTCCATGGGCGCCATCGGCTCTCCTTCCTTCAGGCTGGCGATCGATTTCCCGAGCGTTTGCATAATCGTGTCCAACCGCTCTATGCGGCGCTTCAGAAGCCGTTCTTGCCCGGACAAAATGGCCAGCCGCTCCGGTTCCTTCTCCAGCAGCCGCTTGATTTGCTCCAGCGGAAAATCGAGCTCGCGGTAAAACAAAATTTGCTGCAGGCGTTCCAGCTCCGCCTCGCCGTATAGGCGGTATCCGGCATCGCTGATCCGGCAAGGCTGGAGAAGGCCGATTTTGTGATAATGGTGCAGCGTCTTGACAGTGACGTTGGATAGTGCCGACACTTCCTTTACCGTGTAAAGCATAGTTCAGATCACGCCCTTTCGTATCCAGCATAAAGACTCCCCTTAGGTAAGAGTCAAGATGAAAATCAACCGTTGACTCTCCCCTTGCAGGAGGCCATAGGATAGGTTCCGAAACGAAAAGGAGGAATCTGTCCATGACTATGCAGACGCTGGCGTCCATGAAGCTGCTCGGCAACGCCTTCGTTCGCGCGATCCTGATTGCCAATCTGTTTTCGCAATTCGGAATTTGGATTCGCAATTTCGCCGTTCTTCTTTATGTGATGGAAACGACCGGCGGTAGCGCCGTGGCCGTCTCCATGATCTCGGTAGCGGAATATGCCCCGATCTTCGCCTTTTCATTCATCAGCGGCGTCTTTGCCGACCGTTGGCGGCCGAAAAGAACGGTCGTTTGGTGCGAAATGTTAAGCGCGGCATCGGTCTTCATCGTGTTCTCGTGCTGGCGACCGGGCGGTGGGAAGCGGTATTTTTCGCTGCTTTGTGTTCATCGGTTTGTTCGCAATTTGCTCAGCCTTCCGGAATGAAGCTGTTTAAAATGCACGTGCAGGGCGAGGATGCAGCTGCATGCATGTCCTTGCTGCAAACGCTGGTTTCCGTGTTTATGATTGTCGGGCCTATATTGGGCACTCTCGTTTACCGGCAGTTGGGGATCGGGCTTGCAATGATGTTTACCGGCTTGTCGTTTCTTGTTTCCGCGCTGGCGATGCTGTATGTCCCGCCCGACCGGGACGGCGCCGAGGCGCGTGTGGCGCGGCGGTCTTCGGTCTATCGCGATATGGCGGACGGCATTCGTTTTGTCATCAGCAGCAAGGAACTGCTGCGCCTGAACTTGTGCTTTATGCTGGTGGGGCTGGGAGTGGGGGCGATTGCTCCGCTTGGCGTTTTCGTTGTGACGGAACGTTTGGGACTGCCGGCGCAAGATGTGCAGCGGCTCGCCATCCCATACGGATTGGGCGAGCTTGTCGGCGGGATTGCGGCATTCGGCCTGGCCTCCAAAATATCGCCGCGGCTATTGTTAACGGCGGGGCTGCTGGTCGACGGCCTCGGCATTTTGCTCGTCGGATGGTCGCTCAATCTGTGGGTGACGATGGGGGCGCAATTTCTAATAGCACTGCTTCAGCCGGCTATTTTTATCGGGAACAACGCTTTAGTCATGCAGCACACCGACCAGGACTATATCGGCAGGGTGACCGGCATCCGCACCCCGCTCATGACGGGCTCGATGCTCCTCACGATGAGTATGGCAGGCGCGTTGAAAGCGGCGATTTCCCTTACCGGCGTATATGCCGTGGCGGGAGCGTGCTTTGTCGCTGGATTGCTGGCCATTATCCAGATTCGGCAAACGGGTGCGAGGCCATAACGGAACAGCGTTCCGCTAAGCGGGGTATTTCCCGATATTGCCCAAAATTAGCGGAAGAGCGTTCCGTTATTTGCCCGCACCACCGTACAAATCGGTGACTTGCCGAGGTTTTCTCGCCAGATAACGGAACGGGGATCCGTTATTTTATCACAATTGTTCCCAACCTCTCGAATAGCGGAACACCGTTCCGTTATGGTTCCGCCCAACCTCGCATCAAAAATGCAGCCCATCCCCAGCAGTCTGGGAGATGGGCTGCATTTTTGCGCAAGCGCCGCCACGGGCTATTTCTGCACGGCCGCGTGCCCGGCGCCGCGCGTTCCGGCTCCCGCCGGCATCCTCGCCGCTTCCGCCGTTTTCCCCGGCGTCGTGCCGCCGGGCTTCGGCGCGGCCTGCTGCGACCCCGGCGCGTACGGGTCGACGCCGTTCAGGACGCTTTTGACGTACGCCTGCAGCTTCGTTTTGTCCGCCGCCAGCACTTCTGCGCCGCGCACCGTCTTTTCCTGCACAAGCTCGTTCGGCGGCAGCTGCTTGCTGGCCATGCCCTGCGCTTTCACCTCGTACCCGAGCGAGCCGAGCTTGAGCATCGTCGTTACGCTCAGGTTCGTTTCGATGTACGGGTCGATGCCGCTCAAAATTTTCGGCAGCTTGATGAGCGACGAAGTCGTCTGCATTTTCTCGGCGACGGCTTGCAGAAACTTGCGCTGCCGCTCGGTGCGCGTGAAGTCGCTCGTCGCGTCGTGCCGGAAGCGAACGTACTGCAGAGCCGTTTTGCCGTTGAGATGCTGGTACCCTTTTTTCAAATTGATATCGTACTTGTGATCGTCCTCGGAGTCGCTGTACTTCATGTCCTTCTCCACGTCCAGATCGATGCCGCCGATGGCGTCGACAAGCGCGATGAAGCCTTCGAAATCGGTGTAGACGTAATATTGAATCGGGATCCGAGCAGATCGCTTACCGTCTTCATGGCCAAGTTCGGGCCGCCGTAAGTAATGGCTGTGTTGATCCGGTCTTCGCCTTGGCCGGGAATTTTGACGTAGGTGTCGCGCAAAATCGAAAACAGCTGGCCCTGCTTCGTTACCGGATCGATAGAAGCGACCATGATGCTGTCGGAGCGGGGCAGTTCGCCTTTTTTCGTGCCGCGCGAATCGCCGCCGAGCAGCAAAATATTGACGCGCTCGCTCCCTTCCCATTTGGGGGGAGCCTCTGCTGCGCTTGGCTTGACGCCGCTGTCGCTCTTCACCTTGACCGTATTCCAGACGCTATTCGGTTCGGCCGACCGGCTCGAAATATGATTCGCGATTGATAGAAGGAGTATCCGTAATAAGCGATGATACCGACGACAAGAAGGCTTGCTGCGAGCAGCAGCCTTTTGATTATACGCATGGGCCCAGGTCCTTTCGCTCGCTGATATTCGTGGCCGCACCGATTTCCGTTCCGAAACGTTGTGCGGTATGATAAGGAACAGGCGATCCCGTCAAAAGACTAGCATGACTAGCCCCCTGTGGCGCGGGGAATGGGAAGGGAAGCACATGTTGAAATTGAAATAGCAATCGATAAGAAATAGTGATATTAACATTGTGTTAAGATAAAATCCGCTGCCCCCTTTCTTCCCAAAAAACTTCAGCTAGAAATCTTGAGGCAGCAATACGAATGGATCAGATCCGCTAGAAAGAAATTGTGTACGTGTTTGAAGAGATTCCGCTTCAAGTAGTGCATCTATGGCATCAAACGGTTCCCGATTTCGGAAACCTCCTGCCGATGAGTGTCCGGGCGGACTCTTTTCCTGAATATTGTCTACCTAAGATTGCCGCGGGGCCTGTTCTTTTATTCAAGACGACGCATCATGACAAAATGTTACAAGGAAAGCGGGGTACAGTCAATTTGAACGGAAGCACAAACAGCGCGATCGAGGTCCGGGACTTGCGCAAGGAATTCATGGTGCAGCAAAACAGAGCCGGACTGAAAGGCGCTTTCCGCGATTTGTTCAGGCGCGAATACAAACAAGTCGCCGCCGTGAAAGATATCAGCTTTACGATTCCGCGCGGCGAAATATGCGGTTACATCGGCGAGAACGGGGCCGGCAAATCGACTACGATCAAAATGCTGACGGGCATCCTCGTGCCGACGTCCGGCACCGTCAAAGTAAACGGCTACGTCCCGTACAAAGAACGGGAGGCGTTCGTGCGCGGCATCGGCGTCGTTTTCGGGCAGCGGAGCCAGCTGTGGTGGGACATCGGCGTGATCGAGTCGTTCCGGCTGCTGGGCAAAGTGTACCGCGTACCGGAAACGGAGTTCGCGCAGCGGCTGGACGAGCTCACCGAAAGGCTGCAGCTCGGCGAGCTGCTGTCGCGCCCGGTGCGCAAGCTAAGCCTCGGGCAGCGGATGCGGTGCGAGCTGGCGGCATCGCTCTTGCACAATCCGTCCATCCTGTTTTTGGACGAGCCGACGATCGGTCTCGATATCGTCGTCAAGACGGAGATCCGGGAGTTTTTGAAGGAGCTCAACCGGCGGTACGAGACGACGATTTTGCTCACGACGCACGATCTGCAAGACATCGAGGCGCTCTGCTCGCGCGTCATTATGCTCGACGACGGGCGCATCATTTACGACGGCGGCCTTGACGAGCTGAAGGCCAAATGGGGCAAAGGCAAAGAGGTGCAGCTCCAGTTCGAAGACCGGGTAGCGCCCGAGCGCCTGATCGAATTAACGGAAGGGCTCGAAGTCGCTTGGCGGATCGAGAACGAGCAGTCGGCGCAGGTGTGGATCCCCCAGGACAAGGTCAATGTCTCGGAAGTGCTGGCCCGGCTTGTCGGCGTCCTCACTATTAAGGATATTAAGATTGTCGAAACAAATACCGACGATATCGTGCGCGAAATTTACAAATCCGGCTCGGCGGCCAGGCCGGAGGAGCAGGATAACGGCGCCGCGGAGGCGGTGTCCAGTCATGCTTAGCGCTTATCTCGAGCTGATCCGGATCCGTTTCCTGACGATGCTCGCGTATCGGGTGAACTACTACAGCGGCATTTTGATTTATGCGCTTAATATCTGGTCGAGCTACTTCATTTGGAAGGCGACGTATGCTTACAGCGGCAGCGGGGCGATCGGGGGATTGACGTTCGAGCAAATTACGACGTACACCGTGGTCGGGTGGATGGCGCGGGCGTTTTATTTCAACAACCTCGACCGCGACATCGCCTCCGAAATCCGCGACGGCAGCGTGGCGGTTCAGTTCATCCGGCCTTACAGCTACGTCGTCGTCAAAATGATGCAGGGGCTCGGCGAAGGGCTGTTCCGACTGCTATTGTTCACGACGCCGGGCATGGTCATCGTCTCGCTGCTGTTCCCGGTCCGGTTGCCTGCCGACGCGCGGCTGTGGGCCGTTTTCCTCGTCATGCTGCTGTTTGCGTTCCTGATCAATTCGCAGATCAACATCATTACCGGCCTGTTCTCCGGACTCATTTTGCCGATTTCGTTTTTCCCCGGCTGGGCGGCCGGGCTGCTGAAGGTGCTGCCGTTCCAGGCGATTACGTATTTGCCGAGCTCCGTATTTACCGGCAAGCTGGCCGGCGCGGCCGTATGGCAGGCGCTCGGCGTGCAGGCGCTTTGGTTCGCGCTGCTGCTGGTCCCGATGACGTGGCTGTGGCGCCGCGCCCGAACGCGGCTGTTCGTGCAGGGAGGGTGAGAAAGCGATGTTTTATGCGGAGTTAGTCGTTACCTATCTGAAAAATTATATGAAAACACGGCTCACCTACCGTTCCGATTTCTGGATCGAAGTCGCCACCGATCTGCTCTTTAACGTCCTTAATTTGTTCGTGATCCTCGTCCTATTCCGGCATACGCCTCTTATCGGCAATTGGAACGAGCAGCAGATGCTGTTCATTTACGGGTATTTCATGGTGCCTTACGGCATTTTCGGCACGTTTTTCAACTTGTGGGGGTTCACCGAGCGGTACATCGTCAAAGGCGAGATGGATCGGGTGCTGACGCGGCCGGCGCACAATTTGATGCAGCTCATGCTGGAAAATCTCGATCCGGCATCGCTGTTCAGCTCGCTGGCGGGTTTTGTCATCATGGCGTTGTCGTGGCCGCAGCTTGGCGTGACGCTCAGCTGGTACGACCCGTTCGTGTTCGTCCTGCTGGCGGCCGGTTCGGTGCTCGTTTACGCCGGCGTCTACGTGTCGCTGACGGCGATCGGCTTTTTCTCCGACGCGCCGACCGGCATTTTGCCGCTCGTCTGGAACTTTCAAAACTACGGGCGCTATCCGGTCACGATTTACAACCGCACGCTCAAGCTGCTGCTGTCGGTCGTGCTGCCGTTCGGCTTCGTCGGCTTTTACCCGGCGGCCTATTTCCTCGACCGGGCGCACTGGCTGTGGGTGGCGCTGCTGACTCCTGTCGTCGGCGTCGCGTTCTTTGCTCTAAGCATGCAAATTTGGAAGATGGGGGTGCTTCGTTACCGGGGCGCCGGGTCCTGATTACGCGAGGGCGGGAAATTAAGCTCATTTTAAGGGAACATTTATCCAGCATTTATTCTGGCTTCAAAATTACTTCATAATCGCCACCTATACTCGGAGTTGTAACAGACAATACGAGATAGAGGTGGAGAGAACCATGAAACAACGCAAATTGAACATGATCACCGGTACGCTGGCTACGGCATTCATCCTTGGCGGCAGCTTTGCAGGGACGGTACATAAAGCTTACGCCGACGATTCCGGGGCGAGTTCAAATTCGGCCCCGGCTGCAACGACCAATGCGGCAGCTGTGCAAGACACGATTGCGGGCGTACCGGTTCCGGTCTTTGCCAAGCTGCACGGTGTGGACCTGAGGCTCGGCAAAGCGGCTTTGAGTACTGCGGAAATTCTGAATAAAGATTTGGAGGACGTGTACGCCGATATGACGTGGGGCTCATCGCTCTCCCAGATCGGTACAAACGGAGCTTCGGATTATATGTCGCAGCTCCTGCGGCTGACGCAGGATAACATCGATGCGGCCGTCTCGGCTGGCAACATTACGGCTGCGCAAGGCACGCAGCTGAGCAGCTATGCTTCGCGAGTGCTGAATCAGGAAATTAACGACGCCAAATACCGCGACTACGACAACTCGAGCGTCGATCCGGTTGCATACGCTTTGCTGAGCAACGATACGGACCGTGCGGATGTCGCGCAGCTGCTGGGCATGTCTCAGAACGATCTGTTCGATGCGCTGGCAGGCGGGCAATCCCTGGGCATCATCGCGGAAGGCAAAGGCGTTGCCGACGACCAGTTGGCCGCCAAGCTGCAAGGAGGACTGGCGCAGGATCTCAAGCCGATCGTGTGGAGCGACGTGGCGGACACAGCGGCTGCAGCGGCGCCTGCTGCGACAAGCGGCGATGCTGGCGCCGCAGCCCCGGCGGCATCCACAACGCCTGCAGCAAGCGGCACGGACGGTTCTGCAACCCCGTCAGCTCCTGCGGCGACCGGCGGCGCTGACGGTTCCAGCAGCTCCGGCAACAGCTCCGGCGGATCTGACGCCGCTCAATAATCATCTGGCAGTGCGGGCTTATGCGCATGAGGCTGTCCCCAAAGTAGGCAAATCTACTTGAGGCGACAGCCTCTTTTGCGTGAAAAACAAGGACAAAAGACGTCCGGATAATGCTTATCCTTGTGAGGCCTTGGATCTTCCTCGATAATGCTCCCCGGAGTCATCCATGATGATTTTTGAGAAGACCTCTAGATGTTTTTGAAACATTTTGCCGCACTCCGTGGTAAATACGAAATATTTCCATTGTGGTACAGTAAATTTGTAAGCGCTTATCGACACCTTAATAAGAGAAGCCTTGCACAAAAGGGAAGGGAACGATGAGGAGGAGGCAGAGCAATGAAAGCAATCATGGTTATGTTTGATACGCTGAACCGTCATATGCTTCCGCCCTATGGAGGCGACTGGTTGCATGCTCCAAATTTCAGCAGATTGGCGAAGCAAGCTGTCACCTTCGATCGGTGTTTTGTCGGAAGTATGCCCTGCATGCCGGCAAGAAGGGAATTGCAAACAGGACGGTACAATTTTTTGCACCGCAGTTGAGGCCCCTTGGAGCCATTCGATGAATCGATGCCGCGAATATTACGAAATCGAGGGATTTATACCCATCTAGTTACCGACCACCAACATTATTGGGAGGAGGGTGGCTGTACCTACCATACCCGTTACAATACGTTTGAGCTAGTCCGGGGACAGGAAGGCGACGCTTGGAAGGGGGAGGTAAAGAACCCCGTTATTCCGGAGAGGCATCGAAAAAACGGCCTTGGTTTCTTTGCGCGTCAAGATTGGGTTAATCGGCAATACATTCAAGATGAACAAGATTTTCCCCAAGTCCAGACATTTACGAAAGGGATCGAATTTATTCAAAACAATCATCGGGAAGACAACTGGTTTTTGCAAATTGAAACCTTTGATCCACATGAGCCGTTTTATACTCCCCAAAAATATAAGGACTTATATCCGCATAGTTATAACGGCAAGCTTGAGGACTGGCCCGTTTATGGCAAAGTCGAAGAAACGCCGGAACAAGTTCATCATGTAAGGATGGAGTATGCAGCCCTGCTCAGCATGTGCGACGAATATCTCGGCAAAATACTGAATACGATGGATTCCCTTGATCTATGGAAGGATACTATGCTGATCGTTAATACCGATCACGGCTTCCTATTAGGCGAACACGGCTGGTGGGGAAAGTGCGTTCAGCCGTTCTACAACGAAGTTGCGCATATTCCGCTCTTTATTTGGGATCCGCGGATTGGGATTCAGGGGGAGCGGCGCAACAGTCTCGTGCAAACGATTGATTTGGCTCCGACTTTATTGGATTTTTTCGGTGTGGACATTCCCGGTAATATGCAAGGAAAACCATTAAAAGAGGTTGTCGCGGCTGATAGAGCGGTGCGTGAAGGAGCTTTGTTCGGAATCCATGGCGGTCATGTTAATTATACGGACGGCCGTTATGTATACATGAGAGCGCCAGTCTCGCCCGAAAACAAACCTCTGTATAATTATACAATGATGCCCACGCACATACATGACTTCTTCAGCCTTGAGGAGTTACAGGGTGTTGAATTGGCGGATCCCTTCACCTTCACCAAGGGAGTCAGGATTATGAAGGTACCGGCTTCCGCAAAGCATGCCGCGCATCCTTTCGGGAATCTGCTTTTTGATTTAGAGGACGATCCGAGGCAGCAAAATCCCCTTGATCATCATGCTCTAGAGGTCGATTTGATAGGGAAAATGATCAGCTTAATGAAAGATAATGACGCACCTCCCGAGCAATTTGAACGCCTGGGTCTTATGGAATACGGTCTCTGAACTCGGAAAAAGGCTTAGGACATAGGCCATTCAAGCGCGTCAAACCCTCTCCCTTTTTTATTGGGAGAGGGTTTTGTTACATCTGTGTTTTTGAAACATTTTGCCGCACTCCGTGGTAAATACGAAATATTTCCATTGTGGTACAGTAAATTTGTAAGCGCTTATAAACCCAAAAAAAGAAGAAAGGCCGGTGATTATGCGTACTATAGCGATAACGCCTCGCAAGCGGAGGCTCATTGCCTTTTATTTGTTTATAAGCCCTTGGCTGATCGGTTACCTCATCTTCACGCTCGGGCCGATCTTAGCCTCCGGCTGGCTGAGCTTGACCGACTTTGACGGTGTCAGCACCCCCCGTTACATTGGGGCGGACAACTACAAGGAGATTGTCCATACCGATCTGTTCTGGAAGTCGCTGTGGGTAACGATCTACTACACGTTAGGGCATGTTCCCCTTAGCGTGGTAGGGGCCCTTTGTCTAGCCGTGCTGCTAAACCAGAAGATTCCCGGGCTATCGCTGTGGAGAACGATCTTTTACTTGCCTGTAGTTACTTCGGGGGTCGCTGTCGCGTTGCTTTGGTCGTGGATTTTCCAGCCCAGTTACGGACTGATCAATATCTTTTTGTTTGAAGTATTCGGAATTCAAGGGCCAGGGTGGTTTTTCGCCGAGAATTGGGCCGTACCTGCATTTATCATCATGAGCCTGTGGGGTGTCGGCGGCCCGATGCTCATCTATTTGGCGGGTCTGCAAGGCATTCCGACGGCGCTTTATGAGTCGGCGGAAATGGATGGGGCGAATGCCTTCAGGCGCTTTTGGCACATTACGCTGCCAATGATTACTCCGGTTCTTTTCTTCAATACGGTCATGTCGCTGATCGCCTCGTTCCAAGTGTTTACACCGGCTTTCGTCATCACTAAGGGCGGGCCCAACTACGCTTCCTACTTTTATGTTCTGTATTTGTACCAGAACGCCTTTGAAAATTTCCGCATGGGGTACGCCTCCGCTTTGGCTTGGATCTTGTTTGTTCTCATTTTGCTGGTCACCATCGTCATGTTCCGTTGGCAGCGCAAATGGGTTCATTACGAATCGGTGAGGTGAGGCAGCAGGTATGGAGACATTTTCGACAAATTTGCACAAGAGGTCGATTCCGATCGGCAGGTTGTCCAGCAAGAAGCTGCAAAATACAGTGCTTCGAACGCTCTGCACGGCAGTTGTTGCGGTAGGGGCACTATTTGTACTGGCGCCGATCGTATGGATGCTGTCCACCTCCTTGAAAAATGAAGGCTCGGTTTTGCTGATGCCGCCGCAAGGGATTCCTCATCCTCTGCAATGGAGGAACTACGCAGATGCACTCGATTTTATGGATGGAGGACTCGTATTCGGCAATACCTTGTTCATTGTCGTGCTTTCGATTATTGGCCAACTGATTGCAAGCACGCTCGCCGGATTCGGCTTCGCCCGGATTCAGGTGCCGGGCAGAGAGGTATTATTCATTCTCGTACTGACGGGATTCATGCTTCCTGTGCAGGTAACGCTGATCCCGCAGTTCGTTCTGTTCAGCCGTCTGGGCTGGATAGATACGTATTATCCGCTCATTGTGCCGGAATTTATGGGGGCTCCGTTCTTCATCTTCCTGGCACGGCAGTTTTTTCTGACGCTGCCCGCAGAGATGGATGAGGCGGCGCGCATGGACGGCTGCGGATACTTCGGCATCTACTGGCGGATCATCCTGCCGATGTCTAAGCCGCTCCTCGGCATTATCGCGATTCAAACGTTCATGC
Organism: Gordoniibacillus kamchatkensis; assembly: GCF_000829455.1. Lineage (GTDB taxonomy): Bacteria > Bacillota > Bacilli > Paenibacillales > NBRC-103111 > Gordoniibacillus > Gordoniibacillus kamchatkensis. Next base: position 67,373 of record NZ_JXAK01000033.1, read on the forward strand.
ATGCTTGGAACGATTTTCTCCGTCCGCTGATCTTTCTGCATACTTCCACCAAATATACGGTGGCACTAACGCTGCAAAATTTTACGGCCGATTACGGAATGACGCCGTGGCATCTGCTAATGGCGGCTACGCTAATGGCGCTGTTGCCTTGTATCGCTCTGTTCTTCTTGGCGCAAAGATTCTTTATCCAAGGTATCGTCATATCGGGGGTCAAAGGGTAAAACCATTACAAAATGAGGAGAGGGTGCGCGAATGCGCAAATCAATGTGGGTAGCGGCAACGTTATCGGCGGCAATGCTGGCGGTGGCCGCATGCTCGAGCGGAGGCGCGGGCACAAGCTCAAAAGCGGACACAAGCAAGAACGCGGGCCCAAACACGTCCAGCGCCGGAGACAGCGCCAAAAATTCCGTGAAACCGGGCGAAAAGGTCGAGATCAAATGGCTGATGCGCAGCAATCCGTTCGAGAACAAATGGGAAAAGGAAGTCGTCATCCCGAAATTCGAGAAAGAGCATCCGAATATCAAGGTCAACCTGATCGTCGTTCCTTCGAACGAGGTCGATCCGAAGCTGTCCACGATGGTGGCGGCCGGCGACCCGCCTGACGTTTTCTCGATGTGGGGGGATTCGGGCTTTAACGAATATTATAACAAGGGGCTTTTGCTGGAGTTAACGCCATATGTTAAGAAAGATCTCCATATTGACGATTTTGTCCCGGGCATGTTCGACATCTATGCCGTTGACGGCAAATATTTTTCCGTACCGCAGGTTTCCAACTTCGGTCAGGTCATGGTTTACAACAAAGACTTGTTCAAGGCCGCGGGGCTGCCCGATCTGCCGACTTCCTGGTCCGATACGTCCTGGACGTGGGACAAGATGGTGGAGTACGCCAAGAAGCTGACGAAAAACTACGGGCAGGGAGCTAATGCGCAGTATGGCATCGTTCCGGATACCGAAGCGCATCACTTGGCCTATCTGTGGGGGACCGATCCTTACTTGCCGGATCAGTACAAGACAGGGTTTGCGCCAAACAGCAACTTGGACGATCCCGGCGTGATCGCCGCACTGCAGGCGGCTGCCGATTTGACCTACAAGGACAAGGTCGCACCGACACCTGCCGAGACCAAAACGTTACAGCAGATGGGAGACATCTTCGCCACCGGCAAGATCGGCATGGCTTTCAAGCTGCCTTCGCAGGCATACGGCAACCTCAAAAATGTTCCGTTCAAGTGGGGGCTTGCGCCGCTGCCGAGGGTCAAAGACAATAAAACAGCACTGTACAACGGAGCCTGGTTTATTGCCAAGAAGAGCAAGCATCCTGACGAAGCTTGGGAGCTCATCAAATATTTGTTGACTCCGGAAAATGCCAAAGATATGAGCGAAATCACCGGCTTCCTAGTGCCGCTGAAAAGCGCGACGGAATCTTGGCTCGACTTGTTCCCGGAAAAAACGGGGATGACGAAGGACCAGCTGCGCGAAGTGATTCTCAATTATCCTAAAAATTCCGTGGAAAATGCGAATCACTTGTTTGCCAATTACCGCGAAATGTCAACCACTTTGACGCAGGGGCTCGATGCATTATGGACCGGCAAGTCTTCTGCAGAGGATGCGATTAAGGCCGTCAAACCGAAAGTGGATGCGGTTCTGAAGCGGACGTTTGACAGCAAAAGCAAGCAATAGAGGAGGATGCTGCTATGAGCGTTCAGCACTTCTACGATGATTTCTCGGCTTATTATCATTTGATCTACGATAATTGGGATGCTTCCATGCGCCGTCAAGGCAAACATCTTGATGCGGTGATACGAAGCGTGCTCCCGCAAGGCGAGCTGGAGGTGTTGGACGCGGCTTGCGGCATTGGCACCCAAAGCATGGGGCTGGCGCTCAGCGGCGGCTCTTACCGGATCACGGGCTGTGACCTGTCGCCGGCCTCCGTAAGCAGAGCCAGGAGCGAGGCCGCCTCGAGGGGGCTGGATATCGCTTTTAGCCCGGCGGATATGCTGAAGCTCCATGATAGCGTCGGGCAGCGCCAATTCGATGTAGTGCTTGCCTGCGACAATGCGGTTCCGCATCTGCTGAACGATCAGCTGATCGGCGAGGCGTTCGGTCAATTTTATAAGTGTACGAAGGAGGGGGGATTATGCCTGATCAGTGTCCGCGATTACGCGGATACCCCCGCTTCGGGTACCCAGGTTCATCCGTACGGCGTCAGGGAGCTGGACGGCAAACGCGTTATTCTCCTGCAACTGTGGGAATTCAGCGGATCGACATATCAAATTAACATGTATTTGTTAGAGGACGATGGTTCCGGTCCCGTACTCGCTCGCGTCTTTCGGACATCGTATTATGCGGTTGGCACCGAACGATTGGCAGAGCTGATGACAGACGCCGGCTTTCGGGAAGTGCGCCGCTTGGACGGAGCATTTTTTCAACCGATCCTGATCGGAATCAAGTAGAGGAGTTGCTGCCTGTGTCTACAGCTTCAAGCAAGACTTCCAAAAAGCCGAATGTCATTTGGATCTTCGGCGACCAGCACCGCGGGCAAGCGCTAGGCTGCAGCGGCGATCCGAATGTTCACACTCCCAACATCGACAACATGGCGGCTTCCGGCGTTCATTTTGCCAATGCGGTATCGGGTATACCGCTCTGCTGCCCTTATCGGGGATCGTTGCTTACGGGCCGATATCCTCATCTGGTCGTTCCCGGGCACGAGCATCGACTGCCGCCGGAGCAGCCTACGATCGCCCATGTGCTGAATGATGCCGGCTACCATACCGCCTATTTCGGCAAATGGCACCTGGATGGGCATCATGAGCGGGAGGGGAGAGCGGCCCATCATACCGTGCCGCCCAACCGGCGCGGCGGATTTCAACACTGGATCGGCTACGAGAACAATAATAGCCAGTGGGACTGCTGGGTACACGGCGGAGAGGGAGAGGAAGCGTTCCATTACCGGCTTCCCGGCTACGAGACGGATGAGCTTACGAATCTGCTCATAGCTTATTTGGATGAACAAAGCAAACGGAAGGACGAAGGCAACGATCGTCCTTTCTTCGCGGTATTGTCCGTTCAGCCGCCCCACGATCCGTATCTCGCGCCCGAACGCTTCCGTCAGAACCATAACGCGGCTGGGGTACAGCTCAGGCCGAACGTGCCCAACGTGCCGCGCGTGCAAGAGCAGGCCCGCAAGGAGCTCGCCGGCTATTACGCCATGATCGAGAATTGGGATTGGAACATTGGCCGCATCCTGGATGCACTCCAAGGCTGCGGCTTGGCGGATGACACCCACGTCATTTTCTTTAGCGATCATGGCGATATGCACGGCTCTCACGGGCAATTCCGGAAAACGTGTCCGTGGGAGGAAGCCATTCGGGTACCGATGATTATCAGCGGGGAGAAGTCGTTCTACGGGCGTAGAACAGGCAAATCGAACGTACTTTTCAATCACGTCGATGTCGCCCCGACGACACTCGGTCTGTGCGGAATCGACAAACCGGATTGGATGCAGGGCACCGACCTGTCGTCCCAGCGTCTGCCTGGCCGTCCGGCCGTCTCATTGCCGGATTCCGCTTATTTGCAATTAGTTGTGCCTACAGGACACGGCAACAGCGTCGACCGGGCATGGCGGGGTATCGTTACGGACGACGGCTGGAAGTATGTTTGCATGGAGAACACGCCGTGGCTCATGTTCAACTTGAAAGAGGATCCTTACGAGCAAGTCAATCTGGCCCATAATACGGTGTTTGCCGGAGAGCGCAAAAGATTGAACGACCGGCTGCGGCAGTGGGTAGCGGATACCGGCGACCGTTTTGATCTGCCCGAACTGTGAAATGTCATGTATGATGATCTTGTGACCGCATTCATCCGGGGGGTGTGGGGAATATGTTGCAGATGGAGATGGGAAATCGCAGTTCGTTGGATCAACTGCATATCAATATTCGTTGGATGAAGGAATGGAAGCGGAACAGCATCTCTCATTTGCAGGGCGGGCTCATGCAGTACACCACATTTTGGCTGGTGCTGTCCGGAAGCGCAGTGATGCAGTTCGACAAGACGATATGCGAGGTGAAGGAGAACGATATTATCGCTCTTCCTTCGCAATCCTACCATCGCTGGATATCGCTCGGCGACAAGAAACCGTTCCATTATCTTTCTCTTGCCTGCGAAGCCCGGGTCGGAACATTCGATATGCTGCGCCTGTATCAGTTCCCCCGGCAGACCAATCTCGGGAATGCCGAGGCGTTTGGCAAGCTGACAGAGCTGTGGTACGACATGTCCGGCGAATTTTATGATCTGCTCAGCCACTTTCCGCGGGAAGAACTGAAGACGTCCGACGACGTCGGGGCGGCCGGCGAGTTTCCTGTACTTCTGTTCGATACGACGCAAACGATTCAGTACTTCAAAATTCGTTCGTGCGGTTATCAATGGATCCATCTGTTGTTCGGAACTTTGAGCGGGCAACTGCCGAACCAGCCTAATCTGTACGATACCCGCGTATACGAAGTATGCGATTACATCAACGAACATCTGCATGAGCGCCCTTCGCTTGATAAGCTTGCGGAGCTTGTTTCCCTCAGTAAGGAGCATTTGCGCTTCCTGTTCCAGAAGGAGATCGGGCAGGCGCCAATGAAGTATATGGCTGCCGTACGCATGCAGCGGGCACGGGAGCTGCTTCTTCTCGGCTCCGCTCCGATGAAGGAAATCGCCGAACGGCTCGGCTATGACGACCAGCACCATTTCAGCAGGGCGTTTCACCAAGCGGAAGGCCTGTCGCCCAAAGAATACCGAAGAAGATACAAAGGCAGTCTGGAGCATCCCGTGGAGCGCAGAAGGGAAGCTTTGATGGAAAATGCGCTCTAAAGTTTGTGCGACAAGATGAGATGCCGATATGCATTGCTTTTTGCGGGAATTGAAACAGCGACAGATCAATGATCAACTATCGGATGCAATTCACCTGTCTGGCGAGGGGACGGGGGAATTGCTTCTTTTCCTTTTCGATCATGTTTGAGCCACGACTGTATCGACCGCCGGCGTATCGGAAAGCGCGGAAGCGCGGATTTGATTTCGCTGCGCGTTTGTATCATGATAATGGCGTGAGGAGGTTGCTTTATGACGCTAACTATTGGTCAAGCCGTGCCCGATTTCACGCTCCCGGCGTCAAACGGAAGGAACGTCTCGCTGTGCGAATTCCGCGGCAAAAAGCTCGTCATTTTCTTCTATCCCGCCGATCTGACGCCGAGCTGCACGAACGAGGCATGCGATTTTCGCGATTATACCGCGCAGTTCCGCAAGCTGGACGCCGAGGTGATCGGCATCAGTATATCTACCAATTAATGTGCAAAAATAATACTGTGCATAAATAGACAAGAGAGCCCCTATTACTGAGGCTCTCTTTAATTTTTTTTCATTTTCGACAGTGTTCAAAATTAAAAGGATTGCTTGTTGTCAAAAAATAGATATATTGATAATATTGGATACATAGTATTGTGCATTAATAGGGGGATTCACTTTGTCGAAACAAACGAAACTATTAAAAATAAAAGATGATCGTTTGCGGTTTCAGATGAAAAGCGTAAAGGTGAAATTATATCTAAAGCCTAGAGATAGCCAATATTTTATCCGGCAACATGCAGTTATAGTCCTCATTAACGACACAAACAATAGACAGGTTGTACATCCAATTACTCAATTCCTTTTCGAAAACTGGAAGTACAGAGAATATAATACTCAGAAGATTCACGCCAACAACCTGATTCAGTTTTTAAACTGGCTATTGATAAATCAAAGACAACTTAGAGTTTCTAGTTTAAGTGATATTCAATTTAAACATGCCACTGCTTTTTTAAACCTACTGACCCGTGAAGGTAAATCCAGAACAACTGTGATGAGTATTCAGCGCACCCTCACTCAGTTCTACTACTACCTTTCCAAGAAGGGTCTTCTTGCTAAAATCACGGATCAGCTATTTCAAAAAAAGTCCATTCCGCAACTGCCAAATAAGAAATATGTTGCTTCTCCTTTCAAGGGCGTCATACTACCTTCTAATGGGGATAGCAATATAGCTCATATGATACCGGAGAAATATATTCTACCGTTTATCGAAACAGTAGTACGGGTAGCAAATCCAATTGCTTTAGGGGTGTACATACAGTTTTTTGGCGGACTTAGGCAAGGAGAGTTGGTCAATCTTCGAAGAACGGATGTTACGTCAATTGGAGCTTTTGGAGAGGATGGCTTAATTCTAAAATTGAGAAAAAACGTTTTAAGGCCTGATCTGATCGATAGTTCAGGGGCTGCAGGGGTAAAGAAGGAAAGAACCCAATTGGTTTTCCCGGTCAATGATTGGCTTCAAATCCTATATAAGAATCATTTGAATACTTATAAAGCAACAGATGGAAGTGATGCCTTATTTGTAAATCGGGATGGCCGCGCGATGTCGGGAAGAGGATATAGATATTATTTTGAAAAGGCAAAGGAAGCGTTCCTGGGTTTACTGAAACATTCAGATGATCCTAAAGATAAAATAGCGGCTTTGAAACTCAGAGGGTATAAATGGTCAACTCATATTGGGAGAGGGATATTTACAAATCTATTAGCTGAAGAGGCCCAAAACCCTTATGATATTGCATTGCCCCGCGGGGATTCTAGTTTAAGTTCTTCAATTGTGTATCAGGGAAATACCTTGCGGATGAAAGAAAACCTTGAAGCAAGGATGAATGACCTCTACAAAGATTACTTGCCAAAATTACTGGGAGTGAGGAATCAATGAGTTCTGATTTTGCTTCCGAGAAACTAATCAGTGTCCAAGAAGCAGCAAAGAAATTCGGCATTGCTGACTGGGCAATTCGAGTCTTAATACGGAATGGCAAAATTCCAAGTGCTAAACGGACAAAAATAGGCCTTGTATTTCCTGAGGAAGAACTTGTCCGCATACGTCTTGAGGAAGAGCAAAATAAAGCAGCGCTAGTCGGTTACCGGAGTATGGATGAAGCCTGCAAGGAACTGAATCTAAGTCTTGATCAAGTAAGCCATCTTATCAGAAAAGGACATTTTTCAGATGTTAAGAAGTTAAAAAGTAAGTGGTATATCTCAGACGAGAGTTTTGCAAAGTTTAAAGCAGACAAGCTGAGAGCTGAAAAATTACTAAATACTCAAGAAGTTGCTAAGCGGTTACGGGTATCAAGAAGTCAAGTACAGCAACTTATCTCCGATGGGAAAATTGTTCCGGAATTAAAATTCCTCTGGAACTGGATGATTTCGGAGGATGAGCTTAAAAGGTATGAAGATTCTATCTTGGATAGAACCAAGTATTTAACGCTAGAGGAAGTAGGGAATGAACTTTCAAAGTCAGTCGACCAAATAAGGGTGATGATAAGAAACGGAACTTTCGACTATGTCGAGTATAAAAGGAAATATTACGTATCATTGGAATCGCTTAATGACTATAAAAGCTTACTTGAAGCTAAAACTTTCCCTGAGCGATTTGAATACTACTTTAACAAATTTCAAATTCCTACTCGTTTGAAGCAAACATTGGACCTGTATCGTGATTTTGCACTCCTCAAATTAAATGCACATAAACAATCCGAAGAAAGAATGAAAGCGATATTGCGCAAATATTTGAAGGTCGCGGAAATAATAATTCGGTTGTTCCCCCGGGAGATACAGAAAATCACTGATAAGGAAATGGAATTATTGTTAAAGGACGATATTTTTCTTCCCTCGGATTTAAATGTGTTGGTTACCTTTATATCATATTGTCAGGCAAATACAGAATGCAGAGTGAAAAAAACATATACATTAGTAAAGAAAAAAAACAGATGAACAAGAAATTTATTCACCCGCAGAGTTTTACTCTTACTATCTTTTTGTTAAAAACTATAAAGATCATTATAAAAAAGCGTTAGAAAAACGAAAATATAGTGTGACATGGGTATATATTCTAATGCACTTTATCGATGCCTGGAGACATTCGGATATACTTACTAAACTCCCGATGGTCCCAATTGAGATCGTGGGTATCACAGACTTCAATAATTTTAGGTTACTTTCGGATGAGGATGCTCAGGTATTGGTAAATGAGGTTTTTTCGAGGCTAGAAAGGATGAAGATATCTAAAACGGGGGCTCTAGGACATTTTTTAGTTCATGGCGATATGGTTGCTCCGACAGCAATTGCGTTAACGATCGCCGAATTGCATAAACGAGAAGCAAAGGATGATTGGTTACTAAGATTGTATGATAGATCGCATAATATAAAAGTAGATAAATCTGTTCACTTGGAACCATTTTTCGGAGTGCGCGAAGATCTAATGTCATTCCAGAGTCGTAAAATGAACCGGAGCCTGTTAACTTATTTTTACTATAGTGTTGTGGAAGGTAAGAGACACGCGGATATTGCGTATGAGTTATCTCAAAGAATGAGAGGGCATAAAGACCTAGATTCAACCTCGACGTATATAGTTTCCACTAATAAAGACGGCAGTATTGACCGCGTTAGTCTAAATCTGGCCAATAGAGGACATTTCGGGTGGCTTTATAATTTGATTGTTCAGCACTATTTTGATTCAGCAAGTAAACAAAGCTTGGAGGAACGAACGGCCTACATTATGGCGTTTAGGGAAGAATTTACTCCACAGCAACTCGAATTAGTTTCGCGGTTTCTCAAAGAAAGTGAAAAGGCACGTGAGTCCCTTGCACTGCGAGTTGCAAAGATGACTACAGAAGAAATTACACAATTTTTAAATAAAATCTCAAAGGGTGAGCTGCCTTCGAAAATGAAAAATGCGCAATGCTTTGTTTATCCCGAATGCTCTTACCCAACAGCAAACTCTTGTCTACATTGTGAGAACATCATTCCAAGATCATACTTGCTAATATCCATCAATCAGGAGCTAAATAGATTAATCGATTCAATTTGTGCGACCACATTGGAAGCGATTGCGTTTAGAGATTATAAAATACTGACGATGGTATTGGATTTACTAAAGCAAGCAGAAAAGCAATTTGGGCGTAATTTTATTCAATCATTTATCAATTTAGAAGAATTAAAAAATGGTCTACTGGCTGTTCATGCCATAGTTTCCAAGGTGGGAGCATTAGAAAATGTCTCAACGGGACCCATTCAATAGTAGAAAAATATTAAAGCGACTTACCGACTCTTTCGCCCTTCAAGCAACTGAACAAGTAGTATATCATTCAGGGTTGGTGCTAGAATATCAAGACTTTTTTGATCAATTGGTGTATAAGGGAACAATTAAAGGAGTATTTAAAGATAATATATGGACCCTAATAATTGATAATCAAGGTCATGAAGCTAGCTATAACTTCAATGTGGAGATTTATGGAGAAATTAATAAAGCGCTAAAATGTTACGTTCTACTTAAGCTGTCAAATGGCCTTAAACCCGTATCAACGCAGACTTCGTTAAATTACCTTCAAGAGGCTATCCATAAGACAAGCGGGTTCATGCAAGGCAAGAGCGAAGTTTTAGCCGAACATATGGATTCATTAGGTTATCGCAAGCGGGCAAAGATGGCTTACGCAATCTTGGAGTTTCTACAATTTTACCCGATAGATCAGGAAGAAGACTATGTGGATATTGCTGCGCAATTCGCCATCAATAAAAGTCGAGTGAGAGATTTGCCGCGCACCCACGATGTTTTTATTTTTGATCAAATGCTACTTGAGTATTTTGAGACATGCAATGAAAAAGAACGGTTAAAATACTCTATGCTATTAATATGGTGGAAACTTACTAAGATCATTCCAATGCGACCCATTGAATTTTATAAGCTTTCTTGGGATTGCAACAAACAGGTAGAACAAACTTATTGGATAACCCTTCCCAGAGAAAAACAACAGGCTCGTCATAATGATGAGGTTGAAGTAACCAATACCCTTCAAATCAATAAGGAGTTATTTGAATTAATATCTGAGTACAAGAGACTTACGCAACCGTACATTGTTAATAACCCCTTGAACAGGCTATTATCTTATGACGTGTACCGGTTGTTCTTTGATAATGGCAACGGGATGGTCAAAAAATCTTTGGCCATAGATAGTTCAATCTTTCACAATGTGCTTAAAACCTTCTACCTAGAAGTGATTGAGGGAAAGTACGGCTATCTTGTGGAGGATAGAATAACCGCCGGAGACACGAGACATTTTGCATTCTGTAACATGATGTTGCAAGGTTTCAATATGCTAAGTATTGCAAGAATCGGGGGACATAAAAATCTCCGAGTACAGATGCACTATCATGCTCATTTAGAACATTTTGCTGAATCAGCAGTGTATATATTGGCGCGAGGATATCGAACTAGACGAAAAATGTTTTCGATGAATACATTTGCTACAAAAGCCGAAATAAAGAGCAAAATTTACTCGCTGGACGATTATAAACAATTATATGAAGTTGAACACGGATATTGCACGGATCACCCGTTAAACTGCAAGGTGGGAGATTGCAGGTTTTGTGAGCATTATTACTTTCATCCTACAAACAAGGTAGAGGGTTTGAAATGGTTGAGGGATTGCTCCGATGCTCTTAAATCTAGGATAAATGAACAGATTGAATTTATGATCTCTATAAGCAAAAACATGGATTATAGCTTGAAGACGCTTGATTTTCCTTATCACCAACAGGAAAAATTGGCATCCGACGCAAATGAATTAAAGAGATTTATGGATCAAAAGGCGATGGTTGATGCAATATTACTGGGGGAATACGAGAATGACATCGATTAGAGGGCGGCCAGCTAAATATACTGACGATGACTTAAAACAGCTGCTGGTTGAAGTGGCCTCAAAAAGGCCGGGAATGAAAATAAACCCAAGCATGCTGGAGAAAGAAACTGGCGTAAAAAGACACGTCTGGTTACGCAGAATGGGGACAGTGATAGATGAACTAAACAAACCAGCGGTTCTCTCGACTAACGACGATACCAGGCTCCCAAATCCAAATGTTACCGAGTTAGTTGAAACATACTGGAATAATAAATCCGGGTTGATTAAAGCCCTGGCCCATTATAACGAGACGTTGGATCAGCTATATGAACAAGCAAAGTTATATACGGAAATACTCGAGCAAAAAAATGATTTACAAGCACAACTTGAATTGAAAGAAAAGGAGAATAAGAAACTTCAAGCCGAAGTGAACTATTACAAAAATCTATATTTTGAAACAGCCGTAAAGAGTACGTATAACATTTTTCAGGAAGAGGAAGGATTATCTAATGTGGTATCGATAAATAAAAACAAGGATAAGGCCTTGAGTCTTGATTTGGTATCAAGGTATTCAGAATTATTTGAGGGCGGAAATGAGGAGACATCTGAATAAATGAACATAACAACTGGTGAGTTAGCACCCCAATTTCAATTTGTAACAGGCAACGGCGATATAATGCGTCTAAGCGATTTTCAAGGAAAGTATGTTGTTTTGTATTTCTATCCCAGAGACCTTACTCCTTCATGTACGGCACAAGCATGTGATTTCCGGGATCACTTTGAGGAGTTCACCCTTTTAAACGTTGTTATTATTGGGATTAGTACTGACCCTATGAAGACACACGGAAAATTTATCAAGAAGTACAATTTGCCCTTTTTACTGGTGTCGGACGAAGACCATGCGATTTCTGAGCTTTACGGGGCGTGGAAACTGAAAAGCATGTACGGTAAAACTTATATGGGAATCGAGCGTTCGAGCTTCTTGATAAATCCGAAAGGCATACTGATCCATGAATGGCGTAAAGTAAAAGTTCCCGGGCATATATCGAATATCTTGAAGTACCTCAAAGATGTCATCGCGTGAAGATGAAAGCCATCTAAAAAATGAACCCCAACCCCGGGGTTCATTTTTAGTGCGCCACGCATGGCGATTAACTAGGCGGTGAAAGTCCGCTGTGGGGGCTTGTAGTGGCCAACCACTAGCCAAGAGCAAGGGTGTCCATC
>NZ_JXAK01000034.1 GCF_000829455.1 Gordoniibacillus kamchatkensis
TCGCCGTATACGGTGTGCCATCTATTGTAACCGTTACAGTTCCACTTGATAGAGAAGATTTCCCCGTCATAGTAGTAGCAGAAGTAGCCGAACCATACTGCTTGCTGGCCCCACCATTAATCACAACTGTTGGTGCTACAGCATTTAGTTGTGTTGCCGCACCTGAAACACCAGGAGCTAGATCCATTCCATCCTTATTGATGACAGATAAATTTGCAGCTTTTGAAGTTCCAAAATACAATTGGACAGGTGTACTTGCAGTTATGGCAGGAGCCATTTGAGTTATACGACTAATTGGCACCTGAAAATCCAAAAAGTATTGTCCATTTTCAGCGGGTGTAATTCTCGTACCCGGAACAGTATTTCCGCCGGGAGTTGTTGTCATATAAATTGGTTGTGCATTTGTTCCGTTTGCATTAGCAATATAAACATAGTCGACAGAAGGTGATTTTCCGTCAACACCTATCGTGGCTTGTTTAACACCATTGACCGCTAACTGAACTTCCCAAACAGAAGAAAGAAATCCGCCCTTAGAGTCATACGGATTCCCTTTCAATCTTAATCTCACAAAAAAGTTAGTAGAATCGGAAGCTACATACATAGAAGGCAAATTACCCGTTCCTTCATCTACTCCGCTTGCAACATCAACTTCGATTGGACTGATACCCGGTTCACCGGCAGGGTCGAAAATATAATTCCCATTACTGTCTGTGTAAGGTGTAAATACAGCTGGCCAAGCTGCAGGGTTGTCACCAAGTGTCGTAATACTTGCCCAAGCAGTTTGAACAGGAATAACTAATGTTAAAAATAATAAGGCGGTCATCACGGACCCAAACATTTTTTTGTAATTATATTTTAAATATTCCAACTCTTTTCCTCATTTCTAATGAATGTAAAAATCCGTTGATAGATGCAATTGTTCGTCATCGTTATCTCACATGAACTTCCCCCATACAGTACTGTTTACTCAAGACACACATAGGACTATATTAGGTCTCTTTGTATTAAATACATTAAATTGGCACCTAATATGGAGCTATCATTTTAATCCCTCTAAAAAGGTAAACGAAAGGCGATGTTCTCGTTTGTAAAACAGCGACACCACCATCATTTGGTAAAATTAACCCATGTTCCGATTTGAGCACCTAAATACTATGATCAAGAGCTAGCCTGCTCCCACCCCCCCCCCCCGGGCAATGCGATCTATCGTTTTCTTGATGCGCTTCACCGTTAGTGGCTTCACGATATAGTCCAGTACCCCCATATCAAACGCCTCGATGACATAGTCGGCGTTTGATGCTAAGAAAGCAATGGAGACGTCAGGTCTGGAAGTTTGGATGACGCTTGCCAGTTGTAGCCCGTGAATGCCGGTAATATTCATGTCTATTTCCAGCAGCACAAGATCGACGGATGCTATAAGTAACTGCTCCAGAAACTCCTGGGGATTCGTAAAAAGGCTGCAAATCCACACGGTTTCCAACGCTCGCAGCACATTTTCCGCGTGTCGCAGGGCGAGGGGATCTCCCCCTACGACCATTACATGAACCACGGCTTCCCGCCCCCTATAACGCCTTGTTGATCGCCTCGACAACCCCGTTAGATGCCTCGCCTGCGATCTAGTGCCCCATCCCGAGGATAATGTCTTTGAGCATCACCCTCATAAACACAGCATCGTCAACGAGCATGGTTATCGTTTCTTGCAGTTGACGAGACAGTTTGCTTATGAATCAGTTACTTGCCTCATGCTGATTCTGCATCTGAACCTTTGGCGTTCGTTTTCTTACCACCGCATGGGTAATAAGAAGTGGAAGAAAACAATGGACTACCCCCCATCTTCATGTGGTTAGGTAGGATAGCCCATTGATGATTCGTTGATCTATTACTTCGTCCCTATTCGTTTCTCTGTATGATCTTGAATGATTTAGTCATGATCGATTGACGCTTCTTCAATATCTCCATACGCCCAATAACTCAAACCAACATCTGACCATGTCGGAGTCACCCGGGTCAATGGGCTACGGTTCGTCAGACGATTCATCATCGTGATGACTTCGGCACGGGTTGTGTTTGCTTTTGGCCGGAACGTTCCATCCGCATAACCTTTCAAGATCCCGGCCTCCGTTGCCGAATTGATGGCATCGCGCGCCCAGCTGTCGAAAATATCGGAGAAAGCGTCTTTTCCTCTGCCTTGCAAGTGCTTCAGTCTGGCCACGATACCCGCCATTTCTTCTCTGGTAATCGGCTGATTCGGCCGGAATGTTCCGTCTGGGTAGCCGTTCATGATTCCAGCTTTCGTCACAGCTGCGATTTCTTCCGCGCCCCAGTCCTCATTCGATACATCCGAATAGGTCATCACGTCCAGCCCGGATTTCGAAAGGTGATAGAGCCGGAACAACATGGCAGCCACTTCCTCGCGGGTTACCTCTCTTTCCGGTCTGAACGTGCGATCCGAATAGCCTTCAATGTACTTCTCATGATGACCTGTTTGCGGAACAGAGGACATGTTAGCCACAGCTGTCGTAATCGACTGACTAACGGACTGCTTGGTTTCTTTTCCGCCCACGACAGCAGATATTGTAAAGGTATGGCTGCTTCCCGGCGTAAGCCCCGTTACTTGGTAACTTGTACCCGTCACATTGGAAGCGATGAACTGTCCGTTATCGTAAATGTTGTACGATGCGGCTCCGGACATCGCATCCCAACTCAGCGTGACGCTTGTAGACGTAATGTCGCTTGTTTTAAGTCCCGTAGGCATATTGCCACTTGAGACCACGTTGCTAGATCCGGAAGATGATTGCTGGTTCTGCTGTTGCAAGGTAAAGCTGAACGATACCATAGTTTGCCCTACATGAATGATTCCATTTTGAATATAGCTGTCCGAACCGTTCGTTGCAGAGACATTGGTTTGAGTAGCAAGCGTACTGAAAGAGTCATACCCCGATTTCGTTGCTACAATATAGTAGTCTGCATTCGGGAATACCATCCACGCGTATTCCCCTGCCGAATTCGTGACTTGCGGGTTACGGTTTTGATTCGGCGCAAAGCTGGACAACTCCGGCAGGCTTACGAGCGTATTCGGCGTATGGCCATTTTGCTTGTTCAGTTCCGTATCCGCCCAGTACAGGCTCATCGTTACTCCGTTAATGGGCTGGCCTGTTGCGGCATCGGTGACGACCCCGTAAGGGTCGATCAGCGAATAGACAACGCCCATCTCCCCGTTTTGATCCACATTCACCGTTACCGACGG
Source organism: Gordoniibacillus kamchatkensis (assembly GCF_000829455.1). Lineage (GTDB taxonomy): Bacteria > Bacillota > Bacilli > Paenibacillales > NBRC-103111 > Gordoniibacillus > Gordoniibacillus kamchatkensis. The sequence continues at coordinate 3,248 of NZ_JXAK01000034.1, forward strand.
TCCAGCTAATGTCGTACCGTCCGGTGCTTTAATCTGATACGTTATTTGATACTGTCCTTGCGGCACGTTATTCACATCAAAGTTGCCGTTCGCATCAATCGTGATTTGTGAATTATAGTTATTCCCGTTCGTTCCTTGTACAATTGCGCTGACGTTTCCGGTTCCAAACATGCTGCCTATCGTTGGTTGCGAGTTCGAATTGTTGAAAGCAGGGCTCGAAATCAGCAATTGTCCGCTGATTTTATTTGCAGAAGCAAAAGTTTGGCCAGTTCCATTTAAAGTTCCTACTTGTGCGGTTTGCGTTCGATTCAGCATTACCGTTTGATTGCCGATCAGCACAGGAGTTTGGATATTCACGGTATAGTCCCAATTGCCGCGCGGTACGAAAATCTGATACGTACCATCCGCCCCTGTCGTTACCTGTTGAGAAAAATCCACGATTCCATCCCCGTTAAAGTCGGCCGACACCGCCACGATCGCTCCTGCAATCGGTTTGCCTGTCACTTTGTCGATCGTGACACCCTGAACCGAGGCTGGCATATAATGAACCGATATGCTTTTCTGTGCCATTAGTCCTTTCGAATCGACGGCTGAGGCTGTGATCGTATTATGGACGGGGGTAACCCCTGAAATCAAAGGTACAATAAACGTCATTGTAGCGGTACCGGTCTCATCCGTAACGGCTGTTTGAGTAGAAATGCCGAATCCTTGGAATGTAATCGTTTTGCCCTTCACTGGACTTCCATTATTTATACTGACGACACTGGCTTTTAACGTAATTTGTGACTTCCCGTCTCCTACAACGGAATCTGGAGATGCTTCGAGGCTCAGAGAAATATCAGGAGTGCCGCTTTGCACCAAGAAGGTTGCCGACGCCGATTTTCCGCCGTAGGAAGCCGTGATCATGGCGGTTCCATTAGCTTTGCCCGTAACGACACCATAAACTACCGTTGCCACTGTTGGGTTCGATGTATTGAAACTAGTTTTATAAGTCACGTCTACAACACTCTGATCCGAATAGACCGCTTTTATAACCACAGTTTGCGTGGTACCAACTTGAAGCACTCCGTTGCTCGGGTCAGCTAACAAATCGACGATTGATTCTGCCGTGGTCGTGATGTCGCTGCCAGTCAGCGTGATCAGCTTGAACGACACGACCTTGTTGTTACTGTCCACTTCGTACACGCCGATGTACTTGTTAGTGGTTGCGTCCACTCCGACGATGTCCGAGCCCGACGAATACGGGTCCGTTACCCCTGCCCCTGTCGGCACCGGGTCTCCCGCGTTCGGCGTCGGAATGATGCCGGAGGATACCTTCGTTACGAGGCGGTTGCCCGGCCCCGCCGTTGCCGTCACCTTCGTCGTCGACGGGCCTGTTCCCGGCGACGGCGTCACCGTCAGCGTCGGCGCGGCTGTCGTGATGTCGCTGCCAGTCAGCGTGATCAGCTTGAACGACACGACCTTATTGTTGCTGTCCACTTCGTACACGCCGATGTACTTGTTGGTGATTGCGTCCACTCCGGTGATGTCCGAGCCCGACGTATACGGGTCCGTTACCCCTGCCCCTGTCGGCACCGGGTCTCCCGCGTTCGGCGTCGGAATGATGCCGGAGGACACCTTCGTTACGAGGCGGTTGCCCGGCCCCGCCGTTGCCGTCACCTTCGTCGTCGACGGGCCTGTTCCTAGCGACGTCGTCACCGTCAGCGTCGGTACCGGAGTTGATACATTGACGGATGCTGAAGGTGCCGATTGCAAATTATTGTTAACCGCCGTGACCGTATAAGTGTGGGTTGTGCCTTCAGCCAAGCCCGTCACATTATAAGTCGTACCGGTCACAGTCGTAAGCGGCGTTCCGTTGTCATACACCTTATACGACGATATGCCCGCCACCGGATTCCATGTTAACGTAGCCCCTGTACTTGTCGCATTGCTTGTCCCCAAATTGGTGGGAGTTGGCGGAATTGCCAAGGCACTATAGGCTCCTCCCACAGCAATAGCAGTCACGTTTCCGGGAGACGCATTGGGTGTCAAGCCCATATCTAACAAGACCTGTGCTTGACCGTTGGAGTCCGAATTAATGACTGCCGGGACAGGAGTGATCGGGTTTCCGTTCAGATCTTCAATCGTTCCGCTGTCCGTTTTAAACGTAAGCGGCGCGCCGGCAACCGGGTTGCCGTTCGCATCCTTTGCCGTCGCTGTCAATTGTGTTTTTCCCGGCTGCCCATAAGCGGCCGTAGTCACCGTAACAGAAGCAGGTGCTTGCTGGTACGTGTAATTGTTATTAGCCGTATCGATCGGGTCCAGATTATTGTTAAAGTACCATTGCAAAATATCGTGATTTTCCCAAGCCTTTCCCGTAGCCGACGTAAATCCGGCATAAATCCCGACGCTTCCATTGAAAATCGAATCCAAATCGACATTGGGGGTTACCAATGCCGCTGTCGCAGGACGGGTCGTTGTATTACTGATATAGACGGACATCGTTTTTGCGCTGCCGTCATAATCAATCCAAGCATAGTGGACAGTTCCGTCCTTCATGTCATAAGAGGTTTTAGAGATTGCAGTATACCGTGACGGGTTTGTATTATCTACATCGCCGTTTAGTGCCAATCCGATGTAGTTATCGCTGGGATCATGCAAATTCCCAAGCGTGGGGCCGTTTTGAAAAGTATCGAATTTAACCGCTATGCTCGGTTGAACTCCCCCAATCCCGATCCCACTTCCGGAACCTCCTGCTTGACTCGAAGCCGTTTGAATCGCAAAGGTAATTCCATCTGCTCCTGGTGCAAACACGCTAGAGTTGCTGGTGCCTTTACCGGTAAATTGAAATCCAAAAAACGTACTGAAGGAATAGTGATTTCCATTGTTATATATCATGTTTTTGTTAAAAACACTTCCGGCCTGACTTCCAATAGCGGGCGTAAGCCGAAGAACCGACCCGTTAACAAAGCTGTTTCCGTTGATTTGAAGCAAGCTGTTTAGGCTGGAATTGCTAAAATTATCATACTTGAACGTCACCCACTTAGTCATCGTCGCCGCTTGCGCGGTTCCGGCAAAGAAACCAGGGAAAATTAAACTGAAAATCAAAAGTAACGGCATTACATACGAGATCAGTTTTTTGGCTCTTCTCTCCATTTAATCCTTCTACCTCTCTTCCATCATCGAATAACTTCATAATTGCTTTCAGCATCGGTCTTATCCTTGGAAGGATGAAGTCTAGTTCGTACTAATTTGGGTTCGGCAATTTTGTCGAAACCCATCGTATTTCCCCGACTTAATCAGGACTTTATAACCATATCACATCGCTCTGAGCAAATTCTGAGCAACAAAAAAGCGGCTCACGCCTTCGACTCATCGTCGGCGCTGCCGCTGCATAACCTGGAAAATAATCTTACCGTAGAATCTAACGGAGCAATCCCCAGTTCGTCTTGCAATAGCTTCGAAAATTGTTCGTAATGCCGAACCATGGGCAGCCGGTCGCCCAGTTTCGCGTACACCTTCAGCATCGTTTCGTTAATCTCGTCGAGGAATGGGTTTTTCTGAAGGGCATTGCGCAAGCAGTGTGCCGCCGCATGGAACTCTTTGTTGGATAAATAGTAGTCCGCCATCCGTCTCATTAACTCGATATAAGAACACTTGAACTTTTCTTGCGCTTCGTGCGCCCAAACAAATCCGTCTTCCTCCATATAATCGCCTGTATAAAGGTTTGCTATCTTCTCGAATTCACTGATGAAGCCTGCGGTAACCAGCATCCCCTCACTTGTGATTCGCTCGAATTCAGCGGCATCGCACTGTCCACTCCGAATCTCCAAACGATAACAGTTGTTTTTGAACTCCAGCGTGTGCTTGCCACCGGTACTCGCCAACTTTTTCCTAATGCTATAGACACAGGTGTGCAAAAATGCGGTAACTTGATCCACATTTGCATTCGGCCAAATATCCTTTAGAATCTTCTCTTTCGCTACGAACGTATTCCTACTTTTTTAGGAAAGCAACCTCCGCCCGAAGCCGCTCATTCTCATACTCCAACTTCTTCACGGCGAGTTTGTGTTGCTCGGATTCGTTCAACTCTTCTGCCGCTTTCTCGCGTCCCCGACCGTCCTGCAATGCATCCTGCCCGCTATCCTCATACTTTTTGACCCACTGGTACACTTTGTTATAGGACACCTTAAACTGCTTTGCTGTCTTTCCGTAGTTGCGCTCAGCTAACTTCTCTATAGTCACTAATTTTTTCTATAGCTGTATATGTGTCCGGTTTTGACAAAGAAATACTCCCCTCCAAGTAGCCGGTTTATTTTTTAAACCTGTCTACTTAAAGGGGAGCATATCAATAATACTGCTCGGGAGCAGCCCTTTCAACTGGATTACTTGGAATTTCCGCTATCGATCAGCTTGGCCTTCTCCAGCATCCGCTGCACGATGGCCGCCGTCTCCGCTCTCGTGATTTCGCTCGTCGGGTTCAGTCCCGTATCGGAGCCTTGCACCAATCCGTTCTTCACAGTCGCAGCGACCGCTTGCTTCGCCCACACGTTTACCGTTGCGCCATCTGTAAACGTGGAGAGTACGGAGTCCACTTCTGCGCTGCTGACGTTTGCATTCAGTCCTGCCAGCTTCATCGCCCGCGCGATCATCACCATTGCTTCTTCGCGGGTGATCGTCTTGTTCGGGCCGAACGTTCCGTCTTCGTAGCCTTCGATGATACCGTACTCCTTTGCTTTTGCCACCGCGCCGACGTACCAGTCGTCGGACTTAACATCGCCGAACGAAGAGGCTTTCCAGTTGTCAGCCAGTCCCAGCGCCCGAACGATGATCGCCGCGAACTCGGCGCGGGTGATCGCTGCATCGGGATTGTAATGCGTCGCATCTTCGCCGTTAACTACCATCCGCGACGCCATGTCGTTCACAGCGTCCTTAGACCAATGCCCATCCACGTCCTTAAACGTCATCGGATGCCAGATCAAGGTGTACGTGCTGTTCGTCAGACTGCTTACGACAGCGTAATACTTCCCGTCGCGAGCAGTGATATAGGTTGGCACATGACGGGTCGATCCGTCTGCGTCCAGCACAATGGCAGTCGTGATCTTGCTCGGGTCTACGCCGTCCGGCAGCGGAATTTCGCGCTCCACGAACGAGCTGAACTTGTCTACGTCCACCGTCTTGCCGCTGTAGGTAGCGGTCACCGTGAAATCGATCGGGGGTACAACGACGCTGAATTTGCCTTTTTCAGCCGTACTCTCCGCAAGTTTAGCCGTTTCGGCATTGCTTTTCGCAATGTCCACATGAACGACGATATCCGCAAGGTTCACTTGCCCGCCAAGCTGCGCCCCCACGCGATCGATGAAAAGCTGTGCCGCAGGCAGCTTGTAGTTCCCGTTAGGCGCTTGTACTTCCAATACGGCCTGTTTGTTCTCCATCACTTTAACCGCATCCCCTGTCAGTACCGCCGATACTTTATCCGCGCTCACTGTCGATGCTGGAATGATGATAGCCGGCTTGTCCCCCGCCGTCGCAAGCTGCGCCTGCAGTTTTGCCGCGTCTACTGTCGCCGTCAGCACGGTCTGTCCGTTCTCCTGTGTTGTGGCTCCTGTCGCTATCTGATTTTGCGGCTTGCCATCCACAATCACCTGAAAGCCGGTTTGCGACCCTTGGTAGCCGCTGGACGGGGTACTAGGCGAACCGGGAGAAGGATTGGATGAGCCAGCTGAAGAATCTGTCGACGTTGTCGACGCTCTTTCCACCGTAATCGTATACGTCTTCGTCGTGCCGTCTTGTGCTGTCACAACTACCGTAATCGTGTTGTTGCCCACGCTCAGGTTGGTCGGGGCGCTTGCTTGACCACTCGTTATTGCCGTTCCGTTCGCCGTCACCGTCGCAGCCGGATCGTATACCACCGCCGTCACCGTCACGCTGCTCACACTATTCGCGACAATCGCGGTGTAGCTCGTGGTTGCGCTGGCGAAGGCTGGCGACAACGTTCCTTGACTTAGTGCCAGGTCACTCAGGTTCGCGTTACTGCTCAATGACGCCCACTGCGCGTACAGCGTCACGTTCGCCGTTCCCATCGTGATGTTCGCGCTTGCCGCGTAGCTTGTTCCGCCTCCGTTCGCCGCCGTGTTCCAGCCCGCGAACGTGTAGCCGGTTTTCACTAGGTTTCCCGTATTGCCAAATACGGCGACTGTTACTCCTTGCGCATACGCGTTGCCGTCGGTCGGTGCACTGCCGGACGTAGCGCCGTTGCCGTTATACGTTACGGTGTACGTCGGGTTCGCCGTCCACTGCGCGTATAGCGTCACGTTGGCTGTTCCCATCGCGAACGTGGCATTCGCCGCGTAGCTTGTCCCGCCTCCGTTCGCCGCCGTGTTCCAGCCAGCGAACGTGTACCCCGTCTTCACCAGATTCCCCGTATTGCCTAGCAACCGTCACCGTCGAGCCCTGCGCATACGCGTTGCTGTCCGTCGGCACGCTGCCGGACGTAGCGCCGTTGCCGTTATACGTTACAGTCAGGTTAGCGTTTTGCAATATCGTTCCACCTCCCCCCACCGCCACATACGTTCCGTTGCCGTAGGTGACGCCACGAAGATACCACGTGGTGCCCGACGTACGGCTCGTCCAGCTCGCTCCGTCACTGGAGGTCAATATCGTTCCACTCAACCCCACCGCCACATACATGCCGTTGACGTAGTTGACGCCATAAAGAGTATTACCCGTGGGCAACGGACTACGGATACTCCAATTGTCAAGAGAAGCCGAACTAGCCACCGTGCCTACCGTAACAGTGGTCGTCTTCGTATCCGTTGTAGTCGTATCCGTCCAAGCGCTGCCATTCCAAGTCTGCTTCTTGAAAGTAGCCGTTACCGTGTAGCCGCTCGCATTCGCGGTCGCAGGCGTATAAGTAGACATATAGCTGCCTCCGCTTACGCTGAACGTGCCTGATTGGCCGCTCTCCGTCGATGTCCAATTTGTCGGGATGTACCTTTCATCTCCATACACTATTCCCGTTACCGACTGCCGGTCTCCCATTGCCGTCAGCGTGACGGAACCGCCTGTTGTGACGTTGCTTGGACTGGCGGTGACACTGTTGTTCGCCGCATTGGCTGTCGTTGCCGATAACCCAGCCAAAGCCATGTTATTCCCCAACATAAGCTCCATCATGAAAACAAATACGAGCAAGAAACTTAATACCGTTCGGCTGATTACTCTCTTGTCCGATGAGCGTTGATGTTTCATATGTATCTCCCCTACTTTGTGTTGTACTGCATGCATGAATCTTAAAACTCTTGTGATCGTCTCTGTCCAGATGCTCCAACTGCCCAAACATACTGTTGCCGTAGTTACACCAGTTAGTGTTATGGAGATGCCGGAGATTGGGCTGCTCCACGTCGTTACAGAAGAAACTGCGAAGCGTTATCCTCATCGTCTAAGCAACAAAAACCCGCAGCGAAATCAACATACTTAAGAATTGCCTTTGTTACACAACATTCCGTTTCCTCCTTCACTTTCCATTTGGCATGTGAACAATTCGACATAATCCTCCACCATCTTACAACAAGGCACCTTAAAGACATTAAGTCTTTCTACCTCTCTTCCATCATCAAACAACTCCATAATTCCTTTCAGCAACGGTCTTATCTTAGGAATGATAAAGCCTAGTTCGTACGAATTTGGGTTCGCGAAAACAATGTCCATTTCTGACTTTCCACTCCCTTAATGTCGAAACCCATCAAATTCCCTCGACTTAATCAGGACTTTATAACCATATCACATCGCTCTGAGCAAATTCTGAGCAACAAAAAAGCGGCTCACGCCTTTGACTTATCGTCGGCGCTGCCGCTGCATAACCTGGAAAATAATCTTACCGTAGAATCTAAAGGGGCAATCCCCAGCTCGTCTTGCAATAGCTTCGAAAATTGTTCGTAATGCCGTACCATGGACAGCCGGTCGCCCAGTTTCGCATACACGTTCAGCATCGTTTCGTTAATGTCGTCGAGGAATGGGTTTTTCTTAAGAACGTTTCGCAAGCAGTGTGCCGCCGCATGGAACTCTTTGATCGATAAATAGTAGTCCGCCATCAGTCTCATTAACTCGATATAAGAACCCTTGAACTTTTCTTGCGCTTCGTGCGCCCAAACAAATCCGTCTTCCTCCATATAATCGCCTGTATAAAGGTTTGCTATCTTCTCCAATTCACTGATGAAGCCTGCGGTAACCAGCATCCCCTCACTTGTGATTCGCTCGAATTCAGCGGCATCGCACTGTCCACTCCGAATCTCCAAACGATAACAGTTGTTTTTAAACTCCAGCGTGTGCTTGCCACTGGTACTTACCAACTTTTTCCTAATGCTATAGACACAGGTGTGCAAAAATGCGGTAACTTGATCCACATTCGCATTCGGCCAAATATCCTCTAGAATCTTCTCTTTCGCTACGAACGTATTCCTATGATGGACGAGATAAGCCATCAGTTCGCGTTCCTTAGACGTCCTCCACTTCACCGGGGACAATGATTCCGCATCGTGTCTCCATTCAAAACGGCCAAAACAGAGAAACTCGGCCTTGCCTGCTTGCGCCGCATTTATGAATTCACCCTGCTTAACAGATCTACGTTTCGATACGATTCGTTCAACCGTCTTGCTCAGACGTCCTATCGTAGTCGGTTTCAGCACATAATCGACGGCACTCAGTTCAAAGGCTTCGATTGCGTACTGATTGTAAGCCGTCACAAAACCACATCGATTCCCGGGTCAATCGCCATAATATGTTCGGCCGCTTCGATACCGTTCAAGCCAGGCATTTCAATATCCAAAAACACAACATCCATGCGCTCCTGCATTAACATATTTACCGCTTCATACGGTTTCGTAAACGTCCCGACAATCTCGATGTGCCCGATCGTTATCAACAACTTTTCAAGCAGATCCAGCGCCGGTTGCTCATCGTCGATTAATATTGCACGCAGCATAGGCTCACCTCATTGAACTGAATTTGGAATGCGAATCATAACTTTCGTACCTTGTCCGGACGCGCTATCGATCTTAAGACCCGTTCCGTAGAGTGTCCTTAAGCGCCCTTCGATATTGGCGAGTCCGACTCCTCTCGTACCGGTTCTTCCTTTCGACAAAGACGCTTTCGTTTCATCGGAAATTCCCGGTCCATTATCCGATACGACAACAACAAGACAGTCTTGGTCCGCTTTCACGGAAATTCGCACGACTCCTCCTCCTGGCCGCTTCATCACTCCGTGCCGGATTGCATTTTCCACGATCGGCTGAATAATGAGTGGAGGAATACGGCAGCGAATGTCCTCATCGACGTCATAGGTCACTTGCAGTTGCTGACCAAAGCGGGCTTTTTCGATGAACAGATAAGACTCTACGAGCTCCATCTCTTTGTGGATCGAAACGAGTTGTTCCCGGTTTTGGAAATCGAAGCTGCTTCTCAAGTACCGGCTCAATTCGACAAGCAAATCCTGAGCTTTGCTTACGTCCGTATGGCTTACCGAAATCACCGTATTGAGCGTGTTAAACAGGAAGTGGGGCTTGATTTGGGCCTGCAAAAAAGCCATCTCGATATGGATCAAATCGCTTACCGATTTTTTCAATTTGAGCAGCGTCCGGACGCGAACCTTTAATTCGTCCGCCTCGATCGGTTTGCCGAGAAAGTCGTTCACTCCCGAGTCAAACGCTGTCACAATGTCCTCCGGACGATTTCTAGCAGTTAACAGCAATACCGGGAGTTCCGACAACGAGTATCGTCTGCGAATATTCCGGCACACTTCGTAGCCGGACATTCCGGGCATCATCAGATCGATAATCGCCAAATCGATACGCCGGTTCAGCTCAATCTCGCGCATCGCATCCATCCCGCTGGAAACGGCAATGACCGTATACTTCTCCACCGACAAAAGATTGAGCAGCACCTGCCGGTTGGCAGCATCGTCATCTGCAATCAGGATCGTAAAGATGCCTTCCCCTTCCAATCGCACCTTATTCGAAGAAGTCATTTGGGTGGCAGCCATCTCCTGCAAAGCGTTCGTCAATTTCATTCCCGAGTCGGTCAGTTGCTCTTCTTCTCGATTTGCGGACGGCACTGTAAACGTAAACACCGCCCCTTTTCCCTGTTCCGATTCCACCCAAATGCTCCCTCCGTGCAATTCCACCAATCGCTTGGTGACGCTGAGTCCGAGCCCCATTCCGCCGTACTCCATGGCAACCGCCTTCCCAGCCTGCTCGAACGACTCGAAGATGACTTCCAGCTTGTCTTGCGGAATGCCGATGCCGGTATCCGAAACGGAAATCGCCAGCCAGCCATTCTCCTCCCTCGCCGATACGGCAATCTGGCCTGAAGCCGTAAACTTAAGCGCATTGCCGACCAGGTTGTTCATAATTTGCGCGAGCCTGTCTTCATCAACATAAACAAAGAGACGATCGTTCAGGAGATCAACGAATTGCACCGGTTTGTCCCCTGCCATATGGCGGAACATCTCGAATATAAGGCGAACGATCGGTTGTAAAGCTACTGTTTTCCGCTTCAAAACAAGCTCTCCGTTCTTCAATTTGGAGAAATCAAGCAGATCGCCGAGCAAATTGGCCATCCTCTTGCCGGTATCTTTGATCATGGCTACATTCATCTTCTGATTCGGCGACATTGGACCTGCGGCGCCTTCAAGCAGCGACCCAGCAATATTGATGATGGCGTGAAGCGGCGTTTTCATTTCGTGGGATGTATTGGCAAGAAACTCATCCTTCAATCGGTCCATAAATCGCAGCTGATCTGAAAGAGTCTCCACTTTCTTGAACGTATTCACAAACCGTTTGGACAAAAACAACCCTTGAGCAACGGCAAAACATATCCACGCGGCAGTCTGAATGGACAAGACAGACAAAATCCCCAAGATGTCCAACGCGGAAGCGACTTCAAGAATGAGCAGCGAAAATGCGCCGATCAGCATCAACGACGAACCTTCCCTCCGGCGCATCATGCCGGCAGACATCACATATGCGACGTACAGGATCTCGAAAAATGCCAGTACCAATCCCACGCTGTTGAGTGTACTTAAGACCGGTGCGGGTGTAAGCAAAATAAGCAGCAATCTCGCTGCGAGAGTCGAACCGAACCCTTTCATGACGACTTTCTTAAATAAACCCGGAAAAGATTGCATTGCGTATAGCAGGAGAAATAATTCGGAAGCTCCACCGGAGATGGTTTGTATTTTCAAAAACAGTTCAAAAGGAATTTCCGGCGCAAGCATCGCCGCAACTTTCTCGCCGTGCGTCGCCAAATATACGCAGACCGCTAAACAACACAGACCGAAATAGAGCCAGGAACGTTCTCGTCCTCTCATCAAGAAAAGTACAATGAAATAAGCGCCGATTAACAAAAAGCAGGACGCGGCTAATAAATCTTGCACCACCGCAAACTCCCGCATGGACAGTATGTCTTCCTGATACCCTAAATAAATAGGATGGGTGATGCCTCCCTGAAAGTATTGAAAATTAGCAACTTGAACGATGATGTCAGCACTGTTGCCGTCTATCTGCAAAAAACGAACGTAAGGTGTATTGACGGAAAGCGTCTCCTGCATGTTCGTCCCTGGAATGCCGCTGGAACCGATCTCCCTGCCGTTTACAAATAGTTTGTGGGCTGTTTTAATGTTTATCTGCCTGATTCCGTAGATCTGCCCAGAGGTACCCTGCAATTTAACATGCATCCGGAATGTCGCATATCCATACGGAGACCCGCTCAAGCCCCCGACCGCATACTTCTCCCATCTGTCTGGCACGTGAACGAACCCCGTCATCTCCGGCAGTTTACCTTTATGTATTTGCGGGTCGAAATCGTCCGGAGTGAGCAACTGATTTCGATAATATTCCCATTCCCCGTCCAGGCGGATGGGCCCGTTATTGGCAAAGTTCCATCGGGTTAAATCCAATACCCCGTTTACCGCTTCAGGACTTCCCTCAACTGTTCGGCTTGCCAAAAATCTGCACATCGCAACAACAATAAGTATGAAACAAAGAATGGTCAATGCCGCCAATAATTTTTTGCGCATTTGTCTTCCCCTTATATCAGCAGCTGATTCAAAACTAATATTTTGACAATAATCCTTAAAATCCTACAGTATAAATATAAATCATATAAGGCCATCATGCAGCAAAATCATAGACTACTATGCGGAAGGGTCTTGGCTTCCCATGAGGCGGATAGGGTCATTGTGCTTTTGATTTCCAAGATAATTCCGTTTTACTTAGAAGGTTATGGGCACATTTTTTCATCAGACGAATCAACAATCAGAGGTTAGAAATATTTATGGATTGTAAGCAGAAAATTAGCCCTCTGCATATTTTTTGATTGATGAAATTACTGGCTTCTCATTAATAGCTACAAGTGTTGTCGCTTTATCAGCAAAATCCTTGATCGATGCCCCCAAGAGAAAACACTCATCATCAGCAATAATGTATCTATCGTGAAAGTCCTTTGCGTTGCTCATGGCAAAGTTAGGTCGTTGCGCTTTCAGTTTTTCTGCTAATATAGGAGCATCGCCTTTCAATTTTCCGAAGGAGGTCAATAACTTTATTTTTACGTTTGGATCAACAAGCTCATTCAACATAATGAAGACTGAGCAACTTTGAAACCATAAATCGGTCTCAAAGTTCCTAGATGTTTTTCTTGTTTCGAAACTTTTCTCCAAACAGATAATGCCCCTTTTACTAATACGGGCTTTATGAGCCCCCCAAACGATGTTCTTTCCCATAAATGGACGTACCCCCACCCTCCCCTTCTGTGGCAACTTTCCTTTCCGCGCCCCGTTCGCGGCTAATACCAAAAATTTCGCCTCACTTGTGGTACGGTTCAGCTTAACGGGTCTATCGGCGAAAAATGCGAAAAGGAGCATGCCGCGGCAGCTCCTTTGTTGCTTGGCTTAAGGCGCTTGCGCCGGTTTCGTTGAAATACTCTCCTAAAGTCAGGCCTTTGTTAATTCAGCAAGGCGAGTATTGACATCACCCTTATAGATACCTCCGTGTAGTGAATTATGGCGACTGTCTGAACCTGATAAACGTATCCAGGGGTTTAGTCTGAGTACATTGAAAGCTTACGCCCTTCAGTTCAAGATGCTGGTAAGAGAGCTAGGAACCTGTCTATTTCTGAGGTTACTTTGAACTTGTTGAAGGAATACTTGGCAAAGCAGTCCGATCGCTTGAAACCCAGCAGCCTGGCACATCGCTTACGTTTTGTTCGTCCCCTGTTCCGCTTTGCCTTTGAAGAAACATACTTATCGTGACCCCCAGTCGAACTGGGGGTTTCTTATACAATAAGGTCTGATTAGCCTTTTCAGGTTAACCGGACCTTTGCTATATCATTTCAATTTCATTCTAACAGCTACAGTCTGATTAAAAAGTTCTCCGCTAATCGGATACAAAAATTTAGCCGTCATTTATGATACGGTTCTCCGCGCTGTCTATAACGGCAAGTTATAGGGCCACCCTATGTCGGATGGCCCTTCTTTGATCTTGCTTTGCCCAACTATCCTGCCCAAATCTCGTCCAGACTAGCCTTTTGGCCCACATGATGTCAGGTATGCATGCCAGCCACCTTAAACCATTCACGTAGCATATCAAGGAGTCGACTTGCTCTTGCTTGTGGTAGGATTTACCGAATGCATCCATTCCCCCAAATAGGTAGATCCCAGAATCATCAAACCACCAATCAGCTGCGTCATAGCTAAGGTCTCTCCCAGCAAGAGGACACTGAACACGATACCAAACACCGGCTCCAAATAGCCGTAAGAGGCAATCTCGATGGATGACACACGGTGATAAGTTGAGAAATACAGGTTATAGGCCAGGCCTGTATGGACCACTCCAAGAATGCATGTCAACAGGATCCCCGTTCCATCCGCAGCCAGAACCTGTCTCCATTCCCCTTCAGCCAGCACGAACGGCAATAGCACCATACTAGCCGCACCCATTTGGAGGAATGTAGCGAGAGCATGATCCACTTGATTGGCCGCTTTGCGATTGATGATCACGATGGCCGCGTACAACATGCCGGACACACCACTGAGAATCATGCCCCACATTCCCTGAGACGAAAACCCGGCAGGGCCGAACCCCCCCGTACCTACAACCAGGCATAATCCGATAAACGAGATTCCAACGATGCCCACCCGCAGTCGGGTCAGTCGTTCTTTAAGGACGAGGGGGGCCACCAGCATGACATACACCGGGCACATGTTATAGATGATGACCGCTGTAGAGATATTCGTATTTTGAAACCCGTAGAAGAGGGCGGCCCAAGCTAATCCGATCAGTGCGCCAGAAACCAGATAGGGCTTTGTTTGGGGGAACGAGATCCGTTGGCCTGCCGGCCTCCTTCCTATAAATACCAACAATACCGGCAGGGCGATCACCGCCCTTAAGAAAGCCAGCACAAAAGGGGATAGCTCAATATGCCGCGTAAAAACCCCAATGCTTCCCCATACGACCATGACAAGCGTCAGTTTCAACCGATCCATTCAAAAACCCCTTATTTCCAGAATACTCCCATCGTATCCGAACCATAAGAGGCCGTATTGTATGAAATTGACGAAACATGCCCTTTCTATAGGCTTTGCAGATAACCCTTGGGTGTGACGCCGTTCATCTTCTTGAATTCCCTTATAAAATGGGCCTGGTCATAAAATCCGACCCGCTCCATGATCTCGAATGGTTCAACTCCTTCAGCAAGCAGCTTTTTGGAGGTAGCGACTTTTAACTGCAGTTGGAACGCCCTTGGTGTGGTATGAAATCTCCGTTTAAACTGGCGGATGATGGTAAACCGGCTGAGACCGAAGGTATCCTCCAGCGTCTCCAGCGTCCAATTCTCTTGAAACCGATTAACCAGCCAATTCCGTATTTCCATGATCCGCTCCGCTTGATGGCCTTCATCGCTTGGATGGGTGTCCCCCGTTAAGGGCTCCCCAAGCTCCACCAACAGTTCAATCAATCGACTTTCCAGAATTTCTTTATCCTCTTCCGTTTCCAGCAGCCGAATGAAGTCTGTTACTTGCCGAAGGGGATCGCCGTATAGCTTCATGACTTGATCAAATCTCACGCTGCTCTCGTAATAGCGGGGTTCAATATAGAGCATCACAAACTGCCACTGCCGAATGTCTGTCGGGGAGCAGCAATGACTCGTAAGCGGCGGAATGACAATCCCGTCGCCTTTCCTAAAAGGAATGGTTTCTCTCTCAAAATCCACATGCGTGGAGCCTTCCTCAATATAGCCGATGGACAATTCGTTGTGCACGTGCAGCTTGTAGCTTTGATAGGTTTGCCGGCACCGTTTGATTTCCACACCATCCAAGATACTTTTATGGTAAGTCAGTGTGGAAGAGCTGACGTTCGGATTCATGAACTCTATCCCCCTTCAAAAGCACGTCATTCAGGAACAAGGCAAAATCCTCCATATCGAATTAAGCGGCGTTACGGTACAAAACTTGCCGTTACTTATGATAAGGTTCTCCGCGCTGTCTGTAACGGCAAGTTTTAAATGTCCCTCACTTTATCTGTTCACCTTTTTGTAATGAAATTACATGCTCCCCCACTATTATCATTTGTTCAAGAACCGGTTTCAAACTTTTACCAAACTCCGTCAACGAATATTCAACCTTCGGTGGTATTGTATGAAATACCGTCCGTTGTACAACGCCGCATTTTTCCAGCTCCCGCAGTTGCATTGTAAGTACATGCCTGGATACACCAGAAATTCGCCGTTGGAGTTCACCAAAACGCATGGTTTGCTGAAGGAGTTCATAAATGATCTTGGGCTTCCACCTTTCGCTTATTATTTGAAGGCCCACTTCTACTGGACATCCAAAAGTTCCGTCTTGAAAAGGCATATTTACCTCCACATGGTCAGGTTATTATGACTATGTCATCATTATGTGCGTACTTACAATGTCGTGTAGATTCGAATAAACTTACAAGTGACTTAAATAAAGGGGCGATTCCTGACAACTCCAATTCGAAGCAATTCAGTTAGAAATCCCGAAGATATGAATACCGCTTTTGCCGATGCCTTCAACTCCGGCGATATTAACAACCTGCTTTCGCTTTACGAACCTGACGGCATTCTTATTAATCTAAACGGCAGCAAAGATAAAGGAATCGCAAGTATTCAAAAAAACTCTTGAGGAACTACTACAATTACGTGGCAACATGGTATCCAAAAACATTTACTGCATCCCTTTTGAAAATATCGCTTTGCTGCGTGCTCATTTCATCCTTCAAGCGGTAGGTTCGGATGGTAAGCCGATTCATCTGGAGGGTCATACTTCGGAAATTATCAGAAAACAATCCGACGGAAGATGGCTGTACATCGTGGATCACCCATTTGGTGCGGATTTGCTAGATAGAGTAAGTCTCGTTTGAAACTTGCCGTTACTTATGATACGGTTCAGCGTATCATCTTCAAGGTGAAATTTTCAGGGTACCCGATAAGGCGTCCTTAGCTTCTATGTGAACGAAATGCCTTAATCCGTTACAGGGTGAGATGCCCATGGTTCCTCCAAAAATTACAAAAGGACGATCGTACACCCAAGCTAAAGTTACTCAGAACGGGACTGCTTAACTTTTTCAAAATCCACAGTCGTTAACCCTATTATTTCATTAGGGTCAAACCAGTGCTCTGTATAAACACGAAATATAGACCCATTGATAAGTACTTGTTCGTTTGTTGCTTCTTCTGGCGACACTTCCGCAATGACCGAGGTAGACGCATCGCGTCTTCTGGAGGCATAATACTTCGCATTGCGAACAGTGTCTTGAACAACTAATGCGTAAAAGAAGTTATGACGGCGATCAACTATCAGACGAGATTGGTCAATTCTAATGCCCAATTCCACTTGAATCTGGGGTATCTCTATAATTGCTGAACCACATTCTACTTTTACTGTAGGTTGTACGTTTATCACTACGGGTAGCGCTAAGTATCTTGTACAATCTTCGCCATTATTTAAGGTAAAGCTATTTTGAGCAAAGAACTCCTCCATTGCTTGTTGTGTACCCTTATCGATTAAGTCCTCAATTGTATCCCCTTGAGTACCATCATCTTTTATTGTTATTGTTGAACTTCGAGCTGTTCTTGGTCCCATCTCAATATTGAGATTTAGTGATGAAGAAGGATCAGTCCCCTCCAAAAAGT
This sequence comes from Gordoniibacillus kamchatkensis, assembly GCF_000829455.1. Classification (GTDB taxonomy): domain Bacteria; phylum Bacillota; class Bacilli; order Paenibacillales; family NBRC-103111; genus Gordoniibacillus; species Gordoniibacillus kamchatkensis. The sequence continues at coordinate 20,429 of NZ_JXAK01000034.1, forward strand.
AGACTGTTGCATCAGGGAATGTGCATCTAGAAGCAGTCCTCGAAAGAACTTGCAAAAAAAAGTCAACGACTGGTCCAGGCCTCCCCCACTCACTTTCATCGGGTTCCCGGACAATAAATATATCAATTCCGAACTGGGAAGCTACCGTCTCAGCCCCAGACTGATAACCTTTGAGAGTAAAAAACACCGCCTTCGATGCGTTTAGGTCTTGCATCTGTGTAATCATCGCATCAATGTGAGTACGCTTAATCTTTGACTTCCAATATTTACACTCGACTATGATTTGTTGAGTGTATAGTCCTTCTGTGTGGGTAATTAAAACATCTATTTGTCTAGGTGCACCTGAGCGGCCGATCAAGGTAACATTGTGTTGAACTAGAACGTTTCCGGTATTATGCAAATCAGCAACTAATCTCTCAAAGCCACCCCAATCCTGAACCAAGTCTGTAAGTTTCAAATTACCGAGCCTCCTAGTATAATAAATCTAACATTAATGAAGCATCTTAGGTGAATCCAAAACAAATTCCCCTTGTTTATGAAATACTGCCTCTCCCCTATGGGGCACATTAGTTATTCTGACTCAGCTTTTGGTATGCGATATCAAAGTAGCTTCGATTTTTCCACAGCCTTATATCTCCTACAATAATGAATCGATACATCGCCCGCGTAGCAGCGACGTTCAAGATATTCGGCTTGCCCGAGGCCCATTTGGCCGCTCCCTCTGCTGAAGAGTCCAAGCCTAAGCAAAAAATAACTGTTTCTGCCTGCTTCCCTTGAAATGTATGCACCGTCCCGATCGCAGAGTTGACCCACCTCGCATATTCCCGCTGGCTGACATGGCCGCGTAGCCTTCCAGCGGACTTCATCAGCTCCCTCCGTAGCTCCTTAACAACTTCGGTGAACGGGGAAATGATATAGAGACTCGGTACTCCATTTGCAAGTTCCATCGCTTCGAAGGCCTTGTTCACAAGTTCCTTGATCACCTCGCCTTGCTCAGGAATCCAATGCTTCAGAGGTGTACGCCCCCTCACATCGATCCACCGACTATCACCGAGAGAGAACTCGTCATGCTTCGGCTGATCCGTGGCATACACCATCTTGCCGGAGTAAGCGATCTCGTTGGCGATGGTAAACATCGGATCGAGACACCTTCTATGCACATAAAGCGGACAGCCTATCCAGGTCGGTCCCTCGTTCGTATCGATCTCTGTCCCAATCGGATTCGCAAGATCCGCCATAAACTGGACAGAACACGTTTGACTTGCGATGCGATCCGGAATGTCGTAATGCTTCCGAAAATGCTGGAGCATCGTCTCGGGTATAGTAAGCACCGGTTCAATCTGCAGTGGGTCACCAACAATAATCGCTCTTTTTGCTCGCCATAATCCTCCCACAACCGCTTGTCCCGCTTCATCCACGATGAGCCAACCGATGTCTTCTTGCTTTACTCCCTTCATCATTGTCGCAAAGGAGGCAAAGGTAGTCGATATCACAGGAACGACTAAAAATAACGTGTTCCACAGGGCAGGCAGATACGGCTCCACCTTCGAGTAGGACAATTGCCCCTTCAAATAATCCATAAATAAGGTGAGATTATTACGGATTTGCTTTTGTGCACTCAAAACAAACGCCCGCTGCACCGTTAGCGCGTGAAGGAACAACTGGGTTCGTGCATCTGCCAACTCCTCGAAGATCCATGGCGATCCTTTTTGAAGTGAACTCCAGTCGTAAGTTCCTTCCATGCCCCAATACTCATCGGTGGGCATGTTCTGACGGAACTTCTCAGGAATTTCCGGTATCTTCTTTTCGAGATCGGTAAGCTTCTTTTCTGTATCCTGTTGCAGCAGGCGTTGTCGACCAAGAGATTGTGATAATTCCTTCCCCTCTCGTTTTGTCGCCAAGAGCAGTTCTTCCGCTGCAACCTTTTCCTTTAAAAAGTCCTGCAGCTGTTGTTGATATTGCAGCAGATCATTCTTATGCAACTTGATCTTCTTTCTCCACCACATCCATTTTTGCCACCAGCCATACTTTTGTTTTTCAAGAGTATATACTTCACGTAAGGAAACAATATACGACTCCAGCCGTTCTACTTCAGATTGACTTGCGGCTGCCTCCGTTTGGTTCTGATCAATCCGCGCTTCCAGCGACTTGATCGAAGTTTGAAGGGATTCCAGCTTTCGTTGTTTATCCAAATATGTATTAAGATCCCAGTGCCACTTCTCCATTTGTGCGATTAACTCGTTGACTCTGGCTTTCGCTTGATGATATTTCTCTACCGCTTGACTCCACTGCTCTTTAGGTGGGGCATTCTGAAGCAATTGCTTCATCCCAACTGCTTGAAGCCCTGGATAACTGGTTCTCCATCGCCAAACCAGAATCGCTCTACGAATCGAGCTCTGTTCGAGCGATTACCCATAATGGCGGAGATCATTCCCCATATTTCAGGATCATCCATGACAAATTGAGCGATTTCTTGAAAATATCGCGCATTTTCGTCATCTACATAGCCCTTAATGGCCCCCATCCCTGGGAGCTCCCCAGTAACGTTTTGTACAGCCCCATTATTGGAGGAGGCAATGACAATCCCATCACGCCCAAGAGCTTCGTCAAGCTCGTAAAAGTGATATCGATAGTACGTACCGTCCTCTTTCTTCCTTTGTTCGTCGTCTATAGGTGTGTATTTCCGAAAAGCATGTGCTGGCTCCAGATACGAAACGAGCTTATCGGCACGTTCCGTGATAATTTCAGCGATCACATCCCTTAGCAACGTCGTCTTCCCTGTTCCCGGAGGTCCATTTACTGAGAAGATATCCTCCTGATCAGCCAACCGTTCATGAATCAGATGGACTGACGTCTGTTGCATCAAATTCAAGGACAAACTCTTTTCCATGGGCCACCGACCGGATTCCAGGCGTCTGATCTCGTGAAAATTTTTCAGCTGAACAGGGTTTTTACCCACATCCACACGGTTGCGCGACTTATTATAGCTCAGATACTCCTCAAGTGCCTTTCCGACCTTGCCCTCACTGACAGCTTCGATCACCTTCTCCAAATCTCGGAGATAGAAGCTGTTCAAGATTTCTTCGGCATCAGTCACCTGTACTTGCTCCTGAACTTGTTCGACCGTTTCGTTATCAATCTTTGCCGTGGAAATTCTGGCTTCTTCAACAGAATCAGGTGATGCTGCTTCTTGAGCATCATCTCTGACCTTCTTTTTTTCGTAAAAGTAAACTGAAGCAATGGCGAACATGCCTGTTCTGCGACCTCGCTGCCCTTCTTCATGGAAGAAGGTAGCCATCGGGACCGTTCCACGAGCACCTGCAATACTTGCTGCAGTTGATCAAAGTTGCACGTTTCCTGAAAAATCTGCTCGATTCGTTTCGTTACGTCACGGCAATAGTGTTCGAATTCGTTAATTCATTCGGTGGAGAACACTTCCCCTGTCATCAGCTTTCCCATGGCCCAAGGCATCGTAGAAAGCTTGAACGAACCGGGCTTGTATAAACCGCTGGGAGTAAAGATGCATTCAGCAAAACAGCTTAGCACCGCGCTAAGGTTTGGCGACTCCTCTTTCCCTGGCCCCAAATATTCATCAATCGCTCGATTCGCCTCGGAAACATAAAAAACGCCTATACAAAGCTTGTGAAAGTTAACCTCCTCATCCAGAGCCAGCTTCAAACCTCCAGATACCCACGGAAGCGTCTCTTCGCTCGTAACCGGTTTTCCAGTACTATCTTTGTCAATCTCATGGGGAGTAAAACTCTCTACCTTATGCCAGTAGCTCACTAAGTTGATTCGATCTTTCAAACAGCTCATAGAGTAATATCCCTCACGGAAGTGTAATTTTTGGGGCAACCTCTTTTTAAAATTATACACGAGTGGATAGAAAGATAGAAAGCCATACTAAGCTACACTAGGTTAGGGGGGCCATCATTTTTCGAATGTCAAAGTTAACGATCATATATTATGGCTTTGAAAATACGGGACGGCATCACTCCCACCCTTCCCCGCCGAGGCAACTTTCCGCGCCCCGAACGCAGTTAAGGCCAAAAATTTCGCCTCATTTGTGATACAGTTTCAATGTATTGCGTCTCGGTAATACGTTTTGGAGAAGGTTGAAGTGCGGTTTGTTTTTTTTAATTCAGGCACCCATATATTTGTGAGTTTTTTTATGCACTGACTAGTTCTTCATGACCAGTCTGCTTTCATGGTATAATCTGGGTAAATAGTAATGGTTCGAAAGGAGAATAAGTCTTGAACAACATAATTTTTATTGGTGGTGTACATGGAGTAGGGAAAACCACTATTTGTAACGAATTAGTAAGTACTCATCAAATTCCCGCTTACTCCGCAAGCAGAATTATCTCTGAATTAAAAAATCAAAACTTCCCACAAGATAAGTTAATTCCAGACATCGATATTAATCAAGCACTTCTTATAGAAGGTCTTAAAGATGTTAAAGCAAGAGAAAAAGCCTTCATATTGGATGGCCATTTCTGTTTAATAAATGAGAAACGTACCGTTTCAAAAATTCCCGAAACAGTATTTCAGCAAATAAAGCCAATTGCCTGCATTGTTGTTTCAGATGCTGTAAATAACATTGTAGAACGTCTAAAGATGCGAGATAGTATCCATTATGAACCAGCGTTCATCGAGAACTTCCAAGATGAAGAAATAAATCATGCTGTATTCCTAGCCAATAATCTAAACATTCCTTATTATATCTACAACCAAAGCTTGAACTCAGCAGCTCATCTGCATAAATTTATCACCGGGCTAGGAGTGTTAAAATGAAAGTCTTACTCGATACTAATATCGTTATTCATCGTGAAACGAGCAATGTAATGAAAAATGATATTGGAGTTCTTTTCAGATGGCTCGACAAGCTAGGATATACGAAATGTGTCCATCCTATAACCATTGAAGAAATTAAAAGATATAAAGACAAACAAACCGTTAGCTCCATGATAATCAAACTTGATAGCTATCACGTCCTTAAGACTGAAGCTCCTATGACTTCAATAGTAAGTAGCATTTCTAAACAATATGATAAAAATCCGAACGACATCAATGATACCAAGTTATTAAATGAACTAGCAGCTGAACGAGTTGATATTTTAATAACCGAGGATCGAAAAATAGCTTTAAAAGCAGCACGGCTAAACCTCTCTGACAAAGTATTTACGATCGATTCTTTCTTGGAAAAAGTAATAAGTGAACACCCAGATCTGGTCAATTATAAGGTTCTTTCAGTTACAAAAGAGTACATGGGAAATATTAATCTTAATGATACATTCTTCAACAGTTTGAAAGAAGACTACCCTGGCTTTGAAAAATGGTTTAACAAAAAAGCCGATGAAATAGCTTATATTTGTAAAATGGATGATAGTCTGGCTGCCTTTTTATATTTGAAAATTGAAGGTGAAAATGAAAACTATTCAAATATTTCACCTCCGTTCTCTAAAAAGAAACGCCTAAAGATTGGAACATTCAAAGTCACCTTGAACGGTTACAAACTTGGGGAACGCTTCCTTAAAATAATTTTCGACAACGCGATAAGATTCCGTGTCGATGAAATCTACGTCACCATATTTGATAAAAGCATTGAACAAATAAGACTCATTAATCTACTTACAGATTTTGGATTTGTTAATCATGGCACTAAGGATGGTACAGAATTAGTATACACTCGGGATTTCCAGCCAGTCTTTGATGACTTGAATCCAAAATATACATTCCCATATGTCGATGCGAATAAAGAAATATTTATCACACCAATATATCCGGAGTACCATACTAATCTATTTCCTGATTCCATTTTACGTACGGAATCACCGGAAGATTATATCGAAAATGAACCATTCAGGAATGCGATAAGTAAGGTTTTCATTTCAAGATCGATCGAAAGGAATCTCAATAAGGGTGATATTATTGTCTTTTATCGAACTGGTGGGTACTATGAGAGTGTTGTTACAACCTTAGGCATCGTTGAAAGCGTCGTTACTGACATTAAAGACCCCCAACATTTTATAGACCTGTGCAAAAAAAGAAGTGTATTTAATGATACAGAACTCCTCGAGTTTTGGCACTATAAAAAGAGCAGACCTTTTATTATCAATTTCCTTTATTCATACTCTTTTCCTAAGCGAGTAAATATGAAAAGACTGATTGAATTAGGAGTAATTCAAAGCGTTCATACCGCGCCAAGGGGATTTGTGAGAATCACATATCAAAACTTTAAAGACATCTTAAGGGAGGCACATATTGATGAACGTATTATTATCAATTAAACCGGAATTTGTGAATAAAATTTTTTCAGGTCAAAAAAAGTATGAATATCGTAAGACCATTTTTAAACGGAAGGACATTAATATAGTCGTAGTCTATGCAACTGCTCCTATTAGTCGAGTTGTTGGTGAGTTTGAAATTGAATCCATTCTTTTTGATGACGTAAATTCATTATGGGAAGAAACCAAGACTCATTCGGGAATTGATGAACAGTTTTTCTTTGAATATTTTACCGAGAAAGAAAAAGGGTATGCCATTAAGATTAAAAATTATGAGAGGTATTCAAAGTCAAGAAAACTAGGCGATGTTTATCACTCAGTGCCGCCTCAATCTTTTGCATACATCGAATAATTTAATAAATTTACAATCAGATATACAAAGGGGTCTAGGCTCCTTTCCATGTTCTTCGTTCTTCTCCTCCGTCTCTCTTTTGGTTAGGGTCGCTCTTTCTATCTCTGCCATAGCTATGATAAAAGGCGTCGAAACGATCCAAAATCTTTAAGGTGAAAGTTCATCCATGCTTGAACAGGAGCCGTAAGCTTTGAAATTGTCCGCGATAGTCCGCAAAAGCCCGCCTGCACTGCGATACTCCCCCTAGGGTGGCCTCACCCCCACCCTCCCCTTCTGTGGCAACTTTCCGCGCCCCGTTCGCGGCTAATACCAAAAATTTCGCCTCACTTGTGGTACGGTTCCCCCCGGTTAATCTTGAACGCCCGGTACACCTGCTCCACCAGCACGAGCCGCGCGAGCTGGTGCGGCAGCGTGAGCCGCCCGAGCGAGAGACGCTGGTCGGCGCGGCGCAGCACCGGTTCGCTCAGGCCGAGCGAACCGCCAATGACAAAGGCCACCTGGCTCCGCCCGTAGGTGGCCAGCTGATCGAGCGAGCGCGCGAGCTGCTCGCTCGTCCATAGCTCGCCGTCGATGGCCAGGGCCACGACGTACGCGTCCGGGCGCAGCGCGGCGAGCAGGCGCTCGCCTTCGCGCTGCTTGACCTGCTCCGCTTCGGCAGCACTCATTGTCTCCGGTGCCTTTTCGTCGGGCACCTCCGTAATCGTCAGACGCGCGTAAGGCGCCAGCCGTTTGGCGTATTCCTCAATTCCCTGAACAAGGTACTTCTCTTTCAATTTCCCGACAGCCGCAATCTGAATTTGCATGTCCCACATGGGCCCCCTAACCGACGCTATCTTCAACACACTCAAAAAAGACCGCCCAAGCCCGCTCCCCAACCGGTAGCGGCACCCGAACGGTCTCTCCCCTGCAACCATCAACGCCTCACAAGATCAGAAAACGCGGCGGCGCCGAGCAAAACTGGCAGCACGCCGGCGGTTCCCACTCCCGGAACCGAACCTCGAGCAAGTCGACCAGATCCGGCGCGTCCTCATACTCGTCAACGAACTCGTCGATGGCAATCTCCACATGTTCCTTACAAACAACAAACATCAGCCGCAAAATCCCCTATTCCGTCTAAGCTGTATTCCTTACCGTCGCAATATACAAAATACTATACCATACAACCAAAACTGCCATCCTATGCCGCATAATCAAAACAATACAGGCAAGCCCCGGCTAGCTTCGGCGAACTGGTTAATGGACACACAACCACCCGCCGCGCCACCCAGCCGGAACCCGTCACTTGTCCGGATCAGGCGTCTCGACCAGCGTTGCGGTCGCGGTAGCCTTTTTGCCGACGCGGAAGTAGGTTATGCCTATCTTATCCCCGATCGCCTTGTGATCGTATAAATATTTCCGCAGATCCATCACGCTGCCGATCGGCTTGCCGTCAAGCTCCACGATCACGTCCTGGCTCTTCAGCCCGGCATCCTTCGCCGGCCCCGACGCGTCAAGCACGATAACTCCATTCTTGACGTCTGCGGGCAGCTTTAATACATCGGTGCCTTTGAATGAAGCCAAATCGACGAGGCGAACGCCAAGCTGAGGTCTTTTCACCTTGTGATACTTGATCAAGCTGTCGATGACCGGCTCTGCCGAGTTGATCGGAATCGCGAAACCGAGTCCCTCGACGCCGATGTCGGCGATTTTCATCGTATTAATGCCGATGACTTTGCCGTCCATATTGACGAGCGCGCCGCCGCTGTTGCCCTGGTTGATGGCCGCGTCCGTCTGAATGACGTCCATCTGCCAGTCGTAGTCGCCGTCGCCGCTTAGCGATACCGGGATCGTCCGCTTCGGCGAGCTGACGATGCCGCGCGTCACCGTCGGCGAAGAACCGAGCCCCAGCGGGTTGCCCAGGGCGATGACCGTCTCGCCCGCTTGCAGCGCGTCCGAGTTGCCGAACTCTGCCGTCATTTTCACGCCGGCACCGTCCATCTCAAGCACCGCGAGGTCCGTGATGTAGTCTTTGCCGATAAGTGTCCCGGTCCGCTTCTCGCCCGTCGACAGGACGATCTCGAACGACGTCGCCCATCCACCACGTGATTATTCGTGAGAATACGCGCCTTGTCCCCGTTCTTCTGAAAAATGACGCCCGAGCCGATGCCGATGCCGCTCCGGTCGGACTTGTCATCTTTGCGCGAGCTGACGACGCTGACGATCGTCGGCCGCACTTTCTCCGCCGCCTTGATGACCGAGTCGCCTGCCGTCTGCAGCACGTCTCCGGCTTTGGCCGCGGAGCCGCTGCCCATGGCGGCTACGGCTTTTTTCGATCCGCCGCCGTGTCCGAACGCCCAGAACAAGAGCAGTACCACGAGCGCCCCGACGACCGCCGACGACACCGCCAGCGCCATCGGCCGCGATTCGAGCCTCCGCCACCCGTCCGTGAAGCCCATGCCAGTCCTCCGGCCGAATCCGTCGCCCAGCCGGCCGACGCTTCCGCGGCGGAACTTCCGGGAACCTTGCTCGCCGTACGCCTTACGGCTCACCTTTGTCGAATAAAAATCGTCCTCAAACAAGCTCATACGCCGGTTCCCTCCCCGCCCCGTCTCGCCAGGCAGCAAAAAAATCCTATGTCACAGGAATGTTTTCACGTCCTGCAGCCTACAATAATAGCAAAGCTATAAAACTATTATCGCACAAAAAAGGAGATTCTCCAATGAATAACCGTATCCAATCCAGCTTCGAGGACGTGAAGCTGATCGCAAGGCTCGCCGACCTGAAGGACGATCACTACCAGACGTCCCTGCTCCTCAGTGCGATCACCGAACTACTCATCGAAAAAGGCATTCTCAGCAAAGACGAGATTCGCGAGAAGGCTTCCCGGCTGGACTCGTTATTTCTGCATCAGGAAATATAGGCGATGGAGGCCAGATCTGCATCGGACGATGAACCCCGGCCCGGCATCGCCGCTACTCGCAACGGCATCCGGTCAATCCGAATCGAGATCGTCCCAATCCGTGGCGCGGTCGAAGTATGTATCGTGCAGAGCGATTTTGCGCTCCTGCAGCGAAATTCCCCGTTCCTCTAGTACATTATTCAGCGTGAGCCTGGCCAAATCCATCAAGTTGTGATCGCGGCTCAAATGCGCCATGTAGACGCGCTTCAGCTTGCCGTCGATCAGATCGGCCAGCGCTTCCGCCGCGGACTCGTTGGACAAGTGGCCGAGATCGCCCAAAATGCGGCGCTTGATGCTCCACGGGTAATGCCCCATGCGCAGCATTTCAACGTCATGGTTCGTCTCCAGCACGATCGCATCGCAATCCATAAGCTGATCCTTCACTTTGCTGCTCATGTAGCCGAGATCCGTAGCCAGCCCGAGCTTGCGCTTCTCGTGGTAGAAGCAATACCCGACCGGCTCCGCCGCGTCGTGCGAAATGCCGTACGACTCGACCCGCAGCGAGGCAAACTCGACCGTCCCGCCGGTTTCCATCACCTTGCGGTTATGGCCTGCGATATCGCCGATCTGCTTGTCGAGCGCTTCCCACGTCTTCTCGTTGGCGTACACCGGCAAATCGAACTTCCGCGCGATCGCGCCAAGCCCCTTAATGTGATCGGCGTGCTCGTGCGTCACGAACACCGCCTCCAGCTCAGAGCCGGCGATGCCCCGCTCGCTTAGGAGCTGCTCGATTTTTTTGGCGCTGAGGCCGGCATCCACGAGCACCTTCGTCTCGCCGCAATCGACGACCATCGAGTTGCCCGTAGAGCCGCTTGCCAATACGCTGAACCTTAGTCCCATGTTTCCCTGCTCCCATTCCTTCTACTTATTGCCTGTCTGATCTTTCTTCGCCGCGTTCGCTGCGTCTGTCGCGCCCTGCTCCCCTTGAGGGCCTTCTACCGCGCCGTTGAAGCCGTGAATATAATACACGCCGCCTCCCGCGATCGTCACCCGCCACGTCGGCACCATATATTGCGGCTGCGAGTTAAACAGCTGGCCGTGATAGCCGAGCTGAATGTTCGTAATCGTCGCTCCGTCCAACGGATGATTTTCGACAAGCGAGCGGAGCGCCGTATAGGCCGGAAGCACGCGCTGCTCTTTCTGGTCCCCGCCCGAGCCGTTGTCCATCTCGGCGTACGCCTGGCGGTACGCGACGATTTCCCCGCCTTCCTCGTACAGCTCGAGGCGCACGTCGAACATCGGATACGTCGCGTTGTACAGCTGATTGAACACGTACACGCCGTCCGAGCTGGCGACCTGGTCGTACTGATACTCGCCCATGCGCCGGATTTCCGAGCGCGCCGAAATGTCCCGGTACTGGCTGCGGCTAAGCAGCGGGTTCAGCTTAAAATGGGTTTGCAGCCGCACCTTGCTATCCGTCGTCAGCGCTTCGTCGAATTTGACTGTAATGCCTTTCAGCTTCGGCGTTTCGGTCGGAATCGAATCCGGAAACTGGATGTTATGCTGCCGCAGCAGCCGCTTCGTATCTTCCACCATCCCCGTCGTATCAGCCGCCAGCTGGAGCTGGCTCGACTTGCTGGTCCACAGCTGGTAGCCGAGAACGACGTTCAGCAGCAGGAATGCGGCTATGAGAATCGTTTTGGCGCGGCTCCAATCCATCGTCTCTCTACCTCCTGTTCCATTGTCCGGCGGCCGTCTACCTTTATATCCATCTTGTGGAAACGGCTTTCGCCGTCTTTATGGACAAGATTCATTTTCCGTAGCTGAGTCAGCCGAGTATAGTCGAAGCTTATATATTCTGACTCATGAACATGAACGCCCCTGCAGCGCCTTCTCGGCGTTACGGCAAAATTTCCATACTTCCGTCTCGCAGCTCCACTACCCACACCGGGCGCAGCACGAGCGTCTTCTCTTTGACGACGGGATCGTACGCCGGGAACATCGTCGCGATGCTGGACCGTTTCGGATACTCCTTCAGCCGGTTGTCCAGCGCTTCTCCGCCCTCCAGACTGGTTGCCTTCGTATCGGTCGGTCGCGACCCCATAATGATGGTCGAACGCTCATAATGCGATACTGTACCTTTTTGAATCGCCAGCTTGATGCTGCCGAAGCTCTCCGCACGCCTTCCGACGATAGGATAGCGGTCGTAATATTGCCGAAAGTCGAACGTCTGCCCGGCGGTTCCGGTTCCCCGCGTCTCGGTCTGATTAAAGATAAACTTCCCGTTCCATCCCCCATGCTGGTTAATGAACTGAATCGCTGCCAGCAAGTTGTCGCGAATATCGTTCTTCGTGTCGGTCGCCGCCACCGGATCGGAATAGTTCATCCAGCGCAGGTCGCTGCTCAGCTGAAGTCCCCGCTTGCCATCCGTATAAATGACGGAGCCGTCCGTTTCCTTCAAGTTGCGGGTTACGCCCGGATCCACGAACAAGCTCTGCTTCAGCTGCTCTGCCGTAAACTCCGTATAGTTGAACGTATACGCCGTCATCGAGAGCGGCTGATTCGGCAAATAAAAGTCTCCGTTCGCCGAATGGTAGGCCGGATAATCGGCGCTGCTCAAATACTCTTCCAAGTCTTTGGCCGTGAAGTCAGCCTTGATCGCTTCGTACACGGTGTTTACGTTATCCGTGAAAAAGTACGTCTTCACTTCCTGCTTGTCCGGCTTGACCATGATCCAGATGCGCGTGATCACATCCGTGTCGCTGGGCACGTCTCCCTTGAACTGCAGCAGCTTCTGCAGTACGACGAACGGTATGCCGTGTCCGAATCGAAGCTCGATGCCTTGCTGCTTGCTGCGGGCATCGTCCCAATTGACGCCGGCGGTGTACAGATTCGTTTTGCGGAACCCTTCGAAATAGCGCTGCTTCACCTTCTCGAGAATCGTCGGGTAGAACAGATCGCCGGGATACAAAACGCTATGCTGCTGGTTGCCGAAATGCAGCACAAGCGTTTCCGGAAACAGCAAATCCTCGAGCTCGAGCTGCGTCCCTGTCAGCTTCTCGGTCGGCACATAGCCGTTCTGATTAATCGGATCGAGCTTCGGATTGCTGTAAGACAGAAGATACGTCTGGAGCAAGCTGGTGACGACGAGCACGGAAAGCAGCAGCGTTTTCAGCTTGTCCATCATACTGCGTCATGCTCCTCTCCCTGCATCGGCAGTGTGAACGTGACGATCGTCCCTTTGCCGAGCTCTGAGTCCAAAGTAATCGTGCCGCCGTGCGCCTTGATTATTTCCCGGGCAATCGACAGCCCGAGCCCCGTGCCGCCCATATTGCGCGATCTGGCTTTGTCGACCCGGTAAAAACGCTCGAATATGCGCGCCAAGTCTTTCTTCGGAATGCCGATGCCCGTATCGCTGACGGTCACTTCCAGCGAAGGCCCGTCGGTTTTGCTCACGTCGATCCGGATCGCGCCGTTGTCCGGCGTATATTTGATCGCGTTGGAGACGAGGTTGTCGAGCACTTGGTCGATTTTGTCGCGGTCGAGCATGACGTATTCGATGCCGGGACTTATCTCGATCGCGATCTCGATCTGTTTTTGCTGCAGCTGGAACGAGAACCGGTCGGCCACTTCCTCCAGCATATCGGGTACGCTCGTCCATTCCTTGGCAATCATCGCTTGCTTGGAATCGAGCCGTGACAAATGCAGCAAATCCGTCACGAGCCGAATCATCCGCTCCGTCTCGCTGCGCGTTACGCCGATGAACCGGTGCGCGAGCTGCGGATCGTCGACGGCGCCGTCTTCCAGCGCCTCGAGGTAGCTGCGGATCGTCGTCAGCGGCGTTCTTAGCTCGTGCGATACGTTCGCGACGAACTCGCGCCGGGACCTCTCGAGCTTCTCTTGCTCGGTGACGTCCTGCAGCACCGCAATCGTGCCGGACAAGCCGTCCCCGCGATAGTGAGGCGAGGTGAACGTCACCCGGACGTGCAGCGGCTCTTCCTCGCCCCGCTCCAGCTCCAGCATAGCCAGGCCCGAGCCGCGCTCCTGATAGCGCTCCGTCTCATCCTCAGGGATGCCGAGCAAGGCGAACAAGCTTTGCCCGACCGCACTCTGCTCCGCGATCCCCAAAATTTGCTCCGCCGGCCGGTTCATCAAAATAATTTGGCCCTTCTCGTTCGCTGCGATGACCCCGTCGTTCATGTTGGCGAGAATCGAAGCGAGCTTCTCCTTCTCTTCCTCATGCAGCGACAGCGCCTCGCGCAGCCGCTTCATCATCATATTGAACGTATGGCTCAGTTGGCCGATTTCGTCGTGCGACCGTACGGCGAGCTGCCGCGAAAAGTTCCCTTCGGCGATTGCGGTCGCCTGCTTCGTAATCTCTTTGATCGGACTCGTGATCGTGCCGGACAGCACGACGCCGAGCATCGCCGTCAGCCCAAGCGCAATGAGCGTTCCGGAGATCAGAATGCCGTTGATGCGGTTCATCGTGTCGTACATATTTTGCATCGAGGCGATGACGTAGACGGCACCGACGACTTTGCCGCCGCTGCTGACCGGCTTGGCCAGCACCATTTTGCGTTGGTTGTCCGTATCGGTAAACATGCGCTGGTTGTCCCTGATGCCCTGCAGCGCATGAATGACTTCCATCTGCGTGTTTTTCTGGCCGACGAGCGACTGATGGTTCGGCTGCGACGTCGTCAGCACGATGCCGTTGGCGTCGATAATTTGCACCTCGGAATTGCTGAGCGCGAACAGGTTGAGCACCTCGTTCAAGTCGCTGTTCGCCTTTTTGCCGTCGCCCGAGGCGGTTTTCGAATCCGGCGTCGCCGTCAAATTGCCCGCCACGAAGCCGGCGAGAAGACTCGCTTGCTTGTCGGCCGAGTCGATAAAATCGGTCTTGAAGTAGTTCTCCAGCGTCTTCACGAAGTAAACGCCAATAAGCTGCATCGCAATAAGGATCAATAGGACGTAAATGATAATGAGCTTCGCCTGAATCGATTGGAACAAGCGAATGCGCTTCATGTCACCATCCCCCGGCTTTGGCACCCGGACTGCGCATCATGTAGCCGAGACCCCTTCGCGTCGTGATGTACTCGGGCTTGCTCGGATCGTCCTCCAGCTTCTCCCGCAGCCGCCGGATCGTCACGTCCACCGTCCGCACGTCGCCGAAATACTCGAAGCCCCATACCGCCTGCAGCAAATGCTCGCGGGTCATCACCTTGCCGGCGTTTTTGGCGAGGTAGTGGATGAGCTCGAATTCGCGATGCGTCAGATCGAGCTGCTGCCCGTCTTTATACACCATGTACATGTCCGTGTCGATGAACAGGCCGCCGAGCCGCATGCCTTGCGGCTGCCCTTCCGGCTCCTGCTTGTCCGCCGCCGCATGCGACTGCCGCCTTAGCTGCGCCTTTACCCGGGCCAGCAGCTCACGCGCGCCGAACGGTTTCGTGACGTAATCGTCTGCCCCCATTTCGAGGCCAAGCACCTTGTCGATTTCGGAATCTTTGGCCGTCAGCATAATGATCGGAATGTTCGACTTCGCCCGGACTTCCCGGCATACGTCCATCCCGTCCTTCACCGGCAGCATCCAATCGAGCAGAATGAGATCGGGCTGTTCGGAGAAAGCGAGCTCTACCGCGCTGCCGCCGTCATAAGCGCAGACGACCTGGTAGCCCTCCTTCTCCAGGTTGAATTTCAATATATCCGCAATCGGTTGCTCGTCGTCCACAACGAGAATTTTACCGTGCATCGTCTTCATCCTCCTGACCGCGCGAACGCCGCGCTTCGGCCTTGCACACGCTTCCTTCCCTCCATTGTACCGCATCCTGGCCCCTTCCTCAAAGGAAAAGCTTCTCTCCGCTGCAGTGGAAAAAGGGGCTTTCCGGCATGCCGCCGGAAAGCCCCCTTTTGCATCGATCGTTTACATGTATAAATATTTCAGCGGATTCTCGAGACCGCCGTTCTTATGGATTTCGAAATGCAGATGGACGCCGGTCGCATCGCCGGTAGCTCCCATCGTGCCGATCTTCTCGCCTTTCTCGACGATCTTGCCCGCGCTTGTGGAGATGACGCTCAAATGTCCGTACAGCGTTTCGAAGCCGTTCTGATGATTGATAATAATATAATTGCCGTAATCGTCCTTGTAGCCTGTCTCCACGACTTTGCCGTTGTCGGCGGCGAGAATGCTCTTGTTGCCGGTAATGTCGATGCCTTTGTGCAGCTTGCCCCAACGCATCCCGAACGTGCTCGAAACGGATGGGCTCAGCACCGGCCATGCAAACTTGCCGGAGCCTTCGCCGAGAATGACCTTGGTGCCCTTCTTCGCTTTGGCGGTGACGGGCGGTTCGATCATTTCCTGGCTCTGCACTTCCTCGGATACCATCTGGCCGTCGACCTTCGTGACATGAAGCGTGATCTTCTTCAGTCCGTTTTTGCCTGCCGAGATCGGCTGGATGACGCCCGCCCGGAGCGTATCGTCCTTGACGTACTCGGTATCGAACGGCACTTCCTGGTTCTCGACGACCGTCTCTTCCGTCCTGACGGACAGCGGCGGCTTCAGTACCGTGAGGTCGAGCTTGTCGCCGACTTTGATCATATCGTCGTTAATCCACGGGTTCTTCTGGTAAATGAACTGCTTCGAAATCCCGAACTTCTTGGCAATGCATGATACGCAGTCGCCCTTCTGTACGACGTAGGTCGTCGGCTGCGTGTCGCCCGTCTGCAGCTTCTTCAGCACGTCATCCGGGCTCATGACATCGGTCGGGTTGATTTTCACTTCGTTCAAGTCTACGTTTTGCACGAACTCGATTTTATCCAGCTTGCCGCTCGGCTGCTGCGCCGCATCGGCCGACATCACCGCCACCGGCGCTTCGTCCTTCCCTTTCGGTATGAACGGAGCCTTGATTTTGTCGAGAATGGCGTTCGCCGTCTCCTCGTCCTTCACGAGACCGAATACTTTCCCGTCGATCCGCAGCTCGACGCCGAAAGCTTGAGACTGAAGCTCGCGGTCGAGGCCGGCCAGCACGGCGGCGTTGTCCGCCGGCTTCTTGAAAGCCCTTTCAACCTGGAAGGCGACCCCGTCTGCCGCTAGTTCCATATGTACGTTTGGAAACTTCTGCTTCAGTTCGGCTTTCTTCTGATTGATGTAATCATTCACTATGTTCTTGTTGTCGACTATTCCTATATCCGCTCCGTCTACCAGCACGTGATAGACTTCGACCATATTCGCTTCTACATAACGGTGCCCGACCACGACCATTACGGCAGTGAGTCCGAGCACGCTTACCGTCTGAACGATAGGCCATTTGTGCTCACGAAGCAGTCCCCATGGGCTCTTCGCTTGCTTCTGGCTCGTCTGTGAGCCGGTCAAGCTTGCTGTCTGAACCGCGTCGTCCGTCTCCTGCGCTTTGCCGCGCCGCGAGAGAACGCTGCGAATCCAGCGAATTCCCCTGAAATCTGTCATGTTCTTCTCCTAATCGTTGTTTCCGGCGATTTGCGCGCTCTGCAGCATAAAAACGCCTGATTTAGTGACAATAACCAGCGTACACGCCTCACTAATTACTGTACCACAACGAAACTCCTCGTTTCAACAAAATCCTACATCTCTGCTAAGAGATTGTGAGGTTCTTGTGAACTGGCGGCGAACGGCGAAGAAGCATGAAGCGGGGCGTTTCCGAGCGCCCCGCTTAATATTTTTGAATAATATCCAGGATCTGCTTGTAATCATCCTTCGGCAAATTTTTTTGCAAAATATCGTCGATCTGCTTCATCTCGTCGGCCGTAATGCCGTCCTCGACCAGCGCCGATATGCGCTGCAGCTGCTCGGGCGGGAGCTTGCTGGCGAGCAGCGAGAACAACTTCATTTTGTCCTCGCTCGACATGGCGGCCTTCTTCTTCGCCAAATCGTCCGCGGATACGACGAGGCCGGCGAGCCCTTTGCCCGTTTGACCCGAGTCGGAACCTGCCGTCGTGCCGGAAGCTGCTGCCCCCGTTCCGCTGCGCGTATCTCCGCCTTGGCTCAGCCGCCCCGACACGGCCACGGCGTCCTCCGGCACTTTTTCCTCCGTCTGCGGAGCTTGCCGCCCTGCGTCCCGCCGCTGCCGCCAGAGCGCGTATCGGCTCCGTTCGTGCTCGTCGCGCTGTCCGGCGAAGCGGGCTGCGCCAGGGCGGGCGCCGTTTTGCCCGATGCGGCTTCCTTGCCGGGTCTTGGTTTGATCATATGCCAATCCTCGCCCAGTCTTGCAAGAACATCGGAAAATTGAATCTTTTTCCCTACATTCGACAGCTGAAACTGCTGCAGCATGCTCTCCACATACATATTAACGACAAACCAGGCACTGAACAGCGACAAGCCTGCCGTGACGGCAACACGGAGGCCCCAGCGCGCGAGCCATAAGAGCAATTTCATGAGCGCTACTCCTCTTCTCTCGGTTAAGAAGAAACGGTCCAGGCCGGCCGCTCCAGACGGCCTTCCGTTTCTCGCACGGAAGAAGCCAAGTATAGAGCGCAAGCGATATACTTCCTGATGGATCAAGACAGATGTCGACCAGTTTCTTCCATCCAGTATTGACATAAATCGAGAGATTTAACGCGTGCCGCGCAAAAAAAGGTCCCTTGCCCCACAACGGGCAAAGGACCTTCAGCAAAACAAGATTACGAGTAAATCGGCCTTACGAGATTCGTCTGCTCGCGGTTGCGGCCGACGGAGAAAATCGAAATCGGGATGCCGGTAAGCTGCGACACCCGCTCCACGTAATGGCGGGCATTTTCCGGCAAATCGCTCAGCGAGCGGGCACCGGAAATGTCTTCGTGCCAGCCGGGAAGCTCCTCGTAGACGGCTTCGCATTCCGACAGCATGTTGAGGCTGGCCGGATAATGCTCGATCGTCTCGCCGCGGTACATATATTTGGTGCAAATTTTGACCGTATCGAGGCCGGTCAGGACGTCGAGCGAGTTGAGCGACAGCCCCGTGATACCGCTGACGCGGCGTGCGTGGCGCACGACGACGCTGTCGAACCAGCCGACGCGGCGCGGACGTCCGGTAACGGTGCCGTACTCGTGGCCGGTCTCGCGGATTGCGGTCGCCGATTTCGTTATGCAGCTCGGTCGGGAACGGGCCGTCGCCGACGCGCGTCGTATACGCCTTCGCTACGCCGATAACGTGGTGAATTTTCGTCGGACCGACGCCCGAGCCGATGCAGACTCCGCCCGCTGTCGGATTCGACGATGTGACGAAAGGATACGTACCTTGGTCGATGTCGAGCATGACGCCTTGCGCCCCTTCGAACAGGACGCGGCGGCCTTCGTCGATCGCGTCGTTCAGCACGACCGATGTGTCGGTCACATACGGGCGCAGCTTCTCGGCATAGCGAGGTATTCGCTCAAAATCGGCTCCACATCGAGTCCTCTGCCGCCGTATACTTGCTCGATCAGCTGGTTTTTGTCGGCAACGAGGCGGCGCAGCTTGCGCTCGAATTCCCCCGCGTCCATCAGGTCGGCGATCCGGATGCCGCTGCGCGCCGCTTTATCCATATAGCACGGGCCGATGCCTTTGCGGGTCGTGCCGATTTTGCCGTCGCCCTTGCGGTCTTCCTCCAGCCCGTCGAGCACGAGGTGGTACGGCATGATGACGTGCGCGCGGTCGCTGATTTTCAAATTGTCGGTAGTAAAGCCGTTATCGTGAATGTACTGGATCTCTTCGAGCAGCGCTGCCGGGTTGATGACCATCCCGTTGCCGATGACGCAAGTCTTATCGTTATAAAAAATACCCGACGGAATCATCGTCAGCTTATACTTCTTGCCTTGGATCAAGATCGTGTGTCCGGCGTTATTGCCGCCTTGATAGCGGGCGATCACCTCGGCGTTCTCCGCCAAATAATCGGTAATTTTGCCCTTGCCTTCGTCGCCCCATTGGGTCCCTACAACGACCACGGTTGACATGATGGCGCACTTCCTCTCACCCGGGCGTTCTGCCCGCAAAATTGGCGAAATCCGGATTTGCCGGTTTCGCCGCTTTTAGTGTAGCAATTTAGCGCGCCAAAGTCAAATAAAAACGAACGATCACACCTGACCAGGTATAATCGTTCGGGATTTTGTTGATACTAGTAGGTTGTGCTGCGGTCTATTGAACATGATGCCGGCTCAGTCCGTTTTTGCGGCGCTTATTTCTCGATCGTAGCCCACTTCAGCTCGAAGTCGCCGCCCATCGACGGCAAGATGAGCCCTTTGACGTAAGGCTTCACCAAATACGCTTGCGTACGGAAGTAGTTCGGTGCGATCGGCATTTCTTGCATGAGAATCTTCTCTGCATCGACGAGCATTTTCGTGCGTTTCGCCGTATCGAGCTCGGCCTTGGCGCCGTTCACCAGCTTGTCGTATTCGGCATTGGAATAGTCGACCTCGTTAAATTCGCCGCCGGTGATCCACATATCGAGGAACGTCATCGGGTCGTTATAGTCGCCGTTCCAGAGCGATACGACAACTTCGAAGTTGTGCTGCGACTGGCGCTCGATGCGGAGCGCGTGCGGAACCGGTTCGGCGACCGCGTCGAAGCCCAAATTTTGCTTCCACTGGTTGAGAATGAACTCCAGCGCTTTTTTGCCGCCTTCGTTATCGTCGGCAATCACTTTCAGCTGCGGCATTGCCGTCAGGCCGGCTTCTTTCAACCCGTCTGCGAGAAGCTGCTTCGCCTTCGCCGGATCGTATTTCGGCATCGTGACTCCGGCCGTCTGCCGGAACTCTTTGCCGTTGCCGTCCATCATCCCTTTCGGAATAAGCCCTTCGGCGGCGACGGAGCCGTTGCCGAGCACCGTATCGACGTAGCCTTGATTGTCGATAGCTAGAGCCAGGGCCATGCGGATTTTGGCATTTTTGAACGCCGGAACGTTCTTTTCGCCGAACATCAGGTACGACGTCGTCAGCTCGCGCTTCGGCTGGAAGTCCGGCTTGTTTTTCCATATGCCTACGAAGTCGCGGCTAATGTCGGCCACGTCCGCTTCGTTCGTTTCGTACAAATTCATCCCCGTGTTCTGGTCTTTGACGATGTTGAACACGGCGCGGTCCAGCTTCACATTGTCTTTGTCCCAATACTTGTCGTTTTTGACGAGAACGAGCTGTTTGCCGTGGTCCCAGGACTCCAGCTTGAACGGTCCGTTGGGCAAAATCTTGTCGGCGTCCATGCCGAATTTGTCGCCAAGCTTCTCGACGAAAGATTTTTGCAGCGGATAGTACGTCTGGAACGCCATCAAGTCCGTAAAGAAGGGCACAGGCTGGTCCAGCGTAATTTCCAACGTTTTCTCGTCGATGATCTTGACGCCGAGCTCTTTTTTCTTCGCTTCCACTTCTTCCGGCGTCTTCGCCGCCAAAATCGCATTCGCGCCTTTGATGTAGGAGAGCATGAACGAATATTGCGCTTTCGTCGCCGGATCGAGCGCGCGCTTGAACGCGTAATCGAAATCGGCGGTCGTCAGCTTCGAGCCGTCGGCAAACGTCAAATTGTCGCGCAGCGTAACGGTGTACGTTTTGCCGTCGGCGGACACCTTCGGCATATCTTTCGCGAGCGCAGGCTGGGGCTTGCCGTCTTTGTCGATGCGATAGAGGCCTTCGTTGACAGCGCCGATAATCGTGAACGCGGCCGCGGCCGTCGATTTCGAGCTGTCCAGTACCGGCGGTTCCGCGCGAAAATTCAGCTTCAGCTCCTTCGGCCCCGAGGCCGCCTTCCCGCCTTTCTCGGCGGCTGTGTTCGTGCCGCTGCCGCTTGCCGCACCGCCGGAGCCGCTGCTTTTGCCGTCGCCCCCTGTGCCGGTCGCGCAGCCGCTCAGCAGCGTCCCCGCGAGCACAATCGCGGACACGAGACTTGCCCATGTTTTCCTAGCCAATGGATGATTCCCCCTCATGGATTTGGTTTGAGCCCATGGTAGCATCTTCCATGTCCCTGCGTCATGGGATTGTTGTCCCGAGCAGGCGGGATATTGTGTCCCGGTCGCACAGGAAATCATCCGTCGGTTAATATTTTCCCGAAGGAGCCGTCTACGGCGACAAACTGCTGCTATCGCAGGCTGCAGCCGCGGTTATAGCCAGGTTACCCTACCGCCCCTTTCTGCTCATCGGCAGCCCGGAGGTCCGCCGCCGCGCTTCCGCCGTGCACAATGCCGCCGCTGCCTTCGAGGCCGCCGAAACGGCGGACCGGCAGCCGGACGTACACGGTTGTGCCCTCCCTGGCTGCGGCGCTGTCGCCCGAATCTTGCACCGGCGCCGCAAGCGCGGCCGCAGCAGGCGATGCCGCGTCGGGACTGCGTCCCGGGCCATGGTCGTACCCGGCAAACACTTCGATGACGCCGCCGACTTCTTCGGCGCGCTCCCGCATCGAATGCAGGCCGACGCCGGGCGTGAACTCTTCGTCCGGCAGTCCCTTGCCGTCGTCGCTCACGACAAGGTGCAGCCAGTCATCCAGCCACAACCGCACGTCGCAGCGCGACGCCTCGGCATGGCGCACGACGTTGTTCATCGCCTCCTGGCCGATGCGGAAAGCGGCCACCTCCACCGCTGCCGGCAGCGGCGGCAGCGGCTCGGGCCCGGCAACGGCAATTTGCACGCGCTCGCCGGGATACTGCGCAGCCTGCTGCCGCAGCGCAGCGACGAGCCCCAGCTCGTCGAGCGCGGGCGGACGCAGCGCGTAGACGACGCGCCGGATGTCGGAAATGGCCAGCTGCAACTGCACCCGCATGTTGGCCAGCAGCTCTTCTGCGCGCTCCGGGTTGCCCCGCACGAGACTGCGCGCCACGTCGAACTGCAGCGTCAAGCCGGCCAGCGTCGGGCCGAGCCCGTCGTGCAAATCGCGCCGCAGCCGGCGACGCTCCTCTTCGCGCGCCAGCACCAGCCGCTCGCGCGAGCGAACCAGATCGAGCGTCACTCGCGCCGAGTTCACCGTCCCGCCGATTTGTCGCGCGAGGTCGGCGATCAGCCGCATCTCTTTTGCCGTGAATGGTTCGTCCGGGCCTCTGGTGCTGACCCGCAGCGCGCCGACAATGTCCGATTGATAAATGAGCGGGAACGCATGCAGTTCAAACGTCTGCTCGCCGTGCGCCGCCACCACCCGATGCCGCCCGGCCTCCTGTAGCGAAATGGCGACATACGGCAGCTTGAGCACCTGGGCTACCGTCTCGACGACGGTCGTCAGCACCTCTTCCTGCGGTCCGATCGCTTCCAGCCTTTGACCCAGACCGGATAAAATCTCATAAGGATCGCCGCTGTTGCCGTAGAGCACCTGGTTGACGATAGCTTGCAGCTTCACTCGCAGCGGCTGGAACAGCACCGCAATGAGCCCCGTCGCCAGAAACGATGCGAGCCAGTTGAAATTGCCGCGGTTTTGCAGGAGCATGCCGAAAAAGCCGACGACGAGCACGTAAATGCCGACTACGCATGCGCTGAGCAGCATATACACGGTAGCTCTGCCGGCAAAGCTGCGGATGCTCCAGAGCTGGTATTTGACGATGGCGATGCCGATCGAGACGGGAACGAGCATGTGCGCGATCGAGAAAGCGATCGTCGAGCCGACGATGGGCCCGATGCCGCGGTTCGTCACCCAAAATTGATCCCATACTCCCGTGACGACAACAAACACGATAGCGCATACAAACCAGCGGATTTGCAGCTGCTCATGCGCCTTCGCCTCGCGATACCTTCGAATCTGGGCATACAAGGCTACAGCATAGATCACAAGCTGCGTCGCGATTGCCCCTGCAGGCCAGTCGGGCCTCGGTACGGTAAGCCCGGCTGCGGCCAAGGCGGCATAGCCGAGGGCGAGCGCCACCGACCAGCGGGGGACGAACCGCCCGTTCGGAAACGTAAATACGAGCGCCCAGTAGCCGACATGGATAACCTGAAACCACGGAACCGCCCAGCCCCACATCGGAGGATAAGCGCGCAGCGAATCGACAAGCACGATCGCTCCCGACGCCAGCAGCACGTACGCGACGAAAAGCCCATATACTTCTTTCATGTTGCGCAGAAACACCAAGGCGGCCACGAGGAAGTAGACCGCCCCTACGAGGCCGTCGCAGGCAATTTGAAACCATTTGTAGGCCCCCAGAACTCCCCAGCCGTACAGGACTTTGGCGTCCGCCCCATTCAGCTGGTAATAATCGGAGCAACCGATGTAATATTGGTCGCACACAATGTCGTACAACCACCAACGAAGCCGCAGGCTGTCCAAATAGATATAAAGGAACACCGCAGCAGCCGCCAGCCATACGAAACGAAGCCCTTGCAGAAACGGGCCCTCCACGCGACGCCACCATTCCCGCATGCGCCCTTACCCCAATCCCGCTTCCCGCGCCCGAATGATCGCCTGCGCCCGATCCGCCACCTGCAGCTTGTTAAAAATATTCGACACATGATTGCGCACCGTCTTCGGACTGAGCCCCGTTCTGGCGGCAATGTCGCCGTTATTGAAGCCTTGGGCGATATATTTCAAAATTTCCCGCTCCCGCTCCGTCAGTTCGGGGAACAGCGGCGCCGCAGCGCCGGGGGCGAGCGTGGAAAAGTAGTGGATCAGCTTCTTCGCAATGCCCGGGCTGAAAATCGCTTCCCCGCTCCCGACCGCACGGATCGCCCGCAGCGTCTCCTCCTGGCTCGCGCCTTTGAGCAAATAGCCCCGCGCCCCTGCCTGCATCGCGGCGAAGACGGAATCGTCGTCGTCGAACATGGTGATGACCAGAACGCCGATGTGCGGACTCGTACGCAATATCGATCGCGTCGCATCAATGCCGTTCATGCCCGGCATGTTCAAATCCATGAGCACGATATCCGGCTGCAGCGAAGCGGCCAGCGCGATCGCCTCCGCCCCGCTCGCCGCTTCGCCGGACAGCTCCAGATCGGGCACGCCTTCGAGCAGCAGCCGCAGTCCGTCGCGGAACAGCGGGTGATCGTCGGCAATAATAATTTTGACTGGCTCCATGAAACCGGTCCCCCTCTCGAACATCCACCTGTCAACCGCCCAAAATTTCCCTTTGTCCCCTAGCTTAGCATCTTCGCGCTATATTGTCATGGGAATAACTTCAGACTGCCCGAGAAAGAATGGCTGCGCTGCGGATTGGAAATACGGATCTCCGGCTTCGCCCACAATCGTGTTCCAACTTCTTCGACCCACATTCCCATCCTCCGCACCGCTTTTCTCGGGCAGCCCGGTATACCCAGCAAAAAAAGCTCCCAAGCGGCTTGACCACTCCGCTCGAGAGCTTTTTCCATAGCTATGCAATTCAGCCGCAGCACCGCTGTTCCGTCAATGGCCGCTTGCAGCCGCCACTTCCTGATGCGAACGGTCGAGATTGACGAATTTGTTGAAGTTTTTCAGAAACGCCAGCTCGACCGTGCCGACCGGGCCGTTCCGCTGCTTGGCGATGATGATTTCGATGATGTTCTTTTTCTCGGATTCCTTGTCGTAGTAGTCGTCGCGGTACAGGAACGCCACAATGTCGGCGTCCTGCTCGATCGAGCCCGATTCCCTGAGGTCCGACATCATCGGCCGCTTATCCTGCCGCTGCTCGACGCCCCGGCTCAGCTGCGACAGGGCGATGACCGGCACGTTCAGCTCGCGCGCGATCTGCTTCAGCGTCCGCGATATTTCGGACACTTCCTGCTGCCGGTTGTCGCCTTTGCCGCGGCCGTGAATGAGCTGCAAGTAGTCGATCAGAATCATGCCGAGCCCTTTCTCCTGCTGCAGTCTGCGGCACTTGGCGCGGATGTCGGCGACCGTGACGGACGGCGAATCGTCGATGTAAATGTTCGCCTCGGAGAGAGCCCCCATCGCCATCGTCAGCTTCTCCCAGTCGTCTCCTTCCAGATAACCGGTCCGCAGCCGCCCGGCGTCGACGTTCGCTTCCGCGCACACCATACGGTTGACCAGCTGCGCGGCGCCCATCTCCAGCGAGAAAATGGCCACCGTCTCCTTCGCCCGCACGCCGACGTTCTGCGCGATATTGAGCGCGAACGCCGTCTTCCCCACGGAAGGGCGCGCCGCGACGATGATGAGGTCCGAGCGCTGGAAGCCGGACGTCATTTTGTCCAGGTCGGTGAAGCCTGTCGGGATGCCCGTTGAGCCGCCCTTATGGTTGTACAGGAACTCCACCCGCTCGAACACTTCCATCAGCACTTCTCGGATCGAGACGAAGCCCGTGGACGAGCGGCGCTGCGAAATTTCGAGAATGCGCTGCTCCGCTTCGCTCAGCAGTCCGCCGACGTCTTCCCCTGCCGCATAGCCGTTCGAGGCGATCTGCGTCGCCGTGCGAATGAGCCGGCGCAGCATCGACTTCTCTTCTACGATCTGCGCGTAGTAATCGATGTTGGCCGCCGTCGGCACCGCCTTGGCCAGCTCCGCCAAATAGCTGACGCCGCCGACTTCCTCGAGCTGCCCTTTATCCTGAAGCCGGGCCGTCAGCGTGATGAGGTCGACCGGCTCGTTCTGCTCGGCCAGCTCCACTATCGCTTCAAAAATGCGCTGGTGCGAGCCGCGGTAAAAGTCGTCGCCCGTCACCCGCTCCATCGCGGTAACCAAAGCTTCACTATCGAGCAAAATCGCCCCGAGCACCGCTTGCTCGGCTTCTATATTTTGCGGCGGTATGCGATTGTCCAGCAATTGGTCTGCGTTCATACCCGGGTACTCCTCGCTTATAACGTACTTATGCAGCAAAAGGAACCGGCTTTCGCCGCCCCTAGCGGCGGGTGGAGTTGCGCCTTCCCGCCATGCTGCCCTTTAGTCCAAATGAGCCGAGCAATCCGCCCTAAGGCGAAGCCCGGCCCAGTTCCGTCACTTCTCTTCGGTTACGTGCACGCTCAGCGTCGTCGACACTTCCGGGTGCAGCTTTACATGGACTTTGGTCACGCCGAGCGTGCGGATCGGTTCGTCCATGACGATTTTCCGCTTATCCAGCTTGATTTTCATTTTCTCCAGCTCGTCCGCCACTTGCTTATTCGTAATCGCTCCGAACAGGCGGCCGCCTTCGCCGGCCTTGGCCCGCAGCTGCACGGTCAGCTCCGACAACTTCGCGGCCAGCGCCTGGGCATCTTGCTTCTCCTGCTCCTTGCGCCGCTCTTCCGCTTTCTTCTGGTTGTCGAGCGTCTTGACCGCGCCTTCCGTCGCCGGTTGCGCCAGCCCCTGCGGAATCAGGAAATTATGCGCATAGCCTTCGGACACGTTCTTGATTTCGCCTTTCTTGCCTTGGCCTTTCACGTCTTTCAGGAAAATGACCTTCATTGGAATAACCCCTCCTCTTGCTCCATTTGCTCCAGCACCGCTTTCAGCTTCTGCTTCGCTTCGGCAATCGTGCCTTCGAGTTGCGCAGCCGCGATCGTCAGTTGGCCGCCGCCGCCGAGCCGCTCCATCACAACCTGCATATTGAGCTGTCCGAGCGAGCGGGCGCTGATGCCGATCCGTCCGTCCGGCCGTTCGGCAATCACAAAAGAGGCTGTAATATCCGTCATATTGAGCAGTGTATCAGCAACCTGGGCAATCATCAACTGTGAATATTTGCGTCCCGGCTCGGCCGCCGCGAGCGCGATATGCTCATACAAAATCTCGGTGCTGCGAATGATCTCGGCTTTCTGGATATATCCTTCCAGGTCTTCCTTGAGCAGCCTCTGGATGAGCGCCGAATCCGCGCCGCTTCGTCTCAGGTAGGATGCCGCCTCGAACGTCCTCGCTCCCGTGCGCAGCGAGAAGCTCTTCGTATCGATGACGATGCCGGCCAGCAGCGCCGTCGCCTCCAACACTTCCATCTGAATCCGCTCGTGGATGTATTGCAGCAGCTCCGTAACGAGCTCGCATGTCGAAGACGCGTACGGCTCCATATAAACGAGCATCGCTTCCTGGATAAACTCCTCACTGCGGCGGTGGTGGTCGACGACGACGATGCGGTGCGTTTGCTGCAGCAGCTTCGGCTCGGCCACCATCGATGCCTTGTGCGTATCGAGCACGACGGCCAGCGTCCGCTGATTCGTAATTTGCAGCGCCTGCTCCGGCGTCACGAACCAACGGTTCAAGTTCTCGTCGTCCGAGATCGCTTCCATGAGACGGGCGATCGACGGATTGACGCCCTCGAGCACGATGTAGCCTTCCTTGCCGACCGTCTGCACCGCCTTCAGAATGCCGACAGACGCCCCGATCGCGTCCATGTCCGGGTACTTGTGCCCCATAATGATTACTTTGTCGCTTTCCTTCATCAAATCGCGCAGCGCGTGCGAGATGACGCGGGCCCGCACCCGGGTCCGCTTCTCCACCGCGTTCGTGCGTCCGCCGTAGAACGACAGGCGCTGGCCGACCTTGACCGTAACTTGATCGCCGCCCCTTCCGAGCGACATGTCGAGCGACGTCTGCGCCATCTGCCCGAGCTCCGTGAGCGTGTCGAAGCCGGAGGCGATGCCGATGCTGAGCGTCAGCGGCAGCTTGTTTTCGATCGTCAGGTCGCGCACGTCGTCCAAAATTTCGAAGCGGGACTGCTCCAGCTTCCTCAGCGCGTTCTGATCGAGCAGGATGAGGAAGCGGTCCGAAGCGGTGCGGCGAATATAAATGCCGTTGCGATTCGCCCATTCCGTAATTTCGCCCGTTACCTTCGCCAGCAGGATGCTTCGCGCCTGATCGTCGAGCCCTTGCGTGCCCTCTTCGAGATTGTCCATCATCACGATGCCGATCGCCAGCTTCTCTTCCTCGTACTTTTTGTGCAGCGTGAAATACGCCGTGTTATCGCGAAAATAGAGCAGCCGCTCCTCCGGGCGCACCCATACCTGGTACACGTTCTTGCCCACGGTCAGATCAAGCCGCTCCTCGCGCTCCTTCTTGATCTTCAGGTCAGGGAACAGCTCGGCGAGCGTTTCGCCGATGACCGAATCCCGGCCGAGCATTTTGCCGAGGTACGGATTGTGCCACTCCACGATTTTGTCGTCGTTGTATAGCAGCATGCCGAGCGGCAGCTCGTTCATGACCTCAGCCCCGGCCTTTTTGACGCGGTGCGAGATCGTGCCGATATATTCGTTCAGCTCCCGCCGGAACGCCGTCTCCGCCCGCAGCGTATAGAGGGCCAGCACGCAGCTGGCGATGAGACCAAGCGTCCCCAGTATCCATTGGAACGCGAGCAGAATAATCGATAACGCGACAAGCAGCACGAACGTCCACACCATATGAAGTCCGTGCCATCTTTTCAGAAGAAACTTCGGCATCGCCTCTTGCCCTTCTCTCTACCCATTTTTCCGAAAACGCTCCCGAATCGGCATAGCCGCATCGAGCACGCCTAGCAAGCTGTAGATAAATATAAGCAGCGGAAACATCAGCACGAGAATGACGATCGCCACGATCGGCAGCGCTTTGGTGCGATGCTGCTCGTGCGCGATAAAAAATAAAAAAGACAACGCCTGCAGCGTGAAAGCAAGCAGCAGCAGCGGAAGCAAGTTCATCAGCAGCGTCGACATCATCGAGCGGTCGCTCGCGGGCAGCACCAGATCGAACAGAAACGCCGCGATGTAGAGCCAGACGAACGTCTTCGGAAGCCGCCACTCGCGAAGCGGTTTCACCCCCGGCAGCGCTTCCCCCATCCGGTTCAAAATGCGGCGCGCTACCGCGTGGTTGACAACCGCATAGTAATAGGCGAATAAAATGAGCTCCAGCGGAATGATCTGAATCAGCATGCTGACGTACTGTTCGGGAGTGACCTGCATCATGCCCATGACGGCCGTCGGCAGCGCGTTGACGTATTCCAGCATGAACGAGTGAAACTTCGAAATCGGATCGAAACCGAGCGCATAGCCGATCAGTAGCGTCAGCAGCGTTTCGGCGAGCAGGG
The DNA here is from genome assembly GCF_000829455.1 of Gordoniibacillus kamchatkensis. Taxonomy (GTDB): domain Bacteria; phylum Bacillota; class Bacilli; order Paenibacillales; family NBRC-103111; genus Gordoniibacillus; species Gordoniibacillus kamchatkensis. The sequence continues at coordinate 49,775 of NZ_JXAK01000034.1, forward strand.
TGACGGTCCCGGCCGTGAGCGCCGTTTTGCCGGGTGCCTTCTTCTTGTACAGATTCCCCATCACGATGACGGGAGGCAGGAAAAATAGCGAAATCGAGACGAGCATCGGCCCGGTCCACGCCGTCAAAGCGTACACCGCGGCAAGGCTCAGCACATAAAACAAAGCGAATCTTTTCGTATCCAGCTTCACGTACAACACAAGCACCGGCACCATCAAGAAGCTCATGGTCAGGAGCAGCGCGGGAGTGAGCAGCGATAACAATAGCAGGACGTACACAATACTCCAAACGATATAAGGCCAGCTGCGCCGATTACCCAACCGTTTCACCTCTTACGCAAATGTTCTTCCAGGGCCGATATGTCGCCGTACCAATCTTCCAGCTGATGCCCGTCTATGCGATGCTTCTTCATTTTCTCCAGGATCGCGTCGTCTAAACTGCGGTACGTAATGCCGAGCCGGCGGCCGAGAATGTAGCCCGACGACACGAGGCTGGCGAGCGCATCCACCATTTTCGCGTGGCTGCCTTCCCAGATGCCTTTCAGCAAATGCGCGACGTGATCGACGACCTCGGTCTTGAGCCATTCGATCACTTTCGCCCGTCGTGCGAGATCGACGTCCCTCTCCATATGCGACACTGGCGACCTCTCCTCATTACTCTTTCCCCCGATTATAACATAAAAATCCTGCCTGCATTAAGAGGATGAGAAATGGGCCGATTAGCGAACTTCGATGCGATCTCCCTTAGTCGTGGGCGTCGAGATCACCAAAAACTCCGTCGGCTCCGCCGACTCGTTCGTCATGCGATGCGGTACGCCAGGCTCGATCGCGATCCCTTCATGCGCATTAAGCAGGGTGCGCTCCCCTTTTATGTACATAGCCGCCTGGCCGGACAGCATGAAGAACAGCTGCTTCGCCCTCACATGGTAATGCTCCGTCTCGCTCGTCCCGGGCGGCATGCGTTCGTGAATGACGCTGCGGTCCGGCTCATCCGCAAGCCTCCAGCCGTCGCAGTTTTCCCCCCAGACGTAGTGCGGCTCGTTCATTTTGCTCACTTTCATTGCGATTCCTCCTTCATTGAATGGAATATGAAAAACAGCCGACCTATCGGTCGGCTGTCGCTCTTCGTTGCCTTATTCCGTTGTGTACGGAAGCAGCGCGATTTGGCGGGAACGCTTGATCGCTACCGTCAGCGCACGCTGGTACTTGGCGGAAGTGCCGGTTACGCGACGCGGAAGAATTTTGCCGCGCTCGCTGATGAACTTCTTCAGCGTATCGATGTCTTTATAATCAATGTGAGTGATTTTGTTCACAGTGAAATAGCAGACTTTCCGGCGCTTGCCTTTGCCTTTGCGGGGCGAGAATTTACGCTCGGCGCGCTCTTCGCCGCCTTCGTTTCTTTTGAAGCTCATTCGTTTCAGTCCTTTCTACTTTAAAATGGCAAATCATCATCCGAGATGTCGATCGGTTTCCCGTCATCCTGGAAAGGATCCTGCATGTCGCGCTGTCCTCCGCCGCTGCGGCTGCCGCCAGCGGAACCGCCGCCGGCCGAGTAGCCTCCGCCTGCGCCTTCCTCGCGATTCGCGCTGTTAGCCGACTCCAGGAACCGTACGTTGTCCGCCACCACTTCGGTTACATACACTTTCCGGCCTTCGTTGTTGTCGTAGCTGCGCACCTGCATGCGGCCTTCCACCGCGGCGAGAGTCCTTTGCGCAAATAGTTCGCGCACGTCTCGGCCAGCTGTCGCCACGTCACGATCGGGATGAAATCGGCTTCCCGCTCGCGCGTTTGCGAGTTGGTGAACGGCCGATCCACCGCCAGCGTGAATTGGGTTACGGCGACGCCTGCAGGGGTATATCGCAATTCGGGGTCTCGGGTCAGTCTCCCGATCAGAATGACACGGTTGAGCATGGGCGAATCCTCCCTGGACGGTTGCTTACGGGCAGTTGCCTGCTGCGGCTTTACGCTACGTCGTTCGTAATGAGGTAACGAATGACTTCGTCCGAAATCTTCATTACCCGATCGAGTTCCTTCACGACTTCCGGAGTCGCCGTGAAATTAACGAGCACGTAGTACCCGTCACGGAACTTGTTGATCTCATACGCGAGACGGCGCTTGCCCATGAGGTCCTGCTTCGTAATTTCCCCGCCGCCGGCTGTGATAATGCCTTGAAGCTTGTCTACAGTAGCTTGGACTTGTTCTTGTTCGATGTCCGTACGAATGATGTACATCACTTCGTATTTGCGCATGATTTAGGTCACCTCCTTATGGACTATGCGGCCCTCTTAAGAGAGCAAGGAGCGAGATACTGAATAAACTCGCACCCAAATACTATACCAAATACGCTGTCAAAACACAACCCGTACATGGCCGCCGCATCGCCTCGGGCATCTGGACAAAGATGGCATTGCCGCCCTCTCATGGATTCCGCCTCGAACGGAAATTCTAACGGTATCGTTACAGGAGGTGACATCGATGGGAGAACAAACGCAGTTCAATCCGGGGCAAAAAGCGCCGAACGACGGCATTTACGTGGAAGTCGGCGAGAACGCTTTTCACACGGGCGTCAACAATCCGAAGTCCGTCGAACTGAAGAAGGGCGACGAATTTCCGGAGACGAGCAATCATAACCGGAAGTGGGTCCGCGTCCTCAATTGATGCTATAGCCGCTAAGGCCGGCATACCCGATAGGAGAGCTTACGATGAGAAAACCATATACGTTGGCGCTGACGATCTTTAGTGCCTTGCTCTGCCTCGTCCACTATATTGGACACGAGTACGATCCAATCTATATTTTGTTCTATGCGCTAAGCGTTCCAGCCTGGTTCGCCCCCGCATTCAGCGACATTACGCGCGTCAATATTATGGTCGTGTACATTTTGACGATCCTGTCTTATGCGTTCATCGGCTACGTCATCGATTACTTCATCGCGCGTTCCCGCGAACGCCGCGGAGCTGCGTAATTGACGGCAGCAGCCAAGGATCAGCGGCTTACGCCGTCTCTAATAGGACGAGCGCGTTTACCGTAACAGCATCTGCCCAAGTATAGGCGCAGCTTATATTTTCCGAAGCAGGCGTGAAAAAACGACCCCTGTCCAGGAGTCGTCTTGTGTCCATATGTATGGCGGAAAGGGTGGGATTCGAACCCACGCACGGGAGTTACCCGCCTAGCTGATTTCGAGTCAGCCCCCTTGGGCCACTTGGGTACCTTTCCAACCTGAGAAGTGAGAACGAATGTTATTGTACCACATGGTTAATAGGTTCGCAAGTACTAGCCATCACTTTCCTTTTTGTCTTCCGAACCTTCTGTTTGCGGTGCTGATCTCAGCACCTTTTTCAGCTTGCTCTCGAACTTGGGCCGCGGGACGAGCACGCTGTGCTTGCAGCCGACGCACTTGATGCGAATATCCATTCCCATCCTAATAATTTCCATTTCGTTCGTCCCGCACGGATGGGGCTTTTTCATCTGCACGATGTCACCGAGTTGATATTGTTTACGTTCCATGCTCGGCAGCCCTCCTTTTGCGTTTTCAAGAACGTCACCCGTTTTCGGATATGGGATTTCGATTTCGTTGGCATCCAGCGCTTTTTTGATATCGGCTTGCAGCTCCCGGGCCACATCCCCCTGCAGCGTAGGCCGGCATTCGGCCGTTATGCGCAGCTTTACCTCGGAAGCCCCAAGCGACTGGACGCCGAGCAGCTCTGGCTTTTTGGTCAGCTTAACGCTTTTCTCGTAGTATCTTTGCAGGGTTTCGTTCAATATTTGCGTGGCCCTATCGATATCAGCTTCATAGGCGATGCTGACGTCAATGACTGCAAGCGAATTGTGTATGGAAAAGTTCGTCACCTGCTTGATGTTGCCGTTCGGAATGATGTACACTTCGCCGGTCCAGCTCTTGATTCGCGTAATGCGTATGCCGATCTCCTCTACCGTCCCTTTATACTGATCGATCTGTACGACATCTCCTACTGCGAATTGATCCTCGAAAATGATGAAGAAGCCGGTGATCACGTCCTTCACCAAGCTTTGCGCCCCGAAGCCGATGGCCAGACCGAGCACGCCGGCGCCTGCCAGCAGCGGCCCCGTTTTGACTCCGAACTGATCGAGAATGAGCAGTATCGTAATAAAATTGACGGTATAAGTGACCAGGTTGTGAATGAGCTTGTCGAGCGTTTTGGTCCGCCTCGCATCGAATTTAAGAGGAGAACGGTCACGTGCGGTCATAATGTGCTGAATCATTTTATCGGCTATCTTTATAACAATCCGAGAAGCGGCATATATCAGAATAATTTGAATGATAACCCACAAATAGTGAGTCAGCTTTTCCACGTCCAGCAAATATTTTTTCATATCCGCAATCTTATCCGCCAGCATGGCCCATTCCTCCCTATTCGTCTATCGTAGCATATCCGTCCTCGGTTTTGAAATAAATGCCCTTGATTTCGACGCGTTCGCTGGCAATGATTTGTTTCACGTCCTTCAGCCGCTCCCGGTCGAATTGTATCGATAGCGCGCAGCCGGCTGTAATCGATTTGGGCGTCGGGCAAGTATCGATCTCAATATCCGCATATTCGAGCAGCATTTCCGCACGCAACGCCTGCTGCGTCGAATCGAAAGCGATAAGCAGCCAATCGTCGTTCATCTCTCTCCGGACACCCTCCCTCTTTTCTATCATCTTATTATGTATAAAAGGCTTCTCATTTCCATATACTAGATAACAATTCATTTCAACAGTTCGGATTCGCTGTCAGGAGGCAGGAGGCTGTCCATGAAATTACCATTCGGCTTCGATTTTCGCCATGAGAAAGATCCCGTAGGTCCGCTCAAAATCCCCCACACCGAGCCAGGTGCCGTTGAAACGTTAGCGCGCCATTTATCGGGAATCTACGCTACGCTTGAACCGGAAAGGCCTCTTGTAATCGTCTGCATCGGGACCGACCGTTCCACCGGCGACGCGCTCGGCCCGCTGGTCGGAACTCATTTAAGACGATATCATTTGTCCGGTTATCACTTGTATGGGACGTTGGACAATCCCGTTCACGCCATGAATTTAACGGAGACGGTGAACGAAATCGAGACTCAGTTCCAGCATCCGTTCATTATCGCCATTGACGCATGCTTGGGGCAGCTGTCCAGCATCGGCTGCATTCAGGTTGCCAGCGGGCCCTTGAAGCCGGGGGCCGGCGTAAACAAAGACTTGCCTTCTATCGGCGACATGCACGTTACCGGAATCGTCAACGTCGGAGGTTTCATGGAATATTTCGTCCTGCAAAACACCCGGTTGAGTCTGGTCATGAACATGGCCGAAATGATCTCCCGCTCGCTGTTCATCAGCCTGCTGCAATCGCAGCGGTTTGCCGCGACGACTATCGCAAAGTCTGAGTAAGCGTTTCTTTTTCTTCCGGCGACAAGTTATAGGAAGACTGGCCTTTTGCCACCGGTTTTGCATAGACGTACGTCTGGTCCCGGCTATGAATGCCGGTTAGCAGTACACCGTTTGCCTCTTCGTCGACCATTGCGATGGTGAAGCTCAAATCGTTGCCGTCCGCGGCAAATGCGTTATAGCGATGAATTCCTATTTTGGACTTCATCGTTTTGAGCTTGGCCTGTATAGATTTCAAGAGATCTGCTTGCTGTCCTTGCTCCCCTTTTATCGAATCGTACCTGTCTCTAATGTCGATCAGCAGTTGTTCGACGTTCGCTTCATTGTTGCCGTTCGTCAAACGACGCTGCCTCTTCACCGCTCTCACTAACGATATGCACAAAATCAAATTGATGATCAGGCTAATCGCCGCGACCCCCAAAGCCAGCAACGCAACCAAACCCGAGTATGTCGTAGTCAACTCGTCCATTCCCTATCCCCCATGTTACAAGTCAATTTATTTGTCTGTTTACTGAATCGGAAAATTACCAGGCTTCCCGAGAAAGTACGGCTGCGCTGTAGATTGGATATGCGGGTCTCCGGCTTCGCCTACATTCGTGTTGACGTTACGTTCTCCCACCTACAACTTCATCCTCCGCTCCGCCTTTTTTGGGCAGCCTGAAAGTTATACGCTTCTACGAGTTCTTTCCTTATTCGGAGTATATCCTGCCTCTTAGGCAGGGTCATTCATCGTTGACTCGGTCCAGCTCAGGGAGCCTTTCTTATAAAACGGACTGCTTCTAAAAGAGCATCGATCTCTTCTGGCGTTGATGAATAGCCGACGCTTGCCCTTACTGCACCGCTATTTAGCGTACCCGCAGACTGATGGGCCAGCGGCGCGCAATGGTGGCCTGCTCGTACGGCGATATGAAACTGCCTGTCAAGGATGTGTGCGACTTCGGCGCTTTCTCTTCCTTGCAGCAGAAAGGAAACTATCCCAGTTCTATTGTGCCCGATTTCCGGTCCGAGCACGGTCGCTCCTTCGATTCCCAACAATCCTTCCATCAGCCTCTGCGTCAACTCCCATTCGTGGCGATGGATAGCAGCTGATCCAACCTGCTTTACGTAACGGGCGCCCGCTCTCAGTCCGACTATGCCCGGTACGTTTTGCGTCCCGGCTTCATACCTGTCTGGTCTCACTGTCGGCTGCTCCACCGTCTCCGATTGGCTTCCCGTTCCGCCATGTATCAGCGGCTCCAGCTCAATTTCAGGATGCACATAGAGCCCGCCCGTGCCTTGGGGACCGAGCAATCCTTTATGACCTGGAAAAGCTAGCATATCGATCCCCAATTTTTCTGCATCAAGAGGATATGTACCGGCGGTTTGCGCTGCATCGACGAGCAGTTTCACGCCTCTTTGTTTGCATAGTTCCGCCAATGCATCCAGCGGGTTGATCGAACCGAGCAAATTCGAGCTATGCGTACATACGAGCAGCTTCGTATTCGGCTGAAATGCGTTCTGAACCGCAGCCAGATTCAATCGACCTGCCACGTCCGTCTCCACATACGTGATCGATACGTTTTTTGTTCTCTTCACATATTCCAGAGGTCTTCGCACCGAATTATGTTCGACTGACGTACAGATGACGTGATCGTTTTGCTTAAGGAAGCCCTTGATCGCCAAATTTAACGCTTCCGAAGTATTCATGCTAAAGCTGATGTTCATCGGGTTCCCGATACCAAGCAAAGCCGCCAATTCCACCCTCGCTTCAAAAACAATCCGGCTCGCTTCGATCGCCATCCGATGAGAGCCTCGCCCCGGGTTCGCTCCGTGATGTTCGATCGCATCGACAACCGCGCTGACTACTTCCGGCGGTTTCGGCCAGGACGATGCAGCATGATCCAAATATATCATCCTGTCGCTCATGCTCTTCTCCCCTCTCCGACTGGAGTCACGTACACAGAAAGAATGCATCCCTTAGTTTGCGTCCTTTGAATAGGGCTCAAACTTCGGCATGCATTCCAATCATTAGCTTTCCGTTGTAGCTTGAGGCTCGCCATCAAATAATGATCGTTCACACGAAATTTCTATCGCGGCGTGGGTAAGCTCTTATTCCTTCCGCAGCTTTGTATACGCTGTGCCTACTATGCTAGGCTGATTCCGCTATCATTGCAAGCCCCGGTCCTGGTGAGCGATGAACATGCAAGCCGTTTCCCCTTGGCTAAGAAGATAGTTTTCCTTGCAGCATTTCGAGCAATCGATTCAAATCATCCTGTGAGTAATAGGCGAACTCGATTTTCCCTTTATTGTTTTGATGCTTGATTTTTACTGTTGTGCGGAACAGGTCGCGAAGCTGATCTTCTGCCTGATGAATGAACGGATCGCGTTTGGGTGCCGTCGCCGGTTTTTCCTTTTGCTTCTCCGCTCCTTCCTCCAAACGCTTCACTGCGTCCTCAAGCTGCCTTACACTCCATTGCTGTTGGATGCATTGCTCGGCAAGCTCTTTCTTCGTCTTATCGTTTTTCACACCGGCAATTGCTCTCGCATGCCCCATCGATAATGTTCCACGTGAAACATATTGTTTGATTTGCTCAGGCAGCTGCAGCAATCGAAGAAAATTGGCTATGTGCGAGCGGCTTTTGCCCACTTTGGCCGACAGTTCTTCTTGCGTCAGCGAGAACTGATCCATGATCGATTGGTAGGCGACAGCAATTTCCATCGCATTCAAATCTTCCCGTTGCAAATTTTCGATCAAGGCAATTTCCATTACCTGTTGATCGGTAAATTTGCGCACAACGGCCGGAATCGTTGTCAGCCCGCATACTTGCGAGGCACGGAAGCGTCTTTCCCCGGCAATAATTTCGTACCCTTTTAGTACAGCTCGTACAATGATTGGCTGCACGACACCGTATTCTTTAATGGACGTTGCCAGTTCCTGAATACTATCGTCATTAAATTGTTTGCGCGGCTGATAAGGATTCGGCCTAAGCTGCGACAACGGCAACTCTACAACTTTATCTTCTTCGCTTACCGTTAATGAAGGAATGAGTGCGTCGAGTCCGCGTCCAAGCCGTTTTGTCATACAGAGATCACTTCCTTCGCAAGCTCAAGATATACTTCTGCACCTTTGGAACGAGGATCATACGTAATGATAGATTGCCCGTGGCTCGGAGCTTCGCTGAGCCGAACGTTGCGCGGAATGATAGTTTGATACACTTTTTGCTGAAAATATTTCTTCACTTCCTCGATGACTTGAATGCCGAGATTCGTTCTCGCATCAAACATCGTCAGCAGCACGCCTTCAATTTGAAGTGAAGTGTTCAAATGCTTCTGCACCAGTCTCACTGTATTAAGCAGCTGGCTGAGTCCTTCCAGCGCGTAATATTCGCATTGAATGGGAATAATAACAGAATCTGCGGCGGTTAAAGAGTTAACTGTCAAAATACCGAGAGAAGGCGGGCAGTCGATCAAAATATAATCGTAAAGATGCTTGATGAGCTGCAACGATTTTTTTAACCGAACTTCGCGCGAAATAGTGGGAACCAGCTCGATTTCAGCGCCGGCAAGCTGTATCGTGGCCGGGATGATTTTCAAGTTGGGGAGCATCGTTTCCATGGTCGCGTCTTTCGGATGGACGTCGTTTATGAGCACATCGTAGATGCAGTATTGAACATCCGCTTTATTGATGCCTATTCCACTCGTCGTATTTCCTTGCGGATCAATATCGACAAGTAGAACTTTCTTGCCCAAAGAAGCTAATGAGGCGCCCAAATTGACGGAAGTCGTTGTCTTTCCGACCCCGCCCTTTTGGTTCGTTATGGCGATAATTTTGGACAAAACCGTTTCACCTCTAACTAAAAAACTAACAAACTATGAACTCAGTATTCGTATGATCATCATACCATAAATCGGGTCGTCTTACCTCTACAACTTGAGAGAAAATAACCCCGGCGCGTATTCGGTAGCAATCACGGATTGTCCGAATCACGGCCGGGGAATTTCGCAGCTTTATGTATACCGGCATGATATATTATTGCGATTTGTGTTTTGGAATCCGAATGACGATTTCATAATGATCTTCGTAGTCTTGCTCAAGCGTATCTACATGCAGCCCTGAGCTGGCTACCATTTCGACGGATTGGCGAATCGTATTCAGCGCCAGTCGGACGTCTTTGGCGAACGATACCCGCTTCGCTTTTTTAAGCTTTGTCGACTCTTTTAAAAATTGCACGCGAGCCTCCGTCTGCTTCACGTTCAACTCTTTGCTGATGATCTCCTCAAGCACTTTTGTTTGCAAATCCTCTTGGTCTAATGAAAGCAGCGCTCGAGCGTGGCGCTCTGTAATTTTCCGTTCGAGCAATGCGGTCTTGACCGGCTCGCTCAAATGCAGCAGACGTATTTTGTTCGCAATCGTCGACTGGCTCTTGCCAAGCCGCTGTGCCAAACTTTCTTGCGTAAGATCGTGCATTTCGATCAGCTGCTGATACGCCGCGGCTTCTTCGATTGCGGTTAGCCCTTCTCGCTGCAAATTTTCTATCAGGGCAATCGATGCCGCTTGCGAATCGTTAAATTCACGGATAATAGCCGGAATTGTCTCCAATCCCAGCTTGCGGACAGCCCGCAGCCTCCGCTCGCCGGCAATCAATTCGAACTTATTGTTCCGAATGCGAACGACGATAGGTTGAATGATGCCATGAGTCCGGATCGTCTGCATTAACTCCTCGATCCGGTCGTCATCAAACACCGTTCTTGGCTGATATGGGCTAGGTATCACTTCGTTAACCGGCAAATTTTTCACTTCATCCGTCGCATTCCGTTGCGGTTCAGTGAAGCCGAAGAATTTAGACAACTGCTCTTTCATAGGAACGATTACCACCCAATTCTTCTATCTTATATTTCTTTTGAAGACAGATATGCGTGTGACTTGTTCCCCGAAACGTTGACCGATAACGTGTTTTCGGGCACTTTATCACCGATCAAAAGCAGTTAAGGCTCATTGAGGCAGCAATTCTGCAATGAACATCGTTACGAACGGCGACATGAACTTCCCGACTTCCTAAGTAAGCCCTGATGCGCAAAAGTCGGGAATCGTCCAACTTCGGAAATGAAGATTTCTCACTTCAGCACGAATAGCTACTATGCCGTACGTGGTAGGTCCGATTCCATTACGGTAAACGCGCACGCCCCGAAGGACGTGCGTAAGTCATAGATCCTTGTGTTGTTGTTACAAAAAAAGTTGAATCCGATTCGGGATGCAAAACTTCTGCAAATACGCGGTCGCTCGTCTTCGATATCCCTACTATATGTATTCTCCATATAACGCCGATTTCCTTCTATCCAGCGTGCCTGTACATAGAAAGTTCATGCATCGCCAGCTGCCAACATATGTCGGACTAACAATTTCCAACGCTAACCATCGGCAGCAACTGACAATCCGCTTGCGTGATATGGAGAATGTTTCACGTGGAACAATTTACTTGCGGACTAAAGGTTCTTTTGCCGGCATTCCGGCTTTGCGTGGATACTTCGCCGGAGTAGAAGCAGTTTTTCGAATGAAAAACAACGTTCTCCCGGCGTCTTCAACAGGCAGCGACAACCGTTCCTTCCGTTCCAGCTTTCCATGTAATTGCTGCAAACTTAAATCGGCTTCAGCCAGCTCTTCCTCCCCGCCGGAGCCTTTCATTGCCACAAACATGCCGTTCTGGCAGACGAAAGGAAGACATAGCTCATTCAGCACCGCAAGACGGGCAACCGCCCGAGCGGTCACCAGATCGTAACGATCCCGATGCTGAGCGGATCGCGCAACATCCTCAGCCCGCCCATGCACGCACGATACATCGCTCAGACTGAGTTCACTGGTCAAATGTTCAAGAAAATGAATTCGTTTCTGCAAAGAGTCGACAATCGTCAGTTGCAAATGGGGAAAAACAATTTTTAAAGGAATTCCCGGAAAACCGGCGCCCGATCCGATATCGGCCATCGCCCGCACTGCTTCCATCGGCATAAAGAAAGCAAGCGTCAACGAATCGTAAAAGTGTTTGATATACACTTGATCGCGCTCGGTAATCCCGGTTAAATTCATTTTTACGTTCCACTCGACAAGAATGCGAAAGTATGCGTCAAATTGCTCCAGTTGCCGTTCGTTTAATTGCAAACCGTTTGATGCCAGCAACTCCTGAAACTGGGTTTGAATCGTATCCAGCATCATCAGGAGCCTCTCGCCGCCAACACTTGATTGTAATGCTCCAAATAAACGAGAAGAATCGAAATGTCGGCAGGCGTGACGCCGGAAATGCGGGAAGCCTGCCCGATCGAAACCGGACGAATTTTCGCCAGCTTTTGTTTCGCTTCGGAAGCAAGGCCGTGCACTTCTTCGTAGCGGATATCGTCCGGAATTTTCTTCTTCTCCATCTTCCGCAGCCGTTCTACTTGCGCGAGCTGTTTTTCGATATAACCTTCGTATTTAATCTGAATCTCGACCTGTTCCTTTATCTCGTCGGTCAGCTCAAGCGGAGAAGGCGAGATCCGTTCGATATGCGCATACGTGATTTCCGGGCGGCGCAATAGCGTAATAAGGTCAACCGCGTTGTTCAGCAAGACGGTACCCGCTTCGGCAAGCATAGCCTGAACGTGCTCCTCCGGCCGTACCTTTGTCGTTTTCAGGCGCTGCAACTCTTGCGCGACGAGCTCCTTTTTTGCAAAATTGCCGATAACGCTCCTCGGTTATGAGACCGATGTCGTATCCTGTCGGAGTAAGGCGAAGATCGGCGTTGTCATGGCGCAGCAGCAGCCGGTATTCGGCACGGGACGTGAGCAATCGGTAAGGCTCGTTCGTGCCCTTCGTCACTAAGTCGTCGATCAGAACGCCGATATACGCTTCCGACCTGTCGAGGATGACCGGCTCTTTCCCTTGCACATGCCGCGCCGCGTTAATTCCAGCCATAATGCCTTGGCCGGCCGCTTCCTCGTATCCGGACGTGCCGTTAATTTGCCCTGCCGTGAACAAACCGGACACCAGCTTCGTTTCGAGCGACGGCTTCAGCTGCGTGGGCACAACGGCGTCATACTCGATCGCATAGCCGGTCCGCATCATTTCTACCCGCTCGAGACCCGGAATAGACCGCAAAATGTTCAGCTGCACATCCTCCGGCATGCTCGTCGACAAACCTTGCACGTAGTATTCCGACGTATATCTTCCTTCCGGCTCCAAAAAAATCTGATGCTTCGGCTTATCGCTGAAGCGAACGATTTTATCCTCGATAGACGGGCAGTAGCGCGGACCAGTGCCTTCAATAACACCCGAGAACATCGGTGCCCTATGCAAATTATCGTTAATGATCTGATGCGTTTCTTCAGACGTATAGGTCAACCAGCACGGAAGCTGCTCCCCAGCGCGGGGAGAGCTCTCCGTCTCGTAGGAAAAATATTTTGGCTCCGCATCCCCGGGCTGAATTTCCGTCTTGCTGAAGTCGATCGTCTCTTTATGAACCCGCGGCGGCGTACCGGTTTTGAAGCGGACGAGTTCGAAGCCAAGACGGCGCAGCGCTTCCGACAGCTTCACCGACGGCTGCTGATTGTTAGGCCCGCTTTCGTACATCAGTTCGCCCATAATGATTTTGCCGCGCAAGTACGTACCGGTCGTTAGCACGACAGAGTGCGCATAATATTGCGCTCCTGTCTTCGTTACGACCCCTTTCACCACGTTCTCCTCGACAATCAAATCTTCAACCATACCCTGCCTTAACGTCAGGTTAGGCGTCCGTTCGATCGTCTCTTTCATCGTGTGCTGGTACAAAAACTTATCCGCCTGGGCACGCAGCGCATGCACCGCAGGGCCTTTGCCGGTATTCAGCATCCGCATCTGAATGAACGTTTTGTCGATATTGCGCCCCATCTCGCCGCCAAGCGCATCGATCTCGCGCACGACGTGCCCTTTGGCCGGCCCCCCGATCGACGGATTGCAAGGCATGAACGCCACCATATCGAGATTGATCGTTAGCAGCAGCGTGCGGCACCCCATCCGCGCCGCAGCGAGGGCTGCTTCGCAGCCGGCATGGCCCGCCCCGATTACAATCACTTCATATTGGCCGGCTTCGTATCCCGTTGTCATGTTGATCCCTCCTTTACTTTCCTAAGCAAAACTGCGAAAAAATTTGATCGATGAGCGACTCCGCCACCGAATCCCCGATAATCTCCCCAAGCTGCTCCCACGCAGCGCGCAGGTCGATCTGAATCATATCGATCGGCACTTGCTGAACGTTAGCCGCGATCGCGTCCTGCAGCGAACGTCTCGCTTGTTTGAACAAATGAATATGCCGCGCATTGCTAACATACGTCAGTTCGTTCGCTTCGATACCGCCCCGGAAAAACAGAGACGAGATCGCCTTCTCCAATTGCGGCAGTCCTTTCTCCTCAAGCAGCGACAACTCCACGATCCGCTCATCGGGAACCAGGCGCCGAATCTGCTCTTCGTCGAGCTGCGGCGGCAGGTCGATTTTATTAAGAATGACGATTGTCTGCCGGCCCCGAATTTGTTCGAGCAGTTCCATTTCTTCTTGAGACAAAGGTTCGCTCCGATTGAGCACCAGCAAAATGAGATCCGCATCCGCCAACGCCGTTCGCGATCTTTCGACACCGATTTGTTCGACAATATCCGACGTTTCGCGAATACCGGCCGTATCGAGCAGCCGAAGCGGAATGCCGCCAACGTTGACATACTCTTCGATGACATCGCGCGTCGTTCCCGGAATATCCGTGACGATCGCCCGGTTCTCTTGAGCGAGCGCGTTGAGCAAAGACGATTTGCCGACGTTCGGCTTGCCGATAATCGCCGTCGAGATCCCTTCCCGCAAAATTTTGCCCTGCTCCGCAGTACGCAGCAGCTCATCAACTTCGGCAATGACCCCTGACGCTACATCTTCAATCATCGCGCTCGTCATCTCGGCTACATCATGCTCCGGATAATCGATATTCACTTCAATATGTGCCATCAGTTCGACGAGCCGGTGCCGCAGCTGTCCAATCCGCTTCGACAGCTTCCCGTCGACCTGCTTCATCGCAACTTTGAACGCGCGGTCCGACTTCGCCCGGATGAGATCGATAACGGCCTCCGCCTGAGTCAGATCGATCCGTCCGTTCAGAAACGCCCGCTTCGTAAATTCGCCCGGCTCCGCCAGCCGAATCCCTTGCTCCAGCAGCGCATCAAGCACCCGTTTGACGGCCACGATCCCGCCGTGACAGCCGATCTCGACAACATCTTCGCGCGTGAAGGAACGAGGCGCCCGCATCACCGTTACCAGCGCTTCCTCCAGCTTCTCGCCGCTGTCCGGATCACGAATCGTGCCGTACTGCACCGTATGCGTCGGCACTTCGGTCAGCTTCTGCTTCGACCTGAATAAATGTCCGGTCAGTTCAACCGCTTGCTCGCCGCTGACCCGGATAACCGCTATCCCGCCCTCGCCAAGCGGCGTCGAAATCGCAGCAATTGTATCGTTCATCAACTGGCTTCACCTCCTGTCTAGTCTGTCCATTTTGCTGCTAATAACGGTAAGAACCGCTTTTATTCGATGCTCTATTCACGTTAAAATGCCCCTGCGTACGAGGTAGCTTTTCATGCAAAATCATGGAGCGACACAAGGAAGTTTATTACTTTCTGATTCAGTAAAGAAAAAGCAATGAATCCGGCGCTTGCCTGCGGATCATTGCAGAAGATCGATTATTCAGCCTGCCTGAGAAAGCATGGCTGCGCTACGGACCCAAGAATGTGGGTCACCGGTTTCATTGAACTCGTGTTCAAATGAATTCCAAATCTAAAGCGGGAGCAAGTGTAAAAAGGCCGATGATTACGAAGCGAGTTTTGCTACGCAAAACTTGCAACTCCCTGGGCCCACATTCCCATCCTCCGCTCCGCCTTACTCGGGCAGCCTGGTCATTTCAACGTAATTACAACGCGCCGGTTCGGCTCGTCGCCTTTGCTGTACGTTTTCACCCTCGGATGATTTTGCAGCTCGGAGTGAATGATTTTGCGCTCCGACGCCGTCATCGGCTCGAGAATCACTTCTTTACGCGTCTTCACGACGCGGGAAGCAAGCCGATAAGCGAGCTCTTCGAGCGTTTTCCTGCGGCGGTCGCGGAATTGTTCGGCATCGATAACAATCTTCACATGCGAATCCGAATACCGATTGGCGACAATGTTCGTCAAGTATTGAATCGCATCGAGCGTCTGTCCCCGTTTGCCGATTACGATGCCGAGCTCAGGACCGCTTAGTTGAAAATCGGCGCCTTCTTTATTGCGCACAATGTCGAGACTTGCCGGCACGTTCATCGTATCCAACATGCTTCTCAAGAAAGAAGCCGCTTCCTCCAGCGGATCCGGTATTAGCTCCAGCTCCACCTTGGCGTCTTTCGCTCCAAATAAACCGAACAGTCCTTTTACCGGCTGTTCAATGACGGTCATTCGCACCCGGTCCTCAGTCGCGCCGAGCTGCTGAAGCCCAGCTTTCACCGCGTCTTGTATGGATTTTCCGGTTACGACGACCTTGTTCATTTGGATCCGCTCCCCTTCAGCTCGGGCTTCTTCTTCCCGCCCCCGTACATAAAATACGATTGCACGACAGTAAACAGGTTACTGTAGATCCAGTATAGCGGCAGCGCCGAGGCGAAGTTCATCGACATGACGAAAATCATGACAGGGAAAATGAACAGCAGGCTCTGCATCTGCGGGTTGCTCATCTGCGAAGACATGACCTTCTGCTGCAGGAACGTCGTACCCGCGGCTAGCAGCGGAAGAATATAAAACTTGTCCGGAGCGCCGAGATTCATCCATAAGAAAGTGTGCTCGCGAATCTGGTCGTTACGCATAATAGCCTGGTACAAAGCGATCAGCACCGGCATTTGCACAATGAGCGGCAAGCAGCCGGCGAGCGGATTGACGTTGTTTTGCTGGAACAGCTTCATCGTCTCTTCCTGCTGCTTCTTGGCGTCGTCCTTGAACTTCTCTTTTATTTTTTTCAGCTCCGGCTGAAGCTCCTGCATCCGCTTCGAGCTGCGGTACTGCTTCAGCGTCAGCGGCAAAATCAAGAACCGGATAATGAGCGTCACGATCAAAATCGAAAGTCCGTATTGACCCCACAAATGCTCAGCGAACCAATCGAGCGTGTACGAGAGCGGATACACAAAATATTTTGTGAAAAAACCTGCCGTATTCAGATCGATAGGCGCCGGTTTCGCACTTGAGGTACAAGCGGATAAAAGCAGCGGTACAAGCGCCAACGGGGCATACTTCAACAAGCGACGATTCAAATGTAGTCCTCCTATCGTTTCAAAGCGCGAAACGGTCTTCTAGACATGCCTATTTCCATTTAAAACTATACCACATTCCGGGCCAACAAGGAAATGCGCGCCAGCTATTTTTTGCCGAGCAGACCGGCCTTCCGGAATACGTGCAGCAAGCTCTTCTCCAGCTCCGCATATTCCATATCGGCAGCCGGCTTCCGCACGATTACAATGTAATCGAAATTGCCCGGAAAACGGTCCGCGTTCATGCGGACGATTTCCTTCAGCCGCCTGCGCACGGAATTGCGCACGACGGCGTTGCCGATCTTCTTGCTCGCCGATATGCCGAGACGAAAATGGCCGAGCTCCGTCTGCGGATAATAATAGAGCACGAATTGGTGGTTCGCCGCCGACTTCCCGTATCGATATATTTTATTGAAATCTTCCCGTCTCGCAAGCCGATACTGTTTCTCCATACGCCCGAGCCTTTCTCAATATGTTCTAGCATACACCAAAAAAGGCCGCTTCAAACAAAAAAAAGACCACTTCTCTAAGTGGTCTAGAGCGTTACGCGCTAAGGACTTTGCGGCCTTTCTGGCGACGAGCGGCCAAAACTTTGCGGCCATTCTTTGTGCTCATTCTTTTCCGGAAGCCATGCACTTTTTTACGCTTGCGAGTATTCGGATTGAAAGTCGGTTTCATTGATCGCACCTCCTTATAAAGAAGCTGCCCGCGGACAGCCAGTTTGCAGCAAAAAAGCTGTGAAGCTCATTTTCATACCCATATATTAAAGCATTTGCTAAAGCAAAAGTCAACTTTGAAAAACAATCGACAACGGGGTGTGCATACATCCACAGAGATTTTCATGAAAAATGTCGAATAACCACAATTTATTAACAATATCTTGTGTCGTGGATAACTTCTATGCACAAGGTATTGAACGTGTGGATAAATTCAAACAATGCGTTGATTGTAAGGCTTTCATCTGCTATCATAGGGTTGTTTCATTTGTGGATATGCTCCGAATCACCTCCGATTTATCAACAATCTGTGGATAACATTGTGAACAAAATCCCTCATATGGTATAACTCTCACCTGAATACCCTGAACTGTGTGGATACCATTTGACAATTCGTTTTGTAATTCGACAATTCCCACGATCGGCCCGGCTTGTGCCACACTGTGAATTAGTGAAGTAAGGAGTGACCGCTGTGGAGAGCCAATCCCAGGAGTTATGGCAGCAAGTATTGGACGTCATTTCAACGAAGCTGAGCAAGCCGAGTTTTGAAACCTGGTTCAAACCGATAAAACGGTCCGTCGTGACCGATTCCAGCCTTATTATTTACGTTCCCAACAAATTCGCCATGGAATGGCTCGAAAGCCGCTATGCGCGCATGATTCAAACGACCGTCCAGGAGACGACAGGACGCAGCCTAGACATCAAGCTGACGCTCGAGACGGACGAGCCGAAGACGCCGCCGGGTCCGCCCGCGCCGCAGCCGACCGCCCGTGCTGCAGCCGGATTCCTGGAAGATACGTCCAGCAATTTGAACGCCAAATATACGTTCGAGACGTTCGTTATCGGCGCCGGCAACCGGTTTGCCCATGCCGCCTCGCTCGCGGTTGCCGAAGCCCCTGCCAAATCGTACAATCCGCTTTTCCTGTACGGCGGCGTCGGACTTGGCAAAACGCATCTCATGCACGCCATCGGCCACTACGTCATGGAGCACAATCCGGGCGCGCGCGTGCTGTACATATCCTCGGAGAAGTTCACGAACGAGTTCATCAACGCCATCCGCGACAACCGGGGCGAAAGCTTCCGCAACAAATACCGCAACATCGACGTGCTGCTCATCGATGACATTCAGTTTCTGGCCGGCAAAGACGGGACGCAGGAAGAATTTTTCCATACGTTCAACGCGCTGCACGAGGAAGGCAAGCAAATCATCATTTCCAGCGACCGTCCGCCGAAGGAAATACCGACGCTCGAAGACAGGCTTCGTTCCCGCTTCGAATGGGGGCTCATTACGGACATTCAGCCGCCCGATCTGGAGACGCGGATCGCCATTTTGCGCAAAAAGCGAAGGCGGAAAATCTCGACATACCGAACGAAGCGATGGCCTACATAGCCAACCAGATCGATACGAACATTCGCGAGCTGGAGGGCGCCCTTATTCGCGTCGTCGCCTACTCTTCGTTAATCAATCAGGACATCTCGGTCCATTTGGCCGCGGAAGCGCTCAAAGACATTATTCCTTCCAGCCGGCCGCGCCAAATTACGATCCAGGACATTCAGAACAAAGTGGCCGACTTTTACGGCTTGCGGCTCGAAGACTTCAAAGCGCGCAAACGGACCAAGGCCGTCGCTTTCCCCCGGCAGGTCGCCATGTATTTGTCGCGCGAGCTGACGGACTTCTCCCTGCCGAAGATCGGCGAAGCGTTCGGCGGCCGGGACCATACGACGGTTATCCATGCGCACGAGAAAATTTCTTCATCGCTCAAGACCGACCAGGACTTGTACAAAATCGTTCATGCGATCACCGAGAAAATCAAAAATTTGAGCTGAACAACTACAAGGCCTATGCACAAACTATGCACATGTGGATAGGCTTCTGTTTTGCCTGTTTGATCCACATATCCACATATCCGCAGGCCCTACTGCTATTCCTATTTATATTTAAAACATAGTATTATATAAATATGCGCGCGATTCCCATTTTAGAACCACAGGAGTGACATTCGTTGAAACTGACCGTTCTGAAAGAGCATTTGAACGAGGCGATCGGCCACGTCTCCAAAGCGATTTCCAGCCGCACGACGATACCGATTTTGACAGGAATCAAGATCGAGGCGAGCGCTGCAGGCCTGACGCTGACCGCCAGCGATACCGATATTTCGATTCAAAGCTTCATCCCGATCGAAAGCGGCGAAACCGTCGTTGTGGAATTATATGCGAAAGGCAGCGTTGTCTTGCCTGCCAAATTTTTCGCGGAAATTATCCGCAAGCTGCCGTCGGACCGCATTCAAATCGAAGTCGGCGAGCAGTTTCAGACGATCATCAAAGCGGGGTCGTCGGAAATTCAAATTATGGGCCTCGATCCGGAAGAGTACCCTCTCCTTCCCCAGATTGAGGAAGATAAAATTATCCGCCTTCCGAGCGACTTGCTGAAAACGATGATCCGCCAAACGTCGTTCGCCGTCTCGACGAACGAGACGACGCCGATACTGACCGGCGTGCAATGGACAATCGAAGGCGGCAAGCTGAAATTCGTCGCCTGCGACCGGCATCGGCTCGCCACCCGCGAAGTTTCCATCGACGTCGATCCGGAAATGAAGTTCCACAATATCGTCATTTCCGGCAGAACGCTCAACGAACTGAACAAAATTCTCCCCGAACAGAACACGTTGATAGATATCGTCATCGCCGACAATCAGGTGCTGTTCAAAATGCACGCCATCTTGTTCTATACGCGCATTCTCGACGGCACTTATCCGGACACGTCCAAGCTTATTCCGCAGTCGTATCAATCGGAGCTCGTCGTCAACACGAAGGAGCTCGCCGATTCGATCGACCGCGCCTATTTGCTTTCGCGCGAAGACAAGACGAATATTGTGCGCATGACGATGAACGAGGACGAATCGATCGAGATCTCGTCCAGCTCGTCCGAACTCGGCAAGCTGACGGAGCAGCTGAAATTGCACAAGCTCAAAGGCGAGCTGCTCAAAATATCGTTCAACTCGAAATATATGCTCGACGCGCTCAAGGTGATGGACAGCGACTTCATCCACATCGGATTTACCGGCGCCATGCAGCCGATCATCATGAAGCCGGAAGAGAACGCCAATTTGCTGCAGCTCATATTGCCATACCGGACGACAGGCTAAGGAGCGGACAAGCACAATGAAATCGATTGCGATCAAAGACGAATACATTACGCTCGGTCAGTTTTTGAAGCTGGCCGATTGCATTTCCACCGGTGGTCAAGCGAAAATGTTTTTGCAAGAGACGGACATTCGGGTGAACGGCGAAGCGGAGAAGCGGCGCGGACGGAAGCTGGTGCCTGGCGACCGGATCGTCGTGGCCGGCTGCGGCGAATTCCAGATCAAGGGCTCGTAGCATGTTTTTGAAGAGGCTTGCTTTGCAGCATTACAGGAATTATGCACATGTGGATATCGCCATCGACCATAATGTCAACATCTTCGTAGGTCCTAACGCCCAAGGCAAGACCAACTTGCTGGAGGCGATTTTCGTGCTGGCTTTGACCAAGTCGCACCGGACGCATCAGGATAAAGAGCTGCTCGACTGGAACGGCGGTGAAACGGTGCTGCATGCCGAGTTGGAGCGCCGTTACGGCACATGCACGCTGGACCTCTCCCTGTCGGCCAAAGGGAAAAAGGCGAAAATTAACGGACTCGAGCAGAAAAAGCTGAGCAATTTCATCGGCACCATGAACGTCGTCATGTTCGCGCCGGAAGATCTGGAGATCGTCAAAGGCAATCCCGGCGTCCGCCGCCGCTTTCTCGACATGGAGATCGGCCAGGTGCATCCGGGCTATTTGTACGAGCTGTCGCAATACCAAAAAATTTTGCAGCAGCGCAATAACTTGCTGAAGCAAATTCCCGGCCGAGGCGGCGTCGATCTCGACATGCTTGGCGTCTGGAACGAACAACTGGCGCAGCACGGTGTTAAAATTATGAAAAAACGTCAAAGCTTTATAAAAAAGCTGCAGACGTGGGCGGAGCACATCCACGCCGGGATCACAGCGGGCGGGGAAACGCTCCGCATCGATTACGCCCCCTCGCTCCCGCTGTCGGATGAACCAGAAGAAGCTGTTTTATTCGACCAATTTATGATAAAGTTATCACAGGTGAAAGATCAGGAGCTGCGCCGCGGCATGACGCTTGTCGGCCCTCATCGTGACGATCTTTTATTTTATATTAACGGCAAGGAAGCCCACGTGTACGGTTCCCAGGGCCAACAGCGGACGACGGCCCTCTCCTTGAAGCTGGCGGAAATCGAGCTCATCCGCGAGGAAGTGGGCGAATATCCGCTGCTGCTTCTAGACGATGTGCTCTCCGAGCTCGACGAGCATCGGCAAACGCAGCTTATCCAGACGTTCCAAAGCAAGGTGCAGACGTTCATTACGACAACAGGGATTGAAAGCGTTCATCTTGACCGCCTCGAAGGCGCATCCGTCTTCCAAGTGCGGCAAGGTCACGTAACGGGAAAGGACTGATCGCTCGGTGTTCATTCATCTTGGCGGCGAGAAAATCATTCGGGCCTCGGAGCTCGTGGCCATTTTCGACGTATCGATCGAGAAATCTTCGAAAATATCGAAGCAGTTTCTTAGCCATGCGGCGAAAGAGCGGCACATCGAAATTATCGGCGAGGAAGAGTGCAAATCGCTGGTCGTGACCAAAACGACGGTCTATTACTCCCCCATTTCCTCTTCAACCTTGAAAAAACGCGCTCATCATTTACTTGTATAATCATCAGCTTCCAACCGTTCTTATTGCGGACCACTATGAAAAGCAGGTGAAGGTTGCATGTCGCTAGCGAACCAGAATACGTACGATGAAAGTCAGATTCAGGTGCTGGAAGGGCTGGAGGCGGTTCGCAAACGTCCGGGTATGTACATCGGATCGACCGGTGTCCGCGGTTTGCATCACCTTGTATGGGAAGTCGTCGACAACTCGATCGACGAGGCTCTGGCCGGCTACTGTACGAAGATTGACGTCATCGTTCATAAAGATAACAGCATCACCGTCATTGACAACGGCCGGGGCATTCCGGTCGGCGAGCATCCCAAGCTGAAGCGCTCGACGCTGGAGGTCGTGCTCACGGTGCTTCACGCCGGCGGCAAATTCGGCGGCGAAGGCTACAAAGTGTCCGGCGGCCTGCACGGCGTCGGCGTGTCCGTTGTGAACGCTCTGTCGGAGAAAGTTGTCGTGACCGTCAAGCGGGACGGCGAGATTTACCAGCAGGAATACCGCAGAGGCGCGCCGCAATACGACGTGAAGGTGATTGGCACGACGAACGAGACCGGCACGACGACCACCTTCTATCCTGACCCGGAAATTTTCACGGAAACGACAGAGTTCGATTACGATACGCTGCAGTCGCGCATTCGCGAGCTGGCGTTCCTCAACAAAGGCATTGAAATCAACCTGATCGACGAGCGCACCGATACGGCGAATACGTTCCACTACGAAGGCGGCATCGTATCGTTCGTCGAATATTTGAACCGCAACCGGGAGCCGCTCCATACCCCGATTTATGTGGAGGGCTCTAAAGACCATATCCAGGTCGAAGTGGCCTTACAGTACAACGACAGCTACAACGAGAACATTTTCTCGTTCGCGAATAATATCAATACGCACGAAGGCGGGACGCACGAATCCGGCTTCAAAAGCGCGCTTACCCGGATTTTAAACGATTACGCGCGGAAGTCGAACGCGATCAAGGAGAGCGACGCCAACCTGACCGGCGACGACGTTCGCGAAGGGCTCACGGCAATCATCTCGGTCAAAATTCCGGAGCCGCAGTTCGAAGGCCAGACGAAGACGAAGCTCGGCAACAGCGAAGTGCGCGGCATCGTCGAATCGTTTTTCGCCGACAAGTTTCTCGAGTTTCTCGATGAGAACCCGTCGGTGGCCAAAAAAATCGTGGAGAAGTCGATTTCCGCCGCCCGCGCCCGCGAAGCGGCACGCAAAGCGCGCGAGCTGACACGGCGCAAAAGCGCGCTTGAAGTCAGCTCCCTGCCGGGCAAGCTGGCGGATTGCTCGTCTCGAGACGCGGCGATCAGCGAAGTGTACATCGTCGAAGGGGACTCCGCTGGCGGATCGGCTAAGCAAGGGCGAGATCGCCATTTTCAGGCGATATTGCCGTTGCGGGGGAAAATTCTCAACGTTGAAAAAGCGCGTCTCGACAGAATTTTGTCGAACGCGGAGATTCGCGCCATCATTACCGCTCTCGGCACCGGCATCGGCGACGACTTCGACATCGCCAAAGCCCGTTACCACAAAATCATCATCATGACCGACGCCGACGTCGACGGCGCGCATATCCGCACGCTGCTGCTGACGTTCTTCTACCGGTACATGCGCAAGCTGATCGAGGCCGGATATGTCTATATCGCTCAGCCGCCGCTTTATAAGCTCGAGCGCAACAAAGTCATCCGTTACGCCTACAACGACCGGCAGCGGGAAGAAATCATGCAGGAATTCGGCGAAGGCGCCAAAGTCAACGTACAGCGCTACAAAGGTCTTGGCGAGATGAATCCGGAGCAGCTGTGGGAAACGACGATGGACCCGGCCAGCCGGACGCTGCTCCAGGTGAGCATCCAGGACGCGATTCAAGCGGACATCGTGTTCGACACGCTCATGGGCGACGCCGTCGAGCCGCGCCGCGATTTCATTCAAGAGCATGCCAAATATGTAAAAAATCTCGATATTTAAACAGTCAAGCTAATGATCGGAGGCAATAATCTCTCATTGCGGGAAAGGTTATTGCCTCTTTTGCCTCCATCCAACGTTATGGATTCAAAGGAGCTGTGCCAACTTGAGAACGTTATGGCGCTGGATAGGAATAGCACTCATTTGTGCCGCGCTTTCGTTTACCCTTCCTACCTCCTCCGCAAACGACATTTGGTACGAAGACCAGATCGCGGTCATTACTTATCATCATATCGACGATCAGGTGCAAGGAGGCGTCACGATTTCGAGCGAGCTGTTCGAGAGCCAGCTGGCGGATTTGAAAAGCCGGGGATACCGGTTCATTACGCTGAAGCAGTTCGAGAATTATTTTGGCGGGGGCAAGGTGCCGCCCAATGCCGTTCTCGTTACGTTCGACGACGGGTACGAAAGCTTCTACACGAAGGCGTACCCGATTTTGCGCAGCCTGGGGATTCCGGCTGTCAATTTCGTCATTACAAAAGATTTGGATGCGCCGCTTCAGTCGAAAGTTCCGTCCTTGTCCCGGGACCAAATCGGCAGCATGCTGGCTGCGAAGCGAGGGATGGAATTCGGCTGCCATTCCGACGCGCTGCATGCGAAGACGGCCGGCGGGGCCCCTCTGCTGACCAGCCGCCTCGACTCCGGCGGAAAGTCGGAGACGGATGAGCAGCTAAGGATGCGCATCTTGGAAGATACGAGAACTTGCGTCCGCAGGCTGAGAGAACTGGGCTCGGATGCGGGGGACGTCTATGCGTATCCGTTCGGCTATTACGACGGCTTCAGCGTTCAAATTTTGCAGGACGCCGGCATCCGGTACGCGTTCACGACCCGCAGCGACATGGTGACCCGCAGCACGCAGCCGATGGAAATTCCCCGGCTGAATGCCGGGAGTCCGTACGTGCGAGCGGTGTCTATGAATAACTTGATCCTCCGCAAAATTGCTGAAAACTTGCCGCCCGAAGAGCTAATTCCGATCGCCACAGCGATGCGGCATTTGGGCGGAACGGCGAGCCTCTTGAAAAACGGCGAGATAGAGATCGAGTACCAGAACGAAAAGTATGTCATATTGAAAGATCGCCGAACGGTGTTGAAAGGCCCAGACAGCTATTATTTATCCCAACCTGCCGTTTTGAAAGATAAGCGCAACTACATTCGCCATGACGATCTGCAGCGCATTCTCGGGATCAGGCTTACGTATAACAAGCTCAAAGAATCTTATGCCATCAGTGAAACGCCGTCCAAGTAAGGACGCGGCTGCATGAGGGCTTAGGTATAAATTGTGCGCTTTTCATGAAAGTAATATAATAGATCTTATGTAGACATACACTGGAGGCTTGACCGATGTCTGACGAACTGCGTTCCCAGGTGAAAGAAATCGATATCGGCTCAGAGATGCGTACGTCTTTCTTGGACTATGCGATGAGCATTATCGTTGCCCGCGCGCTTCCCGATGTCCGGGACGGGCTGAAGCCGGTGCACCGCCGTATTTTGTTTGCGATGTCCGAGCTCGGCATGGCGCCTGATAAGCCTTATAAGAAGTCCGCCAGAATCGTCGGCGAAGTGATCGGCAAGTACCATCCTCACGGCGACTCGGCTGTGTACGAAACGATGGTGCGGATGGCGCAAGATTTCTCGCTCCGTTATATGCTGGTCGACGGCCACGGCAACTTCGGCTCGATTGACGGCGATTCCGCGGCGGCGATGCGATATACCGAAGCCCGGCTCTCCAAAATTGCGATGGAGCTGCTGCGCGACATTAACAAAGAGACGATCGATTTTGTCCCTAACTACGATGGCGAAGAGCAGGAACCGGCGGTGTTGCCGTCGCGGTTCCCGAACTTGCTCGTCAACGGAGTTTCCGGCATTGCGGTCGGCATGGCTACCAATATACCGCCTCACAATCTCGGCGAAGTAATCGACGGGATCCAGCTTCTGATTCAGAACCCTGATATTACGCCATTGGAGCTTATGCAGGCGATTAAAGGCCCCGATTTCCCGACGGGAGGCTTTCTACTCGGCCGCGAAGGCATTAAACAGGCGTACGCGACGGGCCGCGGCTCGGTAACGATGCGGGCCCGGGCTACGATCGAGGAAACGGGCAACAAAGCCAGAATCATTGTGAACGAGCTCCCGTATCAAGTCATCAAAGCCCGATTGATTGAAAAAATCGCCGAGCTCGTGCGCGAGAAAAAGATCGACGGCATCACCGACCTGCGCGACGAATCGGACCGCAACGGGATGCGCATCGTGATCGAGCTGCGCCGTGACGTGAATCCGAACGTCGTTCTCAATAATTTGTATAAGCATACGGCGATGCAGTCGAATTTCGGCATTATTATGCTGGCTCTCGTGAACGGCGAGCCAAAGGTGCTCAACTTGCGCGACATGCTGTATCATTATTTGCAGCACCAGCAAGTTGTCATTCGCCGCCGTACCGAATTCGAACTGCGCAAAGCGGAAGCGCGCGCGCACATTCTCGAAGGCTTGCGCATCGCTCTCGACCATCTGGACGAAGTAATTACGCTGATCCGCAATTCGGCCACGACCGAAGAGGCAAAAGAAGGCCTCATGAGCCGCTTCGGGCTCAGCGAGGACCAAGCTCAGGCGATTCTCGACATGCGTCTGCAGCGCCTTGTAGGCCTGGAACGCGAGAAGATCGAGAACGAATACCAGGAGCTGATGGCTCGCATTGCCGAGCTGCGCGCGATTTTGGCCGACGAGCTAAAAATTCTCGCTATCATCAGCGAAGAGCTGAACGAAATTAAAGAAAAATTTAACGATGCGCGCCGTACGGAAATCGTCATCGGCGAAGACGCGATTGAGGATGAGGATCTCATTCCTCAGGAAGACGTCATCATAACGATAACGCATACGGGCTACATCAAGCGCCTTCCGGTTACGACGTACCGCAGCCAGCGGCGCGGGGGAAAAGGCGTCGTCGGCATGGATACGAAGGAAGACGACTTTGTCGAGCATCTATTCGTCTCCAATACGCACCATTACTTGCTCTTCTTCACGGACAAGGGCAAGGTGTATAAGCTTAAGGCGTACGAAATTCCGGATTTGAGCCGGACGGCCCGCGGCACCCCGATCATCAATTTGATCGAGATCGAGCAAGGCGAGAAAATCAATGCGGTCATTCCGGTGGAAAGCTTTACGACGGATCAATACTTGTTCTTCGCCACAAAGGCCGGCATCGTGAAGAAAACGCCGCTTGACGAATATGTCAATATTCGCCGCGGCGGTCTGATCGCCGTGGGCCTTCGCGACGAGGACAAATTGATCGGCGTGAAGCTGACTAACGGCGAGCAAGAGATTATTATGTGTACGAAGCAAGGCATGTCGATCCGCTTCCCGGAAATGGACGTTCGTTCGATGGGCCGCAATGCTACCGGTGTCAAAGGCATCGACATTAATGACGATGACGAAGTGATCGATATGGACATCGTCTCTAAAGACGATAGCGTATTGATCGTTACGAGCAAAGGCTACGGCAAACGCACCCCGATGGAAGAGTACCGGATTCAATCCCGCGGCGGCAAAGGCATCAAGACGCTCAATGTGACGGAGAAGAACGGTCCTATCGTCGGTCTTAAAGTCGTCAAGGAAGACGAGGATCTGATGATCATTACCGCTTCCGGTACCGTTATTCGGACGAGTATGGCCGGCATCTCCACGATGGGACGCAACACCCAAGGCGTGCGCCTCATTCACATTCGCGACGACGATGAAGTGGCGACCGTTGCCCGCGTGGAGAAGAACGAGGAAGAGCCAGGCTCTGAGCAAGAAGACGAAGGGCAAGAATAAACATGTAATAGCGCAAGAGGGGGCCAGCCCCCTCTTTTCTGTTTGTTTAGGACCACATTGATCGGGTTTAAACGTGTTCATGGACTGTCATATATTTCTAGCACATTTCCGCTTGCAATTGCCTAGCTGTCTGTGGTATCTTATAAAAGTCGCCGCTGAGACGGACGACATGAAGCAAGACGATTGCTCCTTGAAAACTGAATGACGAGTGAGAGGTTTTCGTAAGGAAAACAACACGCAAGTGTTTCTTATGAGCAAGTGTTTCAAACTTTATTGGAGAGTTTGATCCTGGCTCAGGACGAACGCTGGCGGCGTGCCTAATACATGCAAGTCGAGCGGAGTGAGTCCTTCGGGGCTCGCTTAGCGGCGGACGGGTGAGTAACACGTAGGCAACCTGCCTGTAAGACCGGGATAACTACCGGAAACGGTAGCTAAGACCGGATAGCTGGTCTTCTCGCA
>NZ_JXAK01000035.1 GCF_000829455.1 Gordoniibacillus kamchatkensis
GTGCACGAGGCCGGCTTCCTGCCAAAATTGTTCCGCAGTTGTCCGAAATTGCAACTGCGGAGTCGTTTTTCGCGAGAAGCTCGCTGTAGTTGCCGAAAGAGCAATTGGAGCAGCGGAGGAATGTTCAGCGCATTGTTTCGAGTCCTGTTCGGGGAGCCATTTTCTATGGAGAGATACCCAAGTGGCTCAAGGGGACCCTCTGCTAAGGGGTTAGACTGCGTAAGTGGTGCGAGGGTTCGAATCCCTCTCTCTCCGCCATACATACTTGATGAACGATGCGATGAAGCGGCCCTGCGGGGGCCGCTTTTTGTTGTTTCGAGGCCGGAAGAAACTTCGCTCCCCGGTCGTGGGGCCATTTTGCCTTACAGGACCGAGCGATTTGTGGCGTTTGCCGTCACATCGTGGGAAATTGTGTAAATTTATTGACTGTTCTATAATTATATTTACAAATCGTGTAAAATACTCGATAATAAAAGACAAAGATCGCCAATTATACCGCTGCGATACAGCAAACCTGTTGAAAAGCAGGGACGCAAAGCCATGGGCCTAAAGACGTCAGTCAATGGTTGCCAGGTTGCCGAACAGGGAAACTGCCATTTACCCTTGTCGGTAAATGGTTTTTTTCGCTACATCGGAAAGTATAGGCTTGGCCTATACTTGGGCCGATTCCGTGCGAGAAACGGGGGGCAGCCGGAAACGGACGGCCCTTGGCCGTTTCTTCTTGCTTCGCGGCCCCCGGCGCCCGATTTGCAGGCTTGAAGGGGATAACTGTTGCTAGGAGGAGCTGGGTGTTGGAGGACCAACTAATTTTGCAATGGAGAGGCCGCAGGCTTAGCAAAAACATCTATTCCGAATACGGCAGCTTGCTGCTGGCGGCCGATACCCGACTTACCGAGGAAATGCTGGAAAGTCTTGCAGACCACCGCATTCTGCTTACCGAAGACGACGTTGGCCCGGAGGAAGACGCATACCGGCAATGGGTGCGCGACGCGGCGGCGGACATGAAGTCGATTTGCGAGCGGACAAGGGCGACGGAGGAAATACCGATCGACGACGTTTATATCCGTTATATCCCGAAGCTGCGGCGCATTTTGGACCGGGCCGGGCTTATTTCCGTGCTTGCCGAGCTGAAGGAAATGGATGACTACACCTACCATCACAACGTCGCCGTCGGGGTCATCTCGACGCTCATCGGCAAATGGCTCGGTTATGACGAGGCAACGCTCACGGCGCTGTCGCTCGCCTCCACGCTGCACGACATCGGGAAAGTGAAGGTGCCGCTTTCGATTTTGAACAAGCCGATGGCCTTGACCCCGGACGAATACGAGCTGATGAAGCAGCATACGGTGTACGGGTACGAGCTCATTTTGAAAACGCTCGGGCCCGGCCGCGTCGCCGACGTCGCGCTGCAGCACCACGAACGCGAAGACGGCAGCGGCTATCCGTTCGGCCTGATGGGGCCGGACATCGACGAGCTGAGCAAAATCGTGGCGGTTGCCGACGTGTTCCACGCCATGACCTCGAGGCGCATATACAAAGACGCCGTGCCTTTCCACCAGGTGCTCGAACAAATTCGCGACGGCTCGTTCGGCCGCTTCTCCCCCGAGGTGACGACGGTGTTTTTGCGGAAAATGATGGACAGCCTCATCGGCGTCGAAGTTACGTTGTCGGACGGAGACTTGGCCATCGTCGTGATGGTCCATCCCGACGATCCGGTTAATCCGGTCGTCTGCCGCAAAGGGACGTTCATCGACCTTAGCTGCCGCAGCGATTTGCATATTGCGAAGCTCGCGTAGCGCCGGCGGCCGGACTTACATCCACTTTTTCTTCTTGAAGTACCAGATCAGCCCGAGAGCTACGGCGATCATCAGCGCCCAGACGTACAAGTACCCGTAAGGCCATGAAAGCTCGGGAATATCGCGGAAGTTCATTCCGTATAAACCGACGATGAACGTAAGCGGAAGGAAAATGGTGGAGATGATCGTCAGCGTCTTCATAATTTCGTTCATGCGGTCGGCCTTCATGCTCATTTGCAGCTCCAGCAGCCCGGTTAGCGAATCCCGGAACATGTCGAGAGAATCGACGACGCGGGAAATATGATCGTAGATGTCGATGAAATAGACGTTATTTTCCGCCCGCAAATAAGGGAAATTCGTTTGCGTGATTTCGCTCAAAATCGCCCGTTCTTCGGAAACGGCGCGCCGCAGCCGGTGAAGCTCCCGCTTGAGCTGAAAAATGGTGTGGCCGACGCGGACATACGGATTGTTGTAAATGCTTTGTTCCATTTTCTCGATCCGGTTTTCGAGCCGGTCGATAAGGGCGGAATAATCGTCGACGCAGGAATCGAGCAAATAGTGCAAAATATCGCTGGTGTGGTGCATCCGCTCGGCGATTTTTTCGAAATAACCGGTAACGGTTTCAAGGAAATCGGGCTCTTTCTTGCATACCGTAATGATGTAGTTCGGGCCGACGACGATGCCGAGCTCCTCCGTTTGGAACGTTTTCGGATCGATCGCGTAGAAGGTCAGAAACACATTGTTCGTATAGTGGTCGAGCTTCGGCCGCTGCTTCAGCTTGATGCAATCCTCGACCAGCAGCGGATGGCAGCGATACATGTCGCCAAGCACGCGTTCGACCTCTTGCGGCTGCAGCGCGTGCAGACGAATCCAGACGACCTCGCCTTCCGCCGGCAGCCGCGGCTCCGGTTCTCGCGTCAATTGATTCGTGGCGGTGTTGTAAATGAGCATATGGCAGGGCACCCCGTTGGCAGTTTTAGGTTATTGTGTATGGACAGGTTAGCTTCAGCATAACATAACGAAAATTAGTATTGCCATCCGGGAGCGAATCCGCTATAATAACTTTTGCCGTCCAAAAAGGACGTCAGCAGCGTGGCCCGTTGGTCAAGGGGTTAAGACACCTCCCTTTCACGGAGGTAACAGGGGTTCGAATCCCCTACGGGTCATCGATTCGCTCAGCTCTCGCAAAGTTTCCGGGTACGCGCTTGATCGCGCCGGGGCACTTTTACGGGCCAGCGAGAGCCATTAGCTCAGTCGGTAGAGCACCTGACTTTTAATCAGGGTGTCGAAGGTTCGAGTCCTTCATGGCTCACTCCAATTTTATACGCGGTCGTGGTGGAACGGCAGACACACCATCTTGAGGGGGTGGCGGGCGCAAGCCCGTGTGGGTTCAAATCCCACCGACCGCATTGAGCAAAATGGAGCGCATTCCGATAACGGAATGCGCTCCATTTTTTTCGTTCTCAGTTAAGCATGGTCGTGCTCGACTTTGACTTTGGCGTGGAACAGCAATCCGACGGCGACAAGTACGACCAGCGAGCCTAGGGCGATGCGGGAAGCGAGGTTGCCGGTTTCCGCGAGAACAAGCGTGATCGTGCCGTACAGCGTCGGACCGAAGATGGACGACAATTTGCCGGAGAAGGCGAACAAGCCGAAAAACTGGCCGCGCTTCTCGGGCGGCGACAAATTGACGATGAGCGTTCGCGACGCAACCCACATCGCTCCCATTGCAATCCCGTACATGGAACCGGCGGCCCAAAACATGCCTTGGCTAGCCGCGGTCGACGCCAGCGTCACGGCGGCGATGAGCAGCGCCGCGACGATCGTAACGGTGCGCTTCGCGCCGACGGAGCGGGTCACGTAGCCGAACGCGAACGAGCCGGCGATGCTCGAGACGGTGGAGACGAGATACAGCAAGATGAACTGCCCGGTGGAAAAGCCGACGACTGCCTTGGCATATACGGACATGACGGCGATTGCGGTGGCGATCACATCGTTGAACAGGAAGTAAGCAATCATAAACAGGAAAATGTTCTTGTACTGCCGCGCCTCCTTGAACGTGCGCCAAATGTCGGCGTAGCCGCGCCACCAAGCCGGCTTGCCGGCCGGTGCCGACCTCGTGGCCTGCGGCCGTTCGCGATAAAACAGCCACAGCGGCATAAAGAACAGCAGAAACAGCAGCGCGCTCGGGATGAACGCTTTGTGGAACCCGTGCTCGCCGACGAGCGGGTAAACGGTGAGCCCCATTAACGTGCCGACGTAGCCGACGGCGACGCCGAACCCGGAGACGAGCCCGACTTCTTTCCCTTTGGCCAAATCGCCGATCATCGCATCGTAGAAAATAAGTCCGGAATTGTAAAAAAACTTGGCGAACATAAACATGAGCAGCACCAAAGCGAGGCCCGCATTCAGGCCGAACCATTCCGCGCCTGTCTTCCATCCTGCGGCGGCGCCCATAAGCAGCGTGCTGGCGACGCATAGCAGCGTGAACGCCACGAGATAGCTTTTTTTCTTGCCGGTGCGGTCGATCCATGTGCCGAACAGCGGAGACAGCAGCACGAGAAAGAAGCTGGAGACCGAGTTGGTGTACGTGATGAACGTGCTGGCGATCTGGTTCATGACTTCGTTTTTGCCGATAACATTTTGCAGGTAGAAAGGAAAGAAGATCGTCACGATGTTCGAGGAAAATATCGTGTTGGCGAAATCATAGAGTGCCCACGACAAGATCGGGAGCGAGAAGTACAGAGCGAGCGCCTTGCGCGGCTCGCCAAGCGGTGCGGCGGTGCTGGTGCGGGTGCGGGTCGATTCCGGTTCCATCGGTTAAAGCCCTCCTTGTCTGATCGGGTGCTCGGCAGCCCCTCTCCGCCCGCGCCGTTCCCGGTACTCGCTTGGCGCCATTCCTTTGATGCGCAGAAAAGCCCGGGAAAACGTAGGGTACGAAGCGAACCCGGATTCGTAAGCGACCTGCGAAATCGGCAAATCCGACGTCATGAGCAAACTGCAGGCATGGCGAATGCGCAGCTCGTGCAGGAAATCGACGAAATGGTTGCCAAACTCTTCGCTGAACTGTTTGCTGAGCTGCGACGGGTGGATGCGGAACGTTTCCGACAAGACGGTCAGCGACAGCGGATCAAGATAGTGGTCGTATACATACTGCACAACGGGCCATATATCTTTCGCATTCGAGGTTTCAGGCAGCTGCTCTTCGGCCCGCCCGGATCCGCGCCCCGAGCCGCTTCGGACGAACATTGACAGCGCTTCCATCAGCAGAGCTCTCAGCATAATCGGCTTCCACATTCGCGACGATTCGTATTCTTGATACATATGCTCCCAGAGCCGCAGCCCTGTCTCGAAAGTGCCGCCTGCGAGCTGAACGTATGCCGGCCGGGCGTTGTCCTTGCCGAGCAGCAGCTCGCGCAGCCCCCAGGCCGCCTCCGGCCCGGAAGTGAGCAGCTTCATGTCGAAATTGCATATGTACATCAGCAGCGAATCGCCGGCGGCGGCCCGGTAATCGTGAATCTGATACGGCAGCAGCAGCACGACCGTCCCGGGCAGCATCTCGTGTTCGGCGCCGTTGATGCGCTCCGTTCCTTTTCCTTCGAGCACGAACGATAATTCGATGAAATCGTGACGGTGGGCGGGGACGGACGTATACCTTTTTTTCTTCATATAGAACGGAAAGTCGGAGCCGTCATTCGGATATTCGAAAAGGTACTGCGGATACATGACGCGCCGTCCCCCCCTCCTGACCGGTGCTGGTTCTCTAATTTCATTATACAAGCGCCTCTCCGGTAAAGAAATGAGAGGCCGGTTAAAAAAATGAAATTCGCGCCGCCTGCCCGCGAGCTACAATACAGTCGAGCAACGCCGCTGGCCATTCAATTGTAGAGCGGCAACGGAAAGGATGGGACGGCAATGAACAAGAGCGTGAAGACGCGCGACGCGTTCTGCGGCATATTTACGGCGCTGCTGACGCCGATGAGCGAGGACGGGGAGATCGATTTTCCGTCGCTTGAGCGGTTGGTGGAGCATCAGATCGGGCAAGGCATCCGCGGTTTTTACGTCGGCGGAAGCACAGGCGAAGCGTTTATCCTGACAAGCGACGAACGCGAAAGAATACTCGAGACGGTCGTCCGCGCCGCCGCAGGCCGAGTCACGATCGTGGCGCACGTCGGCTGCATCGGGACGAAGGAATCGATCCGGCTCGCCAAGCATGCGGAGCGGCAAGGCGCCGATGCCGTATCGGCGGTCGTTCCGTTCTATTACAAAGTAACGATGAAAGAAATCCGCGAGCATTACGAAGCTATCATGGCGGCAACCTCGCTGCCGATGATCGTGTATCATTTTCCCGGAGCGACGGGCGTCAGCCTGACGATGGATTTTTACGAGCAGTTGAGCCGTACCCCGCAATGCATCGGCGTTAAATTCACTTCGCTCAATCTGTTTGAAATGCAGCAAATTCGCACGCGATGCGGCAAACAGTTTCTCATTTACAACGGACACGACGAAGTGTATGCGGGAGGCGCCTCGGCCGGGGCGGACGGCGCTATCGGCAGTACGTTCAACATGATGCCTGGCCTGTTTGTGCGCATGCACGAGCTGGTCTCGGCGGAGGAGCGGCCGCATATGCCGACTTTGCAAGCGCTGCAGGCGGAGGCGAACGAAGTGATCGCGCATATGGTCCAGTTCGACGTTATTGCGTACGAGAAATACATCCTGTACTTGCAAGGAGTGCTGGCAACGCCGACAGTCCGCCAGCCGCTGAAGCAGTTCACGCGGGAAGAGCGCGAGCGGATCGAGAGCTATTATGCGCAAAGCGAAACGCTGCGCCGCCACCGGCTTGGCGGATCGCAACGTTAGAAGGCTTCGCGGTGACGAGCGGTGCGCTGCTCAGCTTGATGATTGCGACGGAGCAATGCCACGGAAAGGAGAGCCAGAAGTGCTGGAGAAGCAAAATATATTCGCCGCAGGAACGCACGGCTATCATACGTTTCGGATTCCGTCGTTGCTGGTAACACGGGAGGGCACGGTGCTCGCCTTTTGCGAAGCCAGAAAAAACGGGCCGGACGACGCCGGCGACATCGATGTCGCGCTGCGGCGAAGCACGGACCACGGGCGAACGTGGGGGCCGCTGCGGATCATCGCCGATGACGGCGCGAATACGATCGGCAACCCGTGCCCGGTTCAGGACCGGGATACGGGAACGATTTGGTTGCTGCTGTGCCGCAACGAGGAGGACGGGCACGAGAAAGACATTTTGGCGGGGGTGCGATCGCGGCAAGTGCTTGCCATGAAGAGCGACGACGACGGCATCACTTGGTCGGAGCCGAATGAGATTACTGCTGATGTAAAACGTCCGGAGTGGACCTGGTACGCCACCGGCCCGTGCCACGCGGTGCAGCTGCGGAGCGGGCGCTTGATCGTGCCGTGCAATCACGCCGCCTTGCAGCCGGATGCCGCAGCGTCGGGACCGTATACGGCGCACGTCATTTACAGCGACGATCACGGAGCGACGTGGCACATCGGGGGCATAGCCGACGAGCATACGAACGAATGCGCACTCGCTGAATTACCGGACGGCATCGTGTATCTCAATATGCGCAGCTACCACGGCCACAACCGGCGTGCCGCCGCCTGGAGCCGGGACGGCGGGCTCTCGTGGACGGGCATCCGGCTGGACGAGGCGCTCGTCGAACCGGTGTGCCAAGGAGCGTGCTCGAAGACGGGCGCGGCGGGCTGCTGTTCTCCAACCCTTCCAGCCTGAAGCGGGAAAACTTGACGGTCAAGGCGAGCGCAGACGGGGGCGCGACTTGGTCGATCGTGCAAGTCGTGCACGAAGGTCCGGCGGCCTATTCCGACTTGGCTATCGCCGGGGACGGCACGATACTGTGCCTGTTCGAATGCGGCGAGGAGAGGCCTTACGAGATGATTGCGGTGGCGCGGTTTGGCAGGGATTGATTGTAGCTTGCTAGTGAGGGGGGAATAGGGATAGTAACATTGCTCCCCTTGGGGGCGAGGGGATTGTGCTTGCGGTGTTAGTTTTTTCCGGAATTACGGGAGCAGTCGCAATGATCAATGGAGTGTTTTGGAGTGTTGGGCAAGCCTTTGTTTTCGAATGGAGCTGGTTTGCTTAGCATAGTGGCCGATAAACAAACTTGACTCCGGTTAGCCTCGGGGGTTAGCGGAAAATTGTTCCGCTATCGGCCTATTTCCCGGGTATTTCCCGAAAATAGCGGAACGTCGGTACGTTATTTCCACGTTTTGGCTGAGAATCACTCTGGCTTCAGACAGATAACGGAACTACGTTCCGTTAAGCTTGTTCCGATGCCCCTCTATCCGTGCCATAACGGAACTACGTTCCTTTATGGCTGCCAAGGTTAGTCACGTTTGAACACGCGCATAATGACCCCGACGACAGGACTTTCCTGCTTCGCGCGGAGCGCACCGGCGACGGACCGGGGCGGGTTTATACGATCGAGTATTCGGCGGAGGACCACGCCGGACACGTCACAACCAAAAGCGTAACCGTGAAGGTTAAGCACGACCAGTCCAAGTGACGCCATGCGAACCCGTCACAGTCGGTGCACCGTCGCTTCGCTGCGTACGAACAGGCGAATGTTGTACTTCGTCTGGCCGAGCCCTTTGGAAATATAGTAAGTGCCGTAGCGGTTCGTGTGCAGCCCTTTGTAAATGCCCATCGCCGGAAGCTTGCCCATCGGCCGCAGCCGGAAAAAGAACGGGATGTTCACTTGCTTGCCGTGCAGATGGCCGGCCAGCAAATAGTCGTAGCGTTCCTCCAGCTGGAGCACGACGTTCGGGTCGTGCGTAATGACGATGCGCGGCAGCTCCGCCGAGACGCCGGCAAAAGCGGGACCGATGCGGCTTTTGCCGCTGCCATAGTCGTCGATGCCGATCAGCTCAAAACGGTCCAGCGGCACGTGCTCGTTGCGCAGCAGCCGTACGCCGCATTGCTCCAGCAGCTTGACGAGCCGGCCGACTTTGCGCAGCTGGTAGTCGTGGTTGCCGAGCACGGCGAACACCGGCACGCCGCTGCCGCGCAGCACTTCGAGATAACGGCGCAGCATTGGCAGCTGCGCCTCTTTTTGCGTGAAGTCGCCCGTCACCATGATGTAATCCGGCTTCTCCGCGCGGATGAGCCTGGCGATGCGCTCCGGCTTGATGCGCAGCTGCTCGACGTGCAGATCGCTCAGCTGCAGCATCGTCACGTTCAGGCCGAGCGGCCGTGTGATACGCTCCACCTTCAGCCATTGCGTCGGCAAAATGAACAGCGCATACCAGCCGCCAAAGGCGACTGCCGCTGCCGCAAGCAATATGAGAACGGCCGTCGCGGCCATAACTATGCCTCCTCCGGCGCCAGCTTCGCGAAACTCGAAACGCGGGCTGACGCGTGCAATCCGATCCTTCGGCCATAACCATATCGTACCATCCGGAACGGCGAAAATCGAGCGCCGCCTCGCTTTGTGATTTGCCGCTGCGGCTGGTAAACTGGTAGAAAACGGATCTGTTCAAGCCAAAGGAGGCAAATGGGATGAAGAGGCATCGGATCGTGATCGCCGGTTGCGGCAATATGGCAAGGACGTGGGCGGAGTACGCGCTCGCGCGCCAGGATGCGGAAATCGTGGGGCTGGCGGATAAGTTTCCGGCCAGCGCGGAGGCGTTCGCGCAAAAGTTCGGGCTGACCTGCCCGACGTTTACGGACGTCGGCGAGGCGCTGCGCGCGACCGGCGCGACGCTCATGTTCGACGTCGCCGTGCCGGACAGCCGCCGCGACGTCGTGACCGCTGCGCTCGCCGCGGGCTGCGACGTGATGGCGGAGAAGCCGCTCGGAGCGACGATGGAGCAGGCGCGCGATATTGTTGCCGCTGCCGACCGAAGCGGACGTTTTTGCGCCATTATGCAAAACCGCCGTTACGACAAGCGCATCCGCGCTTTGCGGGACGTCATCGCCTCGGGCCGTGCCGGAGAGATCGGCTTCGCTTGCGCCGACTTTTTCCTCGGTCCGCATTTCGGCGGCTTCCGCGAAGCGATGGACAGCCCGCTGCTG
Organism: Gordoniibacillus kamchatkensis; assembly: GCF_000829455.1. Lineage (GTDB taxonomy): Bacteria > Bacillota > Bacilli > Paenibacillales > NBRC-103111 > Gordoniibacillus > Gordoniibacillus kamchatkensis. The sequence continues at coordinate 9,862 of NZ_JXAK01000035.1, forward strand.
CTCGATATGGCGATTCATACGTTCGACCAGGCGCGCTTTATGTTAGGCAAAGATCCGATCGCCGTCACGGCGCATGAGTGGAATCCGCCCGGCTCGTGGTACAATGGCAACGCTTCCGCCGTATGCCTGTTCGAGTATGCCGACGGCACCGTGTTCAGCTATCGCGGCTCGTGGTGCGCGGAAGGAGCGCCGACGTCGTGGGAAAGCTCGTGGCGGCTCGTCGGCTCGCGCGGCACGGTGCTGTGGGACGGCCATGGCGCGCCGACGTACGAGGTCGCAATAGCGGATGCGGAGCCGGCGTTTTTGCGGCGGACGGAGCGCTTCACGGCCGAACTGGACTGGGAAGGCCGGGAAGGGCACGCCGGCTGTCTGGACGAAATGTTCGCGGCGCTGCAGGAAGGGCGCCGCGCCGAAACCGACTGCCGCGACAACATCCGCAGCCTGGCGATGGTGCACGGCGCCTTGCGCAGCGCCAAGGAAGGGCGCAAAGTCGCTATCGAGTTTTAGCGAAACGGGCGGAAGTTTCTTGCCTTGCGGCGGAAAAGCGGGGATTGGAAATTCAAAGGAAATCCATGCCTTATGCCGTATAAAGCTGGCGAAGTTTGACAATACTCGGAGCATGAGGCGTCTTCTTTCCGTACTGCTAGCATAAATAGACGCTTTTCGTCATAAATTTCATTCTATAGAGGGCTATTCTCTTAGAAAGAAGAGGTGTTGTACCGTGACGAAAGCACACGAATCGATCTATTGCATACAGTGCTGTGCCGTAAAGCCGCGAGCGGAAGCGGAGCTCGTATTCCGCACAGGATTTTACCGGACGACGATACCGCTCGGCCGTTGCCAAATTTGCGCGAACGCCGAACGGACCGCGGGGCTGCCCGTGCCGCCGCAGTCGGTTGAGCGGGAATGCAGCTCGGCGCAGCTGGCGTAAACCGGGCGGCAAGCAGCGCGCATGCGAGGATACATGCTTTGCTTCGGGACGGTGCCCGTTTACCGCAGCGAAATCAGCCCACTACGGGCGCAGCTTTATACAACCAGCGTAGCAAAAAAAAAAAAGGCTGCCCCTCCCGAGCCGGAGCTCGGAGCGGGCGGCCTTTTTGCCGATAAGGGTGCAGGGTACGGCATTAGCCGCTTCCTGACTGCGCTATTGCAGCAGATGCTTGTAGGAGCTGTAGTCGATGTTATTCTTGTCCAGAAAGCTCGTCAGGCTCTTGTAATCGCGGCGCGGCGTAGCGAGTATGTAGCCGCGGAGGCAGTGGTCGCGCGTCACTTCCGGCGCCTTCTCCTCCAGCGCCAGCTGTCCGATTTTGGCCGCTATCGAATGTTTGGCGATGTCGCGGAACGCCGTCGGTACAGGGGAGACAAGCTGGTCGAGAAACGCCTTGGCGTCGTCCGTCCACAGATGCCGGGACGTCTCGACATAGTAGTTCTGCCAGTCGAGCTTCGATTTGCCGTCGGCGCGCGGCAGCACTTTGAAAAATTTGCGGAACATGAAGTAGCCGCCGACGGACATGAAGAACAGCAGCACGAACACCCAAAACATGATAAACCACATGAACATGGAATTGCTCACAGGGAAAGTCACCTCACGGTTATTATAGCGCATTTGTGCACGGGCAGCCAAGGCGCGTCAGGGACGGCGGCCACGCCGCAAAGATCAGCCCGCTTCATCCCCGGGCTTGATGCCGTCTAGTAGACTTGTAGAGTGGGAAAGGGTAAAATAAAAAGATAATATTTGGTGATGAACGAAGGGGGATAATGTAATGACGAAAATCGGCTCGCACGTCTCGTTTTCCGATAAGGGGCTGCTTAACGCTGCTACGGAAGCACTCTCGTACGGTTCCAGCACGTTTATGATTTATACCGGAGCGCCGCAAAATACGAGGCGCAGACCGATCGAAAACCAATATATCGATGAGGGCCGCGAGAAAATGAAGGAGGCCGGCATTGACGAAATCGTCGTGCACGCCCCTTACATTATTAATCTCGGTTCGTACAAAAAAGATACGTTCCGCCTCGCCGTCGACTTCCTGCAGGACGAAATTCGCCGCACCGATTACCTCGGCGTACGCAACATCGTCCTCCACCCGGGCGCGTATACGGACAAGGATCCGGAATACGGCATCGGCCGCATTGCCGAAGGATTGAACGAAGTGCTCAGCGGGGTGAAGGACACGAGTGTCAACATCGCTCTGGAGACGATGGCCGGCAAAGGCTCGGAGCTGGGCCGCTCGTTTGAGGAGCTGGCGGAAATTATGGACAAGGTGGAGTCGAACGGCCGGCTCACCGTATGCCTCGACACGTGCCACGTGCATGACGCGGGCTACGATATCGTGAACGATCTCGACGGAGTGCTGGAGCATTTCGACAAAATCGTCGGGCTGGACAAGCTCGCCGTCGTCCATTTGAACGACAGCAAAAATCCGCGCGGCGCCGCGAAGGACCGGCATGCGCCGGTCGGCTCGGGCTGGATCGGCTTCAAAACGATCTACGACGTCGTGCACCACGAGAAGCTGAAGCATTTGCCGATGATTCTCGAGACGCCTTGGATCGGCAAAAACGAAGGCGCGGAGCGTCCGATGTACGAAGCGGAAATCGCTCTGCTCGGCGGCACGGCGCTGGATCGGTTCGGGGGCGAGTTCGCCGAGCATGTGGAGAAGCTGGAGCATTTCTTCGCGAAGCAGGACATTCACCACCGCGACTTCATCCTGAATACGTGGGAGCTGCTCAAAACCGACGCAAAGGCGAAAAAGGAAGACGGCCGGGAGCCGATGGAGCGGCTCTACGATCTCATCGAGGCGGAAGGCCTGTTCCCGGAGCTCAGCGAGGAGCAGATCAACCACCGTCTCACCGCTTGGCTGGCGGGCAAAGACGCGCTTTTGGCGCTGACGAAGTAAAAAGTAACGGCAGGAACGGCCCGCTGCGGCTGAAGTTTGCCCTGACAGGCGGACGAGGCGGGCGGGTCGGGTGCTACAACCAGATCTAGGGAGGCAGCTTATGGAGCGCAGCATCAGCAGCGGCCGCGGGACGGAGGCGATGCGGAACCGGGCGCGAATGCTCATTTCGTGCCCGGACCGGCCCGGCATCGTCGCAGCCGTATCGCGGTTTTTGTACGAGCACGGCGCGAATATCGTGCAATCGGATCAATATACGATGGATCCGTCGGGGGACCGTTTTTATTCGCATCGAGTTCGATTTGGAAGGGTTGTCGGACCGTCTGGAGTCGCTCAAAGCGGACTTCGCCGCGGTAGCGTCACAGTTCGAGATGACGTGGACGCTTTCCCCGGCCAGCCGCAAAAAGCGGCTCGCGATTTTCGTGTCGAAGGAGGATCACTGCCTGCTCGAGCTGCTGTGGCAATGGCAGGCGGGCGATCTCGACGCGGACATCGCCGTCATTGTCAGCAATCATCCGGACATGAAGCCGATCGCGGACTCTTTCGGCGTGCCGTACCATTACATTCCGGTGACGGCCGACACGAAGGCGGAAGCGGAGCGGCGCCAGATCGAGACGGTCGCCGCGTCGCAGGCGGACGTCATTATTTTGGCGAGATATATGCAGATTTTGTCGCCGTGGTTTATCGAGCATTACCGCAATCGGATCATCAACATCCACCATTCGTTCTTGCCGGCGTTCGTAGGCGGCAAACCGTATGCGCAAGCGTACAACCGCGGCGTGAAGCTGATCGGGGCGACGGCGCATTACGTGACGGAGGAGCTGGACGGCGGGCCGATTATCGAGCAGGACGTGCAGCGTGTCTCGCACCGCGACAACGCCGGCGATCTGAAGCGGATCGGGCGCCATATCGAGCGGATCGTGCTGGCGCGCGCCGTCGTCTGGCATGTCGAAGACCGCATTCTCGTCCACGCCAACAAGACGGTTGTATTTAACTGATAACGGGCTTTCGGCTGTGGGCCGGGAACCGAACGAGCATGGCAAAAGGCTGTCCCCGCTAGCGTCGGTACGCTGGCGAGGACGGCCTTTTTTTCGTTGCCCGTCGAGGTCGAGACGATGTTTCGCATTTTCAAGGCAGGTTGTGGCAAAGCTACGATGCAAATGGTACAATATTTGGAGTGACTTCAGTAAGTTAATGCGCCAAACAGACACGCAAGGGAATCGGAAAGGAGCATATCATTACATGGCTATAACCAACCAATCGATCGACCAGCTTGCCATCAATACGATCCGGACGCTCGCGATTGACGCCATCGACAAGGCGAATTCGGGCCATCCCGGCATCGTGATGGGGGCGGCGCCTATGGCGTACTCGCTCTGGACGCAGCACATGACCCACAACCCGGCCAATCCGCATTGGATCAACCGCGACCGCTTCGTCCTGTCCGCCGGACACGGCTCGATGCTGCTGTATGCACTGCTCCATCTGTGCGGATACGACTTGCCGCTGGAGGAGATCAAAAACTTCCGCCAATGGGGTTCGCTGACTCCGGGCCATCCGGAATACGGCCATACCGCGGGCGTCGATGCGACGACCGGTCCCCTCGGCCAAGGCGTCGGCATGGCAGTCGGCATGGCAATGGCCGAGGCGCATCTTGCGGCTACTTACAATAAAGAAGGCTTTAACGTTATCGATCATCATACGTACGTACTGTGCGGCGACGGCGACATGATGGAAGGCGTCGCGTCGGAAGCGGCTTCGCTCGCCGGCCACCTGCGTCTCGGCAAACTGATCATGCTGTACGATTCCAACGATATTTCGCTCGACGGCGATCTGGACATGTCGTTCTCCGAAGACGTGCGCCACCGCTTCGAAGCTTACGGCTGGCAAGTGCTGCGCGTCGACAACGGCAACGACCTGACGGCTATTTCGACGGCTCTCTCGGAAGCGAAGGCGGACAAGTCCCGCCCGACGCTCATCGAAGTGAAGACAGTCATCGGCTACGGCAGCCCGAACAAGGCGGGCAAAGGCGGACACGCCGGTCCGCACGGCTCGCCGCTAGGCAAGGAAGAAACGATGCTGACCAAAGAAGCGTACGGCTGGCCGACCGAGCCGGACTTCCTCGTGCCGGACGAAGTGCGTGCCGAATATGCGAAAGTCAAGGAGCGCGGGGCTGCTGCCGAGAAAGCTTGGAACGAGCTAGTGGCCCGTTACGAGCAGGCGCATCCCGAACTGGCGAAGCAGCTGCGCGTCGCCGCATCCGGCGAGCTGCCGCAAGGCTGGGACGCCGAGCTTCCCGTATACGCTCCGACGGATAAAGCGATTGCGACGCGCGCCGCTTCCGGCGCCGCGATTAACGCCATCGCCAAAAAAGTGCCGTACTTGTTCGGCGGCTCCGCCGACCTGCTCAGCTCCAACAATACGGAGATGAAAGGGCTCGGCAACTTCAGCCGCAACGATTACGCGAGCCGCAACATCTGGTTCGGCGTGCGCGAATTCGCGATGGGCACGGCGCTGAACGGCATGAGCTTGCATGGCGGGCTGCGCGTGTTCGGCGGCACGTTCTTCGTCTTCTCCGATTACTTGCGGCCTTCGATCCGCCTTGCGGCGCTCATGAAGCAGCCGGTCATTTACGTATTCACGCACGACAGCATCGCCGTAGGCGAAGACGGCCCGACGCACGAGCCGATCGAGCAGCTGCCGGCGTTGCGCACGATGCCCGGCGTGACGGTGCTTCGTCCGGCGGACGCCAACGAAACGTCGCAAGCTTGGCGCTATGCGATGGAGCATCAGGATACGCCGTATGCGCTCATTCTGACGCGGCAAAACTTGCCGATTCTCGAAGGCACGGCAGAGCTGGCGAAGGAAGGCGTTCGCAAAGGCGCCTATGTGATCTCCGACGCGGCGAACGGCCAGCCGGTCGCGCAAATTCTCGCTTCCGGCTCCGAGGTGCAGCTCGCCGTTGCGGCGCAAAAGCAGCTCGCTGCCGAAGGCATTCACGTCCGCGTCGTCAGCATGCCGTCGCTCGAGCTGTTCGAGAAGCAGCCGCAATCGTACAAGGATTCGGTTATCCTGCCAAACGTCAGAGCCCGTCTGGCCGTCGAGATGGCGAACCCGATGTCCTGGTACAAGTATGTCGGTCTGGACGGCGATGTGCTTGGCATCGATAAGTTCGGAGCTTCGGCGCCGGCCGGCCGCATTTTGCCGGAGTACGGCTTCACGGTCGAGAACGTTGCGGCCCGCGTCAAAGCTTTGTTGAAATAAAGGGAAACGGCATAGACCGGCATCCGCCGGCCTATACGGGAGAGGAGAGGCTGTCATGGCGGAACAATTCGATCAAGTCTCGGTCGTGAAGAAAGCGAACGTGTACTTTGACGGGAAAGTGACGAGCCGCACGGTGCTTTTTGCGGACGGCACGAGGAAAACGCTCGGCATTATGCTGCCGGGGGAATACGACTTCGGCACCGATTCGAAGGAAATTATGGAGATTGTAGCCGGCCGTCTGAAGGTGCTGATCCCGGGCCGCAGCGATTGGCTCGAAATCGACGGCAGCGGCACGTTCGAGGTGCCGGCGCACGCGCGCTTCCAGCTCGTCGTGTACAGCGTGACCGATTACTGCTGCTCGTACGTAGAGGAGTAAAGCAAGACGGTTCGCAACAGCGGAACGGCTAACCATGTACAGCAAAAGACCGTCAGGGCATGTGACTTGCTCTGACGGTCTTTTTCCTTACAATGCCGGATGCCGGCTAGACTAATTTGCAAAGTCTGGGAGTGTGAAAGAAGTGAGACCTAAAAAAAGTTGGTGGTTGCTGCTTATTGTCTCTTTAGGAGTCGTCATTCCTTTTGTGGCTCCTTATATCACGCTGAATCCCGCCAAAAGCCGTGTGCCGATTACTTCGACGGCCATACAATTTCCCCTTTTGATTGCTCACATTGTTACGGCTTGTGTAGCTTTAATTGCAGGCTTCTTTCAATTCATCGAGCGTATTCGAATAAAAACCCCGGGCATCCACCGTTATCTCGGAAGGATATATGTGGGCAGCGTGATGATAAGCGGGGCGCTTGCTCTAGCGGTTATTTTTTATATTGAAAACTTTGCGAAAGCGACTTCATTTCTAGCATTGGCGCTTACGTGGCTGTTTACTTCCTGGAAAGGGTATCGTTCCGCGGTAAGGAAGCGTTTTGGCGAGCATCGCAAATGGATGATTCGGAGTTTCGGCATAACGCTGGTTGCCGTAAGCGGACGACTGTTAGTACCAGTGCTGCTGCTGGCCTATTATACGTTAAACGGGTTCTCCCTCCCCGGGGGGAGAGAGAAGATGGTTGAAGAAGTCCTGAATGTCAATATATGGGCGGGGTTACTTCTCAATTTCATCATTATCGAGTGGATCGTGTTGAAATCGGCGCATCGATTACCCGGCGATTCTTGATTTGCAGCCCTGCGGCTTCTTCTCGCGAAAACGGCACCGGAAGACGCGCGGCGGTTGTTCCGCAAGCCCGTGCAAGCCCAAATCGCTTCACCTCATATCATCAAAATCTCCCGAATGTCCTGTTCGGTCAGGGAAGCAACGTCTTCCCGATCGGAGCCGACGACTTCCTCGATCAAATGTTTCTTTGTTTGTTGCAGCTCGTACATTTTTTCTTCCATCGTCCCCTTGGCAACGAGGCGGATCACTTGCACGACGTTTTTCTGGCCGATGCGATGCGCCCGGTCGGCGGCCTGCTGCTCTACCGCAGGGTTCCACCACAGATCGTAAAGGATAACGGTATCCGCTCCGGTTAAGTTCAGGCCGGTTCCCCCCGCCTTCAAGGAGATGAGGAAGACGTCCATTTCGCCGTCGTTGAACCTGCTGCAAAGCTCGACGCGTTCGCGGGTCGGCGTTGAGCCGTCCAGGTAGAAGTAAGGGATTCCTAGATATCGCAGCTCTTTGCCAATGAGGCCCAGCATCTCTGTGAACTGGGAAAAAATGAGCATGCGTTTCCCGTTGGCCCGGCATTCTTCCACGATGTCGAGCAGCTGCTCCAGCTTGGCGGAGCTTCCTTTGTATCCTTCGACAAACAGGGCGGGATGGCAGCAAATTTGGCGCAGCCGGGTGAGGCCGGCCAAAATTTTGATGCGGCTTTTGTGATAGCCGTCTACGCTTAAGTGCTTCAACGTTTCCTGCTGCAGCTTGGCCAAATAGGCGGCGTACAGTTTTTTCTGGTCGGGATGCAGCTCGGAAGGCTTGAGCCACTCCATTTTGTCCGGGAGGTCCTGCAGCACGTCTCGCTTCGACCGGCGCAGCATAAAGGGGCGCGAACGCTTGGCCACTTCGCTCTGAGTCAAATTGTTGAACGCTTTCCGATTTTGGAACAAAGACGGAAAGACAGCGTCGAAAATCGACCACAGCTCTTCGAGACGGTTCTCGACTGGCGTTCCGGTGAGGGCGAAGCGGAACGGGGCGCGGATCGATTTGACCGCCTTGGCTGTCTGCGTTGCATGGTTTTTGAAAGCTTGCGCTTCATCCAGGAAGAGCGTGTGGAACGATTGCTGACCGTACAGGTCCGCATCCCGCAGCAAGAGCGGATACGAAGTGATGACGACGTCGCTCCGCCAGTCCTCGCAGTTTCCTTGCCCGCTCCGTTCGGTTGCCGTCGGCAATTACCGCGCGAATGTCCGGCGCAAACTTCCGCAGCTCGCTCAGCCAATTGTACACCAGCGATCCCGGCGAAACGACGAGGGCCGGCGTGCGCCGCTGCCGGATTTCGGGCAGGACGGATGCGATAAAAGCGATGCTCTGCAGCGTCTTCCCGAGCCCCATCTCATCCGCCAAAATGCCGCCGAAACCGTAATGAGCGAGCGTCTTCAGCCACTGGTAGCCCAGCTTCTGATAATCCCGCAGCACATCGGCCAGACGATCGGGTATCGGGAAGTCGAGATTGTCCGGATTGCGCAGGTTATCGAGGAGCTGGCGAACCGGCTTGTCGAGCTTCACGCCGCGGTATTCCCGATCGGTCAAATGGAGCCCGCGGAAAAGAGGGACGCTGATTGTCGAGCCTGTCACATCCTCGTAGGTGAGGCCCAGCTCCGCCAAAAGCTGCGCCATCTCCTGCAGCTCGGCGATGTCAAGCGGCAGGAGGGAACCGTTCGGCAGTCGGTAGTACTTCCGCTTTTCCTCCAGCGATTTGACGATTTGGCGGATTTCGGTTTCCGGAATCCAATCCATGTTCAGGCGGAATTCCAGCCAATCGATTCGTTCGGCCGCGGCGACATGCACGCTGGCCTTCGGCAGCGCATGTCCTTTAAGCAAGCGGACTTTTACGGCCGAAGTCGCATAAATTTTCATGAGCGGTTCCAGCTGCGGCACAACGTTATGGAGAAAGTCGAATTCCGCTTCCTCTTCGTTCATGAAGTAGCCCGCTTCCGTTTTGGTGAACGGGCTTTGCTCGATCAGGTCAATGATGCGCCGCTCCCGCTCATGGTCCCGGACAAGTATCCGATGAGCGTCGCGCTGGCTCCGGCTATCCTCCAGCGGGTTGATGACTTCGTCACCGTATTGAAATTCGACTGCGGCCAGCAGCCGATCTTTTACTCGATCCAAATAGAGCTTCGCTTGCAGAGGGGCTTGCGTGACGCGTTCGGCGATGGCCGGAGCTATGTCGACGCTGCCCAGCTTGGCCAGGCCGGGAACGACCTTCTCCATAAAAGTCCCGATTTGTTCGTGCGGAACCGGAATATCGCGCCGGTCCGACGTCTCGAGGATCGCTTTCAGCTCGGCAAGCCGTTTGCACGGTTTCGCCGCAAGCCGGACCAGCTTGCCGTTCGTGAAAACGATGCCGTACGGCTCCATTACCGCAATTTGCTCCAATCCGTGAGCGCGGAGACGGCACGTATCTGCGCCTTCTTCTTGCTCGAACTCGAAGCGGAGAGGCAGCGGTCCGTCGGATAGCTGAAGGCCGTCATATTTGTTGTCGCCATCCATAATCGTCACTCTGGGCGCCTTCATCAGTAAAGGGAGCATGGCCGCCCACGCTTGCGGCGGAATCGGCAGCATGCGGTCGCCGCTCGTTCCGGAGGCGATTGCGGGAACCATGCGCTGTGCAGCGCGATACTGGGCGGTATCCCGAACCATGTCGATCAAAACGCGAAGAACGGCTTCGTTCTCTTTTGCAAAGCTGTGCGTTTCGGGATCGTAGCTGAAGCTCGCCGTGACGGGGTAACTTTCTCCCCGGGCCAGTTGATCCAAAAAGGATGCGAGGTTCCGTACGACATATACCGATTTGGGGCCGACCTTAAGCTCGATGCCGAAGATGAAAGTGTTGTTGGGGTAGGCCAAGAGCTTGAGGATGAATTCCGCCTCGAGAGCGGTTCTTGTTTCCGCGAGCGTTTTATTGTGAATCGGGCGCACCGGCTTGTCGTCGAAAAGTCCTAGAATTCGTTCGGCGATGCGAGTATCATCCGTACGGTCGGCTGCGGTTTCTTTCGGCTGCGAGGCGGCAATAACCGGCGGTGCCTGCAAGCCGCCGTTTTGCTGAATGTCGTGCAGGCGGATCAAGACGGCGGCGATATGCTGGCAGAACGAATCGAAGGAACCGAGCGTAGGGCACGAGCACTTGGCGACCGCTTCTCCGTCGTGGTCAAAAGCGAGGCGCACCTCGCAGCTCGCGCTCCCTTTTACTTCAGCCGCATATTCGTTGTTTTCGGGATCGAATCGGGTAAAGCGGACTTTATTCGCGCGGCTTAATCTTTCGCCAATTTGATAGGTGTATGTGCCGCACCGCTGCTTGATGGCTTTTTTGGTAAGCTGCATGTCTTCGCTCCGGACCTTCCTGCCTCTGAGGCATCCATTGGCGTGTTGTGATTATTGTAACATAAACGGGTTGGTTCTTGACGGATATAACGGGGGGAGCCAGCAGTCCCGCGGTGCTAGTAAACGATGCGATCGATATGCGGGTGTATCCGTGGCGATGAAAAGGGCGTCATCCAGGACGCCCTTAAATTATCATCATTATTTATGATACGCTGAACCGTACCATCGATAACCCTAAAACCACGCTCTTTGATCTTTGTGAAAAAATTGAGTTTGTTTTGTTTATGTTGAATGGTAAAGTTGTACGTGCCAAACGTGTTGTTTGATGGGGCAGTCATGACTGTTTATATTTGCTTGTGGGTCATCCAGTAATTGTGAAAAGACGAAGGCACCGATTAAAATTGGCACCTTCGTCTTTTTGTTGTGCTTCCTAGGTGAAAATCTATTCTATAAATGCTTAAAATTCTATCTGCCCTGTCATAAGGGGTTCGCTGTAATAACTCTTATCATGTTGTTTTAAGATAATTATTTTCAAATCACCCGAAGAAGATCTTCCCATCACGGCACTTTTACGGTAACATAGAACACCGTTTCTTTAATGCGGTAATTTACGAAAGTATTAATCTTGGAGAGGTGGTCATATGGGGTTCATCGATTTTATGGACAAAGGCTTTGAAAGTGCGGTTAAGACAGCTTTGGGCATGGGAAAAGAGAGGCTTTCGCACAAAGACGTTGCCCGACTAGACAGTATTCTAATTTTCGCTTCAGCGGACAAGTATCTTCAGGTTCCTTGGCAATCGGAAAGTGGAGCATTTAACATCCATAAACCGGGGTTATGCTTCAACGTACTGAGTTCGGAAAATGGTCTGTGGCAATCGGATTTGCGGCACTTCAACCGCCTTAAAGCCCTTTATTTGTATGCAGAGACGACAGACCTTAGCTTCCTTAGTAACTTTTCGAAGCTAACCGAGTTGCATGTCGTCGATAGTCGACATAAAGACTGGTCGTTTTTAGGAGAATTGCTTAACTTGCGATGCTTGTTCGTTCAGAACGCTTCGTTGCAGGATTTGAGGGTGCTCGGTGAATTGGCAATTAAACAGGAGGAAATCGCCGCCCGTTCCAGTGATCCGTTCCTCTGGAGCCATAAGCTTGAGTTCGTTCGATTGATACATTGCGGAATTCAAGATATGTCTCCCCTTGCAGAGTTGAAATGGCTGGCCGAATTGGACTTGTCTCATAATGAAATCTCTGACTTCAGTTCGGTTTTGGATCTGCCACTCTATTCTTTAACGTTCAGATATAATCGGCTGAGTGACTTATCGTTAATTGCCAGAGATCGTTGGCATTTGGACTATCTGGATGTGCGCCATAACCAGATTACAGATATTTCGCCATTGGTACACTTCGTCAACTTGAGTAAATTGTGCGTCGGACACAACCCGATCACCGATTATTCTGTTTTGAATCAATTGCCTGTTCAGCGACACGATGTGGATTCGTATAACCCAAGAAGAAAGCGAGGTTAATCGAATGCCAGATATTGTCGGTTATTGGACAGGGGGTTCACTTTATCATATCGCATGGGAAGACGATGCGCTTGCATTGATGGAGAACGGAACCGGTTATTACTTCTGGTTTAGCGCGGCGGAGTACGATTCGTTTCATACGTTTCGTTGGAAGCTGGATGGAGACCGCCTTACGTTAACGTCGATTAAGGAATTCCATTTCCAAGGCGACGAGTTGATAAAACCGAAAAAGTTGTCGAATAATGTTGTCCGTTTCCCTTCCGACACTATCGACGTGCAGGTGGTTCGGACAATTCGTGAGGGGGTCGGCATGAAGCAAATACCAGCCTTAGAATTTTCGCAGCCATTCTTCTACTACACGCAGACCGAGTTCGGTTTTGAACGATCAGATGTTTTGGAAATCGATTGGCATCGACAGAAGGTCGAGCAATTAAAGGAACTGGGCGCATGGATATGAACTGTCTCCGGGAAGTTTTTACTTCAAGAAGTTTCATAACTCCCAACGATTACCGGCTCTCGTTTCGAAGAAAGAAATATCTTTGCTGACCTACAAACAGAGCGCGAATACAACAAGTGGCGAGGAAAGCCAATTCGCAAAGGAGGTCAACATTGATGAACGAAAAGCCGGTAAAGCAAACACTCAGTCATGTCAAGGTTCAGATGAGTTCCGTCTACACGCGCAGCAAGCCAGCCAAACGGTCGTTCGCTCTTGTTGTAAACGGGGTTCTTATGACCACCGCATTAATCGGCCAGCTAGTCCTCGGAGGGGGTTCTGCACTTGCGGCTCCTTCTCCCCATTCCTTATCTTCTCCAGTCGCCGCCGCGCAGCAGCAATCCGTCTCCAGCGGATATGAGACGTATGTTTTCGATGAAGATACCTATGTTTCGAATCTGAACAAGGCGGTTGCCGCTCTGAAAGAAAGCGGCTGGAGCATTGAAACCGTCACACAGATGATGGATAGCTTGTCGGCCATCGAAGAGAAGATGGACGAAGGCTTTGCTTTTCAGGGAGAAAGTTTGCGGACAGCCCTCATGAACACCAAAATCGTCGTAACCATCCAAGGCGGCGACGGCTTGTCTGCGCTTCGAGGCCAGAACAACACCATCTTGTCGCAAATAAACCGGATCAAAGGCCGCTTGGACGGAACTTCATCTGCCACTTCCGGGAAAGGCAAGGTCATGATCGCGTCTGTCCAAAAGAAAGATCCCGTTGTCGTGATCGATAATGTGGTGCAGAACTACCCGCAGCCGCCGATCATGGTGAATGGCAGCGTCCTTGTGCCGCTTCGGGGGATATTTGAAACGCTTGGCGCAAAAGTCAGTTGGGACGGCGCAACCGAAACCGTAACCGCCACAAAAGGAGCAACGACGATCAAGCTTACGGTCGGCCAGAGCGAAGCCACCGTAAACGGCAAAACGGTAAAGTTGGCCATACCGTCGCAGAAGGTAAACGGCAGCACGATGGTTCCGCTCCGTTTCGTGAGCGAATCGTTAGGCGGAACGGTCAGGTGGGATGGCGAGACGTACACCGTCTACATCGAAAGTGCTGTCGGGGGTTCTGAAAATACCGGCACTGCCCAAGAGCCGGTTACGACAGGAACGGTCTTACCCGCCGAAAAAATCAGGATCGTCGACATGGACGGAAAATTCCTTGAGTACCGCAATTTCGAGAAACGTACAGTTCGTTACGGTCGACATGATTATGGCAGCCTGAATCAGTCCCAATACGATACGGTCATGAAGATCGTCGATGAAGCCGTTGCCGGTCTGGACAAGATCGACATCTCGCAAGAGGAGAAGTATCTGGCCGAGTACATGAACGGCGCAAGATGGTCGGGTGACAAAAGTGATCGTTCGGAACGGAATAAGGGGTTATATTTTGCCGAACAGCGTTATGGAGACTTGTTGCAGACGGCGTTAGCAAAGAAGAGATTGTCAAGATCATCAAAGCGCGGATTCTTTCCACCAAATTGGTTGAGAAGGCAAAAGATCTTGGCGAGGCTCCCTTTTCGGCGTACCAAGCACTGATTGAGTTGAATCGCGGATGCGAATCCATTTCACAAGTCGATTCCGCTGTATTCGATGTCTTGGGGTATAACACGATGATCTACGGCCCGGAAGGACATGCGGAGTCAGCCATCATGATAAACGGGAAATGGTACAACTTGACTGGTCTGCATAGACTGCCGGACTTTGATCAGTGGGAAAAAGACTTTTACATTTACGTTCAACCAACTGATGGTTCCAAGATCACTCTTAAACATTAACCAAGCCGTTTAGTTGTGGAAAAATGGCTCGAACTGAATAAGTTCATTCTCCGATGCAGAAGGCGACTTCTGCATATTGCTTTTTATTTGAGGAAAATGGAGGCTTTCCTATGACATTGCTGAGAAGGATCGTCGGGATATTGGTGCTAGTCTGTTTATGTTATCTTCCCCCACCGTCAGCCCATGCCGCTGACCAGGGAACGGCGATCAGCGAAATCGAAGTTCCGGTTTCGGAACAGGAAGAAGTGGCGGTCATTTTCAGAAATTTGGGGGCAGGAACAGATTATTCCCGTATTCAACTTGAGCCTAATGTGGATCATCCGGTATCCACGGAACATGAATTGTTTACCTATAACCCGAATGCAGGGGTAATTGCCTTCAACAGATTGGCTTTTTCGGAAGCCACCCGAACCAGCAAAAACCGCGCTGTGGAAGAGTTCGTCTCGGAGGTAAAAGCTTCGAAGTTGAGTTTACAGACGCAACAATATTTATTTGACCGGATATCCGATGGAGATTCGGACATGTCACGAATGTTGATTCCGTTGGTATCGACAACAACGAGTGCGGATTTATTCACAGCCTTTGGTTGGATCAATCCTGCCGTTCCGATCATCAGAGGGGTATTGGGCGTAGTCACCTTTGTTCTTACGTTGTTCTGGACATTTTCGACGATTGCCGATCTTTTGTTTATCGGGTTGCCTTGGGCGCGAGAAAAGGTGTATAACGGCGGGAAGATATGGTTTGTCTCAGCGGATGCGAAATTCGTGATCCGGGAAATCGAGACAAGTCTTGGCAACGACGAAGGCTATAAGAACGGCTATCTGCTCTATTTCAAGAGAAGAGTATTCGCCTATATTGTCCTTGCTTTATGCATTTCGTATATCGTGCTGGGAGGGCTAGGAGATATCATTTCTGCCATACTTCACTTATTTTAAGTCGATCCTAATCGGAGCGATACCTGAGCGGTATCGCTCTTTTTGCCTGTGAACAAAGTGTGGATAAATCTGTGGATATTTGGGGGTTATTTCCGAAGATATTTTTTCGCGAGGGCAGTGGATTTCCAAGTGAATGTACTCCTATCAAGCACCGGCGAAGCCAAGTTGCATAGGTGCAAACCAAAGTTTACAGGAGGAAAGCAGAATGCAAAGAATCATTTGCAGTCTGGCAGCAACGGTCTTACTTTTCTCGTTGTTCGCCACATCCGTATTCGCGGCGGAATCGACAGCCGGTAACGGTTCGGTCGATTCGCAAGTTGTAGCCGCTAGTGGAGCCGGGGGTTCAGAGTCCCTATCCGGGCTATCCGGTCTACCCACTGCCGCCACAGAGACCACATCGCCCACAACGTCCGCTCCGGTTGCAGTTGACCGCTCCGACCGCACCGTAACCGACGGTCTGTATGTCGATGTGTACGCTCCAGCGGGATGGGGATCGGATTATATCCCTGAATTCACGCTGGAGCTATGGTCGGCACAGGACAACAAGCTGATCAGTTCGGCCACAGGCAACAGCCAGAACTTCGACCGCAAAACGAACCGCTACCGGCTCGTTTTCAATCATCCGGAATATCGTCTCGGAGATCGGCTGGCGCTGGTTCTCAGAAAAGCAGACGGGGTAATCGAGCATTTGGTTTTCAGCGATGATGTCCCCGAAGCGGATGGCGGTGTGACCCGGCATGACTTCAATGTGAAGGTCGGCACCCACTTTCCTTTCACCGTTCGCACGTTCGATTATTCAGAAGGCGATCAAGAAGACCAAACCATTCGTGATCTGGCGGGAACCAAGCTTCACCCGTTCGGAGCGATGATGCAGACCAAACCGAAGCTGGTCGGCTTATTGCTTAAGGACGCTTCTGGCGCATTGCTCAAAAATGTTCCTATCGAGATCAAGTTGTTGGAAGGCAAAGGCGCATTGTCTTACACTTCCGATGATAGCGGTATGGTCTGGATCGACAAGGACAAGCTCACTTGGAAGTTCCTCGTCTCGTCTGCCGGAAGAACCGTCAAAGATGGAGCCAACGGAAAGGCCGAAATCAGTTTGCCGACTTCTCTCCTTTCCGGTTCATCGAGCAGCGCAGTCGTGTTCCCTGTCGTCTTTGAACAGGCATCTGCAAAATCGGGTTCGATAAGCGTCCATGTTTCAACGGAAAGTAATGCCGATTTAAGCCAAGCGTGGTCGGAAGTTGATGTCACCCTCACGTCCTCCGATGGGGTATCGAGCATTTATCCGCTGAACCTGAGCAGTAAAACCATCGAAGGTATTGCCGATGGCACGTACAAGGTAACGGTCGATGGCAAGTACGCCGCGGCGAAGGCCAGTACCGATACCTTAGTCGTTTCAGGGGGTAAAGCCAACATCAATATCGACCTGACACCGAAGCACACGCTGGAGATCAGTAAAGGCGGCAAAGACTACAACTTCTCGATCATGAACGTCGCGGCGGTGGCGGATAAGTCCTATCGCGGCCATAAATCGGAAACATTTGCCGTAATGCCAGGCGAGTCGTTTATGATCAAGGACAATGATACGGGCGAAATCATGACCGCCGCTATCGATGCAGGCTCCCCCGTAACCAAAGTGGTATTGGGAGCCGGTATCGCAACCGGGGCCGGAGCGTCGAGTCCGAAAACGGGAGACGTGCTTCCTTATCTCTGGTTGGCGTTCGTCCTTTGTGCATCCGTGTTCACTGGCGGAGTTGCATTCCTTCTATATAAAAGGAAACGCACAAATTCTGCACTTACCCGTTCCAGCCTGAGTATTATTCTGGTGCTGGCCTTGGTAACGTCGACTTTTTCATTCGTCGCGCCTTCGGGGGTTCAGGCAGCTTCGAGCGAAGCAAACGTTGGCGGCACTCCCCCGGCTACAGGCGGCAGTTATTCTTCGACGCCAGCCGGATCGTTCCAAACTTCCGATTCGGTGGCGGTTTTGCAAGTCGGATTTCTGATCGACGATAATCAAGTACTGACAGCAGACGCTACCGAATCGGATATGCAGAACGGGTTCAACTTCAACAACGAGTCGATGATGTTCTACATGGCTCCGAACAAAACCTCTCATGATCTGTTCACCAAGCAAGGATCGGGGTTGGTGACGTTTGAACGCAGCGGCTCCAGCAGCAGGGTGAAAACGTTGTACGGCGATAATCCGTTGTATCCTGACAGCGCTCCGGGGGGTTCCCGAGAAGAATTGTTGAAACGCACGTTGCCTTATGCGAATCATGAGAACTCAACGATTATGGGTTCCGATAACGTCTTTGTGAAGCTCGTTGAAAGAGCCTTGTATCTGATGGCTCCCGACAATCCGAATCGTTCCTTGTCCGGCATTGGGACGGAGCAAGTGGCGGGTGAAACGTTCCGCAAATTGTTGACGGATTACGTAGCCGACCAGAACAACTCCGGCTTGAGTGACGAGGATAAGATGGACGCACAGATTGCGGCCGGCATGATGTTCAAGGGATATCTGGACTTGATCAAGGAACGCGGCATATTGTCGGGCCGGGAATACGATGATTTTGCATCGAGGATGAAGGAAGCCTTTAACCAAAACAAAGTAATCCTCAACTTGCAAACGGTTGTCGGAATCAGCGTTCGGGACGGACGCAGCCCGTTGGATCGGGAATATGCGTTTATGCCGATGCAAAATGCCGTCGATTGGTACTTGTGGGTTCGCCAGACGGCACGGCCCAATGACAGTACGGTTCAAGGTTTGACCGCATTACGTCAGGCTGAAGCAGTCGCTCTCGGGGGTGCATCTTCCGCCGCGGATGCGGATCGTTCTCCGTACAAGGAAAACGGGAATATTCCGTACACGTTCCGTTCCTATGCACGGGACTATTACGCCAAAACGTTGCAGCCTTCCAGCGAGAGCGTTCCGGTATCTGCTGATTACAAGGTCAACCCGTTCGGCGGGTGGGGGTATCAGCCGTGGGGATATGGCAGTGGGAAAGATATGAACAACCAACCAGCGATTGATGCCGAGTTGAACGTCGAAGTCGTTGACCGCAACGGCACTCCGACAGGGGTTACCTTTACCGAGCCGGTGAAGGGCTGGACGGAAGAAAGCAAACGTTATTTGTGGGATATTGCGAAGAACGCAGAGGAACAGGCCATCCAAGGAAGCATGTCGGTCGAACATGAAGGAAAAACCTATGATCTGGTTCCCGATCCCAAAGCCCGCTTCTCGTTAGTCGACAAGAAAGACAACGAGAACATTAACAAGTCAGAGATGACCAAACGGGCTACGGGTGTGGATGGTTCAGTCTCGATTCCGGTTTCCGCCGAGTCTAACAGTTGGGAGATCGATTTGGGGTGGGACACTCCTGCGCCAGACAAGCTTCATTTCTATCTAGGCGGTGACGGCGACCCGCTACCTTCAGTTGAGAATAAGTACAAGGATGTCAAGGAGAACGGCAAACCCGTTTATTCCAATGCGAAGTTGACGCTGTTCGTAAAAGCGGTCGAGGATAGTCCCGAGCCTGTCGTATCGGGGTTCGAGGTTCCGCAATGGCGGTTATCGCAATATTGGGGAAATATCGCGGACGAAGGCGTGAACACGGCGAGGTTTGCGCTTTCCTTGCCGATCCAAACGTTCATCAATCCCGGCCTTTCCCCTTCTGGAAGCACAATGTTCCGTCTGATCGATCCTGACTTGAGCAATGTGAAATGGGCCATGAGCAAGGCGAAGCTGGTGAACGATACACCGATCAGATCGGTAACGCCATATTCGTCATCGGCTTCCTTTAACTTGGCAGGTGATTTGCTGGCGATCCGGGATAACAGTTCGGTGTCCAACATCAAGCTGGCGTCGTGGGTCAACAACTTCAACCTGTTCGATGGGCGAATTACTGCCGCAAGCATGGGTGAGGAAGCGAACTGGTTGACCGTTCTTAAACAATCCTTGTTCCAGTATGGTGTAAAAAGCCCGGCTGATCATTATCAGTACAGCGAGACCCGCTATTCCTGTGATTTGTTTGGCTGTACGCCATATCGCTGGTCGGGATCGGCAACTCCATCGTATCGCACTGCCGATTACCGTACCAGAGTGATGTTCAAGCGTTACGTGCCGAAGGATGATAGCACGCTCCCTACGTTCAGCGCCCAATCGCAGTCGGAGAATGGCTTGTTCTGGCAGACGAAGCAGAGCGAGAAATCTTTCAAGGTTAATCCCGAGGTGTTGTACGCCTACTCCGACACTTCGGGCAATACCAGCGTGGCGTTTGCAGCCGGAGACAAGTTGCGGGAGATCAAGCCGGTCAGCTTCAGCATGGTACAGTTCGACAACGTCAAGGTAAGCCCCGAGGTCACGGGGGTATCGACCGCGACAGAAGCTGGCGCGAAACAGTTGGCGGCTTCACTGGGTGCAAACGGTAAACAGGTCATCTACAAGGATTCCGCAGTGACGGTCAGCGGCAAATCCGATGGCGACTTGAAGATCAGGAACTTCGCGCTGGATATCAGCAGTTCTGCCTTGAATAAAGTATGGAATCCATCCGGCACGTATAATCCGGACGAGATCAATCAGGGGTTCCTGAGCCAGTACGGTACGAAGGGCGACGACGGAAAATGGTCGATACCTCTTACGATTGAAGGCAGACTGAAATCGGCGGCAAGGAATTCGGCGCGGTCACTTCCAACGTGTCGGCTACGGAGGCATCCACATCCCAGGTCGTCCATACGCTCGAAATTCGTGGAGGTAAGCTCGTCGGGGTGGATGGAAACAGGTCGGTTCAAAACATTGATGCCGATTTAAAGACCGCTCTGGTCAACATGAAAATCCTCAGCGACGATAACGTATTCGCCAACTTCGAGAAAAATGGCGGTGCAGCATTAAGCGAATCGTTGGTCGCCACACTGGGGAATGCGGTGCGGGGTACAAACGATCTTCAGGTCGGACAAGGCTGGTATTCGGAGGACACCACGCAGCTCGTCGTCCGAGAGTACATCACAACGTTTGCTTTGCCGCTGGTGACGTATACGGACAAAGTGCCGCTCGAGATTGAAGGTCTGCAAGTACCCTCCGACAAATCTCAATTCTTCAGCGTTGGTAAGCAGGGGTTCGTCACGATGGACTTCAAGCTGGCTAACTGCAATGACGCTCACATGAAGGCCGATTCGTCGACCGGAGAGTTTGCCGAAAAAGGCGTCAACTTCATTGCGCCGAACGTGAGTGTTTTGGATTCCTTCGGAACGGTGTGGTAAGAATGCTTGAGTGTCGGTTGCCAATTCGTTGACCGACACTCTTTGATAAAGAATGCCCGATTCAATTCAGTGCTTGTATATGGTTTCTGTTATGTTTGACTATGCGCCATCCTGTATGGCGCTTTATTTATGATTTAGATTGGCGGTTGTTTGGACAATCGGTATGCATATGTTCTGGTTTCCGCGTTTGCTTTTTATGATATCTGCTTCTGGAGTCAGAATCCCATTTACAAGATATTGGAAATGGGGCTGTATTGGATAGTTGAGAAGGCGAAAAAATTTTTCGAGAAGGGCAAAAAAGGGTTAATTTTGGCCTTTTTCTAATTTACTTTTGTAAAAATATTCGGATCGTCCTGTACTTCTCTCGAAAGTCAAAAAGATGCGAGAGGAGAAATAAAAATGGCACAAGAAGAAAAACAGAAGAACGAATTATCGGAAAATGCGGGCGCGGTAACTGGAGCAGATCACGGAACTCCGGTACAAGGCGAAAACAACCCGCAACTGCCCATCAGTAGCAATGCTGAGCAGGGCGAACACAGGAGTAATTTCGAAGAGTCTAGTTACGACAAGTGCGAAGAAGGCGAATCCGATGACAAAATTTTAACATCTATTGAGGAAATCGAAAAGTCTTTTGAATGGAAAGCGGAGTTCACGGCCGGCTCTATCGTGTTTGGAAAGCGTTGGAAAGTAACGGTCTATTGGGCAAAAACCATCAGGTATCCGAAAGGCGCGTACTTGGTCGAGTTTAAGTACTTAAAATTCGTTCAATCGAGCCAGTCGTATGTTTTACACGAGCTTTATGAGGGGAACGAGAAAAAGATTCCCGAAATTTTAAGTGCGTTATGTGAATTTGGAGGTTACTTGTCACGGAAACAATTGGAGGAAATGATTAGTTATGCGAAAAAGCTTGCCCTAACAGACTATGTAAGGCAGATCACGTCGGCAGAATTTGAGTCGCTTCTTGGAGGAGCGCTGGATCAAGATGCTGCGTACAAAAATCTCGGAAAATTAGAAGAAGAATTGTTTATTGATCTTTCTGAGATTGCCCGGCTCAGTGAAGGAAATTATTCTGAAGAGGCTCACAAAGCGATTGTTTTGGACACCCCGGATTATCCCAGAGGTCTTGTAGCTGTACATCCTCATACAGTAGATGCTGTCTTTACTTGGAATGAAGATTCAGATCAACCAAGTCGTGTTGGGTATAATGCCAAAACAGATCCTGAACGCAATGAGATTTTGTATACGTGGAAGAAATTTGGGTTATTAAAGATATTCACCAAGTCGAATGATGATCGAAATAATGACAAGATCAAGGGGATACCCCAAGCTTACAAGCATAAGCGCTTCTACATTCTTGAAATCCCGAAAGTGTATGAAGCAGTGGTCGGAGGTGTTAACAATGACTAATCCGTTCCTTTCACCAAAAAATCAGGAGAGGCACCCCTTCTCCTCTCCTTCCTTTGTTGAGGCAATTCCTTGGAGTGCGATGCAGAGAACCATTCAGTCAATCATTTCATACCTCGGCGGTAAGTATGGCTTAGTATGGATACTGGTTCCGCTTCTTGAATGGGCGGCTAAACAGTACGGGTTGAAAAGCTATGTGGAAGCCACAGGTGGTGGAGGACGTTGTCTTTTGAATCTGGATCGGGGGTTGTTTGAACAGCGGGTTTACTGTGAGATTGATTACCCGGTTTGTTGCTTATTCAAAGTATTGGGAAATCAGAACCTCACGAAGGAGTTAGTTACAAGGCTCAGTTGGACGGATTATAGCCGCGAAGTATTCGAGGCAGCAGTAGCCGCTCGAGAGCAAGATAATATGCTTGCTGAAAAGGGCATTTTCAATCGTGATTGGATCAGTGCGGCGGCAAATACCTTTATTGCAGCACAAATGAGCAGAGCGGCAGACATGAAAGTGTTTGACGATTTTTCAAAAAGAAGCCGTTATGATAAATTTTACAACCGCATACTAGAACTTGAACGGTTCACACCAATCCTGTCAGGGGTTGATGTTGTTCGCTGGGATTGTCGAAGACTGATTAGAAGCATCGAGCAAGGGAAGGAGGATTATTCTCCATCACAATGCTTAGTATTTGCCGACGTTCCCTATGACCCGAATGAAATGCGTAACAAAAAGCCTTATGCCTACTCGTGGGACGTAGATGACCACATCAATTTTCGCGAGTTAATCAGGTGTACGAACACCTACATGATGGTCTGCGGTTACGATAGCGAGATTTACAATGATTTATGCAATGACGGCTGGACAAAGATTTTTCTAATGAACAAACCTGTTTCTTCTTCAGGAACAGACCGAAGGGCTAAGGAGTTCATCTATGTCAATTTCCATATCCCGGATGAAGTGCTGGCTATTATTTCACCCGATATTCAAGTTAAACAGAGGGCTGAGAGACCACGGTTCCCGCTCTGACCACAATGACCGCAGTGACCATAAGGGTTATCAGTTGATTCATAAAAGTACAGGGAAGCCCGAATCGGTTGATTGCAGATGATTCGGGTTTCCCTGTCTTGAAATTATTTCATGACCACGCTTAACCGGGAGTAATCGTGATCCAGTCAGAATACCTGTCTTAAAGAACACTTTTCCTTTATTTCCAGTCGAACTTACTGACAGCATGTTGTCACAAGTCTACCGTATAAACACACTTTCGGCCTGATATGCCCCAAATGTCCGCATAGCTTTGTCGAATCGTATCGTTATACTGCATCATGACCTCACCTAAACGTACACATCCTCAAAAATCATGAGCTAAGCGAATCCTGACGATATTCGAGCGGGGTTCGCTTCCCTTCGCTCGGATTTTTATTATCCCACGCCTTTTCCAACTAAACCCAATTTGCTCCGGCTTCCTTCCCGCTATCCCTGCTTTCGTCACGCCTTCTACGTTTGCCCAAACGGGCGTTCTCTCCCCCCGGCTGGTGCTTCACCCTTACCCTCCCCCTCTCGTCGTCTGACAGGCGGCTTTCCGGCTGTCACGTTGTCGGTCGCTTTTGGCGGTCGGTCTGTGGTCGGGTTCCTTGTGAAAATAAATCTCCTTGTTTTCAAAAAACTACTTGCGGTTTCTCTGAAAGGAAGCTATTATGTCAACAACCTTTTAGGGTTATATGGTTAAAAAGTAAATATAAGGTTTTTTCTAAAGAGAAAAATGGAGGAGATGGTCGTAATGCTGTATCTTTTTCTGTTTGCCGGTATTCTGTTCAGCTTTGTTGGTTGCATCACTTGTCTGGAAATCGCAACTAATGAATCCGCTCCGCTTGTAGTTCGGCAGATCAGCAAATCGATTGCCGTTGCGATGGGAATCGTGCTTGCGATCTGTGTATTCGGGGCATCGATTTAAGAGAGGAGGTGTACATTCTACATGGGCTATCCAATGAGATATGACATTGGTCTAGATCGTTGGGTCGTTGACTTAGACGACGGCTCCGAATATCCACTTCATTGCGGAGATGGGTTTAGCATTTATTTTTCAAATTCATTTATCCGTTGCAGGATTGAGTTCGGAAGGGAATGGTACATTTGCATCGGCAATGTGAAGTTCAACCTCCGTAAGCAGGAGAAGTACAGGGTGTTGATATAAGTCACGGAAGGGGTTATTGGTTATGGCACGATTGGGGTACATTCGATGTCGGCGCAAGCAGGATATCGAGGAGTTTAAGGTTGTTTCTCATGCAGAAAAGTTGTTCATCGATCTGATTAACGAGATCGGTGAAACGGGGGGTAAAGAGCTTAAGGAAATGATGAACACTCTTTCTCTCTCGGATACGCTCGTTCTTCGCTCCCTGAGTGAGGTTGCCGACAACGTCTCCGATTTACGTTTGTTTTTAAGCACAATCCGGAATCTCAATGTAGAACTGGTGTTGCTCGATTCCAGAAACAAGAGATTTTTAACAGACGATAGCTTCGAGACGCTCTCATTCATCTTTGATTTCGTTGAAGAAAAACAACGCATCGCTGAAATTCGTCTTAGGAAGATTGGACGTAAGTTGTTGCTGTATCCAACCGACTTTCTGAAGGTATATGGTGAGTATAAATCCGGGGCGTACAATTCCAATGACGCCGCTAAACTACTGGGGATCAATGCTCACCGTTTCAGGGAGTTAGTTCGTACCTTCGAAGCGTAATTTAGTAGTTTGAATCATTAAAAGAGATTTAATAAAGAGAAAAATGAGGAGGAGTTTGAATGACTGCTGAATATGAAGTGGTGGCCGATCTGAAGGATAGAGTTCCGATTGACAACATAATCCCTCTACAAGGGGGTCTGTCAAAAAAGCAGCAGTATATGATCATGCTCAACAACTCGAAACGTGTTGTTTTTCCAGGAGTAGTTCGTATGATCTTTCAAAACTATGTTCTGTTTGTTGAGATTAATACAGGTGAAATATATCGTTTCAATGCCGACTTGTACGAGAGCTTGTACAAGGAGAACAAAATCATTTTGACTCGCAAAAATACAGGTGAGCATCGTGTAGTGTATGAAAACGGCGTATTCTACCCGACAAAGGGGGAATTTTTGCTAAACAGCTATAAGCGTTCAGGGGGGCGCAGAAGTCTCCTTTTTAAATGTAACGAGGGTGGTCACTTTATTCCCAGAGTCCATCAAATCATAGCAATGCTCGGTTATGGATCACTTGCTCTTTCCGCGCTTGGAAGTGGTCGACCTGTCGTTCCTAATCACATTGACGGCGAGAAAGAGAATAATGGGATAGGCAATATAAACATTACCACTCAAAAAGGAAATCATGATCATCACAAAATGTTTATTAGGCCCAAGTATAGAAATGGGTTTAATTACGTCGAGTTGTTTAGGAAAAAATGGAGTGAGACTACTGGAGGGCAAGCGAATGCTAACCTTCAGCCTTAACAAGACGTTTACCGATATCGAGGTCATGCAGGAGATCTACCCGGTCATAACACGACCGCTTACAAGTGCAAAGGCTCGGGAATGGCTGACGGACTTCTGCCTTCGACCCATCGACGGCAAGTCGAATGAAGGTAAGGCGAACGATATTGAGGCTTTTGCCGCGGTTTGTGAATTGTTCACGTTTACCAGGAAAATCAGCAGAGAAACGGCGATGTTGAACGATGATGAAGCAAAACGGTACCCGAGTCGCTTATACGGCATTCCGCTCCGATTGTTACGGGGTTCGGATTCTTCAGAATCCTCGGCTATTCATGAGGACTTCGAAGTCATTTGTGAAGTTTACCGACTCATTTCTGATTATTTTGCGGATGAAAAGCATATTGCATTGAATGTTCTATTATCCAGCGCGTTAAAAGGCACAGCGTGGGGAATCAAGAAGTTGGTGAAACTAATTGAACGTCACAATGACTTTGAAGAGTTGGCAACAGTCAAGTATTTATGGAGAGGCGGAAAAATGACCTTATTGAGCCATCGAGTCTCCGCTTGGATGCAGGAGAATACCTTCCAGACGCTGATTCTCATCATACTGGAGAACGAGGAATTGATTGAGCGGTTGAATTTGTCTGAATATGTTTCACCGATTCGGCGGGTGTTCTAAGTTGGAGCCGATGGTCAGGAAAATGCGACAAGTGATCTGCATCATACCACAACCAAACATATTTGAAACAGGTTCATTTTTCTCCACAATCGCCTTGCCGCCTTTAGTTATGCATCTTTCTGGTGCACTCATAGAGCGGCGAGGCATTTTCTCTTTATTTATGCTGTTCGGTTTATGTTGTTATTTTCCGTTTTTGTTTATCTGCATGGCAAACTGGTCATCTATTCTGGCACTCGCTCCTTTTCCTTCCTTTGATATGACGTTATAAATCTGGCTGAGACCGTTATAACTGTCGGTTAGCGTTTTATAAAAGTTGGTTAGTCTTTTATAAATGAAGGCCAGCGTCTTATAAAAGTTGGGCAGTATTTTATAAAACGAGATCAGTCGTTTAGAACAGAGCTTCATTCTTTTATAAAACTCGAACAGGCGGTGTTTTATATGCAGACGATAATTCCCGGCTATGGAACGGTTGAGGTCGTCGAAAAAATCACGGATATCCCGGATGATGCTTATTACGATGGTGACGATACGAGTATTGGCGGCATTCGTTACCGGGTTTATGTGCATGAACTTAAGGATGGCAAGGAAAAGTATTATGCGTATCCTCGATCTGCAAAAAGTTCGGAGAGTCACGGAAACAGCCCGCAGAAAGGTTTTCCTATGCCTTTATCCGGGGTAAAAATCTTTTCTGTTTATGTCAATTAACCGTGACTTCCGGGCTTTCTGCCCCAAAGCAGAAGGTATCCATCAGATAAGGTTCCTTCTTTAACAGTGCTGTTCGCATCTCGCTTTTATCGGGGTGTGGACAGCACTTTTTTTTTGTGAATTACAGCAGTGTGAAAAATAAAAGCCCGACCTCGATCTACTCTTACTTGAATGCACGACTGAGAAAAAAGTCGGCTTCGTTTTAGAATCGCATTTCTTCTGGCGTTCGAATGGCTGTCAAGACTGACTTTTCTGAAAGGGGGAAATCGAAAGAAATTACTTTTCTCAGTTTTCATCGCTTGAAATTTCTAAGTAAAGGTTAATCGGTTCGTTTAGGTTGTTTTCTTGTCACTTTAGTTGTTGCCGCGGCAGTTTTGGTGTTGTTGGGGGTGAATCGGAAAATGGCTAAGATTATCTTCAAACAGCTTGAAGAAGCAGTTTATTCGGCTAGGAACAGATTGCAGTCTCAACCTTTTGTGGACGAAGAAGCGAAACGGCTGGAAGAAAGTCGGTACGCCGCGCTAATGGAAATCGTGAAGTACACACGCAGTTTGGACTTTCTTTCTCATGCATCCGGTAAAGAAAAGCTTCGCTTCTTCTTCAAGTGTCGCTATAACTACAAGTTGACGGCAGAGCACTTTGGATGTCCTCTGAACAATATCGAGTCAGCCGTTTCATATGCCGGTAAATGTTTAGAGCGGCGCATCGGAAAAGATACGATCCGAATGATCGTACAAGCTCAATCTCAGGAAGCATTGGATGCCGCGCTGTTGCAGTTTCGTGTTGGGGTCAATCCCGGTGGTGATCAGAGATTGTTTTTGGGTGATTTGAGTCAATGGTTCCCGGAGCCTGCCAATATGGGTTTTCGTGTGTTGGATGAGTTCAGGATGGAACTACGGTTGTTGCACTTCTTCTCTACGAGTTTCTTCAAAGAATGCTTGGCAGTAGTTGATCATAAGCGTCTGGCGCATCTGCTTTACATTATGCAATCTACGGATAACGCGCACGTGATGGAGCGGCAAGTCTTATACCGAATGCTTCAGGGCAATTATCAGAGTTTTGAGGAAGCTTGGGATGCTTGGACATCGCTTCAGGAAAAGAATCTTTTTGCATCCGAAGAGGAAGAGTTCGCAGTTCCTCAGTAGAATCAGCGCATAATTTTGGCAGTTTGAAACCGGAGGTGCAGTCATTTGGTTAAGCCGCCTATTCGTAAATTCATTTTTTACGGCGTGATGTCCAGTTCCTTGGTTCTTCTGGGGCATTTCTCATATGCCTTGGCATCATGGCATTCGGATGCGGAGGAAACCAACCAAATTCTTGAGGAAGTTCAGCAGTATGCCAAAGCGCCAATGCCGGTTTCCGCACAATCGGTCAATATCGTCCCAGTCGGGGGTTCAAATACTCAACCCTTTCTGCCGGTCGATTTCGACAAGTTGTTGAAACAAAATGAGGATGTCGTTGGGTGGCTCAGAATCGGTTCAGTTGGCATTGATATACCGATCGTGCAGACAACGGACAACGAGTTTTATCTTGACCACGATTTTGACAAGAAACCAAGTTCCTTGGGTTGGGTGTTTGCTTCCGCATCAAGCAATATGAGGAATTTTAGTACGAATACCGTTCTGTACGGCCACAATCTTAGCAACAAAAGAATGTTCGGCAGTTTGAAAGAGTTGCTGACCATTCTTAAAGAGGAGCCGGATTCGGGCATAATTCAGCTAACTACGCCTTCCCAACAGATGGTGTTCAAAATCGTTTCGATCTACGTTACCGATGAGGACGATATGCTTTACGTCGGTAACGGCACTCAGTTGCCTTGGCGCGAATCTTTCGTGAAGCATATCCGCGAGAAAAATGAGGTTAAGGCCATCGACAATCATCTGATCACGCCGCTGGATCAATATCTGACGTTATCGACATGTTACGGGCCAGCCGGGACGACGAAACGGCTTGCCGTTCATGCTCAATTGGTTGCGATGAAAGAAACTTCTGCCACCGTAGTATAAACGAACAGAAAACTTGCCGTAAGTGCTAGTTCGGGTTCGGTTTCCTTCAGACATTTTTTATCGGACGCATGTAAAAACAGAAATGATTTACTTTCTATTGGAAGTACAAGGGTTCCCAAACCCGGTTGTACGACCGTTCCTCCTTTCTTTTCTCTTTTGTCCGTATGCGGCTCAAACGTCGCATACGGAACCTTTTTAGAGATGAGATGGGGGTATCAATCAGGCTTCAGTTAGGAAAGGAGGACGCTCTCTTGAGCGAGAATGAGCGAAACCGTCAAAAGAACAGTCGTAACCGGAACCGCTGGATCGGGATCGGAGCGATATTGGTTATTGCCGTCCTATTCATATTTCTTCGAAGTTGTAACCATGACAGCGATCCAGTGGACAAGAAAAAGCCGGTTCCACTGCCCGGAGGAGGTGAAGTGCTGGACGGAGACTTGCCGCATATGTCCGATGACGCCATCCGGGATTATTTGAAGCAAAAGCAGGACGCTTCGATGTTTACGGTGACCGTCAACTCGGAGGCAACGATTCAAAAGGGCAGCAAGACGCTTCATTTAATGGTGGCCAACCCGGAACGCAATTCGCTGGAGTGCTACGTGGAGGTGATTCATAAAGGTGAAACGCTGTACACATCGCCGCTCATGAAGCCCAAGCAGTACATCCAGAAGGCAGAGCTATCGAAGCCGCTGGAGGGCGACAAGAACAAGTTGATTGTCCGATACAACATTGTCTATCAAGGCGAAATTGTCGGGGTTCAAGAAACAGAAATTATGGCTGTAACCAAATCTTGAGGAGGAAGTTGTCCATGAGAACAAGTTTTTCAAAGAAAATCGTTTCAGCTGCCTTGTTAATGTCACTCGTATTCGGTTCGGCAGTCGCTTCTGCCGACCAGCCAATCGATCCGGACAACGGCTCGACAGTAGATGTTGTGGGTACTGCCAGTGCCACGACTATCGTGGTAACTATGCCGACGGTCTTGTCGTTTGCGATCAATCCGAATAACGTGAAACCCTTCACTTCCGTTCCGGCAACCGTTGTGAATAGCACCTATGCGCCGGTTGATCTGCAGATACTCGGAATCACATCCGCCAGCGGCACCGATACCAAAGTGGTCGATGCAGCTTCTCATACGGATCAGGAATGGTCGGCATTGGGAAGATCCGCGACCACTTCGCAAATTGCTCTTGGATTAGAATCGGTTAGTGGTACGCCAATTACGGTCTGGTCGCCCGCAGAAATCGAGGGGGTAACGCCTTCTGTCTCTGCTGGCACTTTCCCTCTGGAACCAAACAGTTCGGAGGAAATTCAGGTCGTCGCCAAGCACGGTAATGCGTGGGATGTTGCCAAGACATTGAACTACAAGTTGTACGTTCGCGTAGCGTTGACAGAAGGATGATCGAAAAAATGCAGTTAGCCGCCGCTGTCGGGATATGTAGCGGCGGCTTGACATCGTAATTCCTGTTTTGACGGATTCGATTGACGAGTCCGTCTAAACGTAAATCCATTTCAATCATGGGGGGTATGCAGGTTGAAAGCAAAACTCCAGAATGTGCTGGTTGCGGTATTTGCGAGTAATGCAATCTGGAAAGTGCAACGGACGCTGATCTGGTTCCTTGAGACAATTGTTATTTTGCTTGGAATCATGGCGGTAACCATCGGTTATTTGACGGTTCTGACTTTGATGGGTCAGCAAGTGCATTTTGAGTTAACGGTCGGCAAGTATGTCGTTTCGATCACGGTGGCAGCAGTGGTGGCCTATTACCATTGTCTGCGGTTTGAAACGAAGGATGCTATTAGTCGACCTGTTGTGCAGAAAGAAGGGAACAATCCATGAAAAGATTCTCTCTTTGGCTGATGCTGACGTTGGCTTGCTTCTTGGCTTTCGGGTCATCTGTAGCATTTGCTGATGTATCGGATGGTACTACTGGAACGAAAAACTCGTCGGTTATATCGATTCCGATTAACGCTGGAGATCGACCTTACTTTGAGAAGGTCTGGGATTCGTTAGGCACAGATGGCTCCTACATGCAGTTGGACTTTACATCCATGTCGGAGAACCAGAACACGGACACAAGAATGCTGACGTATGACAAGAACAAGGGAATTCTGGAGTATCACGACGATAATTTTCGGTCAGCAACCGCGAAGTCCCGCAAGAAGGCTTTAGGCTTGTTTGTTGAAAATCTCCAGTCTTCACGGGTATCGAAAAGCACGCAAGACGATATTTATCAGCATTTGACGATGGCGAATGACGAGATTTCGAGAATGATGGTTCCGCTGATGATGGATAAGACATCGGCAGACTTGTACACGGCTGGAAAGTGGGTAAGTCCTTTTATCCCAACTATCAGAGTAATCGTTGGAGTTGCAGTTTTCATTATAACCTTCTTTCTGATTGCAACATCCATCTTGGACTTGCTTTTTATAGGCATGCCGATGGCGAGAGAACGAATGGTAAAAAAGGATGGACAAAAGATTTCGTGGGTTACACACGATGCAGAGTCGGTTGTCCGAGAAGTTGAGAGTTCAATAAGCTCTGTAGGCGGCTATAAAAATCCGTATTGGCTTTACTTAAGGCGTAGAGTGTTTACGTACATTATCCTCGCGCTTTGCCTTTTGTATTTGATCGCCGGAGAACTTGGCGGTTTGATTTCTTGGCTCTTGCAGCTTATGAGCGGTGTTGTGTAAGCCAACCTCACAAACCGTTGTTCTCTCAAATCGGTTGTTTTACGAGGAGTAACCGCATAAAAGGGGTAATGTTCCTTCGTTATCCCCTATTTTTCAAAATTCTTAAAGGATGGTGCGATCATGAAGGTATTTTCGAAGGTCATGCTCATGTCTCTATTAAGCGCCTTGTTACTGGCAGTCCTCTCTCCCCTTTCATCGTATGCGGCTCCGGCCACACCTCCCGGTTCCGGCACAGAATCCGATCCGTACTTAATCAGTACGGTTTCGCATCTGGAATGGGTATCGGATCAAGTTATGAATCAAGGGAACTCGTTTCAAGGAAAATTTCTAAAGTTAGCCAATGATATTGACGTTGCCGGATGGACATCGGATTATCCGTTTTTTATTGGCACATTTAACGGAACGTTTGATGGAAACGGTCATAAGCTGTTGAATTTGACCAAAAATAATCCGTCGAACAACATGGATACCGGACTATTTGGGTATATTGGCAGCACCGGAGTCGTGAAAAACCTTGGATTAGAGAATGTAAATTTCGATACAGTTGGCGATAGAGTTGGCGCATTAGCCGCAACGAACGAAGGTACCATCTTCAACGTTTACGCAACAGGTTCTATCAAGGCCACAGATGGCACCCAATGGTATGGTGTTGGTGGGTTGGTGGGGATTAATGCGGGATCGAGTGTAACGGGCATTAAGGGAAAGATCAGCGCATCGTATGCCGCTGTAGATGTTGAAGGCAATCAAAAAGTCGGTGGTTTGGTTGGATATAATAGTGGCATACTTTCAAATGTTTTTGCTACAGGAACAGTTAGCGGTGTTTACTATGTCGGCGGCCTAGTCGGACAAAGTTCAGAAGCAGGTTCAATCACAAATTCATACTCGACGGGAGATTTAATCGACATCTCTCCTGTTGGCAGTTGGCCAGGGGATCACTATTTTGGCGGTTTAGTTGGCGGAACAGAAGGAGGTTCGGCGGTACTTGATGCGTCTTATGCTTACTGGAATACGGATACGTCTATAATCGTCGAAGGGGTTCAGCAAAATCCAAAGTTAGCATTTGGGAGCGGAGATTCAGCGGGCATAACGGGGAAAACAACAAGCGAGATGACCTCTCCGGAGTTTGCTCAATTATTAAATGCAAATCGAAACCTCTCGAGTGTGGAATGGGTTTCTACAAGCAGTGTTAATGACGGATATCCGCTCGTTACACTTGCTAGTATTGGCGACCCAAGCGGTGATCCGGGCGGCACTGGGGGTGCAGGAGATTCTGGTGGAGGTACGGGCGGCACTGGGGGGTCTGGTGGCACCGGAGGGACTGGCGGCTCCTGGGGAACCGGGGGCACAATTGGCGGTAACGTTATCCAAAATTTTGATATCGTAGGTACTGTAGATGCAACATGGATAATCGTAACTGTGCCGACAACGGTTAGCTTTGCAATTTTACCGGACGCGTCGGACAAATCTTTTGTCAGTGTTCCGTTTCAGGTTTTGAACCAGTCAAACGCGCCGATTGATGTGAAGTTTCTCGGCATGCATTCGACAGGACAGACTTCAACTAAAGTTGTAAATGCGGATAAGTACTCCGATCAAGGATGGTTAAAACTTCCCGCGTCTAAGTCATCGAGCGAAATCGCTCTTGGCATTAACTTGGATGGAAAAACGATCTGGTCACCTGCTGAAACCCAAGATCAAGTCCCGGATACGGTTGTGGGGTTGATCAGGCTTGATCGACTGGGAACGAAACAATTGAGCTTGGACGGTAAGCATGGCCGAGCGTTCACTGAATCCAAGGTAATGAGTTATCAAATGTATTTGCGCGTCGGGCTTGCCAGTTAATCCTATAAGGGGTTCCTCCCTCCCCTCTAATCAGAGGGGATTTTTTATGTCCCAATTAGGGGTTCGAATTTTGATGAGGAAATTGACTTTTTGTACTAAACAAGGCAATACGGATGGGGGTGATCGTGAAGATCGGCTGTCTATCGCTATGCTGATCGTTTAACCGGCATCTTTACAAAATTCTTCTCAGAATTTTTTCAAAAACGTGCGAGAATGCCTTCACTTTTCTTGAGTGTCTGTACAACCAACGTGGGGAAATTTGCGTTGGTTGGGAGGCTCAGAAGGGGTTGGTTGATTGCAGAGAACTTAAGTTTGGTATTGAAATTGAATTTACAAGAATCAATCGGTCGAAGGCAGCGGAAGTCATAGCAAAGTACTTTGGAACAGTTGCAACGCAGATTGGAGGTTGGGGGTTCGATAATTACGAGGTCAAAGATCGTCAGAATCGGATTTGGCGAGTCGTGCGAGACGGCTCCGTAACACCGCATCGGTTAGAGAATAATCGGGTGCAAATTGCGACGGACGATTACAAATGCGAGCTGGTTTCGCCCAGGCTAGACTATGAAGACATCCCCACATTGCAAAATGTTGTGCGCGAGCTTCGCCGCGCCGGGGCTGGAACGAACAGCAGCACAGGCATCCATGTGCATGTCGGAGCCGAACGTTTTACTCCGCAAAGTCTGCGGGTATTATGCAACATCGTGTATGCCAAACAACACTTGATGTACAAAGCCGTACAGTGTCATTCGAGTCGACAGAATCGGTTCTGTCAGCCGCTTTCTAACGGTTTCATCCGGCAGTTAAATAAGAAGAAGCCGACAACTTTCGATGGATTCGGGAATGTATGGTATGCGTCTGTCAACTCGGAATCGCCAATTGATCATCGATATCACGATAGCCGTTACTGCTTATTGAATCTCCATAACCTTCTTTCAGGAAGATTCAAAACCGTAGAGTTCCGCCTATTCAATGGTTCTCTCCATGCGGGAGAAGTCAAGAGCTATGTTCAGTTCAGCTTACTGATCGTCGCTCAGGCGTTAAATCAGCATCGGGCGACCAATCGAGTCACCGCCGCGCATAACGGGAATGACAAATATGCGTTTCGCGTTTGGTTGCTGAGGATGGGTGCGATCTCCGACGAGTTCAAGACCATGCGCCATCATCTGTTAAAGCATCTCGAAGGAAATTCCGCGTGGCGAGATCCGGCAGCACAGACGCTGGCGGAAATAGCAGAATAACGAGAAGGCGCTTGGATTGAGTGGGCAAGTGAGTTAAGTTAGAAGACCAATTCCAACGAAAGGGTGAACAATGTGCAAAAATCAAAGCTGTATGCCGCTTACGGAAGCAATATGAATCTGATCGGGATGTCGGTTCGTTGTCCCGAGAGTCAAGTAGTCGGCCACGGTTATATTGAAGACTTTGTTTTGGAGTTCCGTTATTACGCCAACATTACGGAAGCACCCGGACAACGCGTGCCGGTTGTAATCTGGCGAATCTCGGAAGCTGATGAAGTCCGACTGGATCGATATGAAGGGGTACATATCGGTCTTTACCGTAAAGAAATCCTGACCGCCCGGATTGAGTCATTGTACGAAGACGATGATCAAATTGGCGAATTAAAGGAATCGGCTGAGGTTCGAGTCATGGTCTACATCATGAATCCTGACACAAGGCCGATTGAGCCGCCTTCCCTTTCCTACTACAATACAATCCGCGAAGGGTATGAGCAAAACGGGATGAGTAAACGGCCACTGGCAATCGCGGCTATTAAAGTTGGAGCTACGTTCCCCGAACTGGATATTGAAGTTGGTGGTGAAAATGAGGATACAATTGCGCCGCGGCGGAACAAGTAAAGGGCAAGAGATCCTAAAATCAGCACATTGTATTTATGTCAATATACTTGGATTTCACGTAAGAGCGGCGCATAATTGCGTTTGTGGAGGTAAGTAATCATGCGGTTAATGAAGGTCATGACCGTTGGGGTGAAACGAATCGGCTGTTCGGATTGGGGTTTAGTCATTTCGATCATTAACAGGCTATTTGAAGATCATGAGCATTTTATTGTCTTTCGGAAGGCTGATGGTAAAACCGTTGTTACTGACGGCAATGATAATCATCTGGTGACTGTGGACAAGCCACTTTTTTCTGAAACAGTGTGGGCGGTTTACGGTAATGATGGTAAGGTTCAATATTACACGTTCATGCTTCCCGACGAGTATTGAACAAATTGCTGTAATCCCACGGGGGTTCGGAATATTTTTTGCAGTTTGAACGTTCCTCCCCCATCTCACTTCGACCCGCGTGAGGTTAGCCGTAAAATTTGTATAGTTGATCGAAGAGGTGCCGGGGTAATAAACGGCACCTTCTTTTCTTAGGTTCACGGCCAACGAAGAAATTTTTCATACTGATTGAGAATAATATCGCTTCAATGGATGTTAAAAATTTCGTCTGGAGTTGAACACAGAGATAGGATACATAAAGTACAGGACAAGACGATGACAATCAAGAGCGTAAACAGCAAAGTCGACAATGTTGAGCGGAACAGTTAATCCAGAACACAGAGGCGATTCCGATCTGAAGGAAGGAGAGGTTATGCTTGTGATGCTTTGACCAGTCTGCCCGCTCTATCCGCAATGCCCTCTCTGACCGCTCTACCCAGTCTCCGAGAATTTCTCCGGCAGCTCGTCTTCTTCTTCATGAATAGCCAGAGCTGGTAAAACCAACAAGTGATGTCTATGCCGCAAAGACTTCCTCATTACGATTCACTCTTTTCAAGTATCAACCGTTTTAAGTCAGCCACGTTGCCTACACTGTTGTCTCTTTTGAACCATAAGAAATCATTCTCTCTGGAGTAGATAAATCGGTCAGCGTACATTCCAGTGTAACTATTTAAAATGGCTAAGTTTCGCTTTGACGAAATAACGACATTTGGTGGAAGTTCCTCAAATCGACCTAGTAGCATGATCCGACTACTCAGAGGGACACTGACTTCTGTCTCCATGAGACCATGACCAGGAGATGACCAAAACCCTCGTTCTTTTTGTGTTATCCAATGAAGGCTCACTGGATTATCTGAGCAGATGAAATCACCAACCTCGGGCGGTGCATAGGCAACAGTCCAGTTTCTAGCACCTAGCAGAGGAATGAGGACATCGATAGCAGTTAACAAATTATTGATATTTGTATTGTTGTCGAAAGAAATCGTATACTTTTCCTCGAAGATGAACTTCCTCAGGTCTTCATACGAAACGTTATTGTCGAATTCAACTCCATCTGCTTTCATTCTTTGCTTTATCGATTCAAACCTCTCAGGTGTTGCCACCCCCGGAATAGCGTCCCATTGTTTCCCGTTTAATTGGTCAAAAACCCACAATTTGCTTTCCTTAGTTCCATCCTTAGTGAACAAAGCAAGATGAAATTCGGGAACGAAGTGATGCCTTTTCTTCGTCAAAAGAAGACCTCCCTTCTTGACCCCATGACAAATCAGCCGCCATGTTTCAGCGGCTGTCCAAATTCGGCACCTTCTTATTAGCATTGGGAGATACCTTAGCGAATTTTGAAAGGTCTGGCTTCTTGATGCGTACTACGAACGGTGGGATTCCAACGTTGATACCTTCGAACATACTCCACAGTGTCTGCATAAGCATCCCTCCCGCATTTATAATTTTCGCTAAGTTGGTTGGTGTATCCCCAAGGGCTACCTCCCAAAACTAACAAGATACGAATAGTATACACAATTTACCATTCGATAGTCAAAAAGGTCAAATGTATAAGCAAAAAACCGAGCGTAGCTTACGTGGATTTATTTCGAACAAAGCGGAGTTGCGCCATCCCCGCCGAGTTACTTTTTCTTGCTGAACTAACGAGCAGGATAATGGAGGAGCTTGCTTCAGGCAGCTCCTCTTTTGGTTCATTGAAGTAACGGGAGTTATTTTGAAGAAGTATGAAGGTTCTGTAATTACTTTTATAGAATACAAATTATTAAATTGAAATGGAGGTTGAGTACATGAGTGATTGTACCGTAATGTTGTCTGACGGTAGAAAACTTGGCTTTGCAGAGTATGGTCAAAGTGATGGTGAAGTGGTCTTCGTATTTCATGGAACGCCGGGAGCTCGCTTTCAAATCTACGCCACCCGACTAGAGTCTATTGCAAAGGAAGGTCCAGTTCCTTTGCGAATCATCGTACCGGAACGACCTGGGTACGGGTTGTCGGATGCAAAAGAAGGAAGAACACTTGAAGATTGGTGCCAGGATATAGAAGCTTTGGCTGACGAACTTGGTGTTGAACGTTTTTCTATTGTAGGTATTTCTGGAGGTGGTCCTTTTGCTCTTGCCTGTGCGTATAGGATGCCGACTCGTGTTCGAAAAATTGCCGTTATTTGTGGATTAGGTCCTATCGATATCCTTGGACAAGAAGGTCTCTCTAATGAAGAAAAGACTTGTCTTCAGGGTCCTGAATTCACCCGTGCATACATAACACAGTTAGCAAATATGGTCAATGCTGACCCAGACCGCTTCACGGCGTATTATATCTCTAACCTTCCAAAATTGGATAGAGAATTAATTTCGGATGACCTGGTTCCCGTTTTTAAACAATTCGCTATCGAAGCTGCTCGGCAAGTAGAAGGGATGATAGATGATTATGTGATTTTTGGGCAACCATGGGACATCCCGCTGCAAAAAATTCAAGTTCCTGTTGCGTTCTGGCATAGCGAAGCCGATCACATTGTACCGATACGCCACGCGGAATATCTAGCGTCTCTCATCCCGAACGCAGAGTTGCATCGAATGCAAGACTATGATCACACTGGATCGGTTTTAGCCGTGCAACTTGAACTTTATGATTTTTTAACTTCAGGCTGAGGGTTCGACCTTTCAGCCTGAAGTTACTTGACCTCGTAACCTAATCAATCTCTTTCTAGCAATATATATGGTAGAATCGCTCAAGTGAAACCCTATTATAACACCTTCCGATTTCTGTGATTGCCTGTTTTCAACTAACGGCTACGATAGTTGCGTTACTCGCCTTTCCCGTGGAGCATTACTTCGGCACCTCGCGCAGTTCTCCGCGCGAGGTGCGGCGGCGCGTGATGGCTGTCAACCTCATATTTGGATCAAAATATCTTAGAAAAAAGCCAGTACAAGACTCGTTATTCGAGTTTCATACTGGCTTTCTATTTCTAACTCGCACAATTCGTATTTTTGTTAACCATGTACGACTTCCTTTAGACAGTTTTCATTCGACTTTAAATACCTTTAGCATGGATGCGGTATCGCTGACCGTTCATGGAATCCCGTCCTTCCTCCTGCGGGGTTCTTGAACCGGCAATCAGCGTTCCGCATCCTGTCCAGCTTTTCATGGGATACGGGGGTTCTGCCATGAACACATACAATTTCGATATGCTCGGCATTGACCTGACTTTTTCTCCAGTTACAAATCGGCACAGCGATATTATTGCGAACGAAGCGACCTTAACCCTTGAAGATTCAACCCTCATTAAGCACTTCCCCACATCCAGACTCAACGAAGTCCAGAATCAATTGGATTTGTACTACAAGCGCCTTGCCGTCGAGTCCTACGGTGGCGAGGCTCCATTAATTCTTAGCACCAGCGAGTGGCTTCACCGGGGTTCTGCATCTGCGCCGCGGCCACTTTTCTTTGAAATTACCATCGTATATCGATCAGTTTGGTTAAGCATGTATTACTACGAACCGACCAGTCTGAACTCATTGAAGGAAATGCCGATTCGGAAAATCGGCCAAGGACTCCAAGCGTTACCGTTGTTAATGCAAACGGCGAAACCCCGGTTCATCATTTTATCGCGGCGGTTCCCCCACCAGCAGAATCAGGCCGAGATCGTAACTGCCTTGACCAGAGTCTTGGAGTATCTCCGCGAACTGGGCATCGAGTTCATTGCAGCCGGTGTATCGACCAGAGAGTTGACGTGGTTTCCCGATCTAGGATCCATTCATCTTTCTCAAACCAATGGTGATTTTTTGCAAATAGCTGAAGGCTCCTAATTCGACTTGTTTTAACAGTCAAGGGAAGTCGATTTTTTATTGAAGTTTCGGTCGCATAACGTGGAAGCAATTTATGTTTATGCAACTTTTTCCATCGCCAAACGTATGAAGGTAAAATGCTGATTGGGGGATGAACGTTTTGGGGGTTGTGGGGGTTCTTCTTTTAATATTGGGACTATTTATGTTGTTTAAACCTTCGATAATCTGGTCAATTACGGAAAGTTGGAAATCTAGCGATGCAACAGAGCCATCTGACTTATATGTATGGTCGACTCGTATTGGTGGATTGATGTTTACTCTTGCAGGATTAGGCGAAATTCTGGCGTTTTGGGTTTTGTAGTATAGTAATGAATATTAGTCTTTGAACTCTAACCGGATACGCCAATAGTACGCTTCACGTGACGGCCTTCTTTTTGGTCAAAACTCAACAAACAAGGATAGTTGAGTCTTGTCAAAATATGAAGAAGGTCTCTAGTGGCCTGAGATCGGAATCCAATTCAAGTGAGGTTTCAGAATGAAGATTCTAAATAATATTGACTCCAGTCATTTCAACGATATAAAGAACTTGGTCAAGGACGCCGACGAATTGCACATTATCAGTCCGTTCCTGATGGAATCATTCGATGTATTCTTCGATGAGATCATCGCTCCCTCTGGAGTTAAGCGTATCGTCTTAATCACAACCTTACGGGACAATGATCCCGACCTGTTCAAAAAGGCCAACTCCCTCTACTCGTTTTCAGTAAATTGTCTCACTCGCTCGATTGCGTATAGAGTACACGTTGACAACAAACTACACGGTAAAATCTATATCGCCAGTAAAGATGGCAGCCCGATCAGGGGTATCATTACATCAGCGAATTTCACGGATCGGGGGTTAAGCCACAACCATGAGTGGGGTGTTCAGATAGATGACTCGGCAGCGTTAAAGCAAATCATTGCCGATATCAGTAAAGTCAGCAGTCACGCTCTTACGAATGAGGAGCTTCACAACATTATTGTTAAAATCGACAGTTACACTAAGAACTCGGGAGAACCGGTCGCTCCTAAGATCAATCTGGAAGTAAATAGCTATATCAAGCATAAGGTTATCGAAACCAAGTCGGACGTTCGTTATTTCATAAAGCCGGTTGGCTTCTCAGATGAACCTTTCGAGCCTTCCAGGAAATTATCGAGTGATATTGAGGCCATGCATTTCTCGAAACGACGCCCGAATTCAGTACGGGTTGGAGATATTCTAATCTGTTATGGGGTTGGCTCGACAAAACTATTGGGGTATTTCGAGGTGATAAGCGAACCGTACATATGGAACGAGAATTACAGATGGCCTTGGGAAGTAAAGGCTAGGAACCTCTGCCCGAAGTATAGCCAAGCTTGGTATAAA
The DNA here is from genome assembly GCF_000829455.1 of Gordoniibacillus kamchatkensis. Classification (GTDB taxonomy): domain Bacteria; phylum Bacillota; class Bacilli; order Paenibacillales; family NBRC-103111; genus Gordoniibacillus; species Gordoniibacillus kamchatkensis. Next base: position 50,718 of record NZ_JXAK01000035.1, read on the forward strand.
TTCGAAAATACGATCTCGAGTATTCAGGCTTCTTTTGATTCCAAGCTGCCCATTACTTATGTAGGAGGAAGGACACTCGGAGCTTTGCAATTCGGAGCAGACAAAATCAGGCTGTCAGAGGAGTTTGCTCAGCATGTGATTAGTATCATTGAGGGCAGCGTATAAGAGTTCAATACTTAAATTCTTACTATTGGATCGGTGACCTAAGGTGGCACATATCATTCATTCTTCAAAAAATCGGCTATTCGGAATTTGTGGTGCAATAGACTCTGATGACATTATATCATAAAACGAATAATTATCTGGAAACATAACAGGGGTTTACCTTTGGTATGTTTCCCTTTTTGTTCCGCAACGCTATACAAATTTATTACAAAAATGGAGAATACTCATGAGCTATATATTCAAATCGATAATGGCTGTCTTTATTCTAGCGATGATCGTTACTGCTTGTGGTCGTGAAAAGGGGGGAGAAATCCAAACACCGGCACCAGCATCAAATACACCTACTATCGATAAAGTTGTTGACCAGCCAACGAAAAACGAAAACCCACCTGTAACTCAAGCGCCGTTCTCTTTACCCGATGGGTATCAAACAGTTGAAGCGTCCACGTTTACTTTTGCAATTCCGAACAGCTGGCATGTGGAAAAGGGGAGTGGTAAAGACGCTTTCTCATTCCAAAAAAATGGGGAACAAATAGGTGAAACCGAGATTTTAGGATGGTTTGATTCTGAAACATGGAAAAACTTCAAGCCTAATCATGCTGAACAGACAGATTTCAAAGAACGCAACGACTTATTAGCAATTAAGAATATGGATGTTCACATCTATAAGATTCAGTTGACCCACACGAAACCGGCTGCTGATAAGGAAGCCGAATGGAAGTACAAGGAAACCCGCTGGTATGTATCCGTTAAGGAAAATGGGCGTTCATACGGCTTTTATTTTAACAGCGAAAAAATAGACGAAAATGTGATGGAAACCGTACTATCATCATTTCGACTTAAACCCAAATAATATAAGCCCGGCAATACAATTGGTCACAGAACTTAGACCAGCAGTGTAGTTCCAGGATATCGCCTACATAAATAGGAAGAAAGGCAGTACAGGACTCTCACGATCTGAGTTCTGGCACTGCCTTTCATTTTCAAAGAGATAAAAAGGTTGCTTGTTATTTCGGTTTATGACTCATTCATGTTATTCGCATGTTCAACAAAAGCTCTCAAGGCATTATTCCAACTGCCGAATCGTTTTTCATATGTACTTACTGAATATTTCGATATTGAAGGAGAAAGATCATCATAGCGCGGCTGTCTGCCGAGAACAGTCCATACCGATCTTAAATTATCGAACAACTCTTCTTCCGAGATGTTTATCGGACTACGTGTCGGTTGCAGCCCTGCCAGTTCAAGACAGGTAAACCATGACCCGAATCGTCTTGTCAGAGTAGTGCCATGATACTTTCCGTTAGCGTTGTATTCTTCAAGAGTAATTTTTGTTTTATTCAGTACTACGGCAACTCTCTTTAAGTCATTGATCAGTTCGTCATCACTCAGGAACCTATGGACTTCCTCTAACTTAAACTCCATCGTAGTATCCCCCGTAACATAATCAAAAGGCTTCTATATAAAGTCTACCACAAAACGGCAGTAAAGAACTCCCTTTCCCGATTCTCGACGTTGCCTTCTTGGGCTAACTCGTAAGAATCCGCTCTACGAGGCTCACAAATCGATTTTATGGTTCTCTCACCTCCCGCTATCGGGGTTTGATCGCTTACAAGTTCTTTCACGGCTAAATTGGGTCACCCGCTCTCAATGGTTTGCTTTTGCCTTTCATTCGGTTCGAATAGATCGTCTGTCGGTTAGGTGTTCAAGAACTTCCCCATCTCGGGGGTTAGAAGAACAGTTTTCTTCTCTGCCCAAACCGCTTATACGCAACTTATAATTTATCGCTTTCGTCTATTGGTTATGGATATGCAATAGATCGGAGGTTTCCTGATGAGCAAAAAACGATTCATCATATTTTTCACTGTAATACCTTTTTTGTTCGGATGCGAAGATAAGTCAGGATTCCAAAAGCCAACAACTCAGATACAACAGTCTGCGCAAACCCCTGACGTGAAACGAGCCCTTTCTTATATCAAAACCGTTCCGGGTGATGAGTACGAGGGATTCGTTTATGAAGGCATGCTACACAAGGAACTGAGAGATAACGGATTTGGTTGGTCATTGCTTGATGTGTCCAAAGCGTTCGGGATTCCTGTTCAGGAAATTGAGAAGCCGGAACAATATAAGGATTTCGTGATACCATACGAGTTCAGAATTGGAAGCAAGGATAATGAGGTCACCTTTAGGTTGGATACGAGTCATAAAGAAAGCTTAAAGTATTTGAAATTCGCTGAAGGGGCTAACGCAACTTATCACGTTTTTCAGAACGACCATGAAGTGAAGATGGAGACACAGCCTTTCACTCATCATGGAGGCGGTATCAATATTCAGCCTTTGGAGTTATTGCAGTTGCTTCATATCGGATATATCCAGAAGGGGCAAACCATTTATGTCGGTCAAGATAAACCTTCACCAATCAACGGGAAAGTGTTGTTTGACAATAAAGTCGAGATAGGCAGCAACCAAAAACTCAATGTCAGCCTTGTTTATTACTATGATCCGGGTACAAAACCAAACTATGAGAAAGTCGAACTGATTATTGATGGAGAGCCGGTCATCCTCTTTGATCAAGACCATAAAGGAAGCTCTGGCTACTATCAGAACGGTTTTGTTGAAGCCATTACTTTTAGAGGAAGCCAGCTTCTGAAAGTAAATTTGGATGAAGATGCTATCATTCTAAAGAGAACCAGCAATCGTTGGGAACGTGTTTTTTCACCGGAAAAATATAATTCTATCCTGCATGGCACTCTGTCGCTTCAGATTGCTTCTGATGGATCAGGAAAGTTTATCGATAGCGAGCATCGTCTGACACATGAAGTAAGTACCACAGGCGGTATGCCTAATACCGTGTATCCAATTGACTTGATCTCTTTCGGACATTTCGAATTAGATGAAGCACAGAAGGAACTAGCAATTACGGCGGAGTTAAGTGCAAGGAATGAAGGCCGGAGTATTTTTAACATGAAAGTCCGATTCCTTTTCGACGGAACAACGTTTATCCCGAACAGAATGGCTTCTTGGGATGATGGTAAATTCGGGGCGGATAAAAGCTCCGGTAAAGAGATACAATCCTTGGACGATTACATGCAGTTTTCGTATTCGCTGTAAATGATTTCAGAAAATTGACAGTTTAGGACTCCCTCTCTGAGCTTTTATTTTCCGTAATTTGTTAACTCATAAAAATCCGCTCTACGAGGCTCACAAATCGATTTTCTTGTACTCGTCCTTCTGTGATCGGGGTTTGATCGCTTACAAGCCGTTTCACGGCTAAAATGGGGTTCCGCTCTTAATGGTATGCTGTTGCCTGTTATTTGGACGCATAAATCGACTGCCGGTCAGGTGTCCAAAAACTTCCCCATCTCGGGGATTAAAGGAACAGTTTTCCTTTATGTCCAATCCGTCGCTTTATTTTGGGGTGTACAATTATAGAAGGAAAAGAGCTTGCTCTTTCTGCTTTCGTTGTGAATTATCTGTCCGGTGTCCCGACTACTATGAATATTTCGGCTTGCCATATTTCGATGTAACAGTACCGTTTGGTTAATGGGTCAGAGCCACTGTGTCAATAAAAAGTAGAATCATTATGTTATTATACAGAGCCAAACGGGGATTAAGCTAAACGGTAATTGCAGAGGAAACTTATTTAAAGGAGCATAATGTAATATGAAAAAATTGTTTTATGCAATGGTACCCGTGTTGCTATTAACTGCGTGCTCCGAGGCACCAACAAACATCACGAATTCACCGACTCCTTTATACACGGCAACCGCAAGTCCAATCCAACCTTCGCGCACAGCCGCATCCAACACAATCCTTGTAACGGGACCGCTCACTTTGTCAAGGAACGATCTATTCCAGATTACAAAAAAGCAAGAATACTTGAGTGTGGTACTTACTAACGGAAAGTATTTCGAAGACTGGTCCCCAGGGCCTTTAATGGGACGCAATTGGGAGGGAGAATTCCAAATCCAGCTTTCCAATGAAAACGGCGATGTGAAAAGTGCCGTCGATTTAAATAGTTATTTTAATGACGAAATGGTGTTCAACTCGTTCTTTGACATCGATTTCGATGATTACAACGGGGATGGGAATATTGACTTTACAATTGGTCAATATGCATCGAGCAACGGCGGTATATTTAAGCTGTTTACGCTTGATAAGTCTGGACGAATCGAAGAGTTGCCTATTAAAGGGCATCAGGAAATATTAATGAGCGGTACTGGGCGTTACTCCACCAAGTTGGCTAAAAACAAATTGGGTTTTTCATGCACGTATTATGACAACAGTATCGGAAAAGACGTCATACAATCCTTTGTGTGGAACGGAAGAGAATTCGTCAGTGAATCGAGATTCGGTCAACCGATTACAGACTCAGAATACGATGTCTCCAATCTGGAACTGCCCTTGCCGAAGGGATGGAACTTGAGTACCGGAGACCGCTTTGGCGCATCCATCACCGACGAGAACGGAGTCAATCTCGGTGGAGTTGTCACGTACCCGTATGTTGACGATTTTGACTTCAAATTTTATCAGCCCAACCATAGCGAACTTACAAATGAAGAAGCGATCGATACTCCCATCGGAAGCGGCAAGCTATATACGCTCGACGCTGACAACGGTACAGCCGCCTCCGGCCTAACCGGCACACATGACGTCTATTTCGCAGTCATCCCGATACAAGACAAAATTATTTACGTACTGGAATTTTCAAAGCATGACAAAGAGGCGGCGTCCAAAAAGCAATTCCTCGGTCTACTGAACGGGTTGCGGTTAAAAAAGTGAACTCCAACCGATTGGGGATAAGGCTAGTCACGAAGGCCCTTCAGCCCTTCGTGGTTGTTGGTCGATTACGCTAATAGTTCAATATTACAACGTAGAGAGCCACCTCGATCTGAGGTGGCTCTCTACGTTATGAGCATGGCTCTATTTCGTTAACAATGTGGCTCTTACTTATTAATCAAGCGGCTCTGTCGCACTAATTTATTCATACTATTCAGAAAAAGGCAGCAAAGGACTCGCCCTACGAGTTCTGTGCTGTCTTTCTTTTTGTAACTCGAAAAAGTAATTCTCCGGGAATCGCATGTTCGGCTTCTTTTCGGCAGTACATCCCCGAGACCAATTACTATTGTTATGGATGCGGTATCGCTGACCAGATGTGTACTCCCATCCCTCCTACGTGGGTTCTCGTTCTTAGCGATCCGCATCCGTACCGACAGTCATAATTACAGTCATCCGAAGTCTGCCCAAAAGAACAGTTTCCTCTTTTTCGTCAGTCAGGGGGTTTTATTCTGGTCGACATGAGGTTCACTATGCCCGGAATCCCCTCCCTTCTAGCTCGTCGCACAATAGTCATTATATGACGAGTTTGGTATTCCGGCTGGCGGTTAACGCCACCTGTTCGGTCTTATCTCGTCGTACAATGTACGTTTACAACTCGTCGTATAACGTTTGGCAAGGGGGTGCTAATCTTGAGAATCGATGCGGTCGCCGCGCTGTGCTTGAAGCGGTTGGAAGCCGATGGGAAATCGGCAAATACGCTTAGAGGCTATGAAATGTGCTTTAGGCGGTTCCTGAATTGGTTGGCGGCTTCATGGGGTGAGGTTACGGAGATCGAGGACGTGACGCAGACCGTAGTCCGGGACTTCAAGGCGTTTCTCCAATCAAGAATGGATGCACGGACGCAGCGGCAGTTTGCCCCGGCGACGATAAACCAGAATTTGATTGCCTTAAGGACGTTGCTAGTATTCGCAGGAGCCCTCGGGGTACAGTTCCGCTCCGACCCGATCAGCGCGATCAAGCTGATCCCGGTCGCCAAGCAGAACGAGACCAGATGGCTCAATCAAGATGAAGTCGCAAGAATCTTCCATGCCATTGAGTTATTAAAGCGCACCAGCGACAAAAGAAAGGCGCTTTACAAAGCGGTCGTTTCCGTCTTAGTCAACTGCGGTTTGCGTGTCGATGAAGCCGCCAATCTAATGTTGACCGATGTGATCTTGCCTTCCGGTCTAATTGTTGTCAGAAGCGGAAAAGGCGGAAAGTATCGGCATGTTCCATTCAAGCAGAAGACGAAAAATACTCTCGAGCGCTGGTTATTTTTCCATGATAGGAAATCGCCCTACCTGTTCTATTCGCAGCGAAGTGACCGTATGACAACTCGTGCAATTCAGCACATGATCGAGAAGTTGTCGGAGTTAACGAAGATCGATTTCACGGTACATCAGCTCCGCCACACGTATGCTAAGGGGGTTGCCCGAGAAAGCGGCCAGATCGAAACGGTCGCATCTCTGCTCGGACACGCCAATATTCAAACGACCAGGCGGTACATCGAGCCTTCGATGCAGGAGATGGGTTCGGTCATTGAGCGAGTGGAATTTGAATGAAATTGGTTACTCAAATCAAAATGATATGGAGTGGTATTCAATGAACGTTATCGGCGGAAAGTTTATTCCTGTGGTGGACGAGCAATTCAAAATTGTTGCTTATGAGGCTGGAATTGAGCTAATGGAGTTGGAAAAGGAAGAGGCCGATTTCAGTCTCGACGGCATCGACCTGAGCAAGCTTTTCGCTAACCCGGACTATTTCATTCAAAAGCTTGCTCTCGAGAACTACCGAGGATCGGTTCCGTTAATTCTTAAAGCCGACTGTGCTGATCCACTTCCCGATTCGTTTCCAAGACCCGAAGGGGTTCAAATCGTTCTTCTGTTAAAAGAATGGATGGATATAAAATATCTTGATCGCGTCTTCGAACTCTACGCTGGCGAGGGGATTTCGTATGCTTTGGCGGAAAACGCGCAAGGGGTAATGTCTTGGCCTTTTCACTTTAATGCTCACCCGGAGTTTATTAAGATATCGCCGGATCGACGTTTTCCTCGCAATCAAATGCTTATTGACTATGCGGGAGATAAGTGGGCATTGAACAACTTGTTCGAGTGCTTTTATAAGCCGATCAAAGACATGGGTATCCGTATCATCGCTTGCGATATTCTTTCCGAAGAAGATTTTGAACTTATGAAGCCGGTTGCCGATGTGTTCATGGGGACTTGGATAACGGAACAGGTGGCGTCTAGAAAAATCGAGGTTCACAATGGAGCCGAATAAACCCGTCTCCACATTACAGTTGCATCCGGTGTACCAACCAATTGTCGACCGCCAGCTATCGGTTGTTGGCTACGAGTCCTTTATCCGGGGTACAGATGCGACTCGGGTATTAGCTGACTTTGTCTCTCCTTCCTTACATCGGCTGGATCGGATTGTGGCGATGGACACGTTATGCAAGCAGCTGGCGTTGGAAAAGTACACGGGTTCTGCTCCCTTATTTCTAAATTCACATCCGTACTCTTGCGATCCGTTCCCGCAGCCGCTCTCGCTTCCGAAGCAGCATGGTTTGGTCATAGAACTAACCGAGCATGCGCTGGTGTATGAAGAACAACGTTTGTTGAAAAATGTCGAATGGTTGTCGGCCAGAGGGGTTCGCTTTGCCATAGACGATTTCGGCTATGGCTTTCTTTCTTTGCCGTTCATCATGCGGCTCCAGCCGCAATATATCAAGCTGGCCAAGGAAGTCGTCCAATCCTGCTCGGATGAGCGATCTCAGGACGTATTGAAAAGGATTTTACAGCCGTTCCGTGACATGGGTATCCAGATCATTGCCGAAGGTATCGAGTCGGAAGCACAATTTGAGAGTTTGCATTTGGTTGTTGATGCTTTCCAGGGGTATTGGATATCTAAACCCAAAATCCTGCTTGGAGCATAAAGAAGCGCGGCGCGTTTAATGGATCATGCGCCGCGCATTACAAGTTGTGGATTTTAAGTGAGGGGTTCCGACAATGCACATAACTGAAAAGCAAAAATGGAGCGAGTTTGGTGTTCAAGTGGAGTTTGCGCCGGTTGTTAATCGGGATTTTCAGCCTATCGCCTATGAAGCCATTATGCAGTTTGATGCTTCCTATCAGGAGCGGTTTTCGTACCTTGCTTCAGATCGGCATAATGTTCAGACCAATCTGGATTTTTACTATACAAAGTTGTCCGTCGAGACTTACAAGGGAACGGTTCCGCTGATCTTGAATTCTCGGCCAGAAGTAACCGCTCCTTACCTCAACTCGTTGTCGTACCCGAATAGTAAGATTATCTTGGCAGTTGAATATTCTCAGATGCTGTCTTATGGAAGGATGCAGCATCAGTCAGATCGGCCATCTAGAAATGGGATTCAAATTGTACTTTCGGGTTTTGTTCAATGCTTTATTTCTTTGCCGATCTTGATCGATATTCGACCAAAGTTTATTAAGTTGGCTTGGGATGTGATTCAGTCCTGCGCAGACGATGACACAATGAATGGTTTAGTCAATCTGTTGAAGCCGCTTAAAGAGTCAGGAACTTTGGTTATTGTTGACGGTATCGAGAATCGAGATCGGTTTGAGCGCGTAGAATTGGTTGCCGATGCCTTTCAGGGGTTCTGGTTTTCGCAGCATGGGCGGCAACAATCTATGCACAACAAAGCATAAAAAAGTAACATTCCGTTGAAGGTGCCGATAAAACGGCACTCTTTATTTTGGCGAGACGTTTTTGTACTGCTTCTTGTTTTACTGGAAAAAAGTTTTCTCGTACACCGGATACTCATTTCTCTACAGGCAGTATGCAACGGAGCTTAAATACAGCTTGTATGGATGCGGTATTGTCTCCGGGGTACATATTTTTCTAACCATACTGCTTCCAAAATGAAGATGTTGAGGAGGAGTTTTTGTGAACGTTCCGTCCCCTGAAATTAACAAGCATGTGGAGATGGCAGGATTGAGTCCGCTTGAACTTGCAAAGCTTAGGGCTGTGACGGCTGTTTACGCGCGTATGCTCATTATGTTTTATGAATATTCCCTTGAGAAGTATCTCATGACGAAGGAATGTCGCACAATCGAGGATTGTTCCTCGGCAATTGAGGGGTTCAGTAATTCAAGAGAGAGCAAGGATCGAATCTTCACTGAAGTTCAGTCCAGGTTATTTAATTTTATTGAATTAGAGAGGGTATGTGGTAACGTCGGCCAAGCAACATCTATTCAAGAGGTTCAAGCCTTTATGAAGAAATTTGAAGCAAATGAGCACCGCCTGAGAAGAAGAGTAAAAGTGTGGCTCGACAGGAGTTTATATAGAACCAAGTAAGTGAAACGCGACGAATGTTCACAAATCGGCAGTACAGACCTCACTACTCGAGTTTTGACTGCTGCTTCTTTTTTTTTCTGAAAAAAGTTTTACCCGTATACCGCATACTCATTTCTCTACAGGCAGTATGGTGCGGAGCTTAAATACAGCTTGTATGGATGCGGTATTGCTGTTCTGATCCCCCAGTGGGTACATTCAGTTGGCTAACCAAGTCCCATTTCAATTCAAGGAGGAGTTTTTCAATGAATGATCGACCTTCCAGAGAAGCGGAAACAGTAGGAGTATACCTACCGATTGTCGACCGCGAGTTCAACATTATCGCGTTTGAAGCAGCGGTAAAGCATGTAGAGACTGGCGCAGAACATGGAGATTTCGATTTGAGCGGCTTTCAAGACAACGAGGTAACGGATATCTGGGACTATTACTACCAGTACCAGGCCATCTCAAGCTACAAAGGGACTGTTCCCCTGCTCGTTCGTGCCGATGGTCGAGAAGCTTGCCCTGAGATTCTACCCTCTGCGACCGAGAATAATGCAAATATCATTTTTCTCTTAAAGAAGAGAAACATCGATTACGACTATTTAGACCTTCTTCAACTCAATCCGTCGTTCGCTTTGGAAGAGAATAGCGAAGGAGTCCTTGCTTGGCCTTTCTCGAGCAATTGGACGATTCCTGCATTCATCAAGACCTTTCCTTCGTTTATTAAGCTTAGGAGCGGGGATGGAGACCGCCCATTTATTCGTACTGAATGTATTGAGGGTGGCGACGAAAGTTTTGTCGACCTGATCTTATCTCCCTTTAAGAAGCTTGGTGTCAAGTTCATTGTATCCGGGGTTAACTGCAAAAAAGATTTCGATTTAATGAAGTACGCCGGGGACGGCTTTATGGGTTCGTGGATCACCGAGCAAGTGAACGGTAACAAATATGAAATTCAATAAGTAAAGCCAGTCACTCAGGGGTTAGCTCTCTTTGCAGGGAAGCGAGCCCCTTTTTATGCGATATATATCTTCGGTTGAGCCTTTTGGCCTAGTAGGGTATCATTAAAGGATAATGTTACCAAGTACAGCAGGAGGCTCTATGAACTTTTCATATGATAGAGAAGCGGAACTGAGGGAGAAGTTCAATCAGTTTATCACAAACAAAGTCACAGGGGTAAACGAGGACTATTACTCGCGACTATCAGTCGAGGATTTCGAAGAAATTAAGACGACTTTGAAGGACATACACAACATTATCACCTATAAGACCACAATCCGTTTTATTGATTGGGTTAGCGAGCGCTTCCCTTATGTGAATGAGAACTATCAGGTTTACTTGGATCAGGTATCAGGTACTAAGCCGAGCGACAATGGTTATGATCTCGTCGTTACTGGCGGGGTAAACATCATAGCAGAAATCAAATGCAACAAGCCGATCAACAATGGGTATAAATTTGGCTCAGCGCAGAGAAACGGTATCGTTAAGGATATTCGTGGCTTACTTGAAGGCAAATCCAAAGTTAAATCAGTTGATCCAAGTACGGCCTATAAATTTCTCGTCATATATGACTTTGGGGACTATACCTTAAAAGCAGCGCAGCACCTTATCAAAAATATTGAGGCTGATCTGAAAGGTAAAGTTGAGATTTACGATGATAGTACCTTGTTAACCTTGGAGAAGGTATATATCGTCTTTACTAAATAAACGAGGTGGGGTGTTAGAAATGAAGTTAGACCTGATGAAGCTATTTGATGGTTACGTCAGAAACTACCATACCTTCAATCTCTCCGTTCATCATGGCAAGCATTCGTTCACCATGACGGAGATTGAGTATTTTTCAAGACTCGGTTCGATGTTGGGGTATCTTCCCTACACGGAGGACACAGCCGGCGGCACCAGCAGACCGATGGACTTGTCATGGTGGGGCGAATACGATGGCGAGTATTGGTATGATCTGATCTTGCATTTGGAACGAGAAAACTTGCCAGACAAGGATGAGGAGACGTTGGACAAGTTATTTTGTGATCGTGAAATGCGCCCCTTAAATGTCATTGGGATTATGAATGTCCCGAGCAGGGACAGAATCAAAGAGTTGCTCAGTATCGCAAAAGCCACATGCAAGGTTGACAATGCCTTGCTTGTATTCAGAACATATTCGTCAAGAAAGAAAAAGCCTTACTTTGACGAGGTGCAGGCTTACTTGCTCAACAAAAGAAAAGTGACCGATACTAAGGCGGCATTCGTGACCGATATTGGTGGTACGCTTTTTATGCATTTCCACCCTATAAATAACTCGGATCAGGAAGGAATGGAGTAATATGACCGACGATTCTGTAAAGCATTATTTACCCGAAGAAGTCCCCGACCATTTGTTCACGCAAAGTCGTTTGAGCCGTATGGGTCTTGCACCGACCGCAGAGCATGTCGCGTTTGTCGTCTATCCAGAGCAGCGGCAGCAGTTCAAACTGTACGATATCGGAGCGACTAGAAAGCGGAAACAGCAAAAGGGGTTCTCTCTTGTTCAGAAGGATGCGACAGTTGAGCAGATATTGGCTGAACGCAAACGTGAACTGGAGATCAGAAAAATTCAGTTAGTGCCTGTTAAGAAATAACTCTTCCGCTACCGATAATTTTCACAGTTAGTTTATCAGAAGCGATTGTTTTGCCTTACGTAAAATAGATGACTGCCTTTTTAAATACCGCTACTGCCCAGTATTGTAATAAAACCGCAAATGGGAGGTTTCTATGGCGAGTATCAACGAACTTATTGATGCGATAACTCTGGTGTTGACAGAGGAAAAATCATATGACTTGCCGACCGTTTGCACACGATATGGTTTGGAAAGTGGAGATGAATCTGAGGCGTTTAAGAGTAGACGGGTTTATGTCCAAAGGAGATTGAAAGGCAAAGATCAGTTATTCCTACTGGACTTAGCTAAGCGAGTGATTAACGACTATGGTTCAAAAGCCAATACACTTGCAAAGTTAGTTCTTCGCCTTAGTCCAACAGGTGTCTTTACGATCAGCGAGATAACAAGGCGAAATATCATGGATGAACTATACGCCAGAAATAATATCCCTGGGAAGTACGATCTAGTTGAGTTTCTCAACAGGATATGGGATCTGGATAGCATGCCCTCAACTGATTCCCGGTTTAAGACCGCATCGGGCGATATATGGCAACATATGATCAACAATTATGATTGGGATGAAATTTACTTATACGAGAAGTATTTGGAGTTATTGACCGCAACTGATGAAGTGTTTATTAAGTTTTTGGAACAGGTCGTACACCCATTGGTGCGACAACAGGCAGAGCAGAACGAGTATATAGAGTTTATCAATAAACACTTAGTGAATGATGGGTATAAATTCTCGTTGGCTGATAATATCTCAGGGTTTCCGGTCTATAAAATAGATAAGGTGCTCGATGGGGTAAAAGGCAATGTAAAGAACCTGATATTCGCGGCGGTTGGGCATAAGCCTGAAATTGTTATTAGTGATTCGATCAATAACGATATTAAAATCGTGAAGCATGAAGAAAACTGCTTAGTCTATGATCGCCCTATTCCAAACACAGGTTTGTATTGGGCAGACCTTGTAATGTGGTGGGCAAATATGCACGGTATTCAGGAACCTAATAAGGACGCAGAAATTGCGCTTTACAAAAGGCTATTCAGCTCCTTGGATTCTCTGCCGGAGAAATTGATGTTCAAAAGCTATTTTAGATACTTCAAAGAGTTGTTTGATAAAAACTTTCCTGCTTTAGTACCTCAAGTCTACTTGCATTATGATCCTTACACAATAAGGCAAAGGGCAGGAAAAGCGTACTTACCTAGGCAACGTATGGACTTTCTCTTGTTATTCTCAAACAAACAGCGAATCGTCCTTGAAATAGACGGAAAGCAGCATTATTCCGATGGAGATACATCTAGTCCCAAAAAATACGCGGAAATGGTGCAAGCAGACAGGGAGTTAAAACTGAACGGATATGAAGTTTACCGGTTCGGAGGGTATGAACTGACGGATGAAGAGATAGGGTCAAAAGTCATAAAGGAGTTTTTCGAAGGACTATTCAAAAAGCATGGAGTTAAATCATCTTAAAATATCGACGTGTGCATTTTAAAGGATGAGAATTACGTGGAGGGGTATAATGCTACAGATAATCTCTGGTAAGTTTTTTGGAAATAAGGACATTCATGAGCACAAGGGTCGTGGCATCTTATACTCAAACTATAGTTGGTTTAACACTATTGAAACAGAGATTGCATCCTTAGAACCCGCTGATCTTCATGGCGATGCAAAAGGTTATGTTCTTAGCTATGTTAACAGACTGGAGAGTGATGAAGGTAAGGGGTTTTCTTTAGTAAGAACGGGTGACCCAGAGATTGTACAACAGTTCAAGATATTGTGTTCTTTTGGGCTGAATGCCTATTTTGATCATGACAAAGCAAATGTTCAACTAAATTGCAGAGAGAAATCTGGGGGTATAGGAGACGACACTGTTCCTGCCCAATTTGTTCCCAGATTTTTTAAGAAGCAGATTGACGGCAATCTTGCTGAAATAGATTATTTTAAACAGTTAGTAAAGCAAGTAATTGGTTTGAAAAGAGAAGATTATAAAAACGTTATTACATGTTTAGGTAATTATTCAGATGCATTGGAGGTTGTCAATTTTAACCTCGATCTGGCTTATACGATGCTAATCTATTCGTTAGAAGCCCTAAGCAAAAAGTATAACCACTATACTCCTTCTTGGCAAGACTATGACCAACGGTTAAAAAAGGAGCTTGAAGCTCATTTTGCCTCATTAGATAACGAAAAGGTTCAAGGGATAAAAGATACATTGATCAAGTCAGCACATTTGAAATTGCAACAGAATTTTATTGACTTCATATGCAAAAATATTTCTGATTCTTTTTTTGAAGAAGAGTCATTCGCTGTCACTTCTGCTCTTAAAAAATCAGAGTTAAAGAGGGCACTTCGAAACGCGTACATTCTAAGATCCGGCTATGTTCATGAATTGAGGACAATCTTGAAACAGTTGAAGCTCCCTGCTATTGCCGCTGGAGATGTCTTTCGTTGGCAAGGAGAGCCCTACCTAACTTTTTCGGGACTTATTCGAGTATTTAGGCACGTAATTAAAAACTTTATCTGGTCTAGAGAAACTGTTGAATCAGAAAAGGTAAACTGGAGAAATGAATTACCGGGGGTATATTGGTTCGAGCCAGCACCGCAATATTGGGTGTGGCAACATGAAAATTTCCATACGACTCACGCAACCAGCAAATTTTCGGGCTTCTTGTCGCAGTTGGCAGGAGCAATAATTCAGAAAGAGCCTTTATCAGATTTAAAGTTATTGTTAGAGAGATATGCAACGCTTTTCCCGAATGCAAAGAAGAAAGATAAAGTATCAATGTACTGTATGTATCTGCTGTATTCAATATCGGTAAGTGAAGAACACAGGCCGGTAAATCACGAGAAATTTATAACTGACTATGAAGACTTGTCTGAAATACCTTGCATAGAGACTATGGTAACTTATTTGTACTTGGGACAGGAATGGCCGTGGGAATTTGATGTTTGTCGGAAGATTTATGAGGAGTATAATATATCGAGATTTTCATCAAGTTCATTGAAGTTACCTAGTACTTTTGAGATTGGTATACTGTGTCGTTTAGGAAACCTGTGTCCTTCTGAAGAAGATTTAGGGGGACGAACGACTTGGTTTAAGCTTGCTCAGCATGAAGCAGCGGGACTTGAACATATTCAAAAATATATTGGAGATTGTATACAAAATAAGTGTGAAGCAGATATTTCCTATATTCTTGGGGGCTGTAAAGAAGAATTAGATTCAACAGACCACTGATCCTGTAAACCAAATTTTTATGGGCACTAAGTTACTCATTTTTATCGACTTATCCAGAGTACCTTCTGTTTTCTAAAAACATAATTTCCGTTCGACAACGGCAACCAAAGAGTAATAAACACAAGATCAATCAAGTCCAACCGTCAAGCGACTAGGGGTCAGAAGCCCCTTTTTCTGTCTATATGTCCTCCAGACCTCATCGCCCTCTCTGACCTCACTAACCACTCTCCCCACTTCCGCAAAATCTACTTGAAAGCACTCTCCCCATTACGCTACCATCAACGAAACTGTTGATGGGAGGCTAATACCTATGTCACAACTTCCTTGTCCAGACTGGCTAAAGCCCGCTTTTAAACAACGCTTCGATGAGTTAGCTTTTGCGGCTGGAGAGTATCAGATCAATAAAGAAGTTCGCCAGAATCAGGAAACGCTCATGAAGAGACTTCGCGGCGAATTGTCGGAAGAACAGCTGAAGTTATTGCTCGAATGGGACGAGACGGCGAATTATCGAAACGCGATAGAGAAAGAGCAGATGTACTACGCCGGAATCAAGGACGGCATACTCATCAGCAAGCATTTCTTTGGTTTTATGTCGGCTGATGCTGATAAACCGTGAGTAACTTGGTAAACTGTGATCCGGGGCAGTCCGGCCACGAAGGTCGCGATAAAACGTCCAGTTACCTTCTATTATCCCGACTATTCCATGTTCGGTCACAGGGTTGCCACTGATTTTTCGGCGGTATCCCCCTCCTTCTGCTTGTGGGGGTGTTCAAAATCCGCCGCAGGACAGCGCGGCGGCAACCTTCATATTAGTTCATAGATTTAAGTTACCTATTTCATACCCATCAACTTCATGCTATGATACGGGTAACTTAAATCATAGAGGTGACGATCATGCCCCGAGGGGGTAAACGTGAAGGCGCGGGTCGGAAAGCGATAGGAATAACGCGCAAGGTATCGCTCACGTTGTCCGAGGACGAATGGGCCGAACTCGAAGCGTCTGGCAAGACGTTGTCGGCTTTCTTTCGTGATCTCATGCGTCTGCCAACAGCTCCAGAGCCGGTTAAGGAAAAGGTCGCCTACGAGCGGCGACATGCCGAGGAGCGTTGGCAAATCTATCTGCGCACCACAGAGCAGCAACCATCGCCGGAAGTGATTGAGAAGGCAAAAGATGCCACGTTCCGTCTCTTGTTTCCAGACGGAGAGAATGTGGCGAAAGTCGAGACGAAAACACAGTACATATGTCCGTTCACGGGCAAACGGTTCGGTTCAATGGATGCTTTGGTTCGCGCCGCGATTCCGCACCTCATTAAGAGTGCCGAAGCGGATCAGCGTTGGAAAAACGCCAGTGAACAGCCGCGTTCCCCTCAGTATTTCGATCAAATTAGATAAAGGTTCCATTTTTCAAAAGTTATTTTTGCAGTACGGTATCCCCATCGTACCGTTCATGGGGGTACATAAAAGCCGCCTAGCAAATAGCGAAGGCGGCTCTACTCTTTCTTTTCTTTAATCAAATCGTTGCCATTGATGCCGAGAAGTTCATATGCCTGTTGAACCATCTCACGGTCTTTGCCGAACAGTTGAAAAGACTTGTTATAAATTCCGCTGATCGCTGTAACGTGATTGAGATTTTGAACCATAAATTGGGAGTTGCACAGGACGGCAACACTTTTTGAATAGTTCAATAATTTCTTTTGGAACTCGACCGCTTTCTCCGCAACTTCTGGCGAGTACACAGCCGGTTCCCCGTCTGCAGCAAGCATATTTCTATGATCGACCAGCACGCTTACCTCCCCCTTACCAAAGCCAGCACAGATCCCGATCAAGGTTCTGTCCATGTATGCCACATCTTTTGGGGTCAGAAGGCCTTTTACCGTAAATGCCAGCACTCGTGTTTCAGGATCAAGATGGTACTTAAACCGTTCCTGAATCGGCTCCGCAAAGTCCTTTTGTAAATATGTAGGGGTTGCCGAAAATCTCTCCCCAGAAAACATATATTCAATTGAAACTGTCAGCGCGGCAGCGATCTTTTCGATGTTCACCAAACTTACATTCCTTGCGCCACGCTCAACATCCGTTATATATGTTCGATCAAGTCCGGCTCTATGCGCCAGTGTTTCTTGCGACATTCCGCTACGCATCCGCAGTTCGCGTAGCCGTTGACCAAAATGATGGCGTATATCCTGCAAATCAATGACCTCCCGACAACGACAACTCTATATCAAAAATATCGGCATAGCAGGTCTGGAGGTTTAGTTCTCGTTAAATGTCACTTAAAGTCCGTGGAAAATTATTCTCCGTTCCAGTACTCTTTGTCTCGAAACGCAAAAATCCGTCAGGTGTCTCCCGACGGATCATCGAGGGGTATGCATGTTAAGTCACTCTCTCCCCTTGGGGTTCAGCTTTTCGATCTCGATCTCCAATAGCTGGACAAAGTGAGAAGGCTTAATCTTCAACGCCGAGCATAGCTCGAATATCTTGGTCATTGACGGCTCGTATTTACCGACTTCAATCATCGAGATATATGCGCGGTCAACCTCACATGCTCCTGCGAGATCCTCTTGGCTCATGCGTTGTTTCTCGCGGAGTCCTTTAAGTGTTTTAGCGATAATGGGTTTAAGAAATTCCTTCTGGTTCAATGCAGCGTTCCTCTTTTTACCCAATTATCAGATGTGCTATTATGGGTATACCAGAAAGGATACTCAACAAATTGGGATTTTATACCTTATTTTCGAGGTTTTTTATGCTGTCCAAGGGGTTCTCTGACAACAACCAGAGACCTCTTAGCATTATTATTATTTGCCGTATGAAGGATGGTGGTCGAAGGGGTGTTGGGGGCTAAGTGCAGATTTTGAGGCAATGGTGATAGGAAAGCAGTTTTTACAAATCTTAAGACAGGAGACACGAGAAACATGAACAAAGGATTGCAGAAGATTTCGTTTGTGATGGTCTTTTCTTTAATGCTTTCGGCGTTTGCATCATTCACGGCCGCTGCCGCGAGTGAGGCTAAGTTTGTGTACTATGGGTCTAAGGGCGGGTATATCACAATCTCAAATGTAATTGAGGAAAAAACTAAGAACCTTTTCATTACCAATTCACCTGCTAAAATCACCTTTGTTTCAGATGAGTTGGGCATGCAAGATATTTACTATGCTCCTGAAGCTAAAATCAGCGGCACCAAAGTTGATTGGGGTGATTTCGGGAAGTTTGAGAAAGTAGAGTTTGACGTCAAGAAATTTACATATGCTGGCGAAGATAAGGTTTATGATGAACATCTGGATACACAGTTCGAAAATGAAGTGTCTTATCTTGCAGGGAACTATGCCACATTAAATAAACCCGGCATTTATCAAGTGGAAGTTGCTTTACCAGCGCAAGGCTCAGAAGTTATTGCGATTCAAGTCGTCTCTCAGGATCAAGGTGCCATTTCTGAGCCGAATAACCCTACATCTACAACAGTGACGGAAAAAGCAAACCCTACCGCATCGAAGGTATTGATCAATGGTAAAGAAGTCTCGTTCGAAGCCTACAACATTGGCGGAAACAACTACTTCAAGCTGCGTGATCTCGCCGCGGCGCTGAACGGATCGCAGAAAAGCTTCGAGGTCAAGTGGGACGGTGCAAAAAATGCGATCAGTCTGGAATCAGGCAAGGCTTATACTCCTGCTGGTGGTGAACTTCAGGCTTCAGGTAAATCAACGGAACAGATTGCAAAAGCTACAAGCTCTAAGATTTATCTGGACGGTAAAGAGGTTCAACTTACAGCGTACAACATCGGCGGTAATAACTATTTCAAGCTGAGAGATATTGGCAAGCTGTTCGATTTCGGGGTTACTTGGAACGGAAAAGCTAATACAATCGAGGTTGATACGTCTGCAAGTTATAAAGATGAATAATCCTAGCATGGTCGGGGGTCGAAAGCAATTTCTCGACCCCTGATTCACTTTACGAGTAATCAGTAACGAGGAGGTTAAGGTTGATAATGAATAATCGTAGAGCTATGTGCATACTCTTTGCATTCAGTCTTTTACTGGCTCAACTACTTGTCCCAACAGCACAGGCACAAGGTGGCAGCAACGAGCCGATTTACGCAATTAAACCGCAGTTTCATAACGGCCCTTTTTCATTTCATGAAGGCATGGCATTTGCCGATGGCTCTTTTATTGATCGTACAGGAAATGTCCTTTTTAAATTGCCATACTCCTATTATGCATTCGTTGAAAGAGACCCGTATTACTTGGTTCAATACACTTTCAATGAAGGCTTGGCTTCTGTATCTCCCAACAAGGGTTCTACCGGAGTTATAAATAATTCAGGTGAGGAAGTAGTTTCCCCTAAATACGGTATGGTTTACCCGTATAACGAAGGTATGGCTGCTGTTAGTAAAGTTGATGTGAAGAGTGGCAATCCAAGCTTATCTTGCGGATATATTGATACGTCTGGTAATGAGATTATTAAACGTCAATTCGGGGAGTGTAAAAGTTTTAGCGAAGGGCTTGCAGTTGTAGGGCCTCCCAATGGCATGTTTGATTTTAGTGCAACAAACTATTTCATCGATAAATCAGGTAATAAAGCATTTCAGACTGAATTTAGCAATGCATTTAGTTTTAGCGACGGTCTTGCTCAAGTTCGCCCTTTATCCAGTAATTATTATGGATATATTGACAAGACAGGAAAGATGGTTATTCCTGCTCAGTATAAACACGCAAATGATTTCAATGAGGGGTTAGCTGTTATTGAGGTTGACGGGAAATACGGAGCGATTGATAAGAATGAGAAGTTCGTGATCCAACCTAAGTACGACTTTATGGGCAATAAATTCAGTGAGGGATTGGCTGTTGTGAGCATTAACGATAAATACGGGTTTATTGATAAATCTGGACGGATAGCAATATCCCCTCAGTTTGAAAAAAGCCCAGGTTATTTCAGCGAAGGACTTGCACGTGTTAGAATCAACGGAAAGTACGGGTATATTGATAAGTCTGGGAATGTGGTTATTAAAGCCATGTTTGATGATGCAACTGATTTTAGCGAAGGGTTAGCCGCTGTGAAGATCGACGGACTGTGGGGGTATGTTATAAATCCCAATGATACCGTTTCCGACTGGGCAAGGTCAGAAATTCAGTCAGCGTCATCTCTAAACCTTATACCAATACAGATGCATTACGGCTATACAACTAACATTTCCCGATCCGACTTCAGCAAGCTCGCGGTGCATCTTTTAGAGGTCAAGACTGGAAAATCGATATCAACATTACTTTCTGAGAAGGGAAAAACGCTCGATACATCGGCTTTTAACGATACCACCGATCCTTCTATTCTCGCCGCTTACTCTCTCGGAATCGTTGGCGGTAAAGGAAACGGCATCTTCGATCCTAATGGTGATATAACCCGTCAAGAAGCCGCTGTAATGTTAGCCAGAACAGCCAAAGTATTGGCTATCAGCAATGTTGGCGGAAACGTAACTTATGCAGACGCCGATGAAATTGCAGGTTGGGCAAAAGATTCTGTGTCACTTGTTTCCGCCATCAAGGATAAAACAAATCAGAGTCCGGTTATGGGCAGCACCGGTGATAATAATTTCAGTCCGAAGGCCAGTTATACGAAGCAACAGGCGTTTATTACGATGAAAAGGCTGTTTAACGCTTTGCAATAGCAGAGGTTCGGTTCATTGCATGAGGAATTAAAACAGCGTGCCATTCCAGGGGATACCTAATATAAGGATGTGTTTTCGGATGAAAAGAAATGTTAAACGTATGATGGCATCGTTGCTGGTGACTTCCGTGTTTATGTTATTCTTCACCTCTCAGGCATTAGCCACGGTTGCAATACCAACAAATGATAAAGATGTTGCCAGTAACTTTGTTATAAATGACTCGAGACTTCCTAATCAACTCGTAGAGGATAACGCTATATTTTTAGGTGATAAGGATGTTCCGATGGATTTATTGAAAAGCTACCATGAATTTTATACAAATGCTTTGTTACCTGATGTGACGAAATTTTTTCCTGAAGTCGCTAATTATAAAGAGAGACCAATCTTTGTCGTCAGTAACGAGTTTATAAAGAATGCCGGTTTAGTAGAGGGTTATTATAATGGCCGTTATATTGTGCTAAAAAATTATCCAGATAATCTTATAGCTAAAGTTTTGATTGCCCATGAGTTTATCCATTGGGTTGTTCATAAGATTGTTACGGACGGAAAATCTCCAAGCTTGCCCACTTTTGTGGATGAAGGAATCGCCATCAATATTTCAAATATGCTATACAACGAGTCGGATGTTAAACATTTTGATTGGACTTCCGGCTATCCTTATATCGATAAGGAATGGTCAGTTGTCGCGCAATCGACTGAATACGCTCCCCCTTTATGGAATCATGACGAAGAGGATGCTTGGACGATCACAGCATTTGATTTTTTAGTCAAAAAGTACGGTTTTTCCAAGATGGTACGCTATTTAGAGCAAGTAAAGGTCGGTGGCAGAAAAGCGTTTATCGAAGTCTTTGGCAATACTCCAACGAGATTTCAAAAGGAGTACGAAGAAGAAGTACAAAAACTTCGTGAAATGCATGGTAACAAAGCGCCTGTCAGGTTACCAAATGAAGAACCGCCTAGAAAATTCGGCTCGTCAGATGTGGGAATACGTATCAATGGAAAATATGTAGAGGTTACACCAAAAGCTAAGATTGTTAATGGAGTAACTTTTGTCCCCGTTAGAGGGGTATTTGAAACCCTTGGAGCCAAAGTAGTATGGATGCCGCCCCCATCGAAAGCAATTTCGGCAACGGGAGAGGAAATAAAAGTAACTGCATTAGGAACTGTTATAATAACAAAGTCAGGGTTTCCTCGAATAGAACTAGACATTGGTAAGAACTTTGCAAAAGTTGACGCTGATAAGGTGCCATTAGACGTCCCCTCTTTTATTTCGAGTGAAGGATCAGCGTATATACCATTGCGCTTTATTAGTGAAGCAATCGGAGCAGAGGTGAATTGGGAAGCTGGAAATTGGACAGTTGTTATTGATCAGTTTGAACAATAACCATTGAGTGTGTGTCGTTCATTTGCCGCGACGGTTATTCGGGATCATAAGGGATTGGAAAAATTTTGTTGCATCCTCCCATTTATGTTGATAAAATAATACATGTCCTAAAGCATCAGCAGAGTCCTCGTTGGATAATTCCAGCGGGGATTTATTTTTACATTTTGTTGTGAAGGAACAGTTTTATAGATATCGAAATATTAAGGTAATTGTCGTAAGGGAGATATATCATGAATATTTCTTATACAGTAGTCGATGGCGTGGGTGATATCGTTGTCACTTCTGAAAATGGAAAGCTCAAGCGTATCGGGTAAATGGTTTTATCAGTCGGGGGTTGATCTTCGCGTCCTGCGAACTCAAGCGTAGGCCGAAGTCCTCTCAGCTGACCACGTTCGATGGTAATCCAGCCGACTTTGAGTGGCTTCCTCCTTCCGATTAGTCTGGTAATTATGGGGGCATCGGGGGCATAGTTTTTTGCAAACTGATTCCTAAAATGATTAGTCTCTGAATACATCAACAGTATCTCCACATGTCGGGCAATCCGGTGAGGGGTTATCTTTGATTGGAGATCCCGCATAAAAGCCACGAGGTTAAACAATTCGCCTGCCACAATACATGGCTAACTTTCATGTTTCGATTAAAAATTGCACTTATGCCCTGAGGGTATGACTGTTGAACGATCATTCCGATACATAAGTGCTTTTTTATTTTGTCATCAATGAAGTTGGTAACTAAAATTTGCCGCGGCGGTTACTTGGGGGCAACGGGGGCATGGGTTTTGAAGAATTCTCATTCTCACTCAGAAATCAATATCTTGCTTCCTCTCTTCTATGTTGATAATATAGTACTTGTCCGAAAGCATCGGCAATCCTCGTCGGGAAGCACCCACGAGGATTTTTATTTGGGTCAAAGTCAACATACTATTTGAAGGCGGCTAACCTTTCATATTAAAATAAAGAGATACATTCTGCAAGCAAGAGGTGCAAACATGACGCAAATTCTTGAGTCCGTAGATAAAGAACGATTAGCAGTGAACCCGTTACTGAAGAACAAATCCGAATTAGGGCAGTTTTTAACTCCTTCGAGTGTCGCAAAGTTTATGGCTTCACTATTCGACAAAAAGTTGATGTCAGACCCTAAAATCCTTGATGCAGGTGCTGGTATTGGTTCATTAACAAGCGCATTCTTGGAGCGTATTGTATCGGAAAACCTCAGTGATCGGGCTTCTGTGACTGTCGTTGAGATAGATGAAGTTTTAAGATCTCGGCTTATAAGGACGCTAGGTTTATTCGAGAATAAGCTTAAGCTTGATAAGCAGATTATAACAGAGGATTTTATTGAATGGGCTACAAACGCTCTTCTTGACGAGAATAGCTTACTGGCTAGTTCAAAAATCCGCTTTTCCCATGCTATTTTGAATCCGCCTTATAAGAAAATAGCTAGTTCATCTCGACATCGTAAGTTATTGCGCGGCGTCGGAATTGAAACAGTGAATTTATACTCTGCTTTCGTCGCACTGACAATTGAGTTGATGGAAGAACACGGCCAGATCGTTGCTATTATTCCACGAAGTTTTTGCAACGGCCCTTACTTTCGTCCTTTTCGGCAGCTGCTTCTTGAAAAAACTGCAATAAAGCACGTGCACTTATTTGACTCTAGAGACAAGGCTTTCAAGGACGATGAAGTTTTGCAGGAAAACGTTATAATGCTACTTGAGCGGGGGGCAAGTCAAACCGAAGTCAAAGTGACTACATCTCGAGATGACAGTTTTGCTGATTACGAAGAAAACTGCTATCCCTTTGAAAAGATCGTTCAACCGAATGATTCGGAACTCTTTATTCATATTCCTACATCAAATGATCTTAGTTTTATCGAGCGATTTCCTTCTGTACATTATTCACTAAAAGAAATCGGCGTAGAGGTTTCTACAGGGCCAGTAGTTGATTTTCGTGTAAAAGGACATTTGCGCAATATGCCCGAAGAAGGAACTGTCCCCCTCTTCTACCCAAATCATTTTGTCGGTACATCGATAGAATGGCCAAAGGTAATGAAGAAGCCAAATGCGGTCTTTGTAGATGATACGATGAAAAAGTGGCTCTATCCAAACGGGTATTACACTGTGGTAAAGAGATTTTCGTCTAAGGAAGAAAAACGCCGGATTGTGGCAGGGGTATTAACTCCCGAAAGCATTAACTATTCAGAGGTTGGGTTTGAAAACGGACTTAATGTCATCCATTATAAAAAACAAGGGATACCTGCTGAACTGGCGTTTGGTTTGTACGCATATTTAAACTCTACTGAAGTGGATAGGTATTTTAGAGTTTTTAATGGGCACACCCAGGTTAATGCAACTGATCTTCGTACAATGAAATATCCTAGCAGGGAGAAGCTAGAAAAGTTTGGTAGATGGGTAATGGCCAACTCTGATAAAATAGGACAAGAAGAAATTGATCAGAAGTTGGAGGAGATTCTGTGACAGAGGGCATTCATCCCAATCTTGAAGGAGCACTGGAGATACTCAAAGCTCTTGGCTTACCAAGAGCGCAATTAAACGAGCGTTCGGCACTTTGCCTTTTGGCCATATTGAATCTGACACCGGATAAATCATGGTCACAGGCAGAAAACCCGTTAATCGGCATCACACCAATGATGGAGTTTAGCCGAGTACATTACGGTAAAGAATACGCGCCGAATACTCGGGAAACCTTCAGGCGGCAGACAATGCATCAGTTTATCGAAGCTGGTATCTCGTTGTACAATCCTGACAAACCGACCCGTCCTGTTAATAGTCCTAAAGCTGTGTATCAGATTGAACCCGAGGCATTAAAGTTAATACGGAAATACGGAACTTCTCAATGGGAGCCAGCTTTAGAGGCGTATCTTGCAACCAGAGAAACACTTGTCGAAAGATATGCCAAGGAAAGAGAGCAGAACCGACTGCCTGTACAAATTGCTCCCGGTAAGCAGATTCATATTAGCCAAGGTGAACATAGTGAGTTGATCAAGGCGATCATCGAGGATTTCGCCGCGCGTTATGTGCCTGGGGGGATTCTTATATATGCTGGAGATACCGGCGATAAGTGGGGATATTTCGATGAGGAATTATTAAGTCGTCTTGGAGTGCGAGTTAACTCTAAGGGTAAGATGCCAGATGTAATTCTTTATTATCCTGAGAAGGACTGGTTGTTGCTGATCGAATCGGTAACAAGCCACGGGCCGGTTGACGGAAAACGTCATGATGAATTAGCGCGGCTGTTTAAAGATTCTTCTGCCGGTATTGTTTATGTGACAGCCTTCCCGAACCGTGCAGTAATGGCTCGGTATCTAAGTGTCATCGCTTGGGAAACTGAGGTATGGGTTGCCGACGCTCCCTCC
The DNA here is from genome assembly GCF_000829455.1 of Gordoniibacillus kamchatkensis. Classification (GTDB taxonomy): domain Bacteria; phylum Bacillota; class Bacilli; order Paenibacillales; family NBRC-103111; genus Gordoniibacillus; species Gordoniibacillus kamchatkensis. The sequence continues at coordinate 76,296 of NZ_JXAK01000035.1, forward strand.
CACCTTATTCATTTTAATGGGGTTAGGTTTTTAGGGCCATATTAACTTTCCACTTGAATTTGAATATTCAACTTAACTTTGAGCTACAGTAGGCGGTCCAAAAATTTCACACCTATTTTGTAAAGCACGACTGTTTTATCGGTCTACGCTTACAAATAGGTGTTTTTTGTTTTCAGCGATGGATTTAGAGCGCTGCAGAAATTTATCCAAGACTGCAGTTTCATCTGCAGAAAGATAACTGTTTGTATCTGATCAGAAAGGGGGGCCGTCTGCC
>NZ_JXAK01000036.1 GCF_000829455.1 Gordoniibacillus kamchatkensis
CGCATGAGGCAACGCGATAAAGATGGCGCATGAGGGTCACGATCAAGGAAGCGCCGCAGAGCATACCGGCGGCGGTCACGGCGGCCATGGCGCAGACCGGCAAACGCCTTCCGATAACTTCAAAGCATCGTTTGCATTTGCGTCTGGCGGAGCTAAGGCAAACGAAAATAAAGAGTTGACCATACAAATTACAGATAAAGCTGGCAAACCGGTTAACGATTTTCAAGTGAGCCATGAGAAGCTGCTTCATCTCATCATCGTGAATCGCGACCTGTCGGTTTTTAACCATATTCATCCCGACTTCAAAGGAAACGGAAAGTTTACGGTTACTACTTCGTTTCCGGCCGGCGGGGATTACAAATTATTTGCGGATTTCGTTCCAAACGGCGGAGCCAGCACGACACTCAGCGAATGGGTGAAGGTCGAAGGCAAAGAAGGAGAGCATGCCGCCATCACACCCGACTCCAAACTCGTGAAAGATGTTGACGGAAAAACAATCGAGCTCGCTCTAAGCAGCACAAAGCCGAAAGAAGACGTTACGCTCACTTTCGACATCCTCGATACGCAAACCAAGAAAGGAATTAACAATCTCGAGCCTTATTTGGGCGCTGTCGGGCATGTTGTGATTTTATCGGCAGATGCCGAGCAATACATTCATGTCCATCCGATCGACGAGAAAGCAACAGGGCCGAAGGCGCAATTCGCAACCTCTTTCCCGAAAAGCGGCACCTACAAAATTTGGGGCCAATTTCAACATCAAGGAAAAGTGTTTACCGTACCTTTCGTAGTCGAAGTTAAATAAGCTCGGAATTCGAGGTGTATGGTCTTGGAGGAGACAACGAAAATCGCAGTATCCCCGGCAGTTCAAATCGGAGGCAGCCTGTTTACACCGGAGCAGTTGGCAAAAATCGGCGCTATGTCAGGCACGGACGCCAAAATTGAAATGACAACGTTCAAACAGCTTTATGTCGAAGTGCCTCTCGAACGGCGTGACGCTATTAAGGGAGAACTTGAGCGTTACGGCCTTGAAGTGTATCCGGCAGGGTTCGCGACCAAAAGTCTGATCGCTTGCAATTTTTGCAAGGGGGCGGAAGAGGCGGGGTTAGAAACGGCAAGACGTTTAAATAAAGCGATTGCCGGTATTGAAACGCCTGCGCCGCTTAGGATCGGCTATGCGGGTTGTGCACTCGGCACCAGCGAGCCTTTGCTAAAGGACATCGGCGTTATCAAAATGCGCGATACGTTCGACATTTATGTAGGCGGTGAACCCAAAGGCCTTAAAGCCTCCTTAGCCAAGCTGCTTGTATCGGGAGTGGCGGAAGATCGGCTCGTTCCGGTTATTATCGCCATTATCGACTTCTACAAGGCAAATGCTAAAGGGAAAGAGAAATTCGGCAAATTCGTGAATCGTGTGACGCTCGAGAGGCTGCAGCAGATTGCGGGTTGAGCGGAATTGTTGCATCGTGCATGTTAAACTCTGATTAAAGATGCTGAGAGACCTTTCGCAGCATCTTTTTTTTCGCCTAAATAGATTTTTGTCCGAAATACTCACTTTTCAAACTCACAATTGCATTCAAACTCTTTGCATCGCCATGTAAGATAATAAGAATGACAAATCGAATTTAGCCCATCAAGCGGCAGGAGGCAGCGGTTCATGAAGATTTCCTCCCTAAAAAGGCTGATTTCACCCAGAGTAAGCATTCAGGGGAAAATCTTTGTTGCGTTCAGTCTCGTTACTTTGCTTGGAATCGTGGCCGTGACGAGTATCGTTTATCTGTATATGAGAGAAACGATCAAAAATAACGCGATTACTTCAGTCACGGACAGTATACGGCAAGCGGACGAATCGTTAAATCTCCGGCTGGAGGAAATCGGCCGTTTAAATACGGTCGTCGTTACGAATCAAACCGTGATTAACACATTGCTGAGCGCTGCGGAGGAACCGAGCTACGAATGGTTCGAAGAGCAAAAGCGGATCGAGGAGTTTTTATCCGCTGTGATTGCCTATAAGCCGTATATTTCTCGAGTTGCCGTCATAGGGCTGAGCGGAAAAGTGTTTTTCGTCGGCTCCCCTTGGCTTGATCAGAACGTAATCAAAACACCGATGATGAATTATTTGCTTCAAAACGGCTCGGGGCATGCCTATTATCATCTAACCGGCTCTGTCGACTCCATCGTTACCGGCCGCGAGATCCGATATAACCGTAGTGGAATCGGGATCGTGATGTTCGATCTGAGCGACGAGTTTATTAAGAAGACGTATGACGTCAAACCGACACCTGACAGTATGCTGTATGTCGTAGACGAGAATAACGAATTCATTTATCAGCCGAAAACAAGCGCGATCGACAAAGGAACGATCATGAAACTAAGCCGGGAGTTGGCCGGTTCGGGCGCTTCGGTGGAAAGAATCATTGATCAAAAGCCGTACCTTCTCATTAGCCGGAAATCGGAATATACAGGATGGTCCACGTTGGCGCTTGTTCCTATGAAATCGCTTTTAAACGAAACGGTGCGGATCCGCAATGTATTGGTTGAAGTAGCCATTATCGTGTTTATTATTATCGTCATCGGCACCTTGCAAGTTTCCTCAAGAATCACCAGAAATATTAGAAGACTGAGATCGATGATGAAGCATGTAATGGAAGGCAATTTGACATTGCCGTCCGTAGAAATTCAGTCCAAGGATGAAATAGGCCAGCTCTATCAGGCGTTCAAAAGGATGGTAGAGGAGCTTAATCGTTTACTTGCAGGAATCAGGACCACCGAGAGGGAGAAGCATGAAGCGGAGTTAGCTGTTCTGCAGGCGCAAATCCGTCCCCATTTTCTATATAACACGCTGAATACGGTAAAGTATTTGGCCAAGCTTAACGGAGTGCCGAATATTGTGGAAGTATCGGAATCGCTCATCGAACTCATGCGCGGCGTACTGGGGAATTCGAACGAATTTCTCTCCCTGCAAGATGAACTGCAGTATGTCCGCAGCTACGTCAATATTGAAAAATACAAATATGTAGAACCTATACATTTGAACATAGAAATCGATAATGAAGAGCTGTTGCGATGCCATGTTTTAAAGCTCATGCTGCAGCCTATTGTGGAAAATGCCATTATTCATGGGATCGCTTCCTCAGAGCATGAGGGAGTGGTGTCGATTCGAATCTATGAAGAAATCAACGAGCTGAGAATCGAAGTCAAAGATAATGGCAAAGGAATGTCGAAGGAGCAGACAGAGGCTCTGTTTGAAGCGAAAAAAGGCCAGACCGGCACACGCTTCAGCGGCATGGGAATCCGTAATGTGCATGAACGCATCGTTCGCTTGTTCGGGGAGCCTTACGGCGTCTCCCTCTACAGTGAGCTTGATGCGTATACCAAGGTGCAGATCAGATTTCCATTGCTGCCAGGCACGGATCGTATGCAACAGGGGGAATAAACGGTGTTTCGAGTATTGCTGGTTGACGATGAGGCGTTGGCACGCAACGATGTAAAAAGTATGTTGGACTGGGAAAAGTATGGGTTCACCATATGCGGCGAAGCGCATAACGGATCTGCTGCGCTTTCCTTGATGGAGCGGCAACCCCCGCATATCGCTATCATCGATGTGAGCATGCCGTCCATGAACGGAGTGGAATTGAGCCGTTTGATCAGAGAGCGGTTTCCCAAGGTGAAAATGATCATGCTGAGCAGTTTCGACGAATACGATTACGTGCGGGCTTGTTTAATTAACGGGGCCATGGACTATTTGCTCAAACATCGCTTGAACGCGGCTTCGTTGTTGGCGCTTCTGAATAAAGCGGCTCGAGATTTGCAGGTTGAAGAACGGGAGCATGAAGCCCGCAGCGCTCAGATCAAAATGCTCGAGCGCCTGAGTCCTGTCATTCTTCGCGAGTATGTAGCCAACTTGGCCAGAAATGGACAAGAGGCCGGGGAAGAGCTGCATACTTATGCTCGGGACAACCGGCTCTATGCTCATTCCGTAAATTATGGAACCGCAGCCGTACAACTCGTTCCTTTTCAGTTGCTGACGGAGCCGTTTACCGATGTACAGAAAAACCGGTTCGTGCAGCAGGCCACGGATGTGATGCAGATGGCGATTGGCGACATTTATCAGCGGACGGTAGGCTACGTCGGGGAGGGACGTTTTATCGTCCTGTTTTCTTCTACGGAACGAAGCGTACATACGGTTACTACCCAAATCAATCAAGCGATGAGCAGCCTTTCCCATTCTCTCGAGAAATTCCTTAACTTAAAATGCATCTTTGCCACAGGGCCGCTATGCGGAAGTTTGAAGCAGCTCGGAGCTAGCTACGGTACAGCCAATCAGAAGATTAACGACATTCTTTATCAGGGCACGAACGCAACGATCCAAAGAGATTCTCTGTTTATTGAAGAGCAGAAGCAATTGTTGCTTTTTCTGGAGCAGTTGGATGGGGAAAAAATGAACTCAATGATTTCAACCATTTTTGCCTCATTGCAGAGTCAGCCTGTCTACTCCATGACAGTTCAAGTCATTGTAAGCGAAATGCTTCATATTGTCGAAATGGCATTGAAGCGTCATTTTCCTCATGCAACCATTGAAGATAACAACCTCCTTCCTTCGCGAAGCGATCTTGGGCGAATCGGAAGCGTTGCCGAGCTTGAACAGTGGCTGCTGAATTACTATGCGCGCATCGTTGAGGCGCTAAAGAAACAGCATGCAGGAGGATCCTATTCGCGGCATATTTCGAAAGCTATACAATACATTACGGACAACTATGCTTCCGACATATCGTTGGAAATGACGGCGGCCGTCCTCAATCTGAATCCCTCCTACTTAAGCCGATTGTTCAAAGAAGAGACGCAAATGACGTTCAGCGAGTATTTGAACCGGGTTCGCATTAAAACAAGCTGCATGCTCATGGAATCCGGCGTCCATTCCTTGAAACAGATCAGCAGCCAGGTCGGTTTTTTGAATTATACGTACTTTTTTAAAGTGTTTAAGGCTATAACGGGTATGACGCCTCAGGCGTATGCAGATAGCTTGAAACAGTCAAATAAGTAGAATGGAAAGTCATATATGTTGAACCATCGGCGCAACAAAACTGACTATAATAAAGATCGAACCTTGGAAAACGCTTTCTTTTCCGGGGTGAAACAACTCACAGGAGGAGACGAAACAATGAAAAGAAAATGGGGGACGGTACTGCTTTCCACCTTGGTAGTTTCCGGTTTGATGCTTACCGCATGCAATTCGAATACTCCGAGCACGGGCAAGGAGAATGCGGACAAACCCAAAGCGAATGACGCCAAAAGCGTGTCTTCGGCCGGATTTCCCATCACCCAGCAACCGATCAAGCTGAAAATGTTCACCCGAACTGCGCCCGTCAACGGCCCGTTCAAAGATATGCCGGTGTTCAAAGACTATGAAAAAATGAGCAATATTCAGGTTGAATGGATCGAAGCGCCGACGGACGGTTTCAATGAGAAAAAGAACCTGTTATTCGCATCGAATGAGCTTCCGGACGCTTTGTACCGCTCGGGCCTTACACAGCTGGAGGCGATTAAATACGGTACAGGCGGTCAATTGATCCCGCTCGAGAAACTGATTGATTCGTACGCGCCAAACCTTAAAAAGCTGATGGATACGTATCCGGAGATTCGTTCAGGCATTACGACGCCCGAAGGCCATATTTATGCCATCCCGGGTATTGTGACCGTCAACTCCGCCAGAACGGACAAAAGATGGATCAACCAAGCATGGCTGCAGAAATTGAACCTTAAGGTACCTGAGACTACGGACGAACTGTACGAGGTGCTGAAAGCTTTCCGGGATAAAGATCCTAACGGCAACGGCAAACAAGACGAAATTCCGATGACTGCACGCAGCGACAAATTGTCCATCGTAACGCAAATGGCCGGATCTTTCGGATTGGATCTGCAATTTGGCTATAACATTAACCTGGAGAACGACAAGGTTAATATTTGGATGGGCAGCGATCGCAATAAAGAATTACTGATGTATTTGAACAAGCTGTATTCGGAAAAGCTGCTCGATCAGGATCTGTTTACGCAGAAGGAAGCGCAATATTTGGCCAAGCAAGGATCGGGAAATACCGGCTTCTTCTTTGACCAGACGAACAATCCGATGCTGGATACGAAAGTGAATGATCAATATATCGGCATTGCTCCGTTCAAAGGACCGCATGGCGACAGATTGCAAAGCAATGCAGCTCCGATAGCGAGAGATTTTGGAGCTTTTGCCATCACTCCGGTGAACAAGTATCCGGAAGCGACGATGCGTTGGATCGATTATTTCTACAGCGACGAAGGTTCAACTTTGCTGCGATTCGGCCGGCAAGGCGAGAATTATGAATTGCGTGACGGGATTCCCTATTATACGGCTGCCTTCCTGGCGACCGGCAATCAATCCAAAATCACCCCGTATGCCGGAGGCGGCGCGCCGCATCTGATCAGCGAGAAGGTAGCGTCTTACATCAATCCGAAGCAGGTTCAAGAAGCTCAAAAGCAGCTGGATCCGTTCATGCCGAAGGTGAAGTACGCACCGCCAATGTTTGACGAACAAACGGCTCAAAAAATCAATGTGCTGCGGAACGATATTGACAAATATTACGAGGAGCAGAGCACCAAGTTTATTGTAGGCGCCCTTAGCTTCGATAAGTGGGGCGAGTTCCAGGCCACTTTGAAGAAGATGAAAATCGATGAGCTGCAGCAGCTGTACCAAGCCACCTACGATAACCTCAAAAAACAAAAATAAGAACTGCATGCCGGCTGGAGGGCTACAGATGAAAAGTACTGCCAACCCTGTAGGCGTTGCGCCTCGATCCAAATCGAGGCGCTCCAGCCTCTATAAATCGATCGTTAGCCGATACGATCTCTACCTGATGCTGCTTGTTCCCATCGTATGGTACCTTGTGTTCCATTACGGTCCAATGTATGGTTTGCAAATCGCGTTTAAAAACTTCGTTCCAACCAAGGGTATTCTTGGCAGCAAATGGGTGGGACTGGATAACTTCGAGCGATTTGTACAATCGTATTATTTCTGGAGGCTGCTCTGGAACACCGTTTCGATCAATTTGTTCTCTCTCTTGTTTGCGTTTCCCGTTCCGATTGTTCTGGCCCTGCTAGTTAATGAAATCCGCAACAAAGCGTTCAGCAAAGTTGTGCAAAACATTACGTATATCCCTCATTTTATTTCAGTCGTAGTCATGGTGGGCATGCTGATGCTGTTTTTATCTTCGCGAGGAGGCCCTGTGAATACGATCATTCAAGCGTTCGGCGGTTCGCCGGTGCGATTTATGGAATCTGCGGGATGGTTTAAGCCAATCTTTATCAGCTCCAACATATGGCAAAATATGGGTTGGCAATCGATCATCTATATTGCGGCACTTAGCGGAGTGAACCCGCAGCTGTATGAAGCGGCCAAAATGGATGGAGCAAGCCGATTGCGGCGCATCTGGCACGTATCCGTTCCAGGCATCCTTCCGGTCATCGTCATCTTGCTTATCCTCGATATAGGCCAGCTCATGAATGTCGGCTTTGAGAAAATATTGCTGATGCAAAACAATCTGAACCTGGAAGCGAGCGACGTCATTTCCACCTTTGTCTACACCAAAGGCATTCTGCAAGGAGAGTACAGCTATACCGCAGCAATAGGCTTGTTTAATTCGTTTGTTAACTTGACGCTGCTAGTGCTCGTCAATCGCTTTGCCCGTAAAAAGGCCGAGACAAGCTTATGGTGAGGAGGGGCGATGTGATGAGGGAGCAAACGCCGGGCCAAAGGAATGCGGACGAAAAAATATTCGATGCAGTCGTCAACATATGGGCAGCCCTTATCGTGGTAGTGGTGCTGTACCCGTTAATTTTTATTGTCAGTGCATCCTTCAGCGATCCCGCTCTGGTGCTGAATGGCGAAGTGATATTGTTGCCTAAGCATATTACTCTGGATGCATACAAAAATGTATTTCAGAACGGACAAATATGGCATAGCTATGGCAATACCATTTTATACACTGTTGTAGGTACGTTGATCAATCTTCTAATGACGACATTAGCGGCCTACCCGCTATCGAGGCCAGATTTGCCCGGGCGCAAAGGGCTTATGTTTTTCATCACGCTTACGATGTTTTTTAGCGGCGGTATCATTCCATCGTATCTTCTCGTGAAACAATTGGGTATGGTGGATACGATGTGGGCGCTTGTTATCCCGGGCGCTATTGGCACATATAATTTGATTGTCATGAGAACCTATTTTCAAACAAGCATCCCTTGGGAGATCCAGGAGGCGGCTCATATTGACGGCTGTTCGAACTGGAAGCTGCTGTCGCATGTCATATTGCCGCTTTCCAAACCGATAATGGCGGTCATGGTTCTGTTTTACGCCGTCGGCCACTGGAATTCATTTTTCAATGCCTTGATCTATATCCGCAGCAAAGATTTGTATCCGCTGCAGCTCGTGATGCGTGAAATGCTGCTGATCAGTCAGGCGGATTCTTTCGATAGCAGCACGGGAATGGCAAATAAAGTGCTGCTGGCGGAAAGTATCAAATATGTTGTCATCATTATTTCCAGCTTGCCAGTGCTGGTCATGTACCCTTTTGTCCAGAAGCATTTTGTCAAGGGCGTTATGATCGGTTCTTTGAAAGGATAATAGGCGGAAGGAAGAGTTGTGTTCATGGCGCAATCAAGAGCAAAAATACAAGTGAATGCGAATCAGGTCGGCAAAGACAAAATCAATCCGTATTTGTTCGGGCATTTTGTGGAAGATATCCGCGATCATATGGATGCTATGCTGGCTTATCCTTTGAAGGATATGGATTTTGAAAGTTTGGACGGGACGTTCAAAGGGCTTTCCGGGAGCTGGCGTCCTTACACGAACGGGAAAAGCACCATATATGCCCTCGAACCTGCCGCTGCGCATCATTCCGGCCATAGTCAGCTGGTGCGAATATATAGCGATGACGAGGGATACGCAGGCGTCAGCCAAGCCATTGCGGTGAAACAAGACCGGAACGGTTACTATTTGGCTTTGTATGCAAGAGCTTCCGTCGAAATCAAATTTGTTGTCGCGGAAATAGCGGATAAGACGAGCGGGGAAGTGCTTGGTCAGGCCCGAATTGATTTGGTTAGCCACGACTGGAAGCATTATGAGTCGCGTCTTGCGGTGGAGCGGGAATGCGAGCACGCGGAGTTCAGGTTATATGTGCCTTCGGAGCATGAACGCTGGCTGGACCATGTATCCACGGGGATGCTGTGGCTTGATCATATTTCGCTCTTGCCTTCCGACAGCGTAGGCAATGTGCGTAAAGAAGTTATGGATATGACGAAGGATTTGAACGCCGGCATGATGCGGTTAGCAGGGAACTATATTAGCGCCTATCATTGGCGGCAAGCTATCGGCCCTGTATATGAGCGGCCCTGTTTCATCAATGAAGCGTGGGGCGGATGGACGAATAAGTATTTCGGTACGGACGAGTTCATTCAATTTTGCCGCGAGCTGAACGTGGAACCTCTTATTTGCGTGAACGACGGTTCGGGAACGCCGGAAGAAGCGGCCGAGTGGGTGGAATATTGCAATGGCAGTGCCGATACGCCCATGGGAAAACTGCGAGCCGCTAACGGGCATGTCGAGCCGTACGGCGTGAAGTATTGGGAGATCGGCAACGAAGTTTGGGGGCCGTGGCAGGTCGGCCATTGCAGCGCCGAGCAGTTCGCGCAGCGGTGCACGCGATTTGCCCAAGCCATGAAAGCTGTCGATCCCGGGATTGTGCTGCTCGCTTGCGGCGATACCAAAATGGACTGGAACCAGAGCGTAATCGAACGGGCAGCCGAGCACATCGATTACTTAACGCTGCATTTATATCACGGATGCAATCGGTTTGGGATGAATCATCGTACGCCCAAAGAAGAGCGCTATAAGGCAATAGTTTCTTATCCGGAATGGACGAGAGAAACGATACAGCAATTGAGGGATATGTTCGGTTCGAAAGAACGTTATGCCCATCTGAAATTGGCTGTCACGGAATACAATACGATGTACTATCCGAATACGATCCGCAAAGGGCTTCCTAATGAACATACCCTGGAAGCGGCGGTGGCGAACGCAGCGAATTTGAATGAATTTATTCGGAACAGCGACTTGGTCGAGATCGGCAGCTTCTCCGATCTTGTCAACGGCTGGCTCGGCGGGTGTATCCGGGTAGGGGACAACTATGCGGATCAATTTCGCGGCAAAACCCCGGGCTGGAGCGGCAAATCGTTAACCGTATACGGCACTCCGACCTATTATGTAATGAAAATGTATGCAAACAGAGATTTGGGCTACGTTGTGCAGAGCCATACCGAATGCGGCAGCTTTAAAGTGAATAGTCTTGTGCCTACTGTGCCGCAGCTGAATGATCTGCCGAATTTGGACGTTGTGGCTTGTATTAACGGCAATGGAGATAAATTGACGGTCTTTATGGTAAATCGAAGTCTCGGGGACACCGTTACCGAAGTGCGATTGGACGGGTTTGCAGCGTCGGGCACTGCGCAATTGCAGGAATTAACTGCTGACGATTATGAAAGCATCAATACCGTGCATAAGCCGAATTGCGTAGTTAGTGTAACTCACGAGCTGCCATTTTCGCAAAGTCAGGTGACTTGTCAGCTGAAGGCTTCTTCCGTCTACGCATTGGAAATAACTCGCCAGCGGGGCTGATCCGATGAAACCGAAGATACCGATGATGCGGAGCAGCAAGGGCTGGATATTTATTGTGGTTGCGTGTTTGTTTCTCGCGGCGATTGCGACGATACCGCTGCAGCTTTGGGGCAAGAAAGGGGCGGATAGGCCGATGGTTGCCTTGCGCCAGACGTACGAGAATCCGTTCACATTGGACGGGGAATGGGAAGATTACGGCATCGGGGATCCTTACATTCTCCGTTATGACGGCAAGTATTACCTATACTGCAGCACGAAGGATCGGAGAGTCGGGGTCAAGGCGTGGAGCTCCGACGATCTTGTGCACTGGCGTTACGAAGGTCTCGTCACGGAGGAACCCGTCAGCGAGGGCGCATATGCACCGGAGGTCGTCTATTGGAACGGATCGTTTTACATGTACACTTCGCCGGCAGGGAGAGGGCATTACGTCCTGCAAAGCGACAAGCCGACGGGACCGTTCGTGGTGAAGACGGACAATCTGGGCCTAACGATCGACGGCTCCGTTTTTATCGATGACGACGGGAAATGGTATTTCACGCACGCCAATTTTGGGGCCATCGTGGCGCACCCGATGTCCGATCCGTACACGATGGAAACGGGCTTGAAGCTGAACACCTCGCTCGGTCATTGGACGGAAGGTCCCACGATCATCAAGCGGAACGGGCGCTATTTCATTACGTACACGGGCAATCACGTGTTCAGCAAAGGGTATCGCGTCAATTACGCTGTGAATCGTGAATCTCCGACCGGGACGTATACGATACCCGAGAATAACTCGATCTTGATTTCTACCGCCGACGATTTCAACGGTCTTGGCCACAGTTCGACGGTCATGGGACCGGATCTGGATTCTTATTACATCGTCTACCACAACCTGATCGGCCGTTCGAAGGAAGGTCCTCCCGTTCGCAAGCTGAACATAGACCGGCTCGTATTCAACGGAGACAAAATGTCCGTTCTCGGGCCGACTCACGGGACGCCGCAGGAAGCGCCCGAGCTGCCGGTATTCCGGGATGCGCCCGGGGCTGCACCGTCGGCAGACAAGTGGGAGCGGGTCGTTCAAGCCGGAGGCGGCGAAGCTTATTTGGCCCGTACAGGCACGGGCAGCCGATATACGGCTGAATACAACTTCAGGTTGAATCATGTGACAAGTGCGGGTTCGGCGTCTTCACTGGATGCCAAGTATTCGCGATACGGGGATTCGGGAATTCCGCGCGCCCGCGTGGACGGGGCAGCGAAGCAGCTCAAACTGATCGATCGCGCGAACGGCGCCGAAAAAGTTATCGCCACGAAGCCGCTGCCGGAGGGCACCGATCTGACGAAGCTGCACACGATCCGTATCGAGGCGGACAGCTCGGGCACAAAGCTCTACTGGGACGGACTGCTGAAGATTGAGCAGTCCGCAATGGCCGCGAAGCCTGGCCGCATCGGCTATGCGTGGCCGCAAGGGGCGAATCCGGACCTGCACTACACCGCCTTTTCGAACGAGGCGGGCGGCAGCAGCGATACGAAGGCGATCAAACCGTTGCCCGGCACGATGGAAGCCGTTCATGGCGTTCGCGACGGTAAGCCGGCCATTCGTTCGGGAATAACGCCTGACGGCAGCGATGCCGTAGTCCTGACGAACAAGGGGGACAGTCTTTCCTACCCGGTAAACGTAAGCCAGAACGGTGCGTATCTGCTCGCGGTTAACGTTTCTAAATCCTCCGCAGGATCGACGCTCGCGGTGGAAACGAACGGAAAGACGAAGGAAATCAAGCTTGACGCTTCTTTATTTGCGGGCGATGCGGATTGGACGAAAGTACCGCTCGGCGAGTTCGAGATGAAGAAGGGGCCGCAGTGGCTGTCACTGCGCAGGTCGAAAGGGGAGATCGCCATTCGCTACGTGGAAGCGCAGCTGACGGTTCCCGTGCCGGAGCAGTCGGTCATCGAGCCGTCGGACGTCGGCATTGTCAATCGATTCGGCGGGGACCCCGGCTGGCCGGATTATAACGTTAGTTTCGATCTGACCCTTAAAGAAGATTCGACGGATGAGACAGGAATTTTGCTGCGGACGACGAATGAGTCTGAATTCCGGGATCAAGTCAAGGACGCTTTCATGGGCTACGAGCTTGCGTTTCATAACGACACGGTTGCTCTAAAGCGAGTGAGCTATGAAAATGTCAAGGAAGAGGCATCCGGTACCCTTGCCTTTACGCCCGGTCAAACTCGCCGCGTTACCGTCAAGCTGAAGGGAGCGTCGATTGCGGTTTTCTCCGATAACAGCAATGAGCCCATCTTGCTGTGGACGGATCCGAATGCGTTTCTTCATGGCCGTGTAGGCGAGAAGGGCTTATCGAGGGCATGGACGATATCGCCGTTAACGGTAACAGGAAACAAAAAATAGGTTAAGCAGAGGAGAGGAAGGTACGAGATGACAACAAAGAAATATGTGAAAAATTATCCGAGACCACAGTTCGTCAGAGATAACTGGGTCGATCTGAACGGCGAGTGGAGCTTCGGCTTCGACGACGCCAATGCAGGCGAAGCCGAAGGGTGGCAACGGACATTCGGCGGAAACCGCAAAATTATCGTCCCCTTCACGTACGAAACGAAGGCGAGCGGCATCGGCGAAGAAGAGCACCATCCTTACGTCTGGTACAACAGATCGCTGGACATTCCTGAAGAAGCTGCCGGCAAGCGAATTCTTCTTCATTTTCAAGCGGTCGACTATGTGGCGAAAGTATGGGTGAACGGCGAATACGTCGGAAGGCATCAGGGCGGCTATGCGGCATTTTCGTTCGACATCACCCGTTACGTGACATTCGGGTCCGCGAACGAGCTGACGGTCAAGGTGGAAGACAGCAAGGACGCGACTCAGCCGCGCGGCAAGCAGCGCTGGGTGGATCAAAACTTCGAATGCTTCTATGTGCAGACGACGGGCATTTGGCAGTCCGTTTGGCTTGAATACGTAGAACGGGATTACATCGATTCGGTGAAAATTACGCCTGATGTCGATGCCTCATCCGTACGATTCGAGTACCAGGTCAAAGGCGACGTGAACCTCAGCAGCAACCTCCGGCTGGAAACGATTATTACGATGAAGGACCGCCAAGTCAAGCAGGCAAGCCTGACGATCGACCGCCCTTGGCTGCAGCTCGACGTCGATCTCGTTCACGAAATGAACGGACCGTGGAAACGCTGCTACTGGGCTCCCGGGCGTCCGAATTTGTACGATGTGGAATTTATTTTGTACCGTGACGATGTCGTGATTGACCATGTCTACTCCTACTTCGGCATGAGAAAAATATCGATCGAGAAGGGCAAGGTTCTGCTGAACAATTTCCCAATCTATCAGCGATTGCTGCTGGATCAAGGCTATTGGCCGGACAGCCATTTGACGCCTCCTTCCGAGGAAGCGCTGATCCGGGATATCGATCTCCTTCTGGAGATGGGGTATAACGGTGTCCGGAAGCACATGAAGATAGAGGACGCCCGGTTCCTGTATTGGTGCGATGTCAAAGGCGTGCTTGTATGGTCCGAGATGGCGGCGACCTTCGAATTTAACGATAATGCGGTTCAAAAATTCACGGAGGAGTGGATGGAGATCGTTCGCCAGCAGTACAACCATCCTTCCATCATTACGTGGGTTCCGTTCAACGAATCATGGGGAATTATGAACATTTACAAGGATCAAAAGCAGCAGAAGTTCACCGAAGCGATCTATCATTTAACAAAAGCGTTCGATCCGAACCGCCCGGTCGTAACGAACGATGGCTGGGAGCATACGGTGTCCGACATTTTGACGCTGCACGATTACGAGGAGAGGAAGGATCGCTTCCTGAGCCGTTATGCGAACAAGGACGAGATCGTGAACAACGAGAAGACGTTCAACCAATGGAAATACGCTTTCGCCGACGGCTACAGCTACAAGGGGCAGCCGATTATCGTGAGCGAATTCGGCGGCATCGCGTTCAAGTCCGACAAGGGCTGGGGCTACGGCGAACAGGTCGCTTCGGAAGAAAAGTTCCTGGAACGGTTTCGCGGCATCCACGAAGCGATCAAGCAGACGAATTACATCGTAGGATACTGCTATACGCAAATTACCGACGTCCAGCAAGAGGTGAACGGTCTCTTGACTGAAGATCGCAAGCCGAAGGTGCCGCTTGACAAGATCAGGGAGATCAATCTTTCCTGACGAATCCGGCGGAATAAACGGCAAAATCACCCTCTTCTGCGGCCAGTTTGGCGCAAAAGAGGGTGATTTTCTCGTAAAAACGTCAATCTTGTTCAGCAAAATGGCTGCGAAAGGCTGTTGGGCGCATGCCGGTTTTTTTGTTGAACAGATTGGAGAAATAGTGGGCGTCGGAATACCCCAGTTGCTCGGAAATTTCGTTGACGGTCAAAGGGGTATCGATCAGCATCAGCTTTGCGGATTCCATCTTTTTGGTCAGCACATAATTATAGATGGTCGTTCCCATTTCTTTCTTAAACATTCGGTTCAGCTGTTTGGCCGAAATGCCCGTTTCCTTCACGAGTTGCTCCGTATGAAAAGGCTGCAGCAGCTGGTTATCGAGTCGAAGCTTAATTTGCTGCACAAGTGAAGACAACAATTCTCCCCGTTTTCTCTGAATATCCGATAAGCGGATGACAATTTGCATGAACAGAAGCTGCAAGTCTCCCTGCATCTCCTCCAGCGTCTTGCTTTCAGCCCACTCGATGCCTTGCCTGAACAAATGCTCAACGGACGCATCCGGGACAACGACGGTGGTGAGCAGACGGTAAGCCTCGAGCACGTTGAGCGCCCAATGGCTATGAATGTTATACCAAATGTAGGTCCACGGCTCATCCGGCTCGGCTTCGGATATGACCTCATGATCGCACCCGCTTCGCAACACAAAAACGTCTCCGGGGTTAACGCGGCGGGAGTCCGTGTTGACGCGCACTCTCCCATGACCTGACAATACGCAGCCGATGACCGTAATTTTGGACGGACTCCTAACATTGCGATAATGCGGAGTGCAGTAGTTGATGCCGATGAAAGGGATGCTGAGAGGAGGAGGGTCACCGATTGACGGAAAATGATAAATGGGTCCGTATTTATCCATAATCCTCACCAATTCGTCTGAAGTTCTATTGCTCTTTGCTGTTATCGTAAAAAGCGATGAATGTATTGTATCACATCGGATCCAAGAGTTGTGACTTCGACTTTGCTCCATTGACTTCATCTTCCGCATGATCCGGCGCATTGACAGTAGGAAATACATTGTCCCTTCAATTGCTTTTCGTTATCCTGAGCTTAGCGATTTCCTTTCGCATCAGACAGGTGAAAATAGCCACGGAGGCTGACTTATCTCGCCCGGAATGACGTGTATGAAGCAAGGGCGGAAACCTGATATGGATTCAGAATTGACAACTACATCAAACGAATCTTTATTTGCGATTAACTTTTAATACGGAAGAAGAACCATGCCTGCATCCTCGAGGCATGGTTCTTTCTAGTATTTTATAAAAATAGATCATTATATCAATCCGATTTTTTTATACCTTCATATCATAACAATCATGAAGAAAGGAGAGCGAAGATGAACAACATATCAAAGAATGCTTTACAGTTTATTAATAGGAAGTCGGGAAAGAAAATATCAGAGCAAGCCATTAAAAAAATCGCAAGCAGTGTAAAGCCGAGTACGTTTAAAAGCGATTCAGAACTAAGAAGCCTGATCATGCAGGTTTCCAAAATGGCCAATATCCCCGTGTCCGATGCGACAGTAAATGAAATTATCCGGACAGTTAAAGGGGCGGGCGGTACCGGTCTTGCGCAGCTCATCAAATCGATGTTATCGAAATAATTGTTGGCATTCATGCCCCCCTTTAAGGGATAGCTGTTTTATCTGTTCTTTTTAGACAATGCCCGGTTGCTTTTTTTAACCGCACTGCGTTTTCGCTGGTAGGTATACTTTCTTGTACTGCGGTTCTTCTTTTTCTTTTTAAACAGTGAGCCCAATAGAGGGAGAAGAGGGGATACGGTTTGAATGAACTTTTGAGTCTTTTCAACAGTTGACAAGATGCCTTCGATTCCCCCCATTTTTTCCACGAAGGACTGCAAGCTATTAGATGAAGGCGATGAACCTTGGTTTAACGGTCCGGGTGCATACAAATTTTCCCCAAAAAATCCATTGTTATTCGGGTCGGTCATAGCTTGTTTGATAAAAGCCCGCTGGTTATTTTTCACGAATCTCACCCTTTTATGTTGATATAACATTGTATGTCCGTTTGAGAAAATGGACCAAGCATCAGCGGAAATGTTTATTGCGGGTAGTACCCAATTAATGGCGATGTCCTACATTCATACAAAGCTCAAGAATATTGTATGAAAATTGTACTTTTCCCCCCTCCCTATTCGTCCAAGAGCTTGTTCGCTCAGTCTCATATAAAGTAAACGTAATCACATTTATTAGAAGGAGATGGGACGAATGGCAGTCAGTCCTCTGTGTCGGCGATTTGCAGCCATCCTTGGCGCAATGCCTTCGGTCGTTAATGGAGTTTGCACGGCTACGAGAGTGAGGAACAATATTAAACCTGTAATCCTGGGTAAGCGAAGCAGGTCATTTCTGGCGATTCCCCAAGCTTTTACGTTCGAAAGTATCGGAAGAGACGGGCGTGCGCTTTGTCTCGGCGAAACCGTGATTCTAACCGCCGAAATCAATCCGTTTATTTCCCGGCTCAGAAAACATAATATCAAGGTCACGGCCTTGCATAACCACTGGCTCTTCGACAAACCGAATCTGTGGTTTATCCACTTCGAGAAAAATGAGAGACCCCTCGTATTCGCGAGAGAAGTTCGCGATGCCCTGAACGTTCTGACCAAACGGGTGGTTCGCCCGTAAGCGGCAGCCCAGGGGCGACGCCGGTCGCAAGGGTCGCTTTCCAGAAATAACATCAGTCAATCTAAAACCGCAGGAACTGCGGTTTTTTTCTTTTCTCCAGGGACAGGTTCTTGTCGCGGATGAACGACAAGAACCTGTCCCTATTGTCTGTTAGATCGATTGGATCGAAGCTGGTGAAAGCCGGATTGATCGATTCGGTATCCGGGGCAAACGGGGGGTATATGCTTGGAGCACAGAAAAAAGATATATCGTTTTTGGATGTGATTCATGCGATTGAAGGGACAGCCTCTTTGTTCAATTGCTGTCTGGACGGCGAAACGGAATGCCTGATTTGAGCCGAGGCATAAGAAATAGTCCGGTCCATCTTTTTTTTCCAACTGACGCAGCGCAGGAACCGGCGGAAGAACAGCGTGCAAAGTACATAGCTAAATAATACATACTTGTCCGGTTCATGATGCTGAACACTCCCATAAAATGTAGAGACTAGTTATAGAGGGGAGGTAATAAGATGAGAGCAGCTTCGGTTGCAGACCGGAAGAAACAATTATTGGGAAAAACGGTCACAGCTTATAAAAAAGATGGCACTACTTTTACGGGTGTTGTAAAAGAAGTTAGAAACGATCACGTTATTCTTTGCTCGAAACAGGAAAAAGCTACGATCAAGGCCTTCTTTTTTCCGGGGTTTGTCGACGGCTTTTTTCCCGGCTTCTTCCCAGGCTTCTTCCCGGGCTTCTTTCCCGGATTCTTTATTTAACACAGTCAAATAGTCAATTATTCGAGCCTAAGAGGCAGGAGGCTTTAAATCTTATACTTCCAAACTCATGTCCTAACGGATATGGGTTTTTCTATTTTGTAAAAGGTTATGTTAAGCTCCGGTTACAGACAGGAGTGTCACAGGTATTTGCTAAACCGTTATTTCATTTGATTGATCATTCGCAGCATTGTCGATATTTTAACAAATCGATATCCCTTTCTGCGCAGTCCGTCTATGACCTGAGGCAGGGTGGCCACGGTTTGCTTTGCATGTATCGCTTGCATGCATGTAAAGGGCTTTCAAGCTCTTTGTTGCCAGCAAAATTTTTTTCTTTTGTCGATGGGCATGATAAATTGGATACATGACAAAAAAATCCAAAACTAAGGGAGGTGGTGCCCCATGACAACGAACAGCAAACCCAATAGATTAGCCAAGGAAAAATCGCCGTACTTGTTGCAGCATGCCTACAACCCGGTCGACTGGTTTCCTTGGTCGGATGAGGCTTTTGAAGTCGCGAAGCGCGAAAACAAGCCCGTCTTTTTATCTATTGGGTACAGCTAACGTTTAATGACCTACACGCACATGTCATTGGTGTCACGTCATGGCTCATGAGTCGTTCGAGGACGACGAAGTGGCCGCACTGCTCAACCGCGAATTTGTTTCGATCAAGGTGGACCGCGAGGAGCGGCCGGACGTCGATCATCTGTACATGACCGTATGCCAGGCGATGACCGGACAAGGGGGCTGGCCGCTGACGGTGGTGCTGACCCCGGACAAGAAGCCGTTCTTCGCCGGTACGTACTTTCCGAAGCAGCGCCGCTACGGCCGGCCGGGGATCGTCGACATTTTGACGCAGCTCGCCGATAAGTGGAAGGAAGATCACGAACGGGTTGCCGGCCTCAGCGACCAGATTATCGACGAGATGAAGAAGCGAACGCTGGCCAGCCTCAAAGGGGATGTTTCGCAGGAAACGCTGGATAAGGCCTACCGCATGTACAAGCAGCTGTACGATGCCGAATATGGCGGTTTCGGCGATGCGCCGAAATTTCCGACGTCGCACAACTTGTCGTTCTTGCTCCGCTACTACCGCCGCACAGGCGAAGCCGATGCTCTGGCGATGGTCGAGAAAACGCTGGAGGGAATGCACCGCGGCGGCATGTACGACCATCTCGGCTTCGCGTTCGCCCGCTATTCGACAGACCGCAAGTGGCTCGTCCCGCACTTCGAGAAAATGCTGTACGACAACGCGCTGCTTGTCATGACGTACGTTGAAGCGTATCAGGCGACGAACAAGCGGTATTACGCCGACGTGGCGGAGCGGATCATCGAGTACGTGCTGCGCGATATGACCGATCCGGAGGGAGGCTTCTATTCCGCGGAGGACGCCGATTCCGAAGGGGGGGAAGGGAAATTTTACGTCTGGACGCCGGACGAAGTGACGGATGTCCTCGGCGCGGACGAAGGCGAGCTGATCTGCGAGCTGTACGACATTTCGGAGCACGGCAACTTCGAAGGCCGCAGCATACCGAACTTGATCCACGCCGATCTGGCCACATTCGCAAAACGCAAGTCGCTTGACCCGGCCGAGCTGGGACAGCGCATCGAAGCGTCGCGGCAGAAGCTGTTTGAAGCAAGGGAGGGACGCATCCATCCCGGCAAGGACGACAAAATCCTTACGGCCTGGAACGGCCTCATGATTATGGCGTTAGCCAAGGCGGCGAAGGCGCTCGGCGAGCCGCGCTACGCTGAGGCGGCGGCCAGGGCCGTCCGCTTCATCCGCAGCAAGCTTGTGCGCGAAGACGGGCGGCTGCTGGCGCGCTACCGCGACGGCGAAGCGGCTTATCCCGCTTATCTGGACGACTACGCGTTCCTCGTCTGGGGACTGATCGAGCTGTACGAGGCGACGTTCCGCATCGAGTACTTGAAGCAGGCGCAGGAGCTAAACCGCGACATGCTGCGGCTGTTTTGGGACGAAGAGGAAGGCGGGCTGTTTTTCACCGGAAGCGACGGGGAGGAGCTATTCACGCGGCCGAAAGAAATTTACGACGGGGCGCTGCCATCCGGCAATTCGGCAGCGACGCTGAACCTCCTGAAGTTGGCGAAATACGGCTATGACGCCAAGCTGGCGCAAAAGGCGGAAGAGCAAATCCGGGCGTTCGCCGGCGCCGTCTCGTCGTATCCTTCCGGGCACGCCTTGTTCTTGATCGCGCTCGACTTCGCTTATGGCGAGCCGATGGAAATCATCATTGCCGGCGCGCCCGACGCTGCCGATACGGAAGCGATGATCCGCGCCGTACACCGGCAATTTGTGCCGAACGCGCTGCTCGTCCTGCACCCGCCAGGGGAGGCTGGGGCGGAAACGTCGGCCGTCATCCCGATGGTGCAAGACAAGCGAATGTTGGGCGGCCGGGCGACCGCTTACGTGTGCCGCGATTTTTCTTGCCAAGAACCTACGAACGATGTGGAGGATTTGAGCAGCCTTGCGCCGAATTTTACCAGCTGAAGAGCGATCCTAAACGATAGGAGAGGATGACAAGATGAAGCTGGAAAAAGGCGCCAAGCTGGTCATGATCGGCGATTCCATTACCGATTGCGGCCGCAAAAAGCCGATAGGGGAAGGCCGGGGCGGCGATCTCGGCACAGGGTATGTGGCGATCGCGGATGCAATGCTGCAAGCAGTATATCCGCAGCTTGGCATCAGGGTTGTCAACATGGGCCTTGGCGGCAATACGGTGCTTGATCTGAAAGCCCGCTGGGAAACGGACGTGCTGGAATTGAAGCCGGACTGGCTGTCGATCATGATCGGCATTAACGACGTGTGGCGCCAGTTCGACACGCCGTTTCAAACGGAAACGCATGTCGGGTTAGATCTATACGAGCAAACGCTGCGTGAGCTGGTGCAGCGGACGAAGCCGCAGCTGAAAGGGCTCGTGCTCATGACCCCGTTCTATATCGAACCGAACAGCCGCGACGCGATGCGCGCTCGCATGGATGAATACGGCGCCGTCGTGAAGCGGATTGCCGCTGAGGAAGGGGCCGTTTTCGTCGATACGCAGACGGCGTTTGGCCCCGTGCTGCAGCATTTGTATCCGGCAGCTCTGTGCTGGGACCGGGTGCATCCGTCCATGACCGGGCATATGACGCTCGCCAAGGCGTTTCTGGACGCGATCGGCTTCAGCTGGAACGGAAGCGCGAACTAACGGCACGTCAACGAAACGGCAAAAAGCCGGCCGGCTCCCGCGGGGAGAGCGGCCGGCTTTTGGTTATGTATTATTTTTGCTGCAGCATCGCGGTCCATAGGTCCGGCGTTTCGTAGCCGAGGCGCCAGGCGGAGACGCCGGCGAGCTCGTACTTTTTGGCAAGCTCGATACGCGCCTTCACGGTGTCGACGTTTTCCAGCCAGAACACGTATTTGTAGCCGCCTTCGCTGTAGTCGACCCGGTATTGGCCAAACGCCGCATCCCACGTTTGCGTTGCGCCTTTTGCAGCAATCAAGGCCGGAATGTCTTTGAGCAGGACGGCCCGGTTGTCGACGAGCGCGCCGGATGCATCCAATTTCCATTCGCGAACGTAGTACGGTATGCCGAGAATGATTTTGTCGCGGCGGATGCCGTACGACAAAAATTCCTTAATGCCGTCTTCGGTCCATTGCAGGCCGGAGACGGAGCCTGGAGAGGTGCTGCCTTTAAAATATTGGTCATAAGCCATTATGACGATGTAATCGACGATGTCGCCAAGCTTTTCGTGATCGTAGGCGGACAAATGATTCCATTTCACGCTGCCGCGCGGCAAATCGACGGAGACCGCGAGCCCTTTGGCGTGGGCGGCATCGGTCAAGTTTTTGACAAAAGCCGTGAAGGCGGCTCTGTCTTTGCCGTTCATCGACTCGAAGTCGATGTTGACGCCGGACGCTCCGATCGCCGCCAGGCGGGCAACGAGCGCTTGGATGAACTTGTCCTGCGCCTTCGCGTTCGCGAGAAACTTCGTCGTCAGGTCGGAGTCGAACTGATTCGAGACGAGCGGGTAGGCCGCAAACCCTTGCTTGCTCAGCCAGTCGACCGTCGCCGGATCGGAAGCGTCTTTCAAATTGCCGTCTGCGTCCGCGAGCTGAAAGTAGCTCGGCGAATCGACGTCCATGCCCGCTGTTGCCGAAACTTGGCTGCGGATCGTCGCGCCGCTCGAGGAACCGTTCCAGCCCCAATATTGCAGCTTGCGGATATTGTCCCAAATGACCGTTCCGTCGAGCGTCTTGATCGAGACATTGGCATAGCCGGCCGCATAGGAGAGAGAAGCGGGGATGGTCGTGAACTCCCCGATCGGGTTGCCGTTTTGCAGCACCTGGTAGTATGGCGTGTTCGTCCAGATCGGCTTGCCGTTCCAGACGATGCGGCTGTGCGCCCATCGGCGGGCAAAGTCGGCGGCGGCATCCAGCGAAACGAACGAATCGAGCAAGTTATCGTTCTGGTACACTTGGTAATTTTTGCGGTTGTCGAACACGGTTTGCTTCAATTGCACATTGACGACGGTCGAATTCGACCAGCGGAGCGCTTCGCGCACGGCGTCTTCGAGCGAGGCGAACGCCCACGCATCGAGCGTCGTGTCGCCCTGATACACCCGGTACGTCACGGGACCGGCGCGCAGCTCGTTTTTCGTCGCGTCGGGAATGTTATCCCACACCCACTCGTTCGTCGTCAGGTCGATGATGTGGGCGTTGCCCCATTTTTTCGCTTCGGCCTTGGCGTCGGCGAGCGTCGCGAACTCCCAGCCGTCTGTCGTGATCTCGCCTTGGTAAAGCCGGTAGCGCGGATAGTTGTTCCATACCCAGCCTGGGTTTTGCAGGTCGCGGACACTGGCGTGGCCCCATTTTTTCGCTTCGGCGACAGCTTGGTCCAGCGTGGCGAACTGCCATTCGGGCAGCGTGGCGTCGTACTGATAAACTCGGTAGCGGGGGAAGTTATCCCATATCCAGCGGCGCGAGCCAATCTCTTCGACATGGCTGGACGTGAACCCGCGGGCGAGCGTCTGTGCCTGTTTCAGGTCGGACACTTCATAGAGAAGCTGATTGTTTTGATAGACGCGGTATTTCGTCGTTTTGTCGGCAGAAGCGACGGCAGCTGCGGCGGAGACTGGCGCGGCGGCGAGGAGGGATGCGGGCAGCAGCATAGCTGCGGCAAGAGAGAGCGCGATTTTGTTGGAAACTGGGGGCATTAGTGCAAATCTCCTCCGATTCTAGCAATCTACCAAATTAAACGCTGGACGGCGGGAAGAAGTTGCGGCCAGGGGCCGGGCAGGCTTACAATACGGGAAGAGACAAGACGGGGCGGCTTGCGCGCGCGATCGGCGCTGCGCACGTTGTGGATGGAGGCCATAGATATGCGGCAGACGCCGGCGGCGATTATCGAATATTTGATCCATTATCACGGAAGCAGAGACTGGTTCGAGTGCCACGAAATTCTCGAAGAATATTGGAAACGACACCCGGATGCGGCGAATGCGGATACGCTCGTCGGGCTCATTCAGTTGGCGGTCGGCCTGTACCACGAGCGGCGGGGAAACTTGGCAGGCGCCGTCAAAATGCTGCGGAGCTCGCTGGGCAAGCTCGATCCGCAGCAGCTGCAGGAGCTCGGTCTGGACGGCGGGCAGCTGCGCGAGCGGCTGCGGCAAAGGCTGGAAGCGCTCGAAATCGTTAGCGCCGACGGCGGCGGACGGAGCGTTTTTGCGGAGATGGATTTGCCTTTCGCCGATCCCGGGCTGGAAGAGCTGTGCCGGCAAAAGAGCGAAGCGCACGGCTGGAGCTGGAAACGGCCGAGCCCGCTGCATGACGCGGAGCTCATTGACCGCCACCGGCGGCGGGACCGGTCGGACGTCGTTCGCGAGAGGGAAGAGAGCAAGAGACGGAAACAGCAGCAGCGGGGGGAGAAGCCGTGAGCAAAATTATGGTTGTCGACGACGAACCGAACATCGTCGAAGTGATTCGACTCTATTTGGAGCACGCCGGCTTCGAGCCGCTGCTTCTGCACCGCGGCCGCGGCGTCGTGGAGGCGGTGCGGCGGGAAGAGCCGGAGCTTGTGCTGCTTGACATCATGCTGCCCGACTCGTCCGGCTTCGAGCTGTGCCAAGGCATCAGGGCGCTGGACGGCGAGGCGGGGCAAGTGCCGATCATCTTTTTGACGGCCAAAGGCGAGTCGATCGACAAGCTGCGCGCCTTTACGCTAGGCGTCGACGACTATATCGTCAAGCCGTTCGATCCGAACGAGCTGATCGCGCGCATCCGCGCCGTGCTGCGAAGAGTGCAGCTCGGCGGGGGGAAGGCGGACGCCAAGCACGAGTCCGGAGGGAAGAAAAAAACGTTGCAAATCCGCAATTTGTGGATCGATCTGGAGCAATACCGGGTCGAGGTGGACGGCCGCAAAGTGGAGCTGACGCCGAAGGAGATCGAGCTGCTGTTTTTCCTGGCAGGCAATGCAGGCCGCGTGTATACGCGCGAAGATTTGCTCGGCTACGTGTGGGATTTCGATTTCAGCGGCGGCACGCGGACGGTTGACGCGCACGTTAAAAATTTGCGCAAAAAGCTGGGCCCTAGTTCGGATTGGACGATTCAGACTTTATGGGGGGTCGGCTATGCTTTTGAGGTGGCTAAGCCGGAGTAAGACGTGGTTCAAAAGCTTGTACGTGCAAATTTTCGTTTCGTTCCTGGCGGTGTGCGTGCTGCTGTTCGTCGGCCTGGCGGTGTTTTGGAACTACTACTTTACGGGTCTGTTTTACAATGACAAGCAGGCTTTGCTTGACGAACGGTCGGGCGTCGTGGCCGGCATTTTGTCGAACTTTCAGGACGGCACGCTGACGACGCGCGATTTGCGCTTTGCGACGCGGATCGTGGCCCGCAGCTTCAATGGCGACGTGCTGTACGTGGACGCCAAAGGAAAAGTGCTCAGCGGCTCGACGGACGGCGAAGGGACGACGATTCCGCGCCAGCTCGACGCCGTATTTTTGTCGGGCCTGAAGGGGAACACCGGCTCTGACATGACGGAGCGTCGCACCGCAAACGGCAAAGTCGAAGACATGTTGACGCATTATGCGCCGTACCAGCTCGGCAATCAGCCGATCGTCGTGCTGCTGCAGGTGCGGGCCGACGAGGTGGGGGAAGCGATCGCCGCCGTCCGCTTCAATATTTTGCTGCCGCTGCTGTTCTCGCTCGTGGCGGTCGGGCTCATCCTGTTCATTTTGTCGCGCCGGTTTGCGGGTCCCGTCCATTCGATGCGGGCGGCGGCGCTGCGCATCGCGCAAGGCGATTTGACGGTGCGGGTGCAGACGTCGTCCGGCGACGAGGTCGGGGAGCTGGCCGAAAGCTTCAATTATATGGCGGAGCAGATGCAGGGCTGGGAGGACGCGCGGCAAGAGTTTCTGGCCAACGTTTCGCACGAGCTGCGCTCGCCGCTGACGTCGCTGCGCGGGCTCATCGTCGCCATGAAGGATAAAATCGTGCCGGAAGACAAATACGGCCACTATTTGGCGATATGCGACGGCGAAGTGCAGCGGCTGCAGCGGCTTGTCACCGATCTGCTCGATCTGGCGCGCATCCAGAACGGCCTCGACGTGTTCCGGATGCAGCCGGTGGCGGTGCAGGACAAGCTGCACGAAGTGCTGGAGCTGATGCGGGGCCGCATCGAGGCCAAAGGGCTGACACTGGCAACCGAGTTTCCGCCGGCAGGCGGCGCGCCGATCCATGTCGAGCTCGATCCGGACCGCTTCGCGCAAATTATGCAAAACCTGATTACGAACGCGATCCAGTTCACGCCTTCCGGCGGCACGGTGAAAGTGGCGCTGGAAGCTTCGGCGGAAGACGTCTATGTGGCGGTCGAAGATACCGGCATCGGCATGAGCGAGGAAGAGCTGCGCCGCATTTGGGACCGGTTCTACAAGGCTGACGATGCCCGCAGCAGCCAGCCTTCGGACGGCACCGGGCTAGGGCTGACGATCGTCAAGCATCTCGCCTTGGGCATGAACGGCAAAATCGCCGCCAGCAGCGCGCCCGGCCGAGGTTCGACGTTCTGTATCGAATTTCCCCGCATAGCAGATCGGGAATTCCCGCGCGCGGCGCATCGGGAAGAGGGAGCGGACGCACCAGGCCAGTGAAGGTTTTGTTTACAGTTTTTTTACAAATGCGCCACACTTCCTTCATGAATACTGCTTATACTGGCTGTACGCAACTTCATTGCTGCGCCGAAGCTTGGCGAACCGAAGGGGCAGCAGAGAGCGGAAGGAGGTCGACGGATGAAGCTGCGCGGAAAATACGCCTTGCTGCTGACGGCTTTGGCAGTTCTTGCCGGATTATCGGGATGCGGGACGAAAGACGGGAGCAAGCAGCCTGCGGGTACAGCTGCGCAGCAGTCCGGCGCGGGCGGCAGCGGCGAGCAGGCTGCTGCGGACCGGGGCAGTACGGCAGACCGTCCGTCCGCTGCCTCTGGCGAAGACTTGCAGAGCCGCAAAGCTAAGGAGCTTGTGCTGTTGTTCGTCGCCTTGCTGCAAATGGACAAGAAGCCGGAGCTCGCCTTGACGGAGGCCGAAGCGGCGGCGATCGTTCCCATAGTGAAGGCAGGCAAGGAGAAGGGCGAACTGTCGGCGGAAGAGAGACAGAAAATAGTCGCTTCGCTCACAGCGGAGCAAGCCCGATTCATCTCCGATTTTCGGGAACGCGCCCAAGCGGAGCGCAAAAAGCTGCACAAGCTGACGCCCGAGGAACGGGCGGCGATGATCGAGCAGTTCAAAAAGCAGCGCCAGCAGGAAGAGAGCGGCATGGCGCCGCGCGACGACGGACCGGACGCCACCGCCAAATCGCCGGCGGACGCCCCGCGCGGCGGCGTAGATGGCAGATCGGGCGAACGCAACCTGGAGCAGCAGCTGCTCGACTTGCTGGAAGCGAAAGCGGCCCATGGCCGACAGCAGGCGCAGCCTAAACAATAAAACGGCATTACGGACAGCTGCGTGGCGGTCCGTAATGCCGTTTTTCATATAATGCTGTATTATTCCCGGCTTGCAGCTGCGTACGCGTAGCCGTCGTCGACGAGGTCGAGCTTGCCGGTTTGCGGGTGCACGATGAGCCCGTGAACCGGAATTTTTTTGGGCATAAGCGGATGGTTGCGGATCATGTTCACGCTTTGCTTGACGCTATCTTCGACGTTGTCGAATCCGGTCAGCCACGAGTTCAAATTAATGCCGGCATGCTTCAGCAGATTGACCATTTCGTCGGTTACGCCGCGCGCCTTGGCTCTGTCGAGCACTTGATCCGGGTTCAGGCCGGTCATGCCGCAATCGTGGTGGCCGATGACGAGAACTTCGTCGGCTTCCAGCTGGTAGACGGCGACGACGACGCTGCGCATAATCGAACCGAACGGATGCGATACGACGGCCCCGGCGCTTTTGATCACCTTGGCGTCGCCGTTGTGCAAATTCATCGCCCTCGGCAGCAGCTCGGTGAGCCGGGTGTCCATGCAGGTGATGATGACCATTTTTTTGTCGGGAAATTTGTCGGTCAGAAATTGTTCATATTCCTTGTTTTCGACGAACGATTTGTTGTACTCCATAATTTCCGAGATAAGAGACATCGGCTTTTCCTCCGTTCATACATGATTTGTTCGCGGCAACCTTACACTATAGGCGCCGGACGGCGATCGATCACGCTTAGCGAGCCGCTGTAAATCTGATTGTCGCTGTACAGCCGGAAGCTGCGCGCATGTTCGCGGTAATCGAGCTTCACGTTGTCCTCGAAAAAGATAAGCTGGCGCGGATCGATCCAGATGCCTGCCGGCGGCCCGTCCGCCACGCTCACGTCGCCGTTCTCGGGGGCTCCGGTGATCCAAAGCGCCGCCACGCCGTCTACGGCACAGCCGCACCCTTCCGAATCGTAGACGAGCCGGAGCGTGCCGGGGTGGCCGCCGAGCCGTTTCGCGAGCTGCTCGGAAGCGCTGCTTGTCAACGTCATGTGCACTATGCGTCCCTCCTTTAATCGTTCTTATTTTACCACAAGTTGCAGGCATTTGCTTCCGGGGCATCGGCAAGGTATGATCGAAGAGGAAAAACGTTCCTGGGCCGAAAGGAGAATTGAGGCATGAGCGAACAGCTGCAGCGAAAGAAAGACGAATTCCGCGCGTACGTGAAGACGATGAAAAGCTATGAGGAGGCGCTCGGCGTCCTGTATTGGGATTTGCGCACAGCGCCCCGCGCAAAGGCGCATCCGGCCGCGCCGAAGTTATCGGCGAGCTGTCGGACGCCCATTTTCGCATGTCCGTATCCGACAAGATGGGCGAGCTGCTGCAGGCGCTGAGCGATCCGGGCGTGAGCGGAGAGAGCGACAACATTACCCGCCGCATGGTCGAAGAATGCAAGAAAGACTACGACCGCAACCGCAAAATTCCGCCCGAGCTGAACCAGGAATACGTCGTGCTGACGAGCAAAGCCGAGAACGTATGGGAAGATGCGAAGCACAACGACGATTTCGCGTCGTTCCAGCCGTATTTGGAAAAAATCGTGGCGATAAACTTGCAGTTTATCGATCTGTGGGGCTACGAAGGCCACAAATACAACACGCTGCTCGATATGTACGAGCCGGGCATGACGGTGGAGAAGCTTGACGCCGTGTTCGGCACGCTGCGGCAGCGGGCGGTGCCGCTGCTGCAGGCGATCCAGGCTTCACCGCACCAGCCTGACCGCTCGTTCCTGCAGCAGCAATTCGCGAAGGAGCAGCAGAAGCAGTTCAGCCTGTTTATTTTGAAGGAGCTCGGCTACGACTTCGAGGCGGGCCGTCTGGACGAGACGGTGCACCCGTTCGCGACTGGACTCAATCCGGGCGACGTGCGGATTACGACCCGCTTCCTGCCGGACGACGTCGTCAGCGCCGTTATGGCGACGGTGCACGAATGCGGCCATGCGCTGTACGAGCAAAACATCGGCGAAGAGCTGTACGGCACCAACCTGGCCGGCGGCGTCTCGATGGGCATCCACGAGTCGCAGTCGCGCTTCTGGGAAAATATGATCGGCCGCTCCAAAGCGTTCTGGAACCGGTATTACGGCGACTTGCAGCGCCATTTCCCCGGCCAGCTCGACAGTACGGACGTCGATACGTTCTTCCACGCGGTCAATCATATTGAGCCGTCGCTCATCCGCATCGAAGCTGACGAGCTGACGTACAACCTGCACATTATGGTGCGCTACGAGATCGAGAAAGGGCTGTTCGACGGCTCGATGAAGGTCGCCGATCTGCCGGAAATCTGGAACGCCAAGTACAAAGAATACCTCGGCATCGTGCCGCCGTCGAACAGCGTCGGCGTGCTGCAGGACGTCCATTGGTCTGGCGGCTCGTTCGGCTACTTCCCGTCGTATTCGCTCGGCAACATGTATGCGGCGCAGCTGTTGAATACGCTGCAGCAGCAAATGCCGAATCTTTTCGAGCTCGTGGAAGCCGGCAACCTGCAGCCGATCAAAGCCTGGCTCGTGGAAAACATCCACCGCCACGGCAAGCTGTACCAGCCTAACGAGCTGATCCGCCGCGTAACGGGCGAAGAGCTCAATCCGGAGTATTTGATCAAGTACTTGGAGCAAAAATACAAGGCGGTTTACGGTTTATAAATCCGGCGCACATATCGTCGCCATTTTATGCCCCTTCGGGGCATTTTTTATTTACATGTTTTCGCATACAAAAACACTGGCTCCTTAAAGCCAGTGTCTCAAAAGCCGCTAAACTCGGCAAGTTTTCGATTATGAATTAACCAAAAGCTCTGCGCTGGCTTGCCGAATATCCGCGATTAAATCTTGCGGTTTCTCCAAACCGACGTACAGTCTGACAAGCGAGCCTTGAACCGATTCGTAGCCCGGTCCCAGCTTGCCGACGGTCACAAGGCTTTCGAAGCCTCCCCAGCTTACGCCGATCCGGAAGTAAGCCAGACGATCGGCCCAAATCTTCATAACTTCAGTCGTCAGATTGGTCTCAAAAGAGAAAAGGCTGCTTGTTCCGGTCATTTGGCGTTTGGCCAATTCATGCTGCGGATGTGAGGGCAGCCCGGGATGGTTGACACGAGTAATAAACGGAAGACTTTCAAGATAACGCGCCACGGTAAGCCCGTTTTGTTCCAGCTTCTCAAGCCGCAAAGGCAGCGTACGCAATCCTCTCATCACAAGCGATGCCGTCTGCGAGGTCATGATCCCTCCAAGCAGCAAGTATTCATTGGCGTTGATCCGGTTGATCAGCTCGGCGGAGCCGATCAGCACCCCGCCGACAATATCGCTATGACCGCCGATATATTTGCTGACGGAGTGAGCGACAAGGTCGATGCCAAATTCGAACGGGTTCTGGTAACATGGCGTCGCCCATGTATTGTCAATCATCGTAGCTGCCCCGATGCTTTTCGCGAAGTGGGCGCAAGCGCGCAAATCCTGGAGCCGGATCGTCAAAGTCGTCGGGCTTTCCAAATAGATCAGCTTCGTATTCGCTTTCGCTGCGCTCCGAATCGCTTCCAGCGAAGTGCCGTCCACGAAGGTGGTTTCCACGCCATACTGCGAAAGGAATTTCCCAAGCAGCTCCCGGGTCGGCCCGTAAGCTTGATCTACGCAAATCACATGGTCTCCTCCGCGGACGAGAGACATGATGCCGGTGGAGATGGCAGCCATCCCGGAACCAAAGCATCGTGCCTTCTCTCCGCCTTGGAGAGCGGCGAGTCTTGCCTCCAGCTGTTGAACCGTCGGATTATTCCCCCTAGAGTACAAAGGCGTATCGTCCGGTCCGGCAAAAGCCTGATCGAAATCTTTATAGGTGGGGAAGGTGAACAGGCTATTTTGATAGATCGGCATCACGACAGCGCCTTGGTGTTTGTCGTCATGGGGATCGTGGGTTACCAGTGTGCTCTGATCGATGGCATGATGGCGGTTTGAAACGGTTTGGTCTTCCACGAGATGTCGTCTCCTTTGTGAACAAAAAATAAAGTGTGTCGCGAAGCGTTATCCTTTCACTGCTCCTTGCGTCAATCCTTCCACGATGAAGCGCTGGCAGATGGCGAACAAAATAACCGTCGGTATGACGGACAAAACCGTGGCGGCAGACATGGAGCCCCAATCGATGTCGAATTTCGTGATGAAGGAGTTCATGGCTACTGGCAGCGTCTTGGAAGTCTCGTTGTCGATGAACATAATCGCCATGAACAGCTCGTTCCAGTTCTGTACGAAGGCGAAGATGAACGTTGCCGAAATTCCCGGCATCATGACCGGAATGATGACCCGCCATAGGGCGCTCAGCCTGGAACAGCCGTCAATCATTGCCGCTTCCTCCAGGCTGGACGGAATGCGCTGAAAAAATCCTCTCAGCATAATCGTACAAAACGGTACGAGACCGACCGTATACATCAGGATCAAAGAGGCTTGCTTGTTCAGCAGTCCCATCCTAGACATCATCATATACAAGGTGCTAAATCCGATAAAGAGCGGAATCATTTGTGTGATGAAAAAAGCCAACATCAGCTGGCTGGCGCCCCTGAAGCTGAATCGCGCCAGAACGTAACCGCTTAGAATCGTCACGACCAGCACGATGGCCGCCGCCACGAGAGAGATGAACAAGCTGTTGCCGAGATAAATCTGGAATTTCGATATTTTAAATATTTGTACATAGTTTTCGAAAGAAATATGCTTCGGCCAATACTGCAAGGGCAGCGCGAATATTTCGTTGCGCGGCTTCAGCGAAGTAATGACCATCCAATATAACGGAAACACCATGAAGATAAAATAGAGAGCGAGAACGACCGCCTTGCCCGCTTTACCGGCGATTTTCCATTGTTTTTTCATTTAGAAATCACCTGCCTTTTCCGCCTTGGTCGCAAACATGTAAAATACCAGGAACAACAAAAGGATAATGATGCAAATAATGCCGATGGCGCTCGCTTGGCCGTAATCGCCCGAGAAAATAATTTTGTCCAACATGTAAGTCGTCAAAATATGGGTAGAACCAGCCGGTCCGCCGTTCGTCATGCCGTAAATCAAATCGGGAAAATTGAAAATCCAAATGACGCGCAGCGCCACGGTGGATAGGATCGTCGGCATAATATAGGGGATGGTTACATTAAAAAGCTGGCTGAAGCCGCTGGCCCCGTCGATATCGGCAGCTTCATAAAGCTCGGAAGGAACGGACTGCAGCGCCGCGAGCAGCATGATTGCAAAAAACGCCACTCCGTACCAGATGTTGGCGACAATGACGGAGAACATGGCCCACTTCGGGTCGGACAGGAAGCCGATTCGCTCCGTAATAATCCCCGCATTCAGCAGCAAATCGTTAATGACGCCGATCTGGCCGTTAAACAGCCAGCGAAAAATAATGCCGATCAGAAAGCCCGATAGCGCCCAGGAGTAGAAGACGAAGCCCTGATAGATGCCGCGTCCGCGAAAGCCTTTGCGCATCAGCAGTGCCAAAAGGAATCCGATGGCGAACTGGAAAACGAGTGAGATAATGACCCATAAAGCCGTGTTCTTCAGGATCGTGCCGAATTGAGGCGTACCCATTACCGCTCGAAAATTATCCAAGCCGACATAATGAACATCGGTCAAGTTAAATAGCGAATAATTGCGAAAGGCCACGTCAATCCCTTTCAAGATGGGAAAATACGTGAAACCAAATACGAGCAAAACCGCCGGAAGCAAGCTTAAAAAAATGAACGTTTGTGTTCGATTTAGCCGAAATGGCTTCATGTGCAGCCCCTCCTGAAATAAAGACGGCAGGTAAATGGACTTAACCTGCCGCCACCTGTTTTCAGCTTATTTGCCTTGTTTCTTTTCGTTGATCCAGTAAGCGTCCCATTTTTTCAATGCGTCGTCGATAGAAAGGTGATTCAGAAGAACGGCCTGCATGTCCTGCTGCACGATTTTTCTCCATTCGCCGAATCCTTTGTAGTCGGTTTCCGGCTTGTAAGAAACGAAGTGGGCGGGATCGTTCGCCATATCAATATACGGCTTGTACGCGCCTTGCGTAAACGATTTGTCAACGGATGCGCTGTTATGAATCGGAATCACGCCTGCCGTTTTGGTAAATATCGCATTTTGTTCCGGGCTGGAGAGGAATTCAATCAGCTTCCACGCTTCGTTCGGATGCTTGGAATACGACGTTACACCCCATCCGGCTGCGCCGACCTTGTAGTGCGAGATCCCTGTCGGCCCGACCGGCATCGGTGCAGTAGCCCAGGTTCCTTGGCCCAGCTTCTGCGAAACCGGATCGATCGTATCGGGGTCTTGAATAAGCATCGCTGTCGTGCCGGAGACAAAGCCTTGAACCTGCTCGGCAAAAGCCCAGTTGACCGAGTCTTTCGGGGAGCCGTCTTTATACAAGTTGGCGTACATCGTCAAGCCTTGCTTCGCTTCCGGCGTGCTGAAGATCGTAGCGCCGCTCTTCAGGAACATCGCATCGTCCGGATTGACGTTGCTGCCGTTGAAGTCGCGGAGCAAATCTACAATGTAGCCGTCGGCGCCCGAACCGCCGCGGAACGAGTAGCCGAAACGGTTATTCGCAGGGTCGGTCAATGCTTTCGCGTCTTTGTACAGCTCGTCCCACGTCTTCGGCGGAGTCAGACCTTTGGCATCGAACCAGTCTTTCCGGTAAAACAACATTTTTTCATAAAGTCCATAAGGAATGAAGTACGGGGTATTGTTAATATAGTTGGCCATTGCGATTGCGTTGGCGTTTAAGTCCTTATATCCGCTCCAAGCGTTCGTATAGGACGATAAATCGGCGATCCACTTATTCGTTACGAATTGCTTGACGGTAACGTCGCGAACTTCCAACACGTCGAGATCTTCTCTCGCGTTGAGCATCGTCGAAATTTTGTTGTCCGCGCCTTCCAGCGGCGGGGAGATCAGCTCTACCTTGATGTTAGGATTCGCCGCTTCAAAACTAGCGATCATTTTTTTGATAACTTCGGTACGGGCCGGGCTTGTCAAGCTTTCGATCATCTTCAGATTCACTTTTGCAGGCGCAGCTTTGCCGCCGTCCGCCGCTTTTTGCGTGCCGCTGCTTGAACATGCGCTGAGCGAACCAACCGCCAGCACTGTCACCATGGGCAAGGCCATCCATTTTGTCGCTTTCCTCATTCTACCAGCCTCCACATTCCTGAATTGGTCAATCGCCCAAAAACGGGTGACAGGTATGGATACCGTTCATCCTATATACCTGTCTGATAGGTATAGCGTTTGTCGAGATATATCGATAATAATATGCAGATGTTGAGCTCGTCAATATGTTTCTTGAAACGCTTTCTTCGCGGCAAACTGCCGGATGGATTGTTCCATGTCGTCCATCAGCTTATTAAATTCCGCACGCGCTTTCTCAGGATTTTTTTCGACAATGGCATTGAACAAGGTTTGATGGAAGGGAAAGCTGCTGTTGAAAATTTTTTGATTGCCGAGAGGAGCTTGCCAGAACACCGTGAACAATTCCCACACCGATTCCACAATACTTTGCAAAATCGGGTTTCCTGTCGCCTTATAAATAGCCTGATGGAACTTCATGTCCGCGATGGAGCTTGCCGGGCCTCCCGCTTCTTCCATTTCAAGCAAATATCGGCGCATTTCCTCGATATTTTGTTCGGTCGAGCGCTGAGCGGCCAGCTCCACCGCCAATACTTCCAACGCCCGGCGAACTTCCATAAGCTGCAGCAGGGCCGTCTTTTCGTCTTCTACCATAATTTTGGCCGACATTTGAAACTGGGAAGTTTCTTTCACATAAATTCCTTTGCCGTTAACCACCTCAATGACATCGGAAGCCTCGAGATATCGCAAAGCTTCCCGAAGGGACGAACGTCCTATTCCCAACGTTTTCATGATCGTTTGCGCAGACGGCAGCTTGTCGCCTTTTTTCAGCTCATTGGTTCGAATATATGCTCTCAACTCCTCAGATACCATCTCGTGCATTCTGATTTTGTTGATTTTCTTCAAGCTTTCACTCACCTCTCCCATGATCAAGATTCGTTTCTCATTATAGCAGCAATCTCGCGAAAAAAATATGACAGAAGGAGTTAGATTTTCATTTTCGCCAAACTGTTTGCTTGATAAAGCCGGTCCCGTCATCCGCGGAGGCCGGTTTCATTTTCTGGGCGGTAACCCATTTCCGGGCCCCTGCATACGATACAGTACGATGAAGGAGCAGTGCCGGCGGACTGGGGGTTATGTGCTGCTGGGGCTCCTGGAGGAGGGAATGCCTATGACAACAAAACGGTGCGCCCGGCTCTTGACGGCAGCCGCCGTGCTGCTCGCGCTGGCGGCGCTGATGGCGGCGTGCGGCAAAAAGGAGCAAGTCAGCAAAGTGCGGCTCGGCGAAGTGACGAGGTCGCTCTTTTATGCTCCGGAGTATGTGGCGTTGTCGCAAGGGATGTTCAAGCAGGAAGGGCTAGACGTCGAACTGCAGACGATTCCCGGCGGCGACAAAGTGGCGACAGCGCTCCTGTCCGGAGGCATCGACGTAGGGCTCGTCGGCGCGGAGACGACGATCTACGTGGCGCAGCAAGGGTCCGGCGACCCGCTCGTCAACTTCGCGCAAATGACGCAAACGGACGGAACGTTCCTCGTCGCGCGCGAGCCGATCGCGAATTTCGATTGGAACAGCCTGAAGGGGAAAGTGTTTCTCGGCCAGCGTAAAGGCGGCATGCCGCAAATGGCCGGCGAATTTACGCTGAAAAAGCACGGCATCGATCCGCAAAAGATTTGAACCTGATCCAGAACATCGATTTCGCCAACATCGCTTCCGCTTTCGCTTCAGGCACGGGCCAATTCGTGCAGCTGTTCGAGCCGCAGGCGTCGCTGTTCGAGAAGGAAGGCAAAGGCTACGTCATCGCTTCATTCGGCAAAGAAAGCGGAAAGCTTCCATACACCGACTTCATTGCGAAGCAAAGCTTCATCAAGAAAAACCCCGATACGATCCAGAAATTCGCGAACGCGATCCAGCGCGCTCAGCGCTGGGTGCAGGACAAAAGCGTGAACGAGATCGCCGATGCCGTCAAGTCGTACTTCCCGGACACGGACATCGGCATCGTGCGGTCGGTCGTGCAGCGCTACAAAGAGCAGGGCAGTTACGCTGCCGATCCGATAGTCGACGAAGAAGAATGGAACAACTTGAAGGACGTGCTGAGCAAAGCCGGGGAGCTGAAAGGCACGGCGGATTACAAGACGCTTGTTGACAACAGCTTCGCTGCGAAAGCGAAGTCCGCCGTCAAATAAGGCAGGGGAGAGCGGGAATGGGGCCGCGAGCGGCAGCATCCCCGCTTTGCCGCCGGCCGGAAAGGAGCCCAGATCATATGGAAACGGCGATACAAGTGCAAGACGTCTCGCATGTGTACGTGAGCAAAAAAGGGCGACGCTAGCCATAGACAGCATCGGCTTTACGGTGAAGCCGGGCGAGTTCGTCAGCTTGATCGGACCTAGCGGCTGCGGCAAAACGACGCTGCTTTCCCTCGTTGCCGGGCTTATCCTTCCGACGCAAGGAGACGTGCGTTTGTTCGGGGAACCTGTCGCGGGTCCTTCGCCCCGCATCGGCTATATGCTGCAGCAAGATTATTTGTTTCCGTGGCGGACGATAATGGATAACGCCCTGATCGGGCTTGAGCTGAGAGGGATGATGACCGCGGAGAAGAAGGATATGGTGCTGCATCTTCTCGGCGAGATGGGGCTGGCCGGATTTCACGAGGCCATGCCGAGCCAGCTGTCGGGGGGGATGCGGCAGCGCGTAGCGCTCGTGCGGACGCTCTCGACGGAGCCGGACATTTTGCTGCTGGACGAACCGTTCTCCGCGCTCGACTACCAGACGAAGCTCCAGCTCGAAGACCTCGTTGCCGGGGAGCTGCGCCGCACGGGCAAGACGGCGCTGCTCGTCACGCACGACATCACGGAGGCGGTCGCCATGAGCGACCGGATCATCGTGCTGCAGCCGCGGCCCGGACGCATCCGGCGCGAGTTCAAAGTGCCTGATGCGATCCGCGCCGAACTGCCGTTCGCGGCGCGGGAATGCCGGGGCTTTCGCGAGCTGTTCCGCGCCATTTGGTCGGAATTCGAAGCGATGGCGGGAGAGGCGGAGGGCGCGGAGAAGGCGGCGCAGCGCGCCGGCAGCCGGAAAGGAGGGAGCGCCAGATGAGCGGGAAAGAACGGAAGCTGGCCCCGGAACCTGCCGCAGGCAAAGTGCCGGAGCCGATGGAGCTGGCGGAAATTGCCGTCAAGGAGGACATCGTCCATGCGGACGGGATCGGCGGCAGCTATATTACGCATAGCGGGCGCACGTTGCCGCGCACCGTATACGAACGGTACATCCGCGAAGAGAGTGTCCGTACACGGCTTGTCCGTCTGACGCAATGTTTGCTGCTCGGCCTGTTTCTCGCTGCGTGGGAGACGGCGGGGAGGCTGCAATGGATCGATGTGCTGCTGTTCAGCTATCCGAGCAAAATCGTGCTGCTCCTCGCCGGCAAAATCGCCGACGGCTCGCTGTTTCCGCATCTTGGCATGACCGTCTGGGAAACGATTCTCGGCTTCACGTTCGGTACGGCGCTCGGCACGGCGATCGCAGCGCTGCTATGGTGGTCGCCGTTTTTGTCGCGGGTGCTCGATCCGTACATGGTCGTGCTGAACAGCATGCCGAAAGTCGCCTTCGGGCCGCTGTTCATCGTCGGCTTCGGCCCGGGCGCGCTGTCGATCGTGGCGACGACGCTGTCGGTAACGGTCATCATTACGACGCTTGTCATATACGGCTCGTTCCGCGAGACGGATGCGAATTACGTGAAAGTCGTGCGGGTGTTCGGCGGCAGCAAAGGCGACGTCTTCCGCAAGACAGTGCTGCCGGCATCTTTTCCGACGATCGTCTCGACGCTGAAAGTGAACGTCGGACTGGCGTGGATCGGCGTCATCGTCGGCGAATTTCTCGTCTCCAAGCAAGGGCTCGGCTACTTGATCGTCTACGGCTTTCAGGTGTTCAACTTCACGCTCGTGCTGGCGAGCCTGTTCGTCATTGCGATAGTAGCCACTTTGATGTACCAGGCGGTAGCGATGCTGGAGCAGCGTCTGACGGGAGGCGGGCAGTCGTAGCTCCGGATCTTGCGCATGGCGGCCCAACATGGAATAATCGTAGGCGAAGGGCAACAGAACAGTGAAGGAGCAGGCACGATGGGCATCCGCGTGATCAAGACGGCAATCGCCGTCGTCGTATCGATGTATTTGGCGCAGTGGCTTCATTTGCTGAACCCGCTATCGGCCGGACTGCTCGCCATTCTGGGCATCGAAGTGACGAGGAAGAAAGGCATCCGCAGCGCGCTGCAGCGCATCGGCGCGTCGGTTGTCGGACTGCTCGCCGCTTCGCTGCTTTTTTACGCGCTCGGGTTCCGGATCTGGGTCGTCGGCTTGTTCGTGCTGGCCGTGTTCCCGATTTTGAACAAGGCGAATTTGCGCGAAGGAGCGACTACCGGCTCGGTCGTCATGTTTCATTTGTACGCGCAGCATTCGATCTCTCCCGCCATGCTGCTGAACGAGCTATGGCTCCTGCTCGTCGGGCTCGGCTCCGCCACGGTCATCAACGTCCTCTACATGCCGAAAGCCGACCCGCACTTGCTCGCTTGCCAAACGAAGCTGGAGCAGCTGTTCTCGGACATTTTCCGGCATTTCGCGGACCAGCTGCGCGACGCTTCGACCGTTTGGGACGGCGCGGAGCTGCTGGCGGCGGGGGACACGATGAACGAGGGGCGCGCTTTGGCGGACAAGCTGCAGCAAAACGCCCTGTTCTGGAACGGAGGCTACTGGCCGATCTACTTCTATATGCGCGGCGAGCAGCTCGACTCGATTTTCCGCATGGCCCAGCTTGTCGCCCAAGTATACGAGAACATTCCGCAGGGCGACATGGTGGCGCGCGTGTTCGACGAGCTGAGCCGGGACGTCAAGGCCGAGTATTACACGGGCCGTTCGGAAGCGCTGCTGCGCGAGCTGGAGGAGACGTTCAGGCGCATGCCGCTGCCCGCCACCCGCGGCGAATTTGAGCTGCGCTCGGCGCTTCTGCAGCTCATGCTGGAGCTGAACGGATATTTAACGATAGCGAAGAAGGCGAAGAAGCGGCTGCCGGCCAAAGCTGTCGACAAAGCGGCCGATTGAGCGGCTGCCAAGCGGTCGCCGATTCTTCCTACTAACATTTGAAAGCGATTTCAAAAAATTAAAACGTAAAAATATAAAGTTGTCACGCTAGACGAATGTCCCGCATACACTTGTAATGAATGATGGTATGGAGGAGGTTGAAGGGATGCCGATAGACCAAGATTTGCAGTGCAGAGAGATCCTTACGAAAGCCGTCTGCGGCAAGGGGCGCAAATTCTCGCACGTAAGTCACACCGTCACTCCCCCGAACGAACCGTCCAGCATCTTAGGCGCTTGGATTATCAACAATCAGTACGAAGCGGTTAAGTCTGGCGAGCACGTCGAGGTTGTGGGTACTTACGATATCAACATCTGGTATTCGTATGATCGCAATACGAAAACCGATGTGGCGAAGGAAACGGTTTCCTACGTGGAAGCCGTGCCCCTGTCCTACCTGGACAAAAAACATAAGGCGGCAACAGCGGAAGTGTCCGCCGTCGCTACGCAAGAGCCGAACTGCGTAGAGGCGACGATCTCCTCGAACGGCAGCGGCGTCGTGATCCGCGTCGAGAGGGAGTTCGCTGTGGAAATGGTTGCCGAGACGAAGGTGTGCGTCATCGTCAACCCGAACGGCTGCAGCGATCTCGACGATAAAACCGTCGACTTTGGCGGCGAAGGCGGCGACTACGAAGATCTCGACCCGGAGCTGCTGGAAGACGAAGTGAATTGAGTGACAGTCGCTTTGGCTTGCTTTCGTACTGTATCATATGCGGCAGGTATGCCGGAGAAGAGGGCGGTTGCCCTCTTTTTTGTTTCGGCGGCACAAAAATTTGCGTGGGGTTG
Organism: Gordoniibacillus kamchatkensis; assembly: GCF_000829455.1. Lineage (GTDB taxonomy): Bacteria > Bacillota > Bacilli > Paenibacillales > NBRC-103111 > Gordoniibacillus > Gordoniibacillus kamchatkensis. The sequence continues at coordinate 40,283 of NZ_JXAK01000036.1, forward strand.
TCAGCAGCACAGAGGAGCGTAGAGGCCATACAGCTGAGCAGTCAGTGAAGCTTGGGGAAGGCGGAGGAAGAACAATGAGCTTATTCGTACTACTTGATGGCGAAAATGAAGCGCAAGAGCTGACGCGGACGCTGCAGACAGCGCACGGAACGGAGCTGTCCGCCGGCGGCTTCGGCGGCCGTGCCGTCGTCTGGGGTGCCGCGCTCGCAAGGCGGCTGCAGCGGTTGCGTGCCAAGGGGACGTGGCCGCAGCGGGAGGGAGGGCCGCAGACGGCTGGCTCGCCTTGCCGCTGCTGCCTCCGGAGCCGCTGCGGCGGCTGCGGGCGCACGGCGTCGCCGCCGACGAGCGCACGTTCGGCGCCGGCGGCGAAGCCGAACTGCTGCGTCTCGGAGAGGCGCTGCGCGATTATCCGTACGTGTACCGCGTGCCGGTGTTTCACCTCGAACCGTTAACGTTGTTCCGGCTGGAGCATGAGGCGATGCTGACGGCAAGCGGGGCGTACCGCGCCCGGGCCGGTTCGCGGAGGTCGGACTTGCGGAGACGACCTACCTTAGCCAGCGCGCTCTGCGCGAGGCGGTCAAGGCACTGTATGCGCTCCGCCTCGACTACGGGGAAGCCGTCGTCGGCATCCGCTCGGGCGGACGGCTCGTCCTGCTCGACGTTTGGCCGGAGCCGGAGGCGCGCCGCCTCGGGCCGCTGTACGCCGAGGCGATCGGCCGCTACGCCGCCGGCTGGGCAGGCGAGCGGAAGCGCACGGAGCCGGCCATGCTCGGCTCCGATCCCGAATTCCTGCTCGTCAGCCCCGCAGGCAAAGTCGTCCCCGCTTCCCGCTACTTGGAGCGGGACGGCGAAGCCGGCTGCGATGCCATCGTGCTGCGCGGGCATCGCGTCATTACGCCGCTCGCGGAGCTGCGGCCGCGCCCGAGCCCGCAGCCGCGCCGCCTGGCGGCGAACTTGCACGGGGCGATGCGGCTCGCCGCCTCGCGCATCGGCGACGCCAGCCTGGCGTGGCTGGCGGGGGGAATGCCGCTCAAAGGGTTCCCCCTCGGCGGACACGTCCATTTCAGCCGCGTCTGGCTCAATTCGCACTTGCTGCAGGCGCTCGACCATTACCTCGCGCTGCCGCTCATGCTCATCGAAGCCGACGCGGACCGCAGGCGGCGGCCCCGCTACGGCTTCCTCGGCGACTTCCGCCGCCAGCCGCACGGCGGCTTCGAATACCGGACGCTGCCGAGCTGGCTGGCGACGCCGCTTATTACCGTCGGCGTCTTTGCGCTCGCGCGCGTCGTTGCCGACGGCTATCGCTCGCTGCCGAGCGTGAATCCGGGCGCGTCCGCGCTTGTACCGGCGGCGGCAGCACCGCAAGCGGCAGGCGCGGCAGGCGTTGCCGTCGGAGCCGGCGCCGGCAGCGGTGCAGCCACACGCACCGGTACCGTAGCTGAATGCGTCCGGGCCCCCGCCGCTCGCCCGCTCGACGACATCAGCTTGCTCGAAGCGTACTACAGCGGCGACAAGGCGGTCGTGCAGCCCGTCGTCGCCGGTCTGTGGCGCGAGCTCGAGCAGTTGCCGGGCTACGCCGAATTCGCCGCCTACCTCGATCCGCTGCGCGAGCGTACGCTGCGGATGGAGCCTTGGCGGGAGACGGACGATGTGCGCCGGGCTTGGAAAATTGCTCCCTTCGACGGCAAGCGCGCGACGGCGCCGGAATTCGTGCTATAATAGAACCGATTGCAAGATTTCCAGATTTATAGCAGCAGCTTTTCTGTGGGGGACTCGGAAACCGATGACGACATATACGCCGATGATGCAGCAATATTTGGCCGTGAAGGAGCAGGCGAAGGACGCGATTTTGTTTTTCCGCCTCGGCGACTTTTACGAAATGTTTTTCGACGACGCGCTCGAAGCGTCGCGCGAGCTCGAAATTACGCTGACCGGCCGCGACGGCGGGGCCGAGCAGCGCATTCCGATGTGCGGCGTGCCGTATCATTCGGCGGAATCTTACATAGCGAGACTTGTGGATAAAGGGTACAAAGTCGCGATCTGCGAGCAGGTCGAAGATCCGGCCGAAGCGAAAGGCGTCGTGCGGCGGGAAATCGTGCGCATCGTGACGCCGGGCACGGTGATGGACAGCCGCTCGCTGGAGGGCGGCGCCAACAACTACATTGCGGCGATTACGAAAGGCGGTTCCGGATACGGGCTGGCCGCTTGCGACATTACGACCGGCGAGCTGTACGTGACGGCGACCGGCGCTTCGCTCGAGCTGCTTGCCGACGAGCTGAATACGTACCGCCCGTCGGAAATCGTGGCGGGGGACGACGTGCTGGAGCTGTTTCGCAGCGAAGATAGCCCGCTCGCCGCTGCCAAGCCGGCGCCTGTGCTGACGCCGCGCACCAAGACGCCGGAAGACGCCGCGCTGCTCGCCGAGCATTTCGGCGCCGGGGAGACGGACGGGCTGCCTGACGTTAACGTCGAAGGCCTTTGCATCCTCGTCGGCTACTTGCGCGAGACGCAGAAGCGGGCGCTTGGCCACGTGAAGCACATTCGCCGCTACGAACCGAACCAATACCTCATTATGGACCCGTTCACGCGCCGCAATCTCGAGCTGACGGAGACGGTGCGCGAGCGCAGCCGCAAAGGATCGCTGCTGTGGCTGCTCGACCGCACGGTGACGGCGATGGGCGCGCGCATGCTGCGGCGCTGGATCGAGAAGCCGCTCATGAACAAAGGCGCGATCGAAGAGCGGCTCGAGGCGGTCGACGCCTTGTACCGCGGCCTTATAGCGCGCGAAGACGTGCGGCTTGCGCTGAAGGACGTATACGACCTCGAGCGGCTGGTCGGCCGTATCGCTTACGGCAGCGCCAACGCCCGCGATCTGCTGGCACTCGGCAAATCGCTGGCGCAAGTGCCGGCGGTAACGGAGGCGTGCCGTACGTCCGGCTCGGCGACGCTGAGCCGTCTGGCGGAGCAGATGGATCCGTGCGCGGATATCCGCGCCTGGATCGAAGCGGCCATCGTGGACGATCCCCCGGTATCGGTACGTGACGGGGGCATGATCAAGGACGGCTACGACGCCTTCCTCGACCAGCTGCGCGAAGCGGGACGGAACGGCCGCCAATGGATCGCCGAGCTGGAGCGCCAGGAGCGCGAAGCGACCGGGATCAAATCGCTGAAGATCGGCTATAACAAAGTGTTCGGCTATTTTATCGAAGTGACCAAGGCGAACATGGGCGCATTGCCGGAAGGCCGTTACGAGCGCAAGCAGACGCTGGCCAACGCCGAGCGTTACGTGACTCCCGAGCTGAAGGAAAAAGAGGCGCTCATTCTCGAAGCGCAGGACAAAATGGTCGACCTCGAGTACGAGCTGTTCGCCGCCTTGCGCGACCGCATCGCCGCCCACATCCCGCGCCTGCAGCGGCTCGCCGAGCGGCTTGCGGCCGTCGACGCGCTGCAATCCATGGCCGCCGTCTCGGCAGCGCGCCATTACCGGCGACCGGAAGTGACGGACGGCTACGACCTGGTCGTGAAGCTGGGCCGCCATCCGGTCGTCGAAGCGGTGATGACGAACGGGGCGTTCATCGCCAACGACACCGGACTTACGAAGCGGGAAAGCTCGATGCTGCTTATCACCGGGCCGAACATGGCCGGCAAGAGTACATACATGCGCCAAGTCGCCGTCATTTGCCTGATGGCGCAAATCGGCTGCTTCGTGCCGGCGGAGGAAGCGACGGTTCCGCTCGTCGACCGCATTTTCACGCGGATCGGCGCGGCGGACGACCTGATCGGCGGACAGAGCACGTTCATGGTCGAAATGATGGATATTCAGGTCATGACGGAGAAAGCGACACCGCGCTCGCTCGTCATTATCGACGAGCTCGGCCGGGGGACGTCGACGGGCGAAGGGATGGCGATCGCGCAGGCGGTCATCGAGTTTTTGCACGATCAGGTCGGCTGCAAAACGCTCGTTTCGACGCATTTTCACGAGCTCGCGCATCTCGAGGACAGCCTGGAAGGCCTGCGCAACGTGTGCATGGCCGTCAAGGAGAGCGGTCGCGACGTCACGTTTCTGCGCAAGCTCGTTCCCGGTGCGGCAAGCACGAGCTACGGCATCTATTGCGCGCAAATCGCCGGCTTGCCGGAGTCGATCATCGCCCGCTCGTACGAGCTGCTCAGTACCTTCGAGGCGCGCAGCGCATGGACTGGCCCGGAGGCTGCAGGTACACCTTCCGCGCCCGGCGTGCGGGACAAGCTGCCTCCGGCGGGAGCAGCGGCCGAAGCCGTGCCCGCCGCCTATGGCGCGCAGGCTGAGGAAGAGGCGGTGGCGTCTGCCTCAGCAGTTACAGCGCCGCAGACGGCGCCCGCGGATACTGCGGCCGGTCAAGCCGCTGCCGTCGTGCAGCTCAGCCTGTTTCCGGAAAATGCGGACAAGCCCGGGCGCAAGAAGCACGACGCCCGCGCCGAGCAGGTGCTCGAGCAGCTGAAGCACGCCGATCTCATCAACATGACGCCGCTTCAGGCGCTGAATATGATCTACGATTTGAAGCAGAAGCTGCAGGACGGGCGGTAGTCGATCTGCAACCTTAAAGCGCCTTACTGCGTTTTGTACAAGTGCCTCACAGCGATTTATAGCGTCTTGTAACCGTTCTTGGGGCGTTTTTTGCGTCTTGAAGGTTTTGTAACGGCAGGTGTATAACGCTTATTTAGCTTCGCCAGCACGCTGCAGTCGCACTTTGTGCACTCGCATCAGCTGTTTTCGCGGAATCGGCTTCTTTAATTGCTCCTAGCGCAGCAACAGTGTCCGACTGGGTCCAACTGCGGAAAGTTACGTTTGCAGCTGCTCAAAAAGCACTTGCACAGCCGATTTTCCGAAATGTCATGCTGAAGTTGCCCAGAGTGCACTTGCAGCACAGCATGACGAAGCACAGTGAGCCTAACGCACCTTAGCAAACGCACATTTACATAACGCAACGTAAACGTAACAACCATCACTCGCCCCGGAAGGAGCCGTACTATGCATTCCTTACATCCGATAGACCGACCGCAACAAAACGCTGCCGCCGCCCGCAAGAGCCGCGTCGTCGCGCGCCCGCTGCTCGTCTCCGCGCTCGCGCTGGCGCTTGCCTCCGTCCCGGGGGCGGCACTGGCCGAGGACGCCTCGCAGACGATCGCGGCCGAGCAGCTGCAGGACCGGGATACGGTGCTCGATCTGCTCAGCCGGCTGCACGTCAGCGGCACGCCGCGCTCGGCTTTGGAGAAATTGACGGTTCCCGGCATGATCGAGGCGCTTCATGATCCGTACACCGTTTACTTCGACAAATCCGAACTGCAAAACTTCAATAATTACATCGAGCAGAGCTACGTCGCATCGGCGCGGTCGTCGGCGTAGACGATGCCGGGGTTTATATCGGCCGCGTCGTGCCGAACTCTCCGGCAGAGGCGGGCGCCTGAAGCGCGACGACTATATCGTCGCCGTAGACGGCAAACCGGCCAGCACAACGTCGACATCGGATGTCGTCAAGACCATTCTCGGCCCGGAAGGGACGCAAGTGACGGTCACCGTGAAGCGCGGCGAGACGACGAAAGACTTCAAGCTGACGCGCAAACAAATCCAGCTGCCTGTCGTCACTTCCGGCCTCGTGCAGCCGACCGTAGGCTACATTCGGCTGACGGACTTCTCCAGCGACGCCGGCACGAAATTCGCCGCACAGCTGGGCGATCTGGTCAAAAAAGGGGCCAAGTCGCTCGTCATCGATTTGCGCGACAATCCGGGCGGCTGCTTGCAAGCGCCAAGACGATCGCCGAGCAGTTCGTGCAAAGCGGAGTGCTGATCCATACGAAAGACCGCAACAACGAAGACGACCCGGTCGAGCTGCACGGCCAGAAACGCGATATGCCGGTCACGATTCTCGTCAACGAGAATAGCGCCAGCGCCTCCGAGGTCGTTACCGGAGCGCTGCGCGACTACGGCGTCGCCAAAGTCGTCGGCACGAAAACGTACGGCAAAGGCAGCGTCCAGTCCGTGTTCGATTTGCCGAGCGGCGGGGCGCTCAAAGTGACCGTGCAGGAATATTTGACACCGAAGCTGACCAAGGTGAATAAAGTCGGCCTCACGCCGGATTTTCCAGTAGAAGGGGATGCGGCGCAGCTCATTGCCGCTCTTCGCATTGCGGGACTAAGCGACTTGACGCTCAAGGCGGACAAGCACAGGCTGAACGTCAACGGCTTCGACGTGGACGATCCGTTCCCGGTGCTGCGCCAGGACGGTCACGTGTACGCTCCGACGCGGGCCGTTACGTCGCTGCTGCGGGGAGTTGTCGTCTGGAACGGAGATGTCCGCTCGGTCGACGTCACGGCGCACGGCACTCATGCGGCTTATAGCGAGTCCGGCCACGACCTCATCCTGAAAGACGGTTCGAGCTTCGTCGATCTGGACGCCGTGCGCGCGTCTTTCCCGGAGCTCGATTATCAAGACGCAAACGGCACGCTGACAGTGCATGCCAAGCAGCCGTAAGCTGCGCTACTGTAAGGAGGCGACCGAATGGGCATCATTAAACTGCTGGACGAGCAGCTCGCCAACCAGATTGCCGCCGGCGAAGTCGTAGAGCGGCCGTCCTCCGTCGTCAAGGAGCTCGTGGAAAATGCCGTCGACGCCGGTTCGACCCGCGTCGACGTCACGATCGAGGAGGGCGGGCTGCAGCTGATCCGCGTCGCGGACAACGGCTCCGGCATCGAGGGGGACGACGTCGAAACGGCGTTTTTGCGCCATGCGACCAGCAAAATCGCGACCAGCAAAGATTTGTTCGCGATCCGCACGCTCGGCTTTCGCGGCGAGGCGCTGCCGAGCATCGCCGCCGTCTCCAAGCTGAGCTGCACGACGTCGGCGCGGACGGACGGCCTCGGACGCCGCATCGTCATCGAAGGCGGCACGGTCCGCGAAATAGCCGACGCCGCCGCCGAGCGGGGCACGGACATCGCCGTGCGGGAGCTTTTCTACAATACGCCTGCCCGCCTGAAATATATGAAGTCGATTCAGACGGAGCTCGGCCATGTGTCCGACTATTTGTACCGGCTTGCTATTGCGCATCCGCATATCGCTTTTACGCTCAAGCATAACGGGCATACGCTGCTGCAGACGCTCGGCTCGGGCGACGGGCGGCAAGCGCTCGCCGCCATTTACGGCACGGCGCTCGCCAAGCAGCTCGTGGAAGTAAGCGGAGAGAGCATCGATTACAAGTTGAGCGGCTGGATTGCGAAGCCGGAAGTGACGCGCGCGAATCGCGGCGGCATTACCGTCATCGTGAACGGCAGATACATTCGCAATTACGCCCTGAACCAAGCGTTGCTGCAAGGCTACCACACGCTGCTTCCGATCAACCGGTTTCCGGTGGCGGCGCTGCGCATCGAGATGGATCCCGTGCTCGTCGACGTCAACGTACATCCGTCGAAGCTTGAGGTCCGTTTCAGCAAAGAAGCGGAACTGATGGAGCTCATCGAACATTCGGTGCGGAACGCGCTCGGCAATCAGGTGCTCATCCCGCAAATTGCCAAGCCTGCAGCGGAGAAGCCGTTCGTCGTACAGGAGCAGCTGACGCTGTACCGGCCGGAGCCTGCCGGGCCGCCGGCGCAGGACGGCGCAACGGTCCCGCTGCAGCCTTCTGCCGGCGTGCGGACCGCGTCCGCAGCGCCTTGGGACGGCTTGCCGGAAGGCAAGTTGCAGCATCCCGGCGAAGAAGGTAGAATGGGAATCGTTAACAGTTCTTACTTATCCGGAAGCAGCCAAGGGGCGGCATCGCAGCGACCGCGAGAGATGCAGCAGGCGTACCGTCAACAGCAGCCATATCAGCAGCAATCCGAGCCGGGCGGCGCATCGCTGCGGCAGGCGGCGGAGGCGCTGAATCGGGCGATGCAGCCGGCGAGCGGGGATGGCGTCAACGCACCGGCCGCGCTGCCCGCTTTTCCGCGGCTGCAGCCGATCGGACAGCTGCACGGCACGTATATCGTGGCGCAGAACGAGGACGGTTTGTTCCTGATCGATCAGCATGCCGCACATGAACGAATCAACTACGAATACTACTACGACAAATTCGGCAAGCCGGCTGACGCCAGCCAGGAATTATTGATGCCGTTAACTTTCGAGTTCACCTCCGCCGAGGCCGAGCGTCTGCGCGGCGCGCTGCCGATGCTGGCACAGGTCGGCGTGGCGATGGAACCGTTCGGCGCGAACGCTTTTCTCGTCCGTTCGCTGCCGCACTGGTTCCCGCCCGGGGAAGAACAGGAAGTCGTAGATGAGATGTGCGGCTGGCTGCTGGAAGGCAAGCAAGCGGTCGATATCGCCAAGGTGCGGGAGAAGGCCGCGATTTTATGCTCCTGCAAAGCGTCGATCAAGGCGAACCAGCGGCAAAGCGTGTCCAGTCTGGAAGCGCTGCTCGACAGGCTCGCCGCCTGCCGCAATCCGTACACGTGCCCGCACGGGCGCCCGATCGTCGTCAGCTTCTCGACCTACGAACTGGAAAAAATGTTCAAACGAGTCATGTAACACCACAAGAGGAAGTGCCGCTTTGATCGTCACGACATCCTACGAACCGACTGCCGAACTTGCTCGTGAGGCGCGCGAAGCTGCGGCCGCGCTCGGCGCCGCGTATGCCCCGCGCGGGCGCAGCTCGCTTAGCCAGCTGTTGGCGAAGCACGGCGAGAGCGAGCTTCTGCTCGTGGCAAAAGGCGGGCTGCAGCTCATCCGCGGCGGCGAGCCGCCGCTGTTTTTTCACCCGAGCATGGCGATGATCCGGCTCAAAAGGCTGCAGCGCGGCGAATCCGACCCGCTGCTGGCCGCCTCCCGCCTCGCGCCGGGCGACACCGTGCTCGACTGCACGGCGGGCCTCGCCGCCGACGCCATCGTCTTCGCCTACGGCGCCGGCGAGAGCGGCTCCGTCACCGCGCTCGAAAGCGAGCCGGTCATCGCGCTGCTCGTCGCCAGCGGGCTCGCCAGCTACGAGCTCGGCGACGCTGACCTGACGGCCGCGCTGCGCCGCGTCCGCGTGCTGCGGACCGACCATCTCGCGTATTTGCGCGAGCAGCCCGCTCGGAGCGTCGACGTCGTTTACTTCGACCCGATGTTCCGGCGGCCGATCGAAGCTTCGGCGTCGCTCTCGCCGCTGCGCGAGCTGGCCAACGCGAGCCCGCTCGCGGCGGAAGCGATAGCCGAAGCAAGGCGCGTCGCGCGCAAGACGATTGTGCTCAAAGAGCAGAAGGACAGCGCGGAATTCGCCCGGCTCGGCTTCGTCAAGGTGATCCCGACGGCGCGCAAGCTGGCATACGGGGTGATCGAATTATGATGAAGCCGCCGCTGCTTATCGTGCTGGGCCCGACGGCTGTCGGCAAGACGAAGCTGAGCCTGGAGCTCGCGCTGCGGTATAACGGCGAGATCGTTTCCGGCGATTCGATGCAGGTGTACCGCGGCATGGACGTCGGCACGGCCAAGGCGACGCCGCAGGAGCGGGCGCTCGTGCCGCACCACCTGATCGACATTCACGATCCGGACTATCCGTTCTCCGTCGCCGAATTTCAGCAGCTCGCGCACGAAGCGATCGCGGATATAGCCGCGCGCGGCAAGCTGCCGATGCTCGTGGGCGGAACGGGCCTCTATATCGAATCGCTGTGCTACGGCTTCGAATTTACCGATGTCGGCATTGACGAACGCTACCGCCGCGAGCTGGCAGATTATGCCGAAGCGCACGGCGACGAAGCGCTCCACGCCAAGCTGCACGCCGTCGATCCGGCGTCCGCGGCCAAGCTGCATCCGAACGACCGGCGCCGCATAATTCGCGCGCTGGAAATCGAGCGGCTGTCAGGAAAACCGCTCAGCGAGCACCTCGCCGGACAGAAGAAGGAATCTCCTTACGAATGCTGTTTCATCGGGCTTACGATGGAACGCGAAGCGCTGTACCGGCGCATCGACCAGCGCGTCGACGCGATGCTGGCGGAAGGGCTTGTGGACGAGGTGCGGCGTTTGCTCCGCGCCGGTTACACCTCGGAGCACATCTCGATGCAGGGGATCGGCTATAAGGAAATCGCCGCCTACCTTGCCGGCGAAGTTTCGCTGGAAGAGGCGGCCAGCACGCTGAAACGGAATACGCGCCGTTTTGCCAAGCGCCAGCTGTCCTGGTTCCGCCACATGCGGGACATCCACTGGATCGACGTGACGCATGCGCAAAATTTTTTTGAGCAAGTTCGTTATATCCATGGTATACTAGCAGGAAAGTTCGGCATGTAACGCGAATACCTTTGGTAATGACGACTTGTCCGCAGCCATGAAGCTGACGCCTGCGGGCGTTCCAAATAGAAAGGGGAACCACGAGTGAATAAATCGATCAACATTCAGGACAATTTTTTGAACCAGCTGCGGAAGGAGAACATCCCCGTTACGGTCTATTTGACGAACGGTTTCCAGATCCGCGGAGTGATTCGCGCTTTTGACAATTTCACGATCGTCATCGACAGCGACGGCCGCCAGCAGATGGTATACAAGCACGCCATCTCCACATTTACGCCGCAGCGCGCCGTTTCGCTCCAAGTGCAGGACAGCGCGGGCGACGATTGAGAAGCGCCGGGTGCAACTTTCCGGCCACGGAAACCGTCTAACTGCATAGACAATACGAAGGAGCAACCCGGAAGCGGGTTGTTCTTTTGTTGACAAACCGGGAGCAATCCCGAGAGCGATACGGAAGCGGAGGGAAGCGTCATGGCAACACCACCGAAGCAAATCCCGAAACCGGCAGCCGGTACGAAGAAGGGGAAGGCCCCGACGAAGAAACGGAAAGGAATCCGCTGGGGACGGCTCGTCCTCGGGGCTTTCGCGACGGCCATCATCGCGATGATTTGCGCGCTCGGCATTTATATGTTTTTTATCGTTAACGGCAATAAAATTTTGAATGCGAATATGAACAAGCTGCTCGACGTCGACGAATCGTCGATTATTTATGACGTTAATAATCAGGAGGCAACGACGCTGAAACGCGGCGTCAACCGCGAAGTCGTAGAGGCGAAGGACATTCCGGAGAAAGTGCGGGACGCCTTTATCGCCACGGAAGACCGGCGCTATTACAACCATTTCGGCGTCGACTTTTATTCGCTCGGCCGGGCGCTGGTGAAGGACGTCGTCGCCCGCAGCGCGGTCGAAGGCGGCAGCACCATTACGCAGCAGCTGGCCAAAAACGTGTTCACGAACTCGGAGAAAACCGCGTTCCGCAAAGCGACCGAAATGTCGATTGCGATCGCTATCGAGGAGAAGTTTACGAAAGACAAAATTCTTGAGCTTTATTTGAACCGCATTTATTTCGGCAACGGCGCCTACGGCATAAAAGCTGCGGCGAAGACGTATTTCGGCGTGTCCGACCTGAATGCGCTCGATACGTGGCAAATAGCGACGCTGGCGGCGATGCCGAAAGCGCCGAGCGTGTACAATCCGATCGACAATCCGCAAAAATCGCGCGAGCGGCGCGCCGTCGTGCTGCAGCTCATGGAAGATCAGGGCTACATTACGGAGCAGGAGCGCGCCAAGGCGGCAGCGGTCGAATATACGCCGCGCCCGATTGCGAAAAATCAAGATTACGCCGCGTTTACGGATACGGTCATGGAAGAAGCGCAAGACGTCTACGGCATATCCGAAGACGAGCTGCTCAGCAACGGCTACAAAATTTACACGACGCTGGATACGAAGGCACAAAAAATCGCCGAGCAGACGTACGAGCAAGATAAGTTTTTCCAGAAGAACGCGTCCGACGGGCAAAAGATCCAAAGCTCGATGGCGATCGTAAACAACAAGGACGGCGGCATCGTTGCGATTGTCGGCGCGCGCGGTTACAAGACGAAAGATTTGAATCTGGCGACGAGCAACCCGCGCCAGCCCGGCTCTGCGTTCAAGCCGATCGCCGTCTACGGTCCGGCGCTGGAGAGCGGCAACTATACGCCGTACTCGCTGCTGACCGACGAGCAGCAGTCGTACGGAAACTATTCGCCCCGCAACTATGACGGCGTCTATCGGGGCAAAGTGAGCATGCGGGATGCGGTGGCGCAGTCGATCAACGCGCCGGCCGTCTGGCTGCTGAACGAGCTCGGACCGAGCAAGGGGATGGAATTCGCGCAAAAGCTCGGCATCCAGCTCGACCCGAAACACGACCGAAACTTGGCCATCGCCCTCGGCGGCCTGTACAAAGGGGCTACTCCGCTGCAAATGGCAACGGCCTACTCGGCGTTTGCAAACGGCGGTTACTGGTACACGTCGCACACGATCGTCAAAATTCTCGATGATAAAGGAAACGAAATCGCGGCGTACAAGCCGCAAAAAAATACGGCGATGTCGGCCAAAACGGCCTACTATATGACGCTTATGCTGCAAGGCGTCGTCCAGTACGGCACCGGCACGTCGGCGAAATTCGACCGCCCGCTTGCCGGCAAGACGGGAACGACGAATCTTGACCTGAAAGGGCTCGAAAAGTATAACCGCGACGTATGGATGGTCGGCTATACGCCGGAATGGACGACCGCCGTCTGGGAAGGGTTCCTCGTCACCGACGAGAAGCATTACGTGACCGTCGGCAGCGGCGGACCGGCTGTTATTTTCAAGGAAGTGATGTCGAAGGCACTGGCCGGCAAGCCGCCTAGCCAGTTCCAGAAGCCTGCCGGCGTTCCGGATCCGGAGCAGCCGCCGAATGCGATTTCCGATTTGACGGCGGCATACGATCCGGTGAAGAGCGGCGTCACGCTCAATTGGACCGCATCCGGCGGCAACGTGCAGTACCAGGTGTTCCGCAAAGGCTCCAAAGACGCAGACTTTACGAAGCTGCTCGATTCGGCGCAGGCGAACGTATTGGACTTTACCGTGCAAAAAGGCGAGACGTACGAATATTACGTCACCGCCTTGAATACGGACACGAATATGAACAGCGACAAATCGAACGTGGCCGCCGTTGCCGTACCGGCGGACGCCGCAACGCTGCCGCCTTTGCCAGGCGATAAGACAGGGGCAGGCGGCACGGATAATAATGGCGGCAAAGGCAACCCTAATGGCGGTAAGAACGGTTCCGGCGGCACCGGAGGCGGCGGAACGGGAACTAGCGGCGCAGGTACCGGAAATGGCACCGGCACGAACGGCGGCACCGGTACAGGTACAAACACCGGGACTGGAACGAACGGAGGAGCCGGAACCGGAACGGGCACGAATGGCGGAACAGGAATCGGAACAGGCATCGGAACGAATCCCGGCGGGACCGGAACAGGCACTGGCGCCATAGGTACAGGCGGTTCTACGGGAACAGGCGGGGGGACCGGAGGAGCCGGCAGCGGCGCGGACAAAGGTGCCGGCGCCGGCACTAACCCGCCCGGGAACGCGGGAGCTGGCGGCGGTTAACATTCGCATGGCGCATCCGGAGAGCGAAATACCGATAAACTAACATTCGCGAAAGGCAGGAACTATAGTCATGAAGCGCGTTTCCGATTTCCATACGCCAGAGCGCAGGCGCATCCGCCCGTTAGCCCTGAAGCTGGCGGCAGCTGTAACTGTTGCCGCATTGCTGCTTGCGGGCTGCGGCAACAAACCGAACGCCGGAGGCGCCGCCGCTGGCGGCACCGGTACTGCGTCGAGCGGGGCGGCAGCCGGACAACAGGCGAAGGCGAAAAGCTGGAGCTCGCCACCGGCGATGCAGATCGACACGAACAAATCGTATGAAGCGGAAGTAACGACGTCCAAAGGCACGTTCACCATTCAACTGTTTGCCAAAGACGCGCCGAAGACGGTCAACAACTTCGTATTTTTATCGAAGCAAGGATTTTATGACGGCGTCATCTTCCACCGAATTATCAAAACGTTCATGGTCCAGACCGGCGATCCGAACGGCAACGGTACCGGCGGTCCCGGGTACAAGTTCGATGACGAGAAGACGCCGTATAAGAACTACGAGCCAGGCATCGTGGCGATGGCCAACGCCGGACCGAACACGAACGGCAGCCAATTTTTCATCTGCACCGGTTCGGATGCCGCGGCGTCGCTCAACCCTCGCCCGAACTACACCGTCTTCGGCAAAGTAAGTAAAGGGATGGACGTCGTGCAAAAAATCGCCGATACGCCGGTTCAGCCGAGCCCGCGCGGAGAACTGAGCTCGCCGACCGAGAAAGTAACGATTAACAGCGTTAAAATTATAGAGAAATAATCAGGCTGCCCAAGAAAGGCGGAGCGGAGGATGGGGATGTGGGCCTATGAACGAAGCGTGCGCCTTTGAAATCGTGTTCCAACCATATATTCCGATGCATTGGAACACGAGTTCAATGAAGCCGGAGACCCGCATTCTCAGGTCCGCATCGCAGCCATACTTTCTTGAGCAGCCTGAACCGGAGGAAAACGGTATGGGGAAGACGGCATTGCTGCTCCACGGCTTTACCGGGGGGCCGTACGAACTTGAACCGCTGGCCGCCGAGCTGGAGCGAACCGGCGTGCGCTGCGTGCTCCCGCTGCTGCCGTGGAACGGTTCCCAGCTGGAGAAAACGGAGCGCGTCCATTGGTCGGACTGGGTGCAGGCGGCGGAGGCAGAGGCGAGACAGCTTGCTTCCGAAGCCGAGCCGTTTGACTGCATCGGCTTCTCGATGGGAGGGCTGCTCGCCGCATACATCGCGACGCGCTATCCGGTGCGCAAGCTCGTGCTGTTAAACGCCGCAGTCATTTACGTCAGCCCGCATTTTGCGCGGGGGTTCGCCGAGCGCTTCCGCCAGGGGGACCGCAGCCATTGGAACAAGATGCGCGGTACGCCATTCCGGGCGACGTGGCAGTTTACCCGGCTCGTGAAGCATTTGAAGCCGGAGCTGCCGAAAGTTACGGTGCCGACGTTGATTGCGCAAAGCGAGCTGGATCAAGTCGTTCACCCGCTCAGCGCGCGATATTTGTACGGCAAGCTGTCCGGACCGCGGGAGCTGCGCTACTTTCCGAAATCGAGCCACATGATTTGCCAAGGTCCGGAAGCCGCCGATTTGTGCCGCGCCGTCGCGCACTTTCTCGCTAAGGATCAAGCTTGATCCGGTAATGATAGCCGTATGCCGGGATAAAGCCAAAACGTCTGTACAATCGTATGGCCGGCTCGTTATTTGCAACTACCTGCAAATAGAGCCGGTCTATTTGTTGTTCCGCACAACATTCGGCGACGCTCGCCATAAGCGTTTTGCCGAGGCCTTGCCCGCGCAGCCGCTCGTCGACAGCTACGTTGATAACGCCTCCCCAGCCCTGTTCGCCGACGACCGTCGCGACCGCGACCGCCGTACGTTGCTGCAGCAGGGTAAAGTAGCGCGTTCCCGCCGGCATGCGCTCGAGCAGTCCTTGATAAAATGGGAGCCGCTCCGGCGGAAACTGTTCCAGCCGGATGAAGTCGTCAAGCCACTCATCGTCGGCATGAGACGACACTTGGAGCCGCACATCCTCATGCCGTACCTTGCTGCTGTCCCTGGCCACCGCCGCAGCTGTCTCGGTCTCGGCTATCATGAGCAGGCACGGGGTTTCCTTCGCATAGCCGTGCCGGTCCAGCAGTTCGTCCAACCGCTCCGGCGACCCGTCTGTCACCTGGAACGTCGGAGTCAGTCCGCGCGAGAGATAGAACGCCTCGACGCGCTGCAGCCAATCCCCGTCGGACGGCTCGTCCCCGGCCGTCAGCACGCTGTTTGCCCGCTTTGTGACGCCGCCTGAGGCGCGCAGCAGCCAGCCGCCGAGCGGAACGTTTTCCGCCGCCGGCCATGTCCGCGCCGCCCGCGCTTCCAGCCGGCGAATGTCGTCGATATCCATATTGCTCATTCCTTTACCGCAAGGATATGCCGATTGTACCTTACCTGCGGTTTTCGTTACAATAGATTCGATCAAACATGCGGAAAGGAAATTGTCCATGCTGCTCTTCATCGACAACGCCGGCATCCACGATCCGACGGTCAACCTCGCGATCGAAGAATACGCGCTCCGCCATTTGCCGGAGGAGCACGACTATTTGCTCTTTTACATCAACGAACCGTCCATCATTATCGGCAAAAATCAAAACACGCACGAGGAGATCAACGCCGAGTACGTAGAAAGAAACGGCATCCATGTCGTGCGGCGCCTGTCCGGCGGCGGAGCCGTCTATCACGACCTTGGCAACTTGAATTACAGCTTCATCACGAAAGACGACGGCCAGTCGTTCCACAATTACCGCAAGTTTACGGAGCCGGTCACCCAGGCATTGCGGCGGCTCGGGGTCGAGGCGGAGCTGACGGGGCGCAACGACATCCAGGTCGGCGAACGCAAAATATCCGGCAACGCCCAATTCGCCACGAAGGGCCGGATGTTCACGCACGGCACGCTGCTGTTCGATTCGCAGATCGAAAACGTCGTCAGCGCGTTAAACGTCGACCCGCAAAAAATTCAGTCCAAAGGAATCAAATCGATCCGCAGTCGCGTCGCGAACATTCGCGAATTTCTCGAGCGTCCGATGACGGTCGAGCAGTTCCGCACTGCTTTGCTGGAATCGATTTTCGGTTGTCCGGCTTCGGAAGTGCCGCAAGTGCAACTGACGGAGGAGCATTGGGAGGGCATCCGTCTTCTGTCGGAACAGCGTTACCGAAGCTGGGATTGGAACTACGGGAAGTCCCCGAAAGCGAACATCCGCCACAACAAGCGGTTCGAAGGGGCGGGCACGATTGACGCGCGCCTCAGCGTTGAGGGCGGCCGCATTGCCGAAATCCGCTTGTTCGGCGATTTTTTCGGCACGGCTGACGTGAAGGAGCTGGAGCGGAAGCTGGAGGGAGCAGCGTATGAGCGCGGCGCACTCGAGGAGGCGCTGCAAGGCATCGACGTAGCAGCGTATTTCGGACGAGTGGACAAGTCCGCCTTCCTCGATTTGCTGCTGCTGGGCGTATAAGCGCCGCTTTGCGGAAATAAAAGCATTTCCCGGGCAAGCGCAAGAACCGACAGGTCGCGAGAGAACCGTCGAAACAAGGTCGACATGTCGAATTATAAAAGGCAGCGCGGAGAGCTTTCCGCGCTGCCTTTTTTCATGGTTAGAAGCCTTTGTATTGAGGCTCTTCGTTTTCCAATTGCTGCACGCGGCTAGACACCTGGTCGACGATTTGTTGCGTCGATTGGGCAGCCTGCTGGAACACTTGCTTTGCCTCCTGGTTTTGCGTGTTGATGGCAAATTGCTCCAAGCTTGCCTGCGCGCTTTTCAGCGAGGCCAGACAAGTTTTGACTTGCGTTGCGACTGTCATCTTCCCACCTCCTTCGTTTCAGCAACAATCATAAAATGTCCATTGGCAAACAATAAATACGTGCGCCAAGGCGAAATAATTGCTACCAGACTGAAGATAATATGGGAGACGGACAACTACGAAAGGAAGGATGCAATTGCCAGGCTGGACGTTTATCGTGTTTCGCTCTTTAGGGGCGCTCGTGCTGCTTTTTGTCCTGACGCGAATTTTGGGGAAAAAGCAAATATCGCAGCTCACTTTTTTCGAATACGTCATGGGCATTACCCTCGGCGAGATCGCCGGCTTCATGTCGACCGACATCGAAGGCACCTACGTGTACGGAGTGATCGCCATCCTCATCTGGTTCCTCATCCTTACGTCGGGGAATGGCTCACTTTGAAAAGCAAGACGCTGCGCCAATGGTTCGAGGGGAAGGGCACTATCGTGATCAAGGAGGGCAAAATTCTCGAAGACAACTTGAAACGAGAGCGTTATACCGCGGATGAGCTGCTGGAGCAGCTGCGCACCAAGAACATATTCCGCGTCGCGGACGTTGAATTTGCCGTGCTGGAGGCGAGCGGGGATTTAAGCGTCTTGCCGAAAAAAGAGAACCAGCCGCTGACGCCCGCCCATCTCGGCATTAAAGTTGCGCCCGAGCAGGAGCCGCAAACGGTGATTATGGACGCCAACATTTTGGACGAGCCGCTCGCGACTATCGGTTTGAACCGGAAATGGCTGAACACGGAGCTCGAGAAGATGGGGATTCCGCTGGAAAACGTGTTTTGGGGCCAGGTCGACTCCTTCGGGCAGCTGTATGTCGATCTGTACGACGACCAGCTGAAAGTTCCGCAGCCGTCGACCAGAGCGGCGCTCCTGGCGACGCTGAAAAAATGCGCGGCGGATTTGGAAATGTTCGCACTCGATACGAAGCGGGCTGAAGCCAAAGCGATGTATGGCCAGTGCGCGGAGCGAATGGAAAACCTTATTTCGCAGCTGACGCCGCTGTTAAAACGTTAAGAAGGGAGCTGCCGCCGTGAGCGTTGCAGGAAAAAGCAAAAGCAAGCTGAAAACAACGACTTTCACTCAGCAGGAATACCAAAACTTGGCCAAATCGAACGAGCCGCCGCGCCCGGTCGCGCGCAACTGCTTGCGTGCGTTTATCGCCGGAGGCATCATATGCTTGCTTGGCGAAGCGCTGATGAAGCTGTTCCAGACGTATTTCGGCTTCTCCGAAAAAACGGCGGGCAATCCGACCGTAGCCGTCCTGATTTTTATCTCGGTCGTCCTGACCTGCTTCGGGGTATACGACAAAATCGCGCAATGGGCGGGCGGCGGCACGGCCGTACCCGTTACCGGCTTCGCCAACTCGCTCTGTTCGGCGGCGCTGGAGCATCGCAGCGAAGGGCTTGTGCTCGGCGTCGGCGGGAATATGTTCAAACTGGCCGGCTCCGTCATCGTGTACGGCGTCACGGCGGCTTTTGTCGTCGGCATCATCCATTGGATTTTAGGTCTCGGGGGGTAATGGGCATATGCTGCAAGGACATCAGAGCTGGGCGTTCCGCAATCGTCCGGTGATCGTCGCGGCAGCGACGGTTGTCGGTCCGGAAGAGGCGCAGGGGCCTCTTGCGAACGATTTTGATATTACCCACGGCGACACGCTGATGGAGCAAAAAAGCTGGGAGCAAGCGGAAAAAAAGCTGCTCGAGGAAGCGGCCAAAATTGCGACCGAAAATGCGGGGATTACGAAGGAGCAGGTGCAATTTTACGTCGGCGGCGATTTGATGAACCAGATCGTCAGCAGCAGCTTTGCCGCGCGGTCGCTCGCCATTCCTTACTTGGGCGTATTCGGGGCCTGCTCGACGTCGATGGAAAGCCTTGCGCTCGCATCCCTTATCGTTGATTCCGGATCCGCCCGCTACGCGATGGCTGGCACTTGCAGCCACAACAGCTCGGCGGAAAAGCAATTCCGTTATCCGACCGAATACGGTTCGCAAAAGCCGCCGACAGCGCAATATACCGTAACCGGCGCCGGCGTTGCCGTCGTCGCGCCGGAAGGGGACGGGCCTGTCGTGACGCGGGCTACGATCGGCCGGGTTATCGACATGGGCATCAAGGACCCGTTCAACATGGGAGCGGCGATGGCGCCGGCGGCCGTCGACACGATACAGGCGCATTTTCGCGATTTCGGCCTTGAACCGAAGCATTACGATTTAATCGTGACGGGCGATCTCGCCCAAGTAGGCTACGACATCGCTTGCGACTTGTTCGAGAAGCATAAGTTTCCGATTCATGAGACCAAGTATGACGACTGCGGACTGATGATTTACGACCGGAAGAAGCAGACGTTCGCAGGCGCCGGAGGAAGCGGCTGCGCCTGTTCGGCTACCGTCGCCTACGGACATTTGCTGAAGAAGATGCGCAAGGGCGAGCTGAACCGCATTTTGGTCGTCGCCACCGGAGCGCTGCTGTCTCCGCTGACGTTCCAGCAAGGGGAAAGCATCCCCGGCATCGCGCACGCCGTAGCCATTGAAAACAAGGGGAGTGCATCGTAATGGATTTCGTTTGGGCGTTCATCATCGGCGGAGCCATATGCGTACTGGGACAGCTGCTCATCGACGTCGGCAAGCTGACGCCGGCGCACACGATGAGCACGCTCGTCGTGCTTGGGGCGATAGCGGACGGCATATGGTGGGGCGGCAAAAGCTTGTACGACCGGTTCGTCGAATTCGCCGGCGCGGGCGCGACCGTGCCGATCACCAGCTTCGGCAACTCGCTCACGCACGGAGCGCTGCAGGAGCTACACAAGGACGGGTGGATCGGCATCATTACCGGCATTTTCGAAGTAACAAGCGCGGGCGTTTCGGCAGCGATCATTTTCTCGTTTTTGGCGGCGCTGGTCGCGCGGCCGCGGGGGTAGGCAGAGGGTCAAGCGGAAAAGGCGGGAATATCAACCAACCCTAGGGGGTTGGTTTTTTATTTTCTCAACCTGAAGGAATGGCGGCGACCCGCCGCCGAAAACATAATTCCGTTTTTCGCCACGTAGGATGGATTAATGGGGAGTTACTAGCGTCCGCATTGTTCATTTTGAAGCCTGCGAGGTGAGTCCTCATGAGCGGCCGGAGCGTGCCGTCCAGACAAATCAACATCGTGCTGCGCGGGCCGGAGCCGCCGGCGGCGCCTTTGGCCGAAGCGGAAATTCAGCCTGCCGCGAAAAGGACGCCTTCCGAAGGTCCTTTATCGGATATTTTTAAAGAGCTGGAGCAAATGATCGGGCTCGACAACGTCAAGGAGCTGGTGCACGAAATATACGCCCTGCTGCAAATTTCCCGGTTTCGCGCGGATGCGGGTCTTGTCCACAATTCGCACGTGTACCACATGATTTTTAAAGGCAGCCCCGGCACCGGAAAAACGACGGTAGCCCGGCTGATGGGCCGAATGTTTCATGCGATGGGCGTGCTGAGCAAGGGACATTTTATCGAAGTGGAGCGGGCCGACCTCGTCGGGGAGTATATCGGCCATACGGCGCTCAAGACGCGCGAGCTGATGAAGAAGGCGATGGGCGGCATTTTGTTCATCGACGAAGCGTACAGCTTGGCCCGCGGCGGCGACAAAGATTTCGGCAAAGAAGCGATCGACTGCCTAGTGAAAGGGATGGAAGACAAGAAGAACGAATTCATTCTTATTTTGGCCGGTTATCCGGACGAGATGGAGCAGTTCCTGGCGACCAACCCCGGCTTGCCGTCGCGCTTTCCGATTCAAGTCGATTTCGAAGATTACAGCATCGATCAGCTCATCCAAATTACGGAGCATATGGCCAAGGAGCGGGAATACGTGCTGCTGCCGAGCGCCGTCAGCAAGCTGAAGCAGCATCTAGCCGAGGAAAAGGCGGCCAGCTGGAGATCGTTCAGCAATGCCAGATACGTGCGAAACGTGCTGGAGAAATCGATGCGGCACCAGGCGGTGCGGCTGCTGAGCCAGTACACTTCCGCGCCGTCGAAGCAGGAGCTGATGGCGATTCGGCCGGAAGATCTGAAGCTGAAATGACGGGCGGCGACCGATGTCCGCCTGCGAAGAATGAACGGGGAACAGATGCTCATACTACCTCCAGTAAGGAATAATCATTTACGGAGGTAGCTATCACGATGGCAAACGAAGCAACGGCAACAGGGAAAGAGTTTTTGACCGCAGTGCGCGACAGACGCACGTTTTATGCAATCAGCAAGGAATCGCCGGCATCCAAACAGCGGATTATGGAACTTGTCGAGCACGCCGTCAAATACGTTCCGTCTGCGTTCAATTCGCAAAGCGCCCGTATCGTCGTCCTGTTCGGCGCGGAACACGACCGGCTGTGGGATATCACGACCGACGTCCTGCGGGCGATCGTTCCGGCGGAACAGTTTGAATCGACCGCACAGAAGATGAACGGCTTCAAGAGCGGACACGGCACCGTGCTGTTTTCGAGGATCAGACTGTGGTGGAAGGGCTTCAGGCCGCGTTTCCCACTTACCAGGACCGTTTCCCGGTCTGGTCGCAGCAGTCGAGCGGCATGCTGCAATTCGCGATATGGACGGCGCTGGAAACCGAAGGGCTGGGAGCGAGCCTGCAGCACTACAACCCGCTCATCGACGAGAAAGTGAAGGAAGCGTGGGGGCTGCCCGAGGCTTGGCAGCTTGTTGCGCAAATGCCGTTCGGCAAGCCGACGGCGCAGCCCGGGGACAAAGAGTTCAAGCCGCTCGGCGAGCGGATCAAATCGTTCGGATAACGTTTCACAAGCGCATGAACCGGCGGGGCATACACCGCCGGTTTTGTTCGTTTATAACGGATTTGTCGCTTACCTCCCGTTTCGTGATATGATAAACTAACGACTGTGGTCAAAGCGCACGATCGGCTTTGGCAAGGAGAATCGATAGATGACGCTGCATACGACGCAAGGAGCGCGAACGATCGCGCCGTTCTGGTCAGCCTCGTGACGTCCGTACAGAAACGGAGCGAGGCGATGGCCGCATATTCGCTGCAGGAACTCGTCCGTCTGGCGGAGACGGCCGGGGTACAGGTGCTGGAGACAATGACTCAGCACCGGGAGACGCCCGATGCCCGATCCTTTATCGGCAAAGGCAAAGTGGAAGAGCTGAAGCAACGGATCGAACAGCTTGAAGCGAACACGGCGATTTTCGATCAGGAGCTGTCGGGGGCGCAGGTGCGCAACCTGGAGGCGGCGCTCGATGTCAAAATCATCGACCGGACGCAGCTCATTCTCGACATTTTCGCCCAGCGCGCCAACACGCGGGAAGGCATTATCCAGGTCGAGCTCGCGCAGCTCAGCTACTTGCTGCCGCGGCTTTCCGGGCACGGCAAAAACTTGTCCCGGCTCGGCGGCGGCATCGGCACGCGCGGTCCCGGCGAAACGAAGCTGGAAACAGATCGCCGGCATATCCGGAACCGGATCAGCGATTTGAAGGCGCAGCTGAGCGAAGTGGTCCGGCACCGCGAGCTGCATCGGGAACGGCGGCGCAAAAGCGGGGTATTCCAGGTAGCGCTGGTCGGCTATACGAACGCCGGCAAATCGACGCTGCTGAAACGGCTGACGAATGCCGACGTGTACGTGGAAAACCAGCTGTTCGCCACGCTCGACCCGACATCGCGGACGATGTCGCTGCCGAGCGGCAAAGAGATCGTGCTGACCGACACGGTCGGCTTCATTCAAAATTTGCCGCACGATCTGATCGCGGCGTTTCGCGCCACGCTGGAGGAAGCGAACGAGGCAGATCTGATTTTGCACGTCGTGGACAGCTCCGCGGAAATGCGCTCCGAACAAATGCGCGTCGTCGACGAGGTGCTGGAGGAGCTCGGCGCCGGCGGCAAAGAACGGCTCACCGTGTTCAACAAGATGGATTTGCTGCCGCCGGCGGAGCAGGAAGAGCTGCTTGTCGCGGATGGGGATTATATCCGCATTACCGCTTATTCCGACGCGGACTTGGAGCGGCTGCGCCACAGCATCCAAGAGAAGCTGCTCGGCGACCGCAAGACGTTCCGCGTACCGGTGGGCAAAGGAGACGTCATCTCGCTCGTGTACCGGATCGGCGACGTGCTGGAGGGCGAAGTCGACGGCGGCGATATGCGGTTTGAAGTTCGGGTCAACAAAGACGATTACGCCAAAATGGGTTATTTGCTTGCCGCTTATGACGAGTCGGCGGCGGGCGAGAGGCAGCGGGGAGAGAACTGACACCTATATGGAACTGGAGTTTGACAGGCAAATTATGGTCTGGGCGGACGAGGCCGAACGGCGCATCGTACCGGCGCTGGACAAAATCGATAAAACGGTCGACAGCAACCAATGGAAAGTGATCCGCGCGTTTCAAAAACATCGCGTCAGCGACTACCATTTCGCCGCCTCGACCGGCTACGGCTACAACGACCGCGGCCGGGAAACGCTCGATCTTGTGTATGCGGACGCTTTCGGGGCGGAGGCGGCGCTCGTGCGGCCGCATTTTGTCTCCGGCACGCACACGATCGGCACGGCTTTGTTCGGCGTGCTGCGCCCGGGAGACCGGCTGCTGTACATTACGGGGCGTCCGTACGATACGCTGCACAACATTCTCGGCAAGCCCGGAACGCAGGATACCGGGTCGCTGCGCGATTTCGGCGTCGAGTATGAGGAAGTTGAACTGCTGCCGGACGGAGGTATCGACTGGGACGGCATCCGTGCGGCATGGACGCCGAATACGCGGATGGTCGGCATTCAGCGGTCGCGCGGCTACGACTGGCGGCCATCGTTCACCGTCGCCCAAATCGGCGAGATGGTCCGTTTTGTCAAGGAGCTGTCGGCGAACGTCGTCACTTTCGTCGACAACTGCTACGGAGAATTTACGGAGCGGCTGGAACCGCCGCAAGTTGGAGCCGATCTGATTGCAGGCTCTTTGATCAAAAATCCGGGCGGCGGAATCGCGCCGTCCGGAGGCTACATCGCCGGCCGCCGCGACCTTGTCGAGCTTGCCGCATACCGGCTTACCGCGCCGGGTATCGGCGGCGAAGTCGGGGCCATGCTCGGCGCGACACGGGCGATGTTCCAGGGGCTGTTTCTGGCGCCTCATCTCGTCGGACAAGCGCTCAAAGGTTCCGTGTTCGCCGCGGCGATGTTCGAACTGCTCGGCTTTGAGACGCATCCGCGTTGGGACGGAGAGCGCACCGATCTCATTCAGGCGATCCGCTTCCGCAGCGCCGAGCATCTGATCGCTTTCGTACAGGGCATCCAGATGGCGTCCGCCGTCGACGCGCACGTCGTGCCCGAACCTTGGGACATGCCCGGTTACGAACATCCCGTCATTATGGCTGCCGGAACGTTCATTCAAGGCGGGAGCTGGAGCTTTCGGCAGACGCGCCGATTCGGGAGCCGTACATTGCCTATGTTCAAGGCGGGTTAACTTACTCCCATTGTAAGTTGGGCGTACTGACAGCGCTTCAAAACATGAAGGAACGAAAGTTGCTGTAGCTATCTGTGAACTAACCTAACACGTTCTTGACGCAATTATGTCCGGTGAGTTACAATAGCATCAGGCATAATGTGAACAGGAGTGATGCAAGTGAGCGACGAAATTCGCCGCAATATGGCACTGTTCCCGATCGGCATCGTGATGAAGCTGACCGATTTGACCGCGCGTCAAATTCGCTATTACGAGCAGCACGGTCTGGTCATCCCGGCCCGCACCTCCGGCAACCAACGGCTTTATTCGTTCAACGACGTGGAACGCCTGCTTGAGATTAAAGACTTGATCGAGAAGGGCGTCAACATAGCCGGCATCAAGCAGGTGCTGCTCCCTGTATCGAAAGATTCGGAGGAAGCGACCGTCCTGAACGAGCAAAGCGAGTCGAAGCGCAAAGAATTGACCGATTCGCAGCTGCATAAAATGCTCAAGCAGCAGCTGCTGGGCGGCAAGCGCCCCGGCCAAGTGTCGCTCATTCAGGGCGAATTGTCCCGATTCTACCTAAATAACGATTCGCGAGAAGAGAGGAGCATGTCCAGTGGTACATCGCAATTTTACGAAAGAAGACATTCTCGGCATCGCCCGCGCGGAGAACGTCCGGTTCATCCGCCTGCAATTCACAGATCTGCTCGGCACGATCAAGAATGTGGAAATCCCGGTCAGCCAGCTGGAAAAAGCGCTCGACAACAAAATGATGTTCGACGGCTCGTCGATCGAAGGTTACGTCCGCATCGAGGAGTCCGACATGTACTTATATCCCGACCTTTCCACTTGGGTTGTTTTTCCTTGGACGACAGGCAACAACAAAGTCGCCCGGCTCATCTGCGACATTTATATGCCGGACGGCACCCCGTTCGCGGGCGACCCGCGCGCCATTTTGAAGCGGGTGCTCGCCGAAGCGGAAGAAATGGGTTTTTCCTCGTTCAACGTTGGTCCCGAGCCGGAGTTTTTCCTGTTCAAGACGGACGAGAAAGGCAATCCGACGAGCGAGCTGAACGACCAGGGCGGTTACTTCGACTTGGCGCCGACCGACCTCGGCGAGAACTGCCGCCGCGATATCGTGCTGACGCTCGAGGAGATGGGGTTCGAGATCGAGGCGTCGCACCACGAAGTGGCGCCTGGCCAGCACGAGATCGATTTCAAATATGAAAACGCGATTACGGCGGCCGATCAAATTCAAACGTTCAAGCTCGTCGTCAAGACGATCGCGCGCCAGCACGGCCTGCATGCGACGTTTATGCCGAAGCCGCTGTTCGGGATGAACGGGTCGGGCATGCACTGCCACCAATCGTTGTTCCATGGCGACGGCCAAAACGCGTTCTACGACGAATCCGACAAGCTCGGCCTTAGTGCCGTAGCCCGCCAATACATGGCCGGCGTGCTTCGTCACGCCCGCGGCATGGCGGCGATCACGAACCCGACGGTAAACTCGTACAAGCGCCTCGTTCCCGGCTATGAAGCGCCTTGCTACGTTGCCTGGTCGGCGAGCAACCGCAGCCCGATGATCCGCATTCCGGCTTCCCGCGGCTTGTCGACGCGCGTGGAAGTGCGCAATCCCGACCCGGCGGCGAACCCGTATTTGGCCCTTGCCGTTATGCTGGCGGCAGGCCTCGACGGCATCCGCAACAAAATGCAGCTGCCGCCGCCGACCGACCGCAACATCTATGTCATGACGGACGAAGAGCGCGAGGAGCAGGGGATCCCGAGCCTGCCGCTCGATCTGAAAAACGCCCTCGACGAGCTGCTGCGCGACGAAGTGATCTGCGACGCGCTCGGCGAGCATGCGCTGGCGCACTTCTACGAGCTGAAAGAGATCGAATGGGATATGTACCGGACGCAAGTGCACCAATGGGAACGCGATCAGTATATGACTTTGTATTAACGATGTTGTAGGGATTTTGGGAGATTGAGTTTTGGGGGCGTTTGGGGGGCAATCGATATTGCCCTGAAACGCCCCCAAACTATTTTTAAGCCAAATTCAAACGGTCGATCGGCCACACGGGTTTTGGCGCATCGTTTATTGCAAAAGCTGAGTGTGGAAGTAAATGGGGCCGGCAAGGCAAGAGCCGACACCTTAGTTCTCCTTCCCTCATTTGATGGAGTAAATGAAGGGAGGATATGTCGATGAGAAGTGTTGCCAATTTCAAGAACAATCGAATTATTACGTTGCGCCGAGGCCAGTCTATCGCGCTGGTTTGCGGGGTACCTTTGGTCACTCGCCGAATCGCTCTCAGGCCTGGCCAGTTTTTAGTTGTAACGTGCAACGCCGTACCGAAAGTAATCGTTGTCGGCTGCGAATCATTCAGAACAGGCAGATTCGTGCATCTTAGACCCGGACAAAGATTGGTTGTTACGTGTCGATAAAAATGCAAAGATCGGAATAGGAAAATAGGGGCTGGTCCAAGTTTTCGGCTTGGATCAGCCCCATTTTATTGAAGCAGAGCTTATAAAATTTCCCGATACAATCCGATTACTTTGCCGAGAATTTTGACATGGTTGAGTCGAAGCGGCTGCATCGAAGGGTTCTCAGGCTGCAGGCGGATATGGTCGCGTTCCTTGAAGAAGCGCTTGACCGTCGCTTCGTCTTCTTCCGTCATGGCGACGACGATGTCGCCGTTGTTCGCCGTCTGCTGCTGCCGCACGACAACGTAATCACCGTCATGGATGCCGGCTTCGATCATGCTGTCGCCGACAATCGTCAGCATGAACACGTTATAATCGCCCACGTAATGATTGGGCAGCGGGAAGTAGTCCTCGATATTTTCCGTAGCCAGTATCGGCACGCCGGCTGTAACTTTGCCGACGAGCGGGACGCGGGCGATGCCGAGCGCGAAGTTCGCGCTGCCGTCTTCCTGGCCCAAAATCTCGATCGCTCTCGGCTTCGTCGGGTCGCGGCGAATGAGCCCCTTCTTCTCCAAACGCTCCAAATGGCCGTGAACGGTCGAACTGGAAGCGAGTCCGACAGCTTCGCCGATCTCCCGTACGGACGGAGGATAGCCCTTGTCCTTCACTTCGTTTTTAATAAACTCAAGAATGGCCTGCTGCCGATGGGAAATCTTGCTCACATCGAAACCTCCGTTATCGTAATGATAATTTGAAGTATAACACAGAACTCGAGTTCGTACAAACATAAGTTCGAGAAAATGGTTGACTCAAACATTTGTTCGTGTTATCGTAGTGCTAGCAAATAAACGAACAAACGTTTGGAGGATGCCCTTTATGTATTATTCCATGCATCAAACATCCACTGTCTCTCATATGAACAAACACTTACATACACCGAAAGCTTCGCTTCGCCGCTTCACAACCCGCTTTGCGCTCATGTTCGCCGTCATCCTCATCGCCTTTTCGGCAGGCGCCATGATGCAAGTGAATGCAAGCCCGTCCGTTAAGGTGACGGAGCTTTCCGTCACGAAGCCTTCCGTCGCAGCCGCAACCGTAACGACAATTGTCGTCGAGCAAGGGGACACGCTGTGGAGCATCGCTCAGGCGCACGCACCGAAAGGGGCGAACGTTCGTTCCTATCAAGATCAGCTGAAGCGTCTGAATCACTTGAACGGCACTGCGCTGCACGTTGGCCAACGTCTGCTCCTGCCGTAATCAATAACGTTATAACCGTCCCAGGGATAAGAAGTCCCCACCAAACGGATGTTTCTGCGATTGGCGCACAGCGCAGAGCTTGTATCGCTCCTTGTTCGGAGCGTGGATTGAAACCCGCACAGCACAGCGCAATTCGCGTCTTGACTTTCCTGCCCCCCGGTGTCAAAGTAAGAAGCATAACATCTTCGGGAGGGCAGGAAGCATGGATGTGGAGCTGACGATACGACGCATTAACGAGCTTGCGCGCAAGGCGAAGGAAGTCGGGCTTACCGACGCTGAGATCGACGAGCGCAACGAGCTTCGTAGCCGATATATTCAGGCGTTCAAGTCGAACTTGCGGCAGCAGCTGGATGCAATTAAATTCACAGACGAAGAGGATGCGACGAAGAAGGGGAACTGACATGAAGCTACAGGCAGTATTGTTTGATTTGGACGATACGCTGCTATGGGACGAGCGGAGTGTAAAGGAAGCGTTCGAAGCGACATGCCGAGTGGCGGAGCAGCGCAGCGGGATCGATCCGGCGCAGCTGGAGGCGGCGGTAAGAGAAGAAGCGCGGAGCCTGTACGAGAGCTTCGAGACGTTTCCGTTTACGAAAATGATCGGCATTAACCCGTTCGAAGCGCTGTGGGCGCATTTCACCGGCGGCGAACATCCGATGTTCCGCAAGCTGCAGGAGCTGGCGCCAGGGTATCGGACAGAGGCGTGGACGAGAGGCTTGCGGCGGCTCGGCGTCGATGACCCGGCGCTAGGCCGCGAGCTGGGCGAACGTTTTCCGCAGGAACGGCGGGCGCGACCGCTTGTATATGACGCTACATTCCGCGTGTTGGAGCAGCTGCGCGGCAAATATAAGCTGTTGCTGCTGACGAACGGCGCTCCCGATCTGCAGCAGGAGAAGCTGGCGGGGGTGCCGGAGCTGGCGGGTTATTTCGATCATATCGTCATTTCCGGCAGCTTCGGCGAAGGCAAGCCGGCAACGTCGATTTTCCGGCATGCGCTCGAGCTGCTCGGCATTGAGCCGGAGCACGGAATTATGGTCGGGGACAAGCTGACGACGGACATACTCGGCTCGAATACGGTCGGCATGGCGAACATTTGGATCGATCATCACGGCGCCCAAGGAAGCGATCAGATCGTGCCGAAGCACCGCGTGACCAAGCTGGAAGACATACTTCCCGTCATCGAAAACGTGAACTCATAAACTCCATCATGAGAAAAGCCCGCCTCCGCTGTAAACACAGGGAAGGCGGGCTTTCGCCATACATTTACGCTTTCACAAACTCCGGATCCTCGACGTTATGGGCGATCCAGCCGTCTTTTTCGATAAAGAGGCGGACGGCCACGATTTTGCGGTTATCCATCAGCGTGAAGAAGTGGTTCGTGTTTTCCGGCACGGAAATGACGTCGCCGGCTTCCAGTTCGACATCAAAATAGCCGGCGTCCTGATCGCCTTTAATGATGAAGATGCCTTTGCCTGCCGTAATGGCGCGGATTTCATCTTCGGTATGCGTATGCACCTGCTCGAACTTCTTCAGCAGCTCCTCGATGTTCGGCGTCGCGTCGGAGAGCGAGATCAAGTCCCAAATCTGGTAACCGCGGCGAGCGGCCAAATCGCGGATTTCGGCGTCGAACGTAGCGAGAATTTGCGCTTTCTCTTCGTCGCTGAGCACGAATTTTTCGCGCAGATGCTCAGGAAGCTTGTTGATGTCCCATTGCTCGTACAGAACGTTCTGCTTATCCAGGAAGCTTTGACGTTCTCTGCGCCTTTAATGCGTTCACCGGTGTTGCGGATGCGGATTTCTGCCAAGGGAATCCCTCTTTTCTAATAAAGTCGATGAGTCAATATTGGTATTATAGTGAAAATGCGGCCGTTTGTCGATGGATAAAGCCAGAATAATCCCGACAAATCGGATGCGAAATTACAGACATATCTTTCTTCCTTTCATAGCGCGATTCTGTTACACTAAAATACATATGTCAAGGATACGGGGGCAGGGGATAACAGATGAACAAACCGACGCTACAGGAGCGTATGAAACATAAAATACTTATTCTCGACGGCGCTATGGGGACGATGATTCAGCAGGAGCAGCTGACCGCTGAAGATTTCGGGGGCGAAGAGCTTGAAGGCTGCAACGAAATGCTCGTTCTTACACGCCCTGACGTCATCGCCAAAATACACCGTGCTTATTTCGAAGCGGGGTCGGACATTGTCGAAACGAATACGTTCGGCGCGACAAGCGTCGTGCTTGCCGAATACGGTTTGCAGGACCGGGCTCGCGAGCTGAATCTTGCGGCGGCGAAGCTGGCCATCGAAGCGGCGGAAGCGTACTCGACGCCGGAGTGGCCGCGTTATGTTGCAGGCGCTATCGGCCCAACGACGAAGACGCTTTCGGTAACAGGCGGGATCACGTTCGATCAGCTCGAAGAAAGCTACTACGAACAGGCGCTCGCTCTCATCGAGGGAGGCGTCGACGCGCTGCTTGTCGAGACGTCGCAGGATACGCTCAACGTCAAGGCGGCTTCCATCGGCATCCGCCGCGCATTCGCTGAAGCCGGCAAGACGTTGCCGATCATGATCTCCGGCACGATTGAGCCAATGGGGACGACTTTGGCGGGGCAAAACATCGAATCGTTCTACATCTCGCTCGAACACTTGAACCCGGTCTCCGTAGGCCTCAACTGCGCGACAGGACCGGAGTTTATGCGCGACCATATCCGGACGCTCTCGGGCATCGCCGGCACGGCGGTCAGCTGTTATCCGAACGCGGGATTGCCTGACGAGAACGGACATTACCATGAATCGCCGGAATCGCTGGCCGCGAAGATGGCGGCGTTCGCCGAGCAGGGCTGGCTCAACGTCGCCGGCGGCTGTTGCGGTACGACGCCGGCGCACATCCGCGCGCTGGCCGAAACGCTGTCGCGTTACAAGCCGCGCGCGCATTTCGGCACCCACCCGGCTGCGGTATCGGGCATCGAAACGGTGTACATCGAGTCGGAAAACCGCCCGTACATGGTCGGCGAACGGACGAACGTGCTCGGCTCGCCGAAGTTCAAAAGGCTGATCGCCGAAGGCAAGTACGAGGAAGCGGCGGAAATCGCCCGGGCGCAAGTGAAGGGCGGCGCGCATGTTATTGACGTAAGCTTGCAGGACGCCGAGCGCGACGAAGTCACCGACGTCGAAAGTTTTATGAAAGAGCTCGTCAAAAAAATTAAAGCGCCGGTCGTCATCGACACGACGAACGCTGCCGCCGTCGAAGCGGCGCTGAAATATTCGCAAGGCAAAGCGATTATTAACTCCGTTAACCTTGAGGAAGGCGAGGAGCGCATCGAGAAAATCGTTCCGCTCGTCCACAAATACGGCGCCGCGCTCGTGTTCATGTGCATCGACGAGGAAGGCCAGGCCGTGTCCAGCGACAAGCGGTTCGCAGTAGCGAAGCGCGGCTACGAGCTGCTTACGGGCAAATACGGCATTAGGCCGGAAGACATCATTTTCGACCCGATGGTATTCCCGGTCGGCACCGGCGACGCCCAATATCTCGGCTCCGCCAGCGAGACGATCGAAACCGTGCGCAAAATCAAGGCGGCCTTCCCTGAAACGCATACGATAATGGGCATTAGCAACGTTTCGTTCGCTCTCCCGCCAGCCGGGCGCGAAGTGCTCAACTCTGTCTATCTGTATCACTGCACGAAAGCAGGACTCGATTACGCGATCGTGAACACGCAGCGGCTGCAGCGCTACGCCTCGATTCCGGAGGAGGAGCGCAGCCTGACCGAAGCGCTCATTTTCGATACGAACGATGAGACGCTAGCCCGGTTTGTGGAGTTTTATCGGGAGAAGAAGGTAGAGAAGAAGGAGAAACTCTCCAATCTATCGCTTGAGGAGCGGCTTGCTTCTTATGTCGTCGAGGGGACAAAGGAAGGGCTGTACGCCGATTTGGACGAGGCGCTGGCCAAATACGCGCCGCTCGAAATCATCAACGGGCCGCTGATGAAAGGGATGGAAGAAGTCGGCCGCCTGTTCAACAACAACGAGCTGATCGTCGCCGAGGTGCTGCAGAGCGCCGAAGTGATGAAGGCGTCGGTCGCCCATCTCGAGCCGCACATGGAGAAAACGGAGAGCGCCGTGAAAGGCAAAATCGTGCTCGCCACCGTTAAAGGCGACGTTCACGATATCGGCAAAAACCTCGTCGAAATTATACTGTCCAACAACGGCTACCAGATCGTCAATCTCGGCATCAAAGTGCCGCCGGAGCAGCTGATCGAGGCGTACCGCAAAGAGAAGCCCGACGCGATCGGCCTGTCCGGCCTGCTCGTGAAATCGGCGCAGCAAATGGTCGTGACTGCGCAAGACTTGCGCAATGCCGGCATCGACGTGCCGATTCTTGTCGGGGGCGCCGCGCTGACGCGCAAATTCACCAAGACGCGCATCGCGCCGGAATACGAAGGGCTCGTGTTGTACGCGAAGGACGCTATGGACGGGCTCGACATCGCCAATAAGCTGAGCAGCCCGGAGCATCGCCAGCGGCTCATCCAGGAGCTGCGCGAAAGCAAGGAATCCGACGTGCAGACGGCCGGCAAAAGCGAAGAGCTGCCGAAGCTGACGCGCGTATATACGTCGAACGTTTCGCGCGACGTGCCGGTCCGCGTGCCGCCGGATCTCGACCGGCACATTTTGCGCGATTATCCGATCGGCCACATCCTGCCGTATGTGAATATGCAAATGCTGCTCGGCCATCATCTCGGCCTGAAGGGCAAAGTCGACAAGCTGCTCGAGGACAAAGATCCGAAAGCGATGCAGCTCAAAGATACGGTCGACGGCATTTTCCAAGCGGCGCAAAAGGATGGCATTATGAAGGCGAACGCGATGTACCGCTTTTTCCCTGCGCAGTCGCGCGGCAATGATGTCCTCGTGTACGATCCGGCGGATTTCACGACCGTGCTGCAGACGTTTGCGTTCCCGCGGCAGGAGACGGAGCCTTACCTCTGCCTGGCCGACTATATCCGTTCTGTCGATAGCGGTGAGATGGACTACATCGGTTTCCTCGTCGTCACCGCCGGCAGCGGCATCAGCGAGCTGGCGCGGGACTGGCGCGAGAAGGGCGACTACTTGCGCTCGCACGCGCTGCAGGCGGCGGCGCTCGAAACGGCAGAAGGGTTTGCCGAGCGTATTCATCACATTATGCGCGACGTGTGGGGCATCCCCGACCGCGCCGATATGACGATGCAGGAGCGGTTCGGAGCGAAATATGTCGGACAGCGGTTCTCGTTCGGCTATCCGGCGTGTCCGGATCTGGACGACCAGCAAAAGCTGTTCGCGCTCATGAAACCGGAGGACATCGGCGTCGAGCTCACCGAAGGCTCGATGATGGAGCCGGAAGCGTCCGTATCGGCAATCGTGTTCGCTCACCCCGAGGCGCGGTACTTCAACGTCGAGAAAGTGTAACGGCCCTGGCCTGAAATTCCGGCGCGAATGCGGAATTTCAGGCTTTTTTGGCGCTGCCGGGCCGGTTTGACTTTGCGCTGCAAATCAACTAGGATGGATGGACACAAGCAACATTTTAGATGGAAACGGGGAACGGGCAAGTGGAACTGACTTTTCTCGGGACCGGTGCGGGGATGCCGTCAAAGCGGCGCAACGTGACGTCCCTTATGCTGAATTTGATGCCCGAACGGGGCTCTTACTGGATGTTCGACTGCGGCGAAGGGACGCAGCACCAGGCGCTGCATTCGACCGTCAAGCTGGGCAAGCTGGAGAAGCTGTTCATCACGCACTTGCACGGCGATCATCTGTACGGCATTCCCGGCGTGCTGACCAGCCGCTCGTATCAAGGCGGCGATACGCCGCTGACGCTGTACGGGCCGCGCGGGCTGAAAGCGTTCGTGGAGACGGCGCTCGGGGTCAGCGACGCGCATCTGGCGTACCCGATCACTGTCGTCGAGCTCGAGGAGGAGGGCGTAGTTTGCGACGATGAGAGCTTTACGGTGACGGCGGCCCGGCTTGAGCACCGCGTCGAGTGTTTCGGCTATCGCATCGTGGAGCGCGATTTGCCGGGCAAGCTGCTGACAGACAAGCTGCAAGCTTACGGCATCCCCAAAGGCCCGCTCTACGGCAAGCTGAAGGAGGGGGGCAGCGTGCAGCTGGAAAACGGGACGATCGTGCACGGACGGGACGTCATCGGCACGCCCGTGCGCGGCCGAACGGTCGTCATCCTCGGCGATACGAAGTATTGCGAAGGCGCGCTGCGGCTCGCGCATGGCGCCGACGTGCTCGTGCATGAGGCTACGTTCGCGCAAAACCGGCAGGAGCTGGCGCTCGCCTACGATCATTCCACCTCCGTAGATGCCGCCCGGGTAGCGAACGAAGCGGGCGCAGGCACGCTCATCCTGACGCACATTTCTTCCCGCTATCAGGAGGAAGGCGCGGACGCGCTGCTGCGCGAAGCGCAGGAGCTGCATCCCGACACGCATTTGGCGCAAGACTTCTGGAGCTATCATGTGCCGCGCAAAAGTCCGAACCAATGAAAAAGGCATCCCCGGCACGGTGAAGTGCACCCCTTAGAATAGACATTGGAAAAACCCCTAGGTTAATCCGATGATTTCTAAGGGGTGCATTTTTATTGCAGTCAAGGGTCAGAAGTTTAAAAAGTATCCAGAGGAATTGAAGAAAGAAGCTATTCGCCTTCATATGGAGGAGAAGTGGACGTATCGGCAGATTACTG
>NZ_JXAK01000037.1 GCF_000829455.1 Gordoniibacillus kamchatkensis
ACCCAACTGCACTTGCAGCAGCGATAGAAGCCAGCACCCAACAAAACCGCCTCTCTAAGTGCGCTACAAGCAACTACAGCCCCAATTTCCCACGATCGCCAACATGCTGTTGCCCCAACAGCACTTGCAGCAGCAACGCATCCCCACGGCCGCATCAAAACAGCGGCGACAGCAGCCGCGCCAGCACCTCTTTGCCGCGCTGCCAGCGGGAGCGCTTCTCGAACTGCGCCATCACGATCTCGTCGCTATCCTTCATATCCTGCTGAAAGTCCCGCTCCAGCCGGTCTATCGTCTTCTTGTCGAAAAACACGGCGTTGATTTCGAAGTTGTCGAAGAAGCTGCGCATGTCCATGTTCGCCGTTCCGGCCGAGGCCAGCAGCCCGTCGACAAGGAACGTTTTGGAATGGATGAAGCCTTTGCGGTACATGTAAAATTTGACGCCTGCCTGCATCAGCTCCTTGATGTAAGAAAGCGTCGCGTAGTAGACGATGCGCGAATCCGGCACGCCCGGCAGCAGGATGCGCACGTCCACCCCGCTCACCGCCGCCGTCTTCAGTCCGATCATAATGCTGCGGTCGGGAATGAAGTACGGCGTCGTAATCCAGATGCGGCGGCGGGCCGCGGCGATGGCGCCGAACGACATTTCAAAAATGGCGTCGAACTGCACGTCGGGCCCGCTCGGCAAAATTTGCACCGGCTTGCCTTCCGGGCAGTCGTGCTCGGGAAACAGCAGCGGATCGGACAGCTTCTGGCGGCTGACGAATTCCCAATCGTTCAGAAACGTTTGCTGCAAATAGTAGACGGAGTCGCCTTCGAGCCGCAGATGCGTATCGCGCCAATAGCCGAGATGAGGATCCCGGCCCAAGTATTCGTCGCCGATATTGATGCCGCCGAGAAAGCCGACTTTGCCGTCGACGACGACGATTTTGCGGTGGTTGCGGTAATTCAGCCGCTTGTCGAAAAAGGCGAACAGCGGCGGCAGGAAGCAATGCACTTCCGCGCCTGCCTGTTTCAAGCTCTCCACGTAGCCCGCGGTCAGTTTATAGCTGCCGATACCGTCATAAATGATGCGCACCCGCACCCCTTCGCCGGCTTTGCGGACGAGAGCGTCGCGAAACTGCCGGCCGACGGCGTCGTCGCGGATCGTATAAAATTCGAAATGCACGTGATGCTTCGCACGCGCAATAGCTTCCAACATCTCCGCGTACGCTGCCTCCACGTTCGACAGCACCTCGATCTCGTTGTGCTTCGTGATCGGCGCGCCCGGCATGTTGAACAGCAGCCCGAGCAGACGCGGCTGCTGCAAAATTTCGTACCCGGCCGCTTCGGACAGCGTATCGAGTTTGTCTTGGTTGCGGGCGATCGCCCGCTGCATTTCATCGAGGATGCGGAAGCCTTTGCGCCTGACGATTTTGCGCTGGCGGTACTCTTTGGCGACGAAGTAGTACATGACGAAGCCGATAATCGGCAAAATGAATAAAATGAGCAGCCAGGCGACGGTTTTCTCGGGGTAGCGGAATTCGATCAATAAAATGGTGGCTACTTGGAAAATGAACAATATAAGGACGATCGTCAGCCACAGCACCGGCATCACCTCCAGTCTAGTGTAGACAGCCGGCTATCGGATTTATGCAAAATTTGAGCGCAGGCGCAAAGGCAGGAAACGCTGGAATAAATCGCGCGGAACGCGGAAAATCTATGCAAGACCTATTGTAGCAGAACGGAGGCTTGCCCCGCATGCAACAAACGAGCCGAACAGCCGGTTTGCTGACCCGCATGCTTCTTGACCGCAAGAACGGTTCCGTCTCCGGCGGCGGCGACAAGCAGGTAACCGACATCCGCTTCCTTGACGAAATGAAGAAAGTGCCGCTTTATGCCTCCCTCGAGGACAACAAGCTGGCGCTGCAAACGATGTTCGAGGAATGCTCGGATGTGATCGTTCGCGACTTGGCCATCGAGCAAGGCATCCCCGCTTTCATCGTCTTCATTGACGGTCTGGTCAGCAGCGACTCGCTCAATGATGCACTGAAGGCGCTGCTCGTATTTGAAGGGGGGATCGAAACTCCCGAACATTTGCTGAAAATGAGGCTGCCCGTATCGCAAGCGAAGCCTGCCGACAACTTCGGCGATTTGCTGCTCGGCGTGTTCGGCGGCGATACGGCGTTATTCTTAGGCAGTTTTCCACAAGCGATATTGCTCGGCATCCGCGGCCCGGAGAAAAGGTCCGTCGACGAACCGTCAACGGAATCGGTCGTGCGCGGGCCGAAGGAAGCGTTCGTCGAAAATTTGCGCACGAACACCTCGCTCCTTCGCCGCAGACTCCGGACGCCGCGCCTGAAAATGAAATCGATGACGCTCGGCGCGGAGTCGAACACCGGCATCGTCGTCAGCTATTTGGAAGATATCGCCATGCCGTCCAGCGTCGAGGAAGTAATCAAGCGTCTGGAAAAAATCAAAATCGACGCCGTCCTGGACTCCGGTTCGATCGAAGAGTTTATTCAAGACAACGCCTACTCGCCGTTTCCGCAAGTGCAATACACGGAGCGGCCCGAGGTTGCGGCTGCGGCGCTGCTCCAAGGCAGGATCGCCATCATCGTCGACGGGACGCCGTTCGTTCTGCTCGTTCCGTTCGTATTCGCCGAAATTATGCAAGCGAGCGAAGATTATTACGAACGGTTTCAAATCGCCACGCTCATCCGCTGGCTGCGCTACTTGTTTCTCGTCCTGTCGCTGACGACGCCGGCGTTCTACGTCGCGATTTTGACCTACCACCAGGATTTGCTGCCGACGACGCTGCTGCTGACGGTAGCCGCCTCGCGCGAAAACATTCCGTTCCCGGCCGTCGTCGAGGCGCTCATTATGGAAGTGACGTTCGAGGCGCTGCGCGAAGCAGGCATCCGGCTGCCGAAAGCGATCGGCTCCGCGGTCTCCATTCTCGGCGCCCTCGTCATCGGGCAGTCCGCCGTTCAAGCCGGTGTCGTGTCCGCGCCGATGGTGATCGTCGTCTCGATTACGGGGATCGCTTCGTTTACGATTCCGAAATTCAACGGCGCCATCGCCGTGCGGATGCTGCGCTTTCCGATTTTGTTCGCAGCCGCTCTGTTCGGCATTTACGGCATTTTGCTCAGCGCTGTGTTTATTCTCGGGCATTTGGCCAATCTGCGTTCGCTCGGCGTTCCCTACTTGTCGCCGTTCGGGCCGCTCACCGCTAGAGACTTGGGCGATACGCTCGCTCGCCAGCCGTGGTGGACGATGGACAGAAGGCCCGGCTACATGCCGGTGAAGGACCCCGTCCGCCTGGATGAGGAGCTGCCGAAGGAAATTGCCGCACAAGGCGGGCAAAAGGGCAAAGACATTCGGCATTACGAAGGAAACGACGAGGAGAGGTGACCCGATGCGCACAGCTGCCTTATCCGTCAGGATGACGGCGCTTGCCGCACTGTGGCTCGTCGTGACGCCGCTGGTGTCCGGTTGCTGGGACCGTACGGAACTCAACGATCTGGCGTTTGCCATGTCTTCGGCAATCGATAGGGAGCCTGACGGCACGTACCGGATCACGTATTTGTTTCCGCTGCCCGGACAGATGGGGGGCGCCAGCGGCGGCGGCGGCGGCACAGGCGGCAAAGAAAGCTATTATACCGATTCCGACAAAGGCCAGACGATTCGCGACGCCGCTTCCAAGCTGCAGCGGCGCATGTCGCGCAGGCTGTTCCTGGCCCATCGGCGCACGATCCTCGTCAGCGAAGATGTGGCCCGGGAAGGCATCGGCGATTTGCTCGATACGATACCTCGGCTGCCGGAAACCCGGCTCAGCACGTTTATCGTCATAACGAAAGGCCCCGCCTGGAAATTGCTCAATACGAATCCGAAATTCGAGCGATTCCCCGCCGAAGCGATCCGCGAGCTGGCCAAGGCGCAAGGCCGCATGGCGATCAACGCCAAGGGGGTCGCCGTATCGCTTAGTCTCGGCAACGATCCGATCATCCTGTATATGGGCGAGAAGCAGGCGGAGAAAGCGACGAAGCGTCGCGCGAAGTGGCGGTGCTCGGCTACGCCCAGTTTAAGAAAGATAAGATGGTCGGCGTTTACGACGAGGAGCAGACGCAGGGCTTGCAGTGGCTGCGGCGCAATGTCAAGCTGCACTCGGTTACCGTGCTTGGGCCAAAAGACGGGAAGCCGATCACACTCGATATTACCAAAGGCATATCTCGCATAAGCCCCCGGTTCGAAGATGATACCCCGGCGTTTCTCGTTGACCTGGAAGCCCGAGCAAGCGTGAAGGAAAACTTGTCCGAGCTCGACATGAACCAGACGGAAGATCTGCGCGCTCTGCAGCAGGCGGTTTCCGACAGCATCAAGCAAACTGTAACGAACACGATAAGGGTGATGCAGAAGTATCGGACCGACTCCGCCCATCTGGGGAATTTGATCTGGGGCCGCTACCCTTTACGGTGGCAAAACGGGCTTTCCGCCAATTGGAGCGAGCAATTCGCCAAAGCGAAATTCACGATCCAGGTTCGAACGAACATTGCGGACGTCGGGCTGGTGAATCAAAACGTTATCCGAAGGAGCGAGTAAACGATGGATCCGATATTTACGGTCGTTTTCCCGATAGTCGCCTTTCTCTTTTTGGCGACGGATTGGCCGCGCCTGAAACAGATGTCCCGCGGCATCAAGCTGGCCTACGCTGTCTTTTTCGCCCTTTCATGCTGCTTGTTTGCGACCAGAACGCTGGGGATAGAACCGCTTACCCCCCCTTATTTGTTCTACACCTACGTCTCGCCGGCCATCGAATCGATGCTGGGCCTGCAATAACGGACGACGAAGGAGGTGATCCTCTTGCGCAATGTGCAAGTCATTAACGAGCGACAAATCGGCTGGCTGACCGGAGCGTTGCTCACGGGGGGCGGCCTCGTCTCGGTCCAGAACGTGCTCGTGCGGATCGCCAAGGTGGACGCCTGGTTTTCGTACGTGCTGCCGACGCTGTACGTGTTCGTCATTATCGCGGTGTTCGGCTATCTGATGAAGACGTTTCCGGGCAAAAACATGTTCGATATTTTGTTCGAGCTGTACGGGAAATGGGAGGCGGCGTATGCAACGCCATCATTCTGTTTCACCTGTGGCTCATTCTCATTCGCGACATCGCGCTGTTCAACCGTTTTTTCCAGACGATTTTGCTGCCCCGCACCCCGCTCGAAATTATGGCGGTGCTGCTGATGTTCACGATCGTCTATTTCGGGCGGACCAGCTTCGAGGTGACGGCCAGAGCGAACGACGTCACGTTTCCGCTGTTTGTCCTCTTCAATATTGCGCTTCCGCTGGCGCTCACGAACGAATTCAACAGCGAAACGCTGCGCCCGATCATGACGGCTCCGTACTGGAGCTTTCTGGCCAGCAGTCTGGCCGCCTGCGGCTGGTACGCCGACTTGTTCGTGATGGGCGCGTTTTTGCACATGCTGCACAGCTCCAGGCAGCTGACGGCCGGACTGAGGCGCGGCGCCGCCTTGGCCGCCTTTTTCCTTAGCTCCGTGCTGCTGACCGAAGCGGCCGTGTTCGGCCCTTCTTTGCCGGGAAATTTTATTTATCCCAGCTATAGCCTCGTTCAGCAAATCCATATCACCGACTTCCTGGACCGCGTCGACCTGATCATGCTCATGGTCTGGTTTCCGATCTCGACGTTCAAAATCGTCACGATTTACATCGCCATGCTCACGGGGCTCGCTGCCTTTATGAAACAGCCGGATCATGCGATTTTGAACAAGCCGGTGGCGATGTTTCTGATCATCAGCTCGATAGTTTCGTTCCGGTCGACGACAGAGGTGTTCAGCTTTGGCAACTACTCGTCGCTGCCCATCATACTGGTGTATCAGCCCCTCTTCCTCATCCTGCTTGCGGCCGGCACCAGGGTGTACCGCAAACGCCGTTTGCTTCCCGCGGCGCAGACCGCACCGGCAGCAAACGGCGAATCCTCGGCAAGCAAGGGCAGCGGATCGGCCTGGAAGCGGCTGAGCGTCAAATATCCGTACCCGACCTGGTTCAAAGCGAGCAACGCGCTGCTTGCCGTGTTGTTCCTCGTCGTCACGGCGGGTTTCTTGCTTCGCCCCCGCTTGTATTGGGGCAGCGTAACTTGCGCCATCTTATTCGCGGTCCTCATGCTGCTGTTTGTGTTCACCACCTTCGCCGAAATGAAGACGGCGGAAGACTGATGTACTAAGGCAACATGGGACCCTGGGCCTCCCCGGTTCATTTCCCCCCCTTCGCTCCGCATTGGTCCCCCAAAAAATAATGGCGCATTCCCCAATTTCGGGGAATGCGCCATTTTCGCATGGCACTGTTCCGGTTTCAGCCGAGGGCCGGCTGGCTCGTTCTGCTGCGCGCCACTTTCAAGTAACCGTACATGTTTTGCAGCTCGCTGTCATTCACAAAACGCAGGCGCATCGACCCTGCCGCCTCCTGCAAATACGGCTTGAGCGCCGCCGCGCCGCCGCCGAGCACGTAAAAGCATTGAATGTCGGGGTACTTGCGCCAGCGCTTGCGGATGAGCTCGGCAACGCGCGTTGCCGCCCGCTGAAAATAAGGCTCGACGACGCTGCGAATGTCGACCTGCCCTTCGCCCAGCATCTGGATCACGAAGTTGCGCTCCTTGACGCGCTGTACGAGCTTCGCCCGGCTCGGGAACCGGTAGCCGTAGGCGTCTTCGACGTCGCGTATGATCAGATCGAGGTAATTCGACAGCCCGAATTGTTCGCCGTAGCTGAAATGGTTGTCGATGTTCATCCGCTTGACCACCGGAAAATCCGTCGTCAAAGCGCCGATCTCGCATACGCCGATGCAGCCGTAGTACAGCTCTTCGTCACGCACCTGCAAGCTGTCGAGCGTCGCCAAATTGTACAGCGCCGCCGCCCCTTCGATCGAGACGACCGCGCGGCGGATCGCCACCTTGACCCGGCGGCCCTGCAGCTGCGGCGTCGACAGGAACGTCACCTCGTGCTCGCCGACAAGCCGCTGCTCGAACGCTTCGTGGAATTTGGCGTATAGCCGCACCGGCAAGCCCGTTCCGATCACATATTCCACTTCGTCTGCGCCGCCGAAGCCGGACTGCGTATATGACGAGCTCGTCACGCAGGCATAAGCGAGCGCCGTCAGCGCCACGATGAGCGACTGGTCGGACAGCGCCTTGTTGTCCGTCTCCTCCAGCTCCATGTTATCCTCGTGCTCGACGGCCATCAGTCCTACGAAATAGCGCTGGTTGCGCTGCGCGAGCGAAGGGCTGCTGACCATGACGTCGAGCGCTTTCACCGGAGAATCCTCTTCCTGTAAAATATGTCGATCGTAGCCCGGCGCCACGACGTTAGGCACAATGAGCGGCTCCGCCGAGCCGTCCATAACGAGCTTGATGCTGTCGTTGCCGATATCTATTCCTGCCAGCTTTATCATATATCCCTCCTACTAAGCCGTTGCTACTGCATATTCTTCGATTTTATTCAACAAATTCCTGCTGCGCCGCAGCGATTTTTCTAAAATTTGCATGTAAAAGGGAGGTTTTTGCGGCTGGATGGCGAATGTACTCAGGCAACGGTTTCCATTTCCTCCGCCATCAAGACTATACGAAGAAAGGGTTCTCCGTCCGCATGAAGTTCAAATGGAAAAGAAGAACGTACACCCTGCTCATCGTCCCGGACGCGGCCCAGTCGGTCGCCAGGGTTCGACTGTCGAATATTGTGGTATTTGGCGCTTTGGCCGCATTGGCGATTTTTGTCATCGCTTCTTTAGCCGTTTATGCGCTGCATCTGCGCTCTATCGTCATTACCCAGCAGCTCCGTACCGAACTCACCGGCAGTTCGCAGCATTATGCCATGACGCTGTCGGACAAGGAGCAGACGATCAATCAGCTGCAGAACGAAATCATTAAGCTGTCGCAGCAGACGAAAGATATGAAAACGCGCGTTGACGAGATGACGAAGCTGGAGAACGACCTCAAGTCGATCAGCGGCAAAGGGGGAGCCGCCTCCGCTTCAGGCTCCGGTTCCGGCCAAGCGGCGGCAAGCGGCGAAGGCAGTCAGGGCGGTGCTTTCGTCCCTGTCTCGAACAGCCAGATCGACGAGCTGTCGGCCTCCACCTCGGACACGCTTGCCCAGCTCAGCCAGCAGCTGACGGAGCTGCAGTCGAGCATGAGCGAGACGAAGCAGAAGGTGCTCGAACAGCAGCATCTGCTCCGCATTACGCCGACGCTGTATCCGACTATGACAAGAACGGTCACTTCTCCGTTCGGCTATCGCATCGATCCGATCAATGGCATGCCGAGCTTCCACTCCGGCATCGACTTCGGCGCCGCAGCAGGCGACGACGTGTTCGCGACGGCAGACGGCACCGTTGTCTCCGTCGGCAAGGACGCCAGCCACGGCAACAATATCGTCATTAGCCACGGGCAAGGGCTGAAAACGTGGTACATGCACCTTAGCAAAAGCCTCGTCTCCGAAGGCGACAACGTAACGAAGGGGCAAAGAATCGGCCTCGTCGGCAACACCGGGCGCAGCACCGGCGCCCACTTGCATTACGAACTTATCCAAAACGGGAAAAGCATCGATCCGAAGCCGTATTTACAGAGTATGAAAGAATAAGCTTCTCGGGTTTTAATCCGAATTCGGCATGAAAAGCTTCCTTTTACATAGGTCATTCGTCGTGAAGACCGCTACAAATAAAAGCTATTCTAACAAACGATGAGAAGGGACGATCAACAGCATGTTCAAAGCCAAAAAGCACGAAATCAACCCGAGTACGACCGACACGCTCATTGGCGAAGGCTCCGTGTTCGAAGGCCGCATCAAGTCCGAAGCCAGCATCCGCATTGAAGGGCACCTGACCGGGGACATCGAATGCACCGGCGACGTCATTATCGGCGAGAAGGGCGAAGTGCGTTCCAACATTGCGGCGCGCGACGTCGTCATTGCTGGCCATGTGACGGGCAATGTGACGACCAAGGGGAAGCTGACCATTCTATCGACCGGCCATTTGCACGGCAACACGAATTCGGCTTCGTTCGTCATTGAGGAGGGCGGCGTGTTCCAAGGCTCCAGCAAAATGGACAAAGGCGGACCGGCAAGCGCCGTCAGCCACACGCAAGAGCACGAGCACGCGGCAAGCGGCGCAGCGAAAAACTTCACCCCGCCTCCGTCCGACCGCATCGGCGGCGGGAAGTCGGCGGCGCTGTAGCGGATCGCGACGCAATGAAGCCTCGGCGCGGGTTGGGCGCCGAGGCTTTCTTTGTTATACTGTCGTATATACAGACATTTGACACAAACGGGAGAGACGAGTAATGATTCCGCAAACGATACTGTTCGATCTGGACGATACGCTGGTCCATTGCAATAAATATTTCAATCTGGTCATCGATCAGTTTGCCGACGTGATGCTGACCTGGTTCGCCGGGCGCGGCTTGACGGACAAAGCGATCAAGGAGAAGCAGCTTGAGCTGGACCTGGCGGGCGTCCATGTGCACGGCTTCGTTCCGGAGCGGTTCCCGCAGTCTTTCATCGAGACGTACCGCTTTTTCACCGGGCAGTTCGGGCGTCCGGCCAGCCGGGAGGAGGAACAGTTCCTGTACAAGCTCGGCAATTCGGCTTACGAGTTCCGGGCCGAACCGTTCCCCGATATGGACGATACGCTGCGCACGCTGCAAGGCGCCGGCCACCGGCTGTTCCTGTACACCGGCGGGGACGAGGCGATTCAACGCAAAAAGGTGCGGGAAACGGGGCTGCAGCGTTATTTTGAC
Source organism: Gordoniibacillus kamchatkensis (assembly GCF_000829455.1). Taxonomy (GTDB): domain Bacteria; phylum Bacillota; class Bacilli; order Paenibacillales; family NBRC-103111; genus Gordoniibacillus; species Gordoniibacillus kamchatkensis. The sequence continues at coordinate 9,773 of NZ_JXAK01000037.1, forward strand.
GACCGCATCTTCATTACGCATCACAAAAACGCCGATTTCATGCGCTCGCTCGTGGAGAGGCACGGCTTCGACACGTCCAGCACGTGGATGATCGGCAACTCCGTCACTACCGACGTCGTCCCGGCGCTCGCAGCCGGGCTGAACTGCATCCACATACCGGCGCACAACGACTGGCATTTCAACGTCGGCGAAGTGAACGTGCGGCCGCAGGGCGCGTTTCTCACGCTCGGCTCGCTGCGCGAAGTACCGCCCGCCATCCGCGAGCACGCCCGGGCGCACTCATGATTTCGGGTTGGCATACTCGCCCGGAGGCGTGCCGTAGTACTGCTTGAACACGTGCGAAAAATGCTTGACGCTAATGTAGCCGACCTTCCTCGCGACATCGTACACCTTCTCCGGCGGATTCAGCTTGAGCAGCCTGGCGGCTTGCTCCATGCGCACGCGGGTCAAAAACTTGATGTAAGATTCGTTCATTTGCTTATGGAACAAATTGCTCAAATAAGCCGTCGATACGCCTACTTTCTCGGCGATGTGAGCAAGGCTCAGCGGCTCCGAGTAATGCGAGCATATATAGTCCTTCGCCTGTTCGACGATGCTTTTTTCGTTGCGGACTTCGTCGTCCGGCACCCGATTGGCGGCGCGGAACAGGTTCACGATCTCCACCAGCAAAGAAACTGCCTTCTCTTTGGAAAAATCTTCCGGATGCGACAATACGGCGTTCTTGAGTTTTGCCAAAGCAAGCTGCGCCGCTTCTCCTTGCTGGGAATCGCGCAGCTGCAGCTGTCTGATTTCGGCCAAGTGTTGAATGACGAGCACGCCGTACCGGAATATGCTTTCGCCGTCGCGTTTCTCCATCAGATCAACGAGCCCGCCGACAGTCAAAGAGGGCGCTAGCTCGGTCCCGTCGAGCAGTACGGATTGAATCGAAGCGACGCTCTGCTCCAGCTCGCCGACGCGCCTTAGCAGCGGCTGCTGCTCGGCGTACACGTAGAGACGGTCGCCCCCGGCCAGCAGACGGCAGTACATCGCGCGCCGCGCTTGATAGTAAGACTGGTGCATTTTCAGGACGTCGTCTTCGGCGGAACCGAGCGCGCTCGTCACGGTCCAGTTCGTGTTTTGCCGCATAAAATTTCCCGTTTTCTCGTGCAGCACCGAGCTCCTCTGCCTGATCTCTTCCTCGTTGTCTCCGGCGATCAGACAGCATACCTGCTGATGCTCATCCAGAAATGCGGTACCCAGCCCTTCCTGCTGCACGATTTCGCCTGCCACTTGATGCAGAATGAACCGGAACAGCGCCACATCGCTTACGGGAACCGAGCTGTGCAACAAATGGTGCATATCCAGATCGAGCATCATCACAGCGCCTTCGGCTTCAATGAGGGAAAGGTTCAGACGGTACATGAGCGGGTATAGCGTCTTGATTTCCAATTCGTTCTCGGCAACGGCCGCTTTCAGGAAATGTTTGATCACCTGCGACGTCGTATCGTTGGAAAGGCTGCGCAGCGTCCGCAAAGCCAAATCTTCGTGGCGGGCTTTGTCCAGATCCGCGGCGATCCGCCGCACCGTCTCGTCCAGATTCTCCTTGACGATTGGCTTGAGCAAATAGTCGTGCACCCCGTACTGGATCGCTTCCCGGGCAAACGAAAATTCGTCGTAGCCGGACAAAATCACGAGCTTCATGTGCGGATACCGCTCCGATACGAGCTTGCACAGGTCGAGGCCGTTCATTACCGGCATCTTGATGTCCGTAATGACCACATCGACCGGGCGGCTCTGCAGAAGCTCCCACGCTTCGCTGCCGTCCATCGCTTCCGCTGCGACCTCCCAATCCCCGCCGCACGACTGAAAATAGCGCTTGAGGTATTCCCGCGTAAGCGGTTCGTCATCCACGATCATTAACCGGTACATGCCCATTATCCCCTTAATTCCGTTTAACGGTCCGCTATACGATGCTGGCAGGCAAGTGAATGGCGACTCTCGTTCCGGTATCGGGAGAGCTGTCGACCTCAAGCCCATATTCGGGGCCGTAATTCCACTTGATGCGCTGATTGACGTTGACCAGTCCGATCCCGGCCCCGCCTCCGGGGCTCTGCCGCCCCTGCTGCGCCCCCGGCTCCGACAGCTTCTGCCGCAGCCTGGACAGCGTCTCCTCGTCCATCCCCTTCCCGCTGTCTTCGACCACGATGGTCAGGCGCTCCTCCGAAGTGCCGCAAGTGATGCGGATATCCGTCTTCTCCCGTTTGTTCTCGCAGCCGTGAATGACCGCATTTTCGACGACGGGCTGTATCAGCAGCGCCGGAATCATCGCTGCGTTCAGATGGGCGGGAATGTCGATCGCATAGGCCAGCCTGCCTTGAAAGCGCGAGCTCTGGATGCTCAAATAAGCGTCGAGCAGCTCCGCTTCGCGCTGCAGCGGAATGCTCTTGTCCCAGGAAAACATGTTCCGCAAGAGAGAGCTGAGCTTGTTGATGTGATCGACCGCCTTGTGCTGATCGCCCGTCTGCATAAGGAGAGAAATCATATTGAGCGTGTTAAAAATGAAATGCGGCCGGATCTGGTTATGCAGCGCGTTGATTTGCGCTTCCTTCTGCAGCAGCTTCGTCTCGTACACCTCTTTGACCAGCTGGGTGTTCTCCTCCAGCATGTCGCTGATTTGGGACACCAGAGCGTTGAAGGACGTGCCGAGATAGCCGATTTCGTCTTTGCGGCGCTCGTCGAAGCGGACGTCCAGGTGGCCTTTCTCCACCTTGTGCATCAGCTTGACAATGTTCAGCAGAGGCCTCAGAAACGTCCCGGTAAGCAAGGAAAGCATGCCGATGGCGACGAGCGAGCAGACGATGGCCGAATACAGCGCGAAGTTTCTCGTCTGGGCGGCGCTGCGATTGAGCTCCTTCACGGAATTGACGGCGACGATCGTCCAGTCGGCCGCAGGCAAATACACCGAGTTGATCAAATAATTGCCGCCCTCCATGCAGAACGGCGCGCCGGGAGAAGGCTGCCTGGCGATTTGCTCGAAAATGTCCGCCGGGCGCAAGGCGGCAACGCTGGAATAGATCAGGTTTTTGTTTTTGTCGATAATGAACAGGCCGCCGTCTTTGCCCATATTCACTTTGGCGCAAATGGCTTCGACCCCTTTATAGTTGGCATCGACCTTGATGACGCCGAGCACCTTCTCCGTATTTCTCGTGCTCCGCAGCTGCCGGACGATGGAAAACACTTGCGGCACGTCGCTTCTGGCGACGAGGTCCTGCCGGTGGGTCGGAACGAAGAACGGATCTTGCGACTGCAGCGCCTTCCGGTACCAATCGAGGCTGCGAAAATCCGCCTTCGGATCGACGCTGCGCGGGTTGCGGCCGCTCGTGTAAATTTCGTCGGTCAAGATGAACACTTGAATAATGTCCTGCCGCGGATAAATCATCATTTCGTCCAGGAAGCCTTCGACCAGCCGCCTCTTGTCGAGCTGATCGATCTCCGAACCGGTCTCGCCGTCCTCCAGCGCCTGCATCAAGGAATTGTTCCGGTACGGCGCGAGCGACAGGCGGAACAAATCCTGCAAATACGTATCGATGTTCAAGCTGGCCTGCTCGATGATCTGCTGAACTTTCTCCGCCGATTGCCGCTCGAAATCCTGCGTATATCTCATATAGGAAAGCAGCGATACAAGCACGACGGAGGAAACGGTAAACAAGGCGGACAGGACAAGCAGCTTCGCCTTCATGTTCCAGCGCAAGTATTTTCGGTGCATATCCGGCTGTCCCCCCTCCCATTCCAGTGTATATCGGAAACCGGGCACTGAAAATACGTTCTAAAAAATCGAACCCCGACATAAAAAATGCGGTGTTTCGTAAAGCGGCGGCCTCCCCTTAAGATAAAGATGGAAACCCAACCACTTCACGAAAAGGGGATATACGGATGGTCAAAAAATTGGTATCAGTCGCATTGTGCTCCCTTGCGCTTACGTCGGCCGCACTCGCGGGCTGCGCGAAGCAGGACGGCCCGGCAAACGGACAAGCGAGCGGACAAGCAGCTCCGGCTCCGGCGCAAAAGGACGACGGCAAGCCCGCGGCATCCGGGGACAAGGTGCATATCAAGTTTTTTACGGGCAAAGTGGAAACCGTCGACTTTATGAACGATTTGATCAAAAAGTTCAATGCGGAAAATCCGAACATCGAAGTCGAGCAGGAATATCAAAAAGACGCCAGCAACGTGATGAAGGTCAAGTTCGCCTCGGGCGACGTGCCGGACATTACGACCGTCGTCTCGCAAGATTATATCGACCAGGGCAAATATGCCGATTTGTCGAACGAACCGTTCTGGTCGCGCATCCTGCCCTCCATTAAAGACCTGTGCACCGACGTCAAAAGCGGCAAGCAATATAAAGTGGCGACGAACGTGACGATGGCCGGCATTTTCTACAACAAGAAAATGTTTAACGAGCTGGGGCTGAAAGAAGCGTCGACATGGAGCGACTTTACCGCCAATTTGCAGACGATCAAGGAGAAGAAGCCGGACGTCACGCCGATGTTCATCGCCGGCAAAGAATCGTGGACGCTCGGCCATCTGATCGAATTTTGGGCGCATGGCGTCATCAAGCAGAAGCTGGGAGTGAATCCGTCCCGCCTCGCCTTCATCAATAACGATGCCGACAAGCTCGCTTTCGACGCGCCCGGCGGGAGCATCGATACGTTCGCGTCCAGAATGCTGCAGCTGAAAAAAGACGGCCTGATCAATAAAGATGCGCTCACGGCAACCTACGACAATCAGAAGCAGGACTTCGCGGCAGGCAAAGCCGCCGTTATCAGCCAAGGCATGTGGGTGCTGGGCGATTTGCTCAAGCTGAACCCGAGCCTGAAGGACGACATCGGATTCAGCCCGTATCCGGCCATTATGGACGGCACGAAGCCGGTTGTGCTGTCGGCGGAAGACTCCGTATACGCGATTACGTCCGAGTCGAAGCATCAGGCCGAAGCGAAAAAGTTTCTCGACTACTTGTTCAAGCCTGAAAACTTGAAAGCGTACAGCGAATTTTTGAAATCGCCGTCGGCGTTCAAGGACGTGAGCGCGGACTGGGGCCCGATTAAGGACGGAGCCGCGAACGCGCTGAACACCGCCGCGAACATACCGTTTACCGACACGCCGGCCGGCTTCTCCGGCGACGATGCCGGCAGAATGGTGCAGGATTTGCTTGCCGGCAAGTACAAAACGAGCCTCGATTTCGCCAAGGCGTACAAGACGGCCTGGGATAAAGCGTGGAGCGCAACCAACAAGAAGTAATCGCGATGCATGACTAGAGGGGAATGTTATGACGCTTCTAAGATCGATCAACAATCGTTTGCACAACTATATGGCGGTGCCGGCGATCGTACTGTTTGCGGTATTTTTCCTGTATCCGCTCGCCCGCGGGATCGGGGTCAGCCTGACCGATTCCAACGGGATGACGGCGCCGCATTTTGTCGGGCTGCAAAATTTTTTCGATTTTTTCCAGGACGACCGGGCCAAGCAAGACGTGCGCAATACGGTGCTGTTCGCTCTCGGCAGCGCGCCTTTGCTCAATCTGTTCGGTTTCTTGTACGCGCTGTTGATGGACCGGCCGTTCAGAGGAAAAGCGGCTGTGCGCACGCTTGTATACATGCCGGCGGTCATCAGCCCTTTGATTATGGGGTACATTTGGTACTTTATTTTGCAGCCCGAGCGCGGCTTCCTGTTTCGCATGCTGAAGCCGCTGCACGGCGGGCTCGGGGATATGGATTGGCTCGGCGGCAGCAATTCCGCGCTGATCGTGCTCATTGCCGTGAACGTATGGCAGTATGTCGGCATGACGATGATCGTATATTTGGCGGGTCTCCAGTCGATCCCGTCTGAACTGTACGAAGCGAGCAGGATCGACGGCGCGGGCTACATGAAGACGCTGCGCTACGTGACGATTCCGATGCTGTATCCGTCCGTCAAAATCAATGTCGTCACGAACATCATCGGCTCCTTGTCCGTCTTCGACATCATCGTCGCATTGACGGACGGAGGCCCCGGCTACAGCACGGAGTCGCTGAGCCTGTACATCATGAGGCAGTTGTACGGCAGCCAGACGGGCTATTCGACGGCGGTTGCGGTCATTCTGTTTGTCATCATCATCATTCCGGTCGCCGTTTATTTGCGGTTTATGAAAACCCGGGAATTTGAGATGTAAGGAGGAGCGGCGCGATGGCTCGGCTTGCAGCATGGTTGAAATACGCGGTGGCGGCGCTGATCTCCCTGATCTCGGTGTTTCCGTTTTACGTATTGCTATATTTGGCTTTAAGCTCGCCTTCCCGGGCGATCGCGAACGGCATCGCATGGCTGCCCGATTTTCGATTCCGCAATTTTGCGGACGCGTGGAACGTATCGCATATCGGCATGGCGATGGCCAATTCCGCGATCATTACCGGCTGTTCCTTGCTGCTGATCGTGGCTTTGGCCTCCTCGGCGGGATACTCGATTGCCCGCTTCGCCGGCAAGTTCAACGCCGCCGTGTTGAACACGCTGCTCGTGTCCATGATGATTCCGGCGATTATCATTACGGTCCCATTGTACAGCCTGATGAAATCGATCCACGGCATCAACACGCATTGGGCGATGATCTTGCTGATGGCGGCTAACGCGATGCCGCTCTCGGTGTTCCTATACACGAGCTTTATCAAATTGCTGCCGCGGGAAGTCGAGGAATCCGCCGTCATGGACGGATGTACGTACTTTTCCGCCTTTTGGCGCGTCACGTTTCACTTTTTGCGGCCGGTGACGGCGGCTGTAGTCATTTTGTCGGGGCTATCGATCTGGAACAACTACGCGCAGGCGGTTTTCTTTTTGCAAAAAAGCGAAATGCACACGTTTCCGCTTGCGGTGGCGATGTTTTTTCAAAAATACGGCGCACAATGGAACTTGATGGCGGCCGCAGCCGCTATCGGGCTGGCGCCGGCGGTGCTGGCGTTTCTTGCGTTTCAGCAATATTTCATTAAAGGCATAACGGCCGGAGCGGTGAAGGGGTGACGAGCATGGCTCAAGAATGGTTTGCCGATCTGTATCCGGCCAAGGCGCAGTTTGCCAGCGGCGAGCGGATCGGCCTGTGCGCGGAACTGCGCCATGTGGGGACCGGGGCGCGCAAGCTGCGAATGGAGGCGCGCGTCATGCTGCTGGACCGGCATGTGGGAACCTTGTTTCGCGAAGTGGAGCTGCCAGCCGAAGGAACGGCGGTTGTGGAGTGGGAGTTTGCGGCCATAGAGGCCGATTGCGACGGATATGGGGTGGATGTGACGCTTTATGACGGCGAGGAGGCGCTCGAGACGTATTCGACCGCCTTCGACGTCGTGTCTGACTGGCGCAAAGCGACCCGGTACGGTTTTTTGAGCGATTTCGATACGGACGAGTCGGGGGTCGCCGCGGACGTCGACTATTTGCGCAAGCTGCACATCAACCTCGTCCAGTTTTACGACTGGATGTACCGCCACGACGATTTGGTGCCGCCGCAAAGCGAATTTCGCGATTTGATGGGCCGGGAGCTGAGCCTGGACGTCGTGAAGGAGAAAATCGCGCTGTGCCGCCGCTTCGGCATGAAATCGATCGCCTACGGCGCCGTGTACGGGGCAAGCCGGGATTTTTACGAGCAGCATCCGGATTGGGCGCTTTACGACAGCGATGGCAATGTTCACCATCTGATCGATTTGTTCTTCATCATGAATATCGCACCGGATTCGCCGTGGCACGATCATATTTTGCAGCAGTACGAAAGGGCGCTGACGCTCGTCGGCTTTGACGGCATTCATATGGATACGTACGGGGCGCCGAAGACGGCGTTTTCCCGGCTGCACGGGGACGAACGGCTGGAGGTGCTGAAGGAGCAGTTCCCCGTCCTCATCGACCATGCGCGGGAGCGGCTGGAGCGCGTTAGCGGCGATGTCGGGCTCATTTTCAACAACGTCGGCAATTGGCCTGTGGGCACGGTAGGCGATGCCAAGCAGGACGCGATGTATATCGAGGTGTGGCCTCCCTACGAGCGCTATCATCACCTGCGGGATATCATCGCGCGGGCCAAGCTGCTTGGGAACGGCAAGCCGGTCATTCTGGCGGCGTATTTGAAGTCGTACCGGGACTTGCCGAAAGACGAATGGGCGAGGGCGAACGCTGCGGCGCTGCTGCTGACGGCCGCCATTGCCGCGAACGGAGCTTATCATCTGCTGCACGGCGAGTTTCAGGGCATATTGACGCAGGGCTATTACGTCGACTATTCGCGGCTAGACGATGCGGAGTTCGTGCGTACGATAAGAAATTATTACGATTTCCTCGTCAGGTACGCGAACGTGCTGTACGATGCGGCGCTGGAGGACGTCTCGATGACGCACACCGGCTGGGACAATGTAGAATACACGTTCGAAGGCTTTCCCTGCAGCTCATACGGCGAAGCGGGGAAAATGTGGACGGTGATCAGGGAAAGCCGGCGCTACAAGACGATTTCTTTCATCAATCTATCGAACAACGACGACTTCTGGAACGAGGGAAAGCGGACGCCGCACCCGCAGCAGGGCATCCAGGCGGTCATCACGCTGGACGGTACGGTGCGCTCGGTGTTCGCCGCCTCCCCCGACAAGGAGATGGGGCGCCCCAGAGCAGTGCCGTACCGGATCGCCGCCGGTCCGAAAGGCAAGACGCTGACGGTCGAGCTTCCGCCTGTATATGTATGGGAGCTGCTCGTCGTGGAAATGGAAGCTTGAACCTGCGAGCGCCGAAAGGAGGTGATGCGTCTTCTCTACCCGGGCCATCTAGCAACGGTCGGAGCATGAAATCGTTGAAGAGGAGGAAGAAATGATGGACAAAAGGCTCATGCGATCGGGACTGCTCGCACTCGCCCTTTTGCTGCTCGTCTGCCCCGCCCTGCCCGTCCCGGCCAAAGCTGCCGCAAGCGGTATCATCAAACGGGTTTACACGGACATGGCCAGGTACAACCCCGGGGCGACGGCCACGATTTCCGTGGAAATGACGAACGATTCGGGAAGCGCTTTTAACGGCAGCGTCAATATGACCATAACGCACCTCGATTCGACCGCCTATCAAACTTCGCAGAACGTATCGCTTGCGGCGGGAAGCTCGACGGTCGTGTCGTTCCCATGGACGACGCCGGCGCAAGATTTTCAAGGCTATTTCGTCAGCGTGACGGCCGGGTCTTCGACCGGAGCGACGGCCATCGACGTATCGAGCACATGGACGAAGTATCCGCGCTACGGATTTTTGACGCAATATACGCCGGGCGAGCCGGCAAGCGCCACCGACGCCCGCGTCAAACAGACGGTGCAGGATTACCATACGAACGCTTTTCAGCTGTATGACTGGATGTGGCGGCACGAAAACATGATCAAGCGCACCGGCGGAACGATCGACAGCACTTGGACCGACTGGAGCGGCAAAATCACGATTTCCTGGCCGACCATTCAAAATCTGATCTCCTCCGTTCACAACTACAATGCAGCGGCTATGCCTTACACGATGACTTATGCGGCGCTGCAGGATTATCAGACGATCTCGGGCGTAAGCCCGCAGTGGGGCATGTACTACGATACGAACCACCAGAGCCAGGCTGTGTTCGACTTCGTCGACAACAATCCGAACACAAACCTGTGGCTCTTTAGCCCCGCCGATCCGAACTGGCAAAACTACATCTACGGCCAATACCGCGATATCATCAATACCGCCGGCTTCGACGGCATTCACCTCGACCAGATGGGCGAGCGCGACAATATGCACGATTATAACGGCGGCAACGTCGATCTGGAGCACAGCTTCTCGGGCTTCATCAACAATTTGCGCAGCAACTTGAATAGCAACGGATTGCCCGGCAAAGCCGTCACCTTCAACGTCGTCAACGGCGGCGTGAACGGTTGGGCGGCGAACGATGTGACCACAAACGCTCAAACGACGTTCGATTACAGCGAAATTTGGGAAAACTCCCCGAACTACATGGATTTGAAAAACTTCATCCAAAAAGCGCGCAGCAATGACGGCGGCAAGGCGATGGTGCTCGCTGCCTATATGAATTACCAGGAAAACCTGGGCACCCGCTACGAGGCAGAATCCGCCACGCTGTCCGGCGTTACGACCAACACGAATCATCCGGGCTATACCGGAACGGGCTTCGTCGACGGATTCGGGGATCAGGGCGATTACGTCGACTTTGCCATCACCGTTCCGGAGACGGGCAAATATGCGCTGGTGTTCCAGTATGGCAACGCTACAGGATCGACGGCTACGCGCAGCATTTATGTCGACGGCACGTTCGACAAGCAAATCGAATTTTTGAGCCAGGCGAATTGGGATACTTGGGCGTTCGATTCTTACGACACTGTACAGCTTACGGCAGGCACGCATCACATCAAAATCGCGGTAGGCAGTTCGGACTCAGGCTTCATCAACTTGGACAGCCTGACTCTCGGCACCTTCAACGAGCCGTCCGTCCGGCTTGCCGACGCGGCGATTGCGGCAAGCGGAGCTTTCCACATCGAGATGGGCGAAGGCGACCAGATGCTCGGCCATCCGTACTTCCCCAACGAGAGCAAGCAGATGCGTTCGAGCTTGCGCGAAGGGATGAAGGATTACTACAACTTTATTACCGCCTACGAAAATCTGCTGTACGATCCCGACGTCGTCGACAACGACGCCGGCACGCAGTTCGTATCCATCGCCGGCCAGACGCTCAGCGGCAACGGAGCGGCGAATACGATCTGGCAGCAAATCAAGCGTAATGGCAGCTACGATATCGTCCATCTTATCAATTTGCTCGGCAACGATACGAACTGGAGAAACTCCGCGAACACCCCGTCTACACTATCCAACCTCGCGACGAAAGTGTATGTGGGCAACGAGGAGTCCATTTCCGGCGTCTACCTGGCATCGCCCGATATCAATAGCGGCAAGACGCAAAGCCTGAGCTTTACGACCGGCACCGACAGCGTCGGCAAATACGTGTCGTTCACGCTTCCCTCGCTGCAGTACTGGGATATGGTGTACCTGAAGCGGTCGTTCGCTACGCCTGCGGGCAACGTGTACGAAGCGGAAACCGCGATCAAGTCCGGTGTAACGACGAACACGAACCATACCGGCTATACCGGCACCGGATTCGTGGACGGATTCGCCAGCTCGAATAAAGGCGTTTCGTTTATCGTCAATGCGACGACGAACGACGATTATTCGCTCCGCTTCCGCTACGGCAACGGCGGCTCGAACGCCACCCGCGACGTCTACGTGGACGGCGCCTACGCAGGCACGGTGCAGTTCCCGAGCACAGGCAGCTGGGATACGTGGGGCTACGGCGAGCTGACGGCGCACATGAAGCCGGGTTACCATTCCGTGGTCATTTGGGACAACAGTACGAATACCGGCGCTATCAATCTGGACAGCCTGAGCGTCGACAAGACGTTCATTTGGCAATTCGACCGCAAAATCGCCTCGGCTCCGGCCGGATACCGGATCACGTTCCGCGCCGGCGAGCAGGGTTGGGCCCATTGGGGGGTCAATAATTGGCAAAATGTGACCGACACGATGCTTCTGAACAACGGCTCCAGCGACGCGAATCACAACTACGAAAATTCGATCGGTCCGTTCGCAGCCGGAACGACGGTCAATTTTACGTTCCTGTGGGACGACAACAACAACGGCATCATGGAGACGAGCACGGATCGCTGGGAAGGCACGAATTTCTCGATCGCCATCAATTAACCATTCGATGAAGGCGGTGAACGTTTGCGATGAAATCACGTTTGGCAAACCCAGGAAAACGCGCGCTGTTTGCGGCGGCGACCGCTCTGGCACTGTGCTCCGCTCTGCTCGCTTGGCCCGCGGATCCGATCTCCGCTGCGACGCCAACGCAGCCAACGACGCAATCGGCGACAAGCCTGTACATGTCCAACTGGACGGATTCCATGAATATTTGGATGGCAAGCAAGCTGTCGCAGAACGATACCGGCACGTACGGCCCGCGCATCGGCGAAATGCGAATCAGCAATGACTTCAATACGAACCAGATCAAAGATTACTCGGGATTTTTCCGCGACGAAACGCATTCGGTCAAGTACGATCAAATTCATAACTTCAATGCCCAGGCGTATTACGACGACGGGGGCATTTTGCGGACGCAGTATCTCGACTACAGCGGCTCCAATATGCCGGTTACCGTGACCAAAGATTTCGCGATGGTGCCGAATCAAAATTTTACGGTAGCGACCTATACGTTCACGAACAGCAGCGCGAGCGCCGTCGACTACAACCTGCTGGAGCAAATCCATGTCAACAACAAAACCCTCGGCGGTACGAACAATACGAATACCGGCTCCTACGACAGCGCCAGAAATTTGCTTATCGTCAACATGTCCGGCTCGGGACAATATTATGTCGCTTTAACCGCGCTGCAGCCGATGGACGGCTATCAAGTCGCCAACGATACGGTATCGGATACGGCGCGAAACGACGTCGCGGCCTGGTACACGTTCGATAGCAACGGCACCGTCAAAAACAACGCCAGCGTCACGGCAGCCGACATCAGCGTAGCGTTCCAGAAGCGGTTTACGATTCCGGCGAACAGCTCTATCAGCTTGTCCTTCGTCGCCACTGTGCGGGATACGCTGGCCAATGCGCAAAGCGCCATCGACACCGCCCGCGCGCAGACGGCCTCGTACTGGTTCACGCAAACCCAGAATGCCTACGCCAACTGGCTTGGCGGCGGGCAAACCGTCAATTTCGCCGACGGCGGCATCAACGAAACGTACAAACGGGCACTGATCGCGATTAAAAATTCGATCAACCCCGTAACCGGAGCGATGCCGGCCGCTACGAACCCGATCGCTTACGGCTACAAAGTATGGATCCGCGACAGCGCCGTCACCGCAATGATCCTCGATCAGGCAGGCTTTCATGCCGACGCGGAGAAATATTGGTACTGGCTGAAAGACCGGCAATCGGCCGACGGCAGCTTCAAAACGACGTTCAACCTGTGGGATAGCTCCTATGTATCTTTCGTCGAGCCGGAGAACGACTCCGTCGGCATTTTCCTGATCGGCGCGTACTTGCATTACAAGCTGACCGGGAGCTCGACGTTCCTCAATACGATTTGGCCTTATTACAAAAAGTCCGCCGACTTCGTATACAACTACATCGGCTCCGACCCTTATGGCTTCGGCCAGCCGGACGCCAGCATCTGGGAGGAACAGACGGAGTACAACACGTTCACCCAGTCGCTGTACGCGGCCGGGCTCGACGCCGCTCAGTACATGTCCCGCGCGCCGGACAGCCGTCTCTTGCGGACAATTACAACGGCGTGTCCGGCAAAATTCGGACCAACATCAACAAAAACGATACGTGGAGCCCGCCCGGCATGTGGAATTCCGCGAACGGTTATTTCAACCGGGCCGTCACGACGGGCGGCGGTACGAACACCTTGGTCGACTCCTCGTCCGACGCCGCTATCGTATACGGCATGATCGACGCCCTGTCTTCGCGCGCCAGCAGCCATATCAGCACGATTTTGTCGCATCTCCAACACGACGGCTACGGCGTAGCCCGGTACGACGGAGACACATTCTACTATACGTCGCCGTACAGCCCCGCCGGCAACGAAGCGCAAAGCGACGAGCCATCCTGGCCGCAAATGAGCGCTTACGTCGCTCTCTACAATATTTACAAAGGCGATCTGACGACGGCGCTAAGCTATTTGCAATGGATGGTATCGCGTTCAGGCGTCGGCTACATGGCGCCCGGCGAAGCGGTGTCGCGCATCACGCTCAAGCCGCTGCCGAGCACGATGATCGAGCCGGTGACCGCGGCCTGGTTCGTGCTGACCGCCCTGGCGTACGAAGGCAAGGCGGACATCCGCATCACGCCTCCGCAGTATAACGTGGGAGCGTTTAAGACGATCAACGTAACGTCGACCGTCGCGAACGATTTGCCGCAGTACAGCAACGTTCCTTACTATTTGGACAACAACGGGAGCGTTTCCGGTTCCGGCGATACGGACATTCAGCGCGTATACATCAGCAACGATGCCAGCAATCTGTATATCCGCATTAAAAATATGAGCGGCCACCTGTCCGCGTACAATACGGCCCCCAAATTCGGAGTGAATGTGTATGCGGAGGATTACAAGCACGGCACCGCAGCGTCTTTGCCGACGGCCATGTACGGCGGCGCTCTGGACCATGCGGCGCAGTATATGATCGGCCGTTGGAGCGACAGCAATAACTATGCCGTCTTTAAAGTGTCGGGCGGCGCCTGGACGTTCGACCATTTTATCACCGGCGTTATTGCTCCGCAGTGGGACCCGAATACGGGCAACATCGAGATGGTGATTCCCCTGTCCGAATTGTCCAGTGCCGGCTCGGCTGCAACCGGAGACTTCTCCAACTTGACGGTATCGTTAGTGCGTCAGAACCCGTCTACGTCGGTGTGGTCCGAAGACGATATGCAAGCGGTTCACGACCGGATTATGACGAGCGGCGAAGCCTGGTTCTACGGCAACGTGGAATAAAAGGTCCGCGAAACCGCTCTTGGAAAAAGAACCGGCACTCAACCTTTCAACGGGTTGAGTGCCGGTTTTTCTATCGTTGCACCGCTGCCGTACAGCACAGAATTTGCTCCAGCGCCGAGGCCAGATTCCGCTCCGCGTCCCGGCTGTACCGCTCCGCCCGCCAAGCGACGAAGCCGTCCGGCCGCACCAGTACGGCGCCGTCCGACGTTAGCCGGTAAGCGTCCAGACACCGGTCGTCCCGATCGACGAGATCGTGGTCCGGCCCGACCAAATATACGTTGATGACGATTCCCAGCCGCTCGGAGGCGCATTCCGCAGCGCCGTCCCATGCCACGCCCTCCGGCCCGGCAAGCAGCACGAAGTTCCTTCCGAACAAATCGAGCGTCGAGCGCCTTTCGCGGTAAACTTCCACCCACGCATGCGGAGCGCGCGTGCCCGGCCGCCCGTCGAGCGCCAGTTCTCCGTCCGGTGTTACGCGTCCGTTGTCCTGTTCGATAACCGCCTTGGAAGCATAGCGATAGCCGAGCGTTGCAACAAGATGGCCCGCCGGCGTCTCGGCTCCGCTTGATAGCATCCCCGTATCCGCGATAAGACCCGCTTGCTTCACCGTATATTCGGCTACCGGATGCCGCTCTTCTTGATACGTGTCCAAAAGCGCAGAGCCTGCCGGGCCATCCAGCACCGCCGCCAGCTTCCAGGCTAAATTGTGAACGTCCTGGACGCCCGTATTCGCTCCAAAGCCGCCCGAGAGCGGCATCACATGCGCCGCATCGCCGGCGACGAAAATTCGCCCGTCCCGAAACCGCTCCGCTACCCATTCCGCAACTTCCCAAGGCAGCACGCTCAAAATCCGGATATCCAGACCGGGAATTCCGAGTGCTTTGGCCACAAGCACCCGGCAGCGCTCCGGCGGGTAGTCCTCAGGCGTTTGCCCGGCGGCCGGATCGCAGGACACGCGAAAACACCACCGGTCGCTGTTATTGACGGCGACGAGCATCCCGCGCGCTTCAGGATGCGTAATGTTGCAAATGCTGAACTCCTTGCCCCGCACAATTTCGCTGAGATCCGCCTGAAAATAAATATGGATGTAGTGCCCGCGCGAACCGCGGCCTGTCATCGGAATGCCGAGGGCCCGGCGAATCTGGCTTTTTGCCCCGTCGGCGGCAATCATGTACTCGGCCCGAATCGTTTGCTGCTCTCCGGTCGCGCGATTTTCCAGGATGGCCGTTACGCCCGAATCGTCCTGCACGAAAAATTTCAGCTCCGTATGGAAGCGCAAATCTCCCCCTTGCCGGCGGGCCGCCTCAAGCAAAATGGGCTCAACCGCATCTTGCGTACAGAGGTTTCCGCTCGTCGGGCTTACGTCCGCAAGCTTGGCGAAATGACCCGTCATTAGACGCGCTCCTTCCGGCACATGGTTTGCCGCCAAGTCCAAATCGGCAACGGAAAGCGTCTCGGCCGTGTAAATATCCGTGCTATCGGTTAAAGCCGCGCCGGCTTCCCGAATCGCCTCTTCGAGACCGAGCTCCCGGAACAGCTCCATCGTTCGCACGTTAAACCCGCGGGCTCCCGGATGAATGGACGTTCCGCCGCGCCGCTCTGCCAGCACGTATGGGATTTCGTGCTTGCCCAGAAATAAAGCGGCGGATAGCCCCACAAGCCCTCCCCCCACGATCAGCACCGGAATCGATTCATATGCCATGACGACAGCTCCTCTCCATTTCCGTCTCTCTTTCATACGGTTTCCTGCCATGAATTTACATCGCCAAATTAAACTGAATGTAAATTCGCCCGGTCCGTTTTGGACCGAACTTCAAAACAGGGCTTCGTAAAGTGAAACTTTTGACAGCTCCTTACGTCTAACATTTGAAATATTTACCACATATTGCGATGGGAAGTGGTTGGAGGATGAAATTGCGAGCAATCTGGATGGCGGCATTAATAGCGCTGACCATGGCTGGTCTGCTAGGCAAACCTGCCGGTACTTCGGCCGATTTCATGGCACAGGGTCCGTACTCCCCCGATGGTTTGCGCATTCCCGGCACTATAGAGCTTCTGTCGGATACGGCATACTATCCTGCCCAAGATACTCCCGACGACGAGCCTGAAGGCTGGTTTGCCCCGCAAACCGTCAAAGTCATCGAGACCTATGGCGCTTGGTCCATCGGAGCCGCAAACTGGAAAATCGAAACGATGTTCGGTCCCCGCTGGATTCGCCCGAAGCCGTGGGAAATCGACATAGCCCCGCCCGAACGCATCGTGCTGCTGGCGGATACGCCGCTTTACGGCAAAAAGAGCGAGCGGGGCGGTCCGGTAGCGACTCTTGCCCCGCAAGAAGTTGAGGTCGCAGGCGCAGAGAAGCAGTGGTTCTATACGAACGATCCGTCCAGCAAAGCGTGGATTCAGATTCGCACGTCTTGGATGGGAGATTTGTGGGCGCATATCCCGGTCAATCAGATCGGAACGATTCAAGCCGTAAACAAAACGGTTTACTACAACGGATTGTCGGGAAACAAGGAGCTCGAGGCAGCTGTCCATCCGGAACGCGCTAAGCCCGACTACGCAACTCCGGGCGAGACCCGCGTCATTAAACAATATACTACCATCTATGACCGTTACTTTTTGGTGGAGACGGAGCAAGGCCCCCTTTGGACATGGCAAAACGGCGTGGCCATCGCGCCTGCGGACGAGACGCTCGATGTCGCCGCCGAAATTCCTTTATTTAGCGAGCCGGCAAACAAAGAGCTGGCCGTAATTTCCGGCGAGAAGGTTGCCGTTTTTGAGAAAATTACCCAGCCGTTATGGTACGGAAGAGGCCCTTACGAGATTTGGCATTTTAGCAGCTGGTACCATGTGAAAACATCGAAAGGAACGGGATGGATCAATCTGCTTTACGGAGAGCCCGCGGATGCGGTAAAAGTCCACTGGAACATATCGATTCACGGCGACCGCATGCTGATGCGCTATCCGGGTGTACCTTATACTTCATCGGCTTTATTGCTCCGCAATCAGGAAGCGGACGTAAACGCCGTATGGACATTGCCGGACGGCACTATATGGCTGGCTGTAACCGCAGAAGGACATAAAGGCTGGATTCCGTTCCATATATGGGACCAAGACCGCCTCTTGGATCTTGATGCAGGCACCGAACTGCAAATCCAAGCCCAGTATCCGCAGCAGCTTGCGATCCAGGCCGATAGCCGGGGCATTTTAACGCTGGATCAAGATATTCGCACAGGCTATGCTAAGGAAGGCGTTGACGTCTTGAACCTAAAGGCCGTTGCCGAGAAGTTGGGATACAAAGAGACCAGTGCGGATAACGAGCGGAGCGCCGTCCGTTACGGCAGGGGGGATTATTCCTTTGTGTTGCATAACGGGAAATCGAGCGCCGAAATTTACTGGAAAGATGTTTTGGAGAAGACGGTAGCTCTCGGCAGCGCGCCGGCGCAGCAAGAAGGCGAGTGGTATTTGAGGCAGCCTGACGTCAGGCAGTTATTCGGCCTGTCTCCGATCCCTTGGTCGGGGCATGCCCTTTACGAAGGAAGCTATACGGTCGAACTCGGGAAGTTGCCCGCCAAAATAACCGGAGGTTCAGCTCAGCTTCATGCCTTTCTTTACGACAGTCAGGTTTCATGGAAACAGAAAAACTTGAAGGATGCGCTGCAACCGCGGCTGACTATTGAAGAAAATAACGACCTCGGCGGCAACGGCCATGCCTCTTCGATCGAAATTTTCCCTGCCGGCAAACCGGTTACGGACGATACAGTCACCCAGTTGTACCGGCTGAACGCTTCCAGGCCCCTCGCTCCCGGCGCCCACGACCTGAGCCTTGTTCTGCGCGTAGGCGAAAGGATCGTGTGGAAGCAGCTTGGCATGTGGACGTGGAGTAAAATGATTCGGGCGAAAGAAGAAGCTGGCGTACCGGCTTCTTCTTTTATGCCTTCACATAAGCATGACTTGCTTTTGGAAAATAAATCTCCGTTATACCATTTGGTTGCAACGAATCATTGAATGTTTCAAATCTGGCTTTCACTACATCCAGCTCGTATTTCTTCTGATTTTCCCGGTCGCAAAAAAACTGCCAAAAGGAACAAATGTGTTTCTCTTCGAATCTGAAAACCACATACTCTTCGTCAGGAAGATTTAAAGAAACCATCCCGTCAGGAATTTCTCCGAGCTGCGTTACCATCAATCCTACTGTCATTTTTGATCCATTATCGTGAATCACCATATAGGTATTGCCATCTAAGGTTTGTCCCATTATTTCGTTTCTTCTGGCTGCAAGTGTTGCAAAAAGCCGCTGTTCATCTTCATAAGATTGAGGTAATGGATTCTGCAAACCAATAAAACTTCTTTCCTTGAATTGCTCCGTCCTAATAGTCCAAAGCGTTTCCATGTTCACAGCATTTTGTCCGGTCATACGCATCACCTTTCTTATGATTTTTCTTCACAGCGAATACTTGCAATAAGGAGTTCAGGAGGATTCAGCGACTAAGCAACTCCGATGCCAGTTCTCGCGCATAGCTTAATATTTGCGTGCGTTCCGCCCGCCCCTCAATTTTATTGACCATTTGCAATGCCGTTTCAAAGTTCATAACGACTCTGCCAGTTGTTTCAAAGCCTTCCGGTATTGGCACAAAGCTATCTACCCTTGCAAGCACGAATACAGTATATGTATCTGTTTCTGTCCAATACCAACATGCAAACGGGATTCTCTCTGGCTTTAATAGGATTCCGGCTTCTTCAACCGCTTCCCGATTTAAAGCTTGGTCAATATGTTCGCCAGCTTCGATTCGTCCGCCAACCGTAGTTAAAACCTGCTCATTCCTATCCCATACCATGACAATCGAACCGTCATCTAGTAGAGGCACGCTGTGTACCCCTGCAATTGTTTTATCCGTAGGAAGTTCATCGATCCTTCTTAACACCGGAATCCCCCCTTACCAATAAATTACCATAAAAGGAATTAAATCACGACGCCAAACTCTCGAGCAATCGGTACGAAACCGTTCGACAGCACAAACGAGAAGGACCGGCCATATCGGCGGTCCTTCTCGTTTTGCTTATGCGGCCACGTCGCGGCGGGTGAAGACGAGCCAGGACAGCGCATTGAAAATGATAAAGTATACCGCCAGCACGGTAATCGAGAAGCCGAGCGTCATTCCTTCGGCAAGCGGACGGCCGGCCAGGTACGGGGTCAAATCCGTATTGGCAAACAGGAAGTATTTGCCGACGTCCGGATTCAAGCTTATTAGCAGCATCGTAATCGGCTGACTAAGCAGCATCAGGAACAGGCTGAGGCCTACCGCCAGCACGGAGCTGCGGAACACGGACGAGATCATGAAGGCCAGCGTGACAACCATGATAAGCTCGACTACCTTCAAGCCGTAGGCGGCCAGCACATTGAAAACGAGAACCCCTTCCTTCACCGCGCCGCCGGCATCCGTCGTCAGACTCGGCGCCGACCAGCCGCTAAAGCTGTAGATCACGCCGTTAATCAGTACGGACGAGGCGAAAAGCACGACCAGCAGAAACAGGGCGAACAGCATGGTGGAGATATACTTCGAGAGCAAAATTTTGGCCCGCGTCGCCGGCCGAATGAGCAGCAGCTTGATCGTCCCCCATGTAAATTCGGCAGCGACGACATCGGCTGCGGCGATGACGGTGAACAGCGTGACCATCATGACGAGCGCCGATACGCGCTGCACACCGCCCCACATCGTGGCTTCGGTCGGCGGAATATCGTGCTCGAGCTGATACTTCGTGATCGCCAACCTTTCCTGCAGCTGCTTGTGGATCGGCGCCGGCAGCTTCTCGTCGCCGGAAAGCTGCTGCTGCAGCGACTGCGCCTGCTGCTGCAACTCCGGCCGCCACTCGCGGTGCGGGTTGCCGGAGGACATCTTATCGTAGCGCGAAATGAACGAAACGAGGAAACAGAACAGGATCAGCATGGCTACGAGCACCCATGTCCGGATCCGGCAGTAAATTTTCATATTTTCGTTGCGGACGAGATTAAGCAATCGAATCCCTCCCCGTTATTTCCAGAAACTTGTCCTCGAGCGATTTGGTGACAGGCCGGATGCCCGAAACGCGGATGCCGGCGCTCACGAGCGCGGCATTCACGTCGGCGATCCGCTCCCGCTCCACCGTTACGAGCAAGCCGCCGGAGACCGACGGGTCGGGCGAAGCCTGCGCCTCGATCGCAGCGGCCCGTATCGTCCGCTCCGCTTCTGCCAGCTGGCCGGGCTCGATCTCGAACAAAACTTTTGCCGCCCCTTCTTCCTTCACGAATTCGCCGATATGGCGCACGTCGATGAGCTTTCCGGTCTGCATGACGGCAATGCGGTCGCACATCAGCTCCATTTCCGAAAGCAAGTGGCTGGAGACGATGACCGAGATGCCTTCCTCCCGCGCAAGCCGCCGCAAATGGTCGCGCAGCTCGCGGATGCCGGCCGGGTCAAGGCCGTTCGTCGGCTCGTCGAGGATGAGCAAGGACGGCTTGTGTAGCAGCGCTTGCGCCACGCCGAGCCGCTGGCGCATGCCGAGCGAGTACGTCCGCACCTTCTCGTCGATACGGTTTTCCAGCCCGACGAGGGAAATCACCTCGCGGATGCGGGCTTCGGATACGCCGGGCGTCATCCGGGCAAAATGCACGAGGTTGCGGTAGCCGCTCAAAAATTTGTACATTTCCGGGTTCTCGACAATCGCCCCGACGCGCCTGATCGCCTGCTCGAAGTGAGTGCGGATCGAGCGGCCTTCGATGATAATTTCCCCTTCGGTTATCGACATAAGGCCTACCATCATCCGGATTGTCGTCGTTTTGCCAGCGCCGTTCGGGCCGAGGAGGCCGAACACTTCGCCTCTCGGGACATCGAACGAGATGCGGTCGATGATCGTTTTGAAGCCGATGCGTTTCGTCACGCCGCGCAGCTGCACGACCGGTTCGTTGTTCACTTCGACTCTCTCCTTGTCTCTTGCAAACTTGTTCATGCTCTCATCTTATCCTAATTTCATAGTATGAAACCAGTGAGCGGGGTCACGTTGCCGTCATAAGCTTGCCGAACGAAGGACACGTGTCGGGGCAACCGGTCATGCGCCAGTCATATGCGGCGTATGACCGTTTTCACTAGGCGGTGCGAATCGATTCGGTTACAATAGGAGCAGCAACCTGCGGAGACGGGATACGTCTCATTTTTGAACCAAAGAGGGGCACTGGACATGATCGAACGGCGCAATTGGCATTGGGTCGACTGGATGCTGCTGTCCGTGCAGACGGCATGGTTTCTGATCGGCGTCATTTACGCTTTGCTGGACCCGTCGGTTTTCGGCACGTTGCCGGTGTGGGCGGGGATTGCGCTTATGCTTGTCGGCACTGTTGCCGCGGTCGGGTTTTGGCGGCCCGGTTATGTCAACATGTTGTGGCTGCCCGTCGTCATCCTGCTGACGCTCGGTTCGCTGCAGCTCATGATCAGCGCTAGCTCCGGCAAAGCAACGAGCATCTTGTTCGCGCCGCTCATGCTTGTCGGATTTCTCGCTCACCGGCGGACGATGTGGTGGACATTGCCGGTATTCGTGTTCGGCTTCCCGGCAGCGAATTATTTCGTCTTCCACGTCCATGCGAACGTGTTATACGCTACCGAAGATTTTTTAAGCTATCTGATGGGCTACGGCATCGGCTTCGCGCTCGGGCGGCTGCACCGGACCCAAGAAAAGACGGGGCGGCTGCTGGAAGAAAACCAGCGGCAATACACCCTCATCCGCCAGCAAAATAAAGCGCTCGAGCAGTACGCCAGCCGCATCGAGGAGCTGACGCTGCACGCCGAGCGCAACCGTGTGGCGCGGGAGCTGCACGATACGGTCGGGCATACGTTTACTTCGGTGATCATGGGCATGGATGCGGTCTCGTATCTCATCGATGCGTCACCGGAAAAGGCGAAGCAGCAGCTTGAGAAGCTGCGGACGATAACCCGCAACGGTCTTGAAGAAGTGCGCCGCTCGATTCACCAGATGGCGCCGCAAGACGACGACGGCCTTCTGTCCGAGCAAATGATGCGATTAGCGGGCGAATTTGCCGTGCAGACCGGCACGACCATTCGGGTCGAACCGTTCGGCGCCGAATACGAGATGCCGCAGCAAATGCGGTGGACACTGCTGCGCTGCCTCCAGGAGTCGCTCACGAATGCGAAGCGGCACGGAGAAGCGTCCGTCGTGAACGTAACGCTGTCGTTCGAGCCGAACTTCGTCGAGCTCCGCGTCGAGGACGACGGCATTGGCGCAGACAAGCTGGAGACCGGCTTCGGGCTGACGGCGATGAAGGAGCGGCTGCAGGCGCTGCACGGCCAGCTGTTCGTCAGCTCGGAGCCGGGCCGCGGCACGATTGTAGTATGCCGCATACCGGTCGCCGTCGCTTCGGCGGCAGGCGAAACGGCAGCATTGCCGAGTGTCTCCGAAACGGGCGGCGGAAGCGGCAGCGAGTACCAATGAGAGGAACGGCCGGGGTCGTCCTTTGCGGCGGGGCCGTTTTCCGCTGCGCGATGTGCGCGTAGAGGCGTTGCAACTTTTACTTGCCGGTGGAGATGATGGTGGTATGAAGAAGGAGGGGCGGTATGAAGGACATTAAGCTTATGCTTGTGGATGATCAGGATCTCATCCGCGAGAGTCTGCACATCGTGCTCGACATGGATCCGGACATCGAAGTGACTGCGCTGGCCGAGAACGGAAAAGCCGCCGTTGATCTATGCCGGGAAAAGCAACCCAACGTCGTACTGATGGACATTCATATGCCTGTCATGGACGGCGTGGAGGCAACGAAACGGATCAAGACCGAGTGGCCGCACATCCGCGTCATTATTTTGACGACGTTCCAGGAAGTCGGCTATGTCGTGGAGGCGCTCGGCGCAGGGGCGGAAGGGTATTTGCTGAAAGCGATCCATCCGAAAGATTTGATCGCGGGCATCAAGTGGGTGCATCGCGGCGGCACGCTCATCCCGCAAGATATTGCCAAGCTGCTCGTCGATCAGGCCCGATCCGGAAATGGCGGAGGCAGCGGAAGCGGCGGCACCGAGACGGCCGACCCCGTCCGGCACGACGCTTACGGCCTCAGCGAGCGCGAAATGCAAGTGCTGACCTGTATCGCGCAAGGGCTCAACAACAAGGAAATCGCGGAGAAGCTATTTTTGTCCGAAGGTACGGTCAAAAACTACATTTCCAACATTTATTCGAAAATGGACGTCCGCGACCGTATCCAGGCAACCCGCAAAGCGCAGGAGGAAGGGATGCTGTAGGACGGCGGCGCGAGGTCGGAACGAGGTGTGGATGCTGTAGGACGGCGACCTGAGGTCGGATCGACGTGTGGATGCGGCGGTGAGCGGTATTAGGATGGCGCGGGGCTGAGGCGGGTCTGGGGCGGGAAATGCGTGCAGCTGCCAGAACGCCGCCGTTCCGTTATGCGCTTTTGCGACAATTAGGGCTCTTATTCGAAAATGGGCGTCCACGAGCATATCCAGGCATCCCGCAAGACGCAGGAGGAATAAATGCGGTAAGACGGTAGCGCGAGGTCGGAGCGACGTGTGGATGCGGCTGTGAGCGGTGTTAGGATGGCGCGGGGCTGAGGCGGAAATATGTGCAGCTGCCAGAACGCCGCTGTACCTTTGATATGTATCAGCAAAGCGCTTTTCTGTTATGCGCTGATCGGCGGGCTTTCTTCCTTCGTTAGCGGAACGGCGTTCCGCTATGTGCCGATTCGGGGGCTTCTTCTTTCGTTAACGGAACGTCGTTCCGTTATTTGCGGGTTCGGGGGCTATTCTTCACCCGTTAGCGGAACGCCGTTCCGCTATTTACCCGCTCGGTGTTCGCAGAACACCATTCTAGCACCAGTTTCACTCGAATAAGGTACCGTAGTTCCGCTATTACTGGGAAATTTCCGGGAAATAGCGGAATAACGGAACACCGTTCCGTTATTCCGCAACCCTTTCTACTTGGGGGCGTACAGGGGTCGGTCTGAGGTTCTACCAAACTCTACTCAGCCTCCAATGTGGTTCTACTATACTGAGCTTCTACTGTGGTGCTACTGTGGTGCTACTGTGGTGCTACTGAGCTTCTACTGAGCTTCTACTGAGTTTCTACTGAGCTTCTACTGAGTTTTCTACCAAGCTTCTACTGAACTTCTACTGAACTTCTACTGAACTTCTACTCAACTTCTACTCAACTTCTACTGAACTTCTACTGAACTTCTACTCAACTTCTACTGAACTTCTACTGAACTTCTACTGAGCTCCTACTGTGGCTCTACTAAGGCTCTACTTAGAGAAGCTCTACTGAAGCTCTACTGAAGCTCTACTGAAGCTCTACTGAAGCTCTACTGAAGCTCTAGTGAAGCTCTAGTGAAGCTCTACTGAAGCTCTACTAAGGCTCTACAAAGGCCAAGCGAATGGCGCGTGCAGCCCTCGAATGTTCTCGTCCCCTTCCTCATCCTGGCAACGCATGTGCACCCCGGCCGTATTCGCCCGTAGCGGCGCATGCCGTTCATCAAGCAAAAGCGACCGTCCTGCTGCGAGACGGCCGCTTTCGTTGTATCAGTCACATATTGCCGGCTTGTCCGGATCACGTCCGTACTCGAACATGAGGCGAATTTGGGACTCCGTATTGCGATCGACGGAGAGCTTCGGCAGCTCATTGTCCGCGAAGAAGCGCACGTCGCTTGTTTCCAAGCCAGCCGTCGCCGCACCGCCAACAATCTCGCACTGGATAAATATTTTGTAAATGTAGGAGGGAGACGGCGAATGAGGATGGCGCTTCTTGTCCAGTACGGCCAAGAGACGCACCGGGCGCACCTCGAATCCCGCTTCCTCACGCGTTTCTTTCACCGCCACCTCGCTCGGCGTGCAGCCGATGTCGGCCCATCCGCCTGGGAGCGACCAAGCGCCGTCCATCTTCTCGCGCACCATGAGGAGGCGCCCGCCCTGAAACACGACAGCGCGAACGTCCACCTTCGGCGTCGCATAACCTGTCTCATGTGCGAACAGCTCGCGTACGACCGCCATGTCCGTACCGGTAAAATCGGACATAATGCGCACGCTGATCTCGCGAATCTGTTCAAACCGTTCCCGATCGTACACGTCTTTGGAGTAAGTCAGCCCGGTCTGCGCGATCGCCTGCAGCTCCTGGGCAAGCTTCAGCCATTCGTATTTCATGTCGGCACCGCCCCGTTGTCATGGATGAAAAAGCTTCGCGAACAACCCCTTCTTTTCCGGTTTCCGGTGCCGGGCTGAGCGGGGGATAAGAGCCGTAGCGCCGGTTGCCGATACAGCTTGCGCATTTGCCGACGCTGCCGCTTTCGCGTCGGCGGGCTGCACCGTTGCTGCCCCCACAGGCACTCCCGTTGCCACACCTACCGGCAACACCGTCGCCATACCCTCACGACGCTGCCGCTTCCGCACCGACCGACTGCACCGTTGCTGCCCCCGCCGGCACCCCCGTTTCCGCCCCTGCCGTCTCCGCACCAGCCAAATCGCCAACACCTCTTGGCGCTGCGGCTAATCCAGCCGCAACGCCTCTACGGCCCAGCTGCGGATCGGCTGCGGCCGACACCTCCCGCTCCGCGGGCAGCTCAGGCAACCGGGCGTCTTCGACGACAATCCTCCTCTCGGCTGCAGGCAGCTCGTTTCCGCAAGCAACAGCGAGCTCGGCGCGCAAACGCCCGACCTCGCCTTCGAGGGAAGCGACGCGGACGGTCAACGTCTTCACAACGTTTGCCATAGCTTGCAGCAGTTCGGCTTCTTGCTGCAACGCGAACGGCTGCGCCAGTCCCGGCAGCTCCGCCGGCATACCGGAGCCGCCGGCGTCAGGCTCGTTCTGCGACGGTGCGAGCAGCGCTTTCATTTCTTCTTCGGACAGCTCCAGATTCCAATCCATACTCCGTACCTCGCAGCTAGGATAGTATTTTCATTGTATCGGATTCGCCAGCAAATGGAAACGAATAAAAACGTTGGCGCTTCGACAACCGTGTCGAGCGCCAACGTTTTGTGGCGCAGAGGCAGTCCCTCCGTTACGGCAAATTGGTCGAGCCCATCAGGAACCGGTCGACTTCGCGCGCCGCCTCGCGGCCCTCATTGATCGCCCATACGACAAGGCTCTGACCGCGCCGCATATCGCCGGCGGAAAAGACGCCCGGCACGTTCGTCGCGAACTTGCCGTACTCCGCCTTGGCGTTCGACCGCTCGTCGCGCTCGACGCCGAGCTGCTCCAGCACCGTTGGCTCCGGCCCCATGAAGCCCATCGCCAGCAGCACGAGCTGCGCCGGGTATATTTTCTCGCTGCCCGGCACCTCGACCGGCACGAAGCGGCCGCTGTCGCCCTGCTTCCACTCGATCTTCACCGTGTGCAGCTCCATCACGTGCCCGTTCTCGTCGCCGACGAATTTTTTCGTCGAAATGAGATACTCGCGCGGATCTTCGCCTTGCAGCGCAGCGGCTTCTTCCTGGCCGTAGTCCATCTTGTACACGCGCGGCCATTCCGGCCATGGATTGTTCGGTTGGCGCGCGAGCGGCGGCTTCGCCATAATCTCGAACTGCGTCACCGACTTCGCCTTATGCCGCAAGGAAGTGCCGACGCAGTCGGTGCCGGTGTCGCCGCCGCCGATGACGATAACGTCTTTGCCTTCCGCGCTGATGAACGCCCCGTCTTCGTGTCCCGAATCGAGCAAGCTCTTCGTATTCGCCTTCAGAAATTCCATCGCCAAATGGATGCCCTTCAGCTCGCGCCCTTCGATCGGCAGATCGCGGCCCTTCGTCGCGCCGCCGCACAGGACGATGGCGTCGAATTGCTCAAGCAGCTGCTGCGCCGGAATGTGTTTGCCGATCTCCGTCCCGTCACGAACGTGACACCTTCGGCAGCCAATAGATCGACCCTCCGTTGTACATACTTCTTGTCGAGCTTCATATTCGGAATGCCGTACATGAGCAACCCGCCGACGCGGTCCGCGCGCTCGTACACCGTGACGGTGTGCCCCGCCTTGTTGAGCTGCGCCGCGCAGGCGAGCCCGGACGGGCCGGAGCCGATGACGGCCACCTTCTTGCCGGTGCGCACCGCCGGCGGCTCGGGCTTCACCCAGCCTTCGGCAAAGCCGCGGTCGATGATGGCCTTCTCGATGCTTTTGATCGTTACGGGGGAGCCGTTCAGCCCGACTGTACAAGAGCCTTCGCAAGGAGCCGGGCAGACGCGCCCCGTAAACTCGGGAAAATTGTTCGTCTTATGCAGCCGGTCGAGCGCCTCGCGCCATTGACCGCGGTACACGAGATCGTTCCACTCGGGAATCAGGTTATGAATCGGACAGCCGGCCGCCATGCCGCTGATCAGCTTGCCCGTATGGCAAAACGGGATGCCGCAGTCCATGCAGCGCGCGCCCTGCTCGCGCAATTTTCCCTCGGGAAGCGGCTGGGTGAATTCGTTCCAATGGTTCACGCGCATGAGCGGGGCCGCTTCTTGCGCAAGCTCGCGTTCATATTCCATAAAGCCGGTCGGTTTTCCCATCTTCGCTTCGTGCCTCCTCCGTTCGTCAGTTGCCGCCGACGCGCGCGACGTCGCGCATATTTTCCTCGAAGGCGACCATGAACGCTTGCTGCTGGCCGAGGCCGGAGCGTTTGGCCCGCTCGATCGCTTCGAACATCCGCTTGTAATCCTTCGGAATGACTTTGACGAATTTCCATACGTATTCGTCCCAGTGCCCCAGCACCCGGTGCGCCACTTCGCTGTCCGTATACGTCGCGTGATGCTGGATCATCGTCTTCAGCTCGTTCATCTCGTACGCTTCCTCCAGCTGTTCGAGCAGCACCATCTCGCGGTTGACGCGAGCCGGGAAGGAACCGTCCTCGTCAAGCACGTAGGCGATGCCGCCCGACATGCCGGCCGCGAAGTTGCGTCCGGTCCGGCCGAGCACGACGACGCGTCCGCCGGTCATATACTCGCAGCCGTGATCGCCGACTCCTTCGACGACCGCCCGCACGCCGGAGTTGCGGACGCAAAACCGCTCGCCGGCCACGCCGCGAACGTACGCCTCGCCGTCCGTAGCCCCGTAAAAGGCGACGTTGCCGATAATGATGTTATCCTCCGGCACGAACGTCGCTTGGACCGGCGGGAACACCACCAGCTTGCCGCCGGACAATCCTTTACCGAAGTAGTCGTTGGCGTCCCCTTCCAGCGACAGCGTTATCCCTTTCGGCACGAACGCGCCGAAGCTCTGCCCGGCCGAGCCGTTAAAATGAATCCGGATCGTGTCGTGCGGCAGCCCCTCCGCCCCGTACCGGCGCGTCACCTCGCTGCCCAAAATGGTGCCGGCGACGCGGTTCACGTTGCGGATCGGCAAAATGGCGTGCACATGCTCGCCGCGCTCCAGCGCCGGCTCGGCAATCGCCAGCAGCTCCTTCACGTCGAGCGAACGGTCGAGCCGGTGATCTTGCACGATTTGACAGAAGCGGCCCACGTCGTCCGTAACGTCCGGGCGGTGCAGCAGCGGCGACAAGTCGATGCCGCGCGCCTTCCAATGCGCGATCGCCTGTTTCGGCTCGAGCACATCGGTGCGCCCGATCATCTCCTCGACCTTGCGGAAGCCGAGCTCGGCCATCAGCTCGCGCAAGTCCTGGGCGACGAACCGCATAAAATGGACAACGTGCTGCGGATCTCCGGTGAATTTGGCGCGCAGCTCCGGATTTTGCGTGGCGACGCCGACCGGGCACGTGTCGAGATGGCAGACGCGCATCATGACGCAGCCGAGCGCAATGAGCGGCGTCGTCGCGAAGCCGAACTCCTCCGCGCCGAGCATGGCGGCGATCGCCACATCGCGGCCGGTCATCAGCTTGCCGTCCGTTTCGACGGCGATCCGCGAGCGCAAATTGTTGAGCACGAGCGTCTGATGCGTCTCGGCCAGCCCGAGCTCCCACGGCAAGCCGGCGTGGCGGATGCTCGTCTGCGGCGAGGCGCCCGTGCCGCCCTCGTAGCCGCTGATCAGGACGACGTCGCTTTGCCTTTGGCGACGCCGGCGGCGATCGTGCCGACGCCGACTTCGCTGACCAGCTTGACGCTGATCCGCGCCCGCGGATTGGCGTTTTTCAAATCGTGAATCAGTTCGGCCAAATCTTCAATCGAATAAATGTCGTGGTGCGGCGGCGGCGAAATGAGCCCTACGCCCGGCGTCACGCCGCGTACTTCGGCGACCCACGGGTACACCTTCGGCCCCGGCAGTTGCCCGCCTTCACCCGGCTTGGCGCCCTGCGCCATCTTGATCTGAATCTCGTCGGCGTTGACGAGATAGTTCGACGTGACGCCGAACCGCCCCGACGCCACTTGCTTGATCGCGCTGCGGCGCAAATCGCCGTTCGCGTCCGGCACGAACCGGTTCGGATGCTCTCCGCCTTCGCCGGTGTTGCTTTTGCCGCCGATGCGGTTCATCGCGATCGCCAGCGCTTCGTGCGCCTCTTGCGAGATCGAGCCGAACGACATGGCGCCGGTCTTGAACCGTTTTACGATCGCTTCCACCGGTTCCACCTCGTCCAGCGGTACAGGGGTCCGGCCTTCCTTGAAGGCCAGCAGCGAGCGAAGGTTCAAATGCTTGTCGTTCTCGCGCCGGATCAGCTTTACGAACCGTTTGTATTCGTTGTAGTTGTTCGTCCGCACCGCCGACTGCAAAGCGTGAATCGTCTCCGGCGTGTACAGGTGCTCCTCTCCCTCGCTGCGCCATTGCAGCTCGCCGCCGGCGTCGAGCACGGGATCGCGTCCCGCCTGCGGGGAGTAGGCGCGCCGGTGGCGAGCCAGCGTCTCCTCGGCGATTACGTCCAGGCCGATGCCTTCCACCCGCGAAGCCGTCCACGTAAAATACTTGTCGATCACGTCCGAATTCAGCCCGACCGCCTCGAAAATTTGCGCTCCGCGGTAGCTCTGGATCGTCGAGATGCCCATTTTGGCCAGCACCTTCACAACGCCCTTGGTCACCGCTTTGATATAGTTGTAGCACGCTTTCTCGTGATCGATGCCGGTCAACAGCCCTTGCCGGATCATATCGTCCAGCGACTCGAACGCCAGGTACGGGTTGATAGCGCTGGCCCCGTAGCCGAGCAGCAAGGCAAAATGATGCACCTCGCGCGGCTCGCCCGACTCGAGAAGCAGCCCTACCTTCGTGCGCGTGCCGGCGCGGATAAGGTGGTGGTGCAAGCCCGAGACGGCTAGCAGCGCGGGAATAGCCGCGTACTCCGCATCGACGCCGCGGTCGGACAGGAGCAGCAGCGTCGCCCCATCCTCAATAGCCCGGTCGGCGGCGGCAAACAGCCCGTCAAGCGCCCGCCTCAGTGCCGCCGCCCCGTCCGCCGCGCGGAACAAAATCGGCAGCGTCGCCGTGCGGAACCCTTCGCGCTCGATATGGCGCAGCTTCGCCAGCTCGTCGTTGTCCAGCACGAACGATTTCAGGCGAATATGGCGGCAGCTCTCCGACTCCGGCTTGATCAAATTGCGCTCCGGGCCGACCGTCGTCCCCTGCGCCGTAATAATCTCTTCGAAGTTGGCGTCGATCGGCGGATTCGTCACTTGCGCAAACAGCTGCTTGAAGTAGCTGTACAGCAGTTGCGGCCGGTCGGACAAAACCGCCAGCGGAGCGTCCCAGCCCATCGAGCCGACCGGGTCGACGCCGATCCGCGCCATCGGCTCCAAAAACTTGCGCAGCGCCTCGAACGTGTAGCCGAACGCCTGCTGCCGCTGCAGCACTGTAGCGTGATCCGGCTCCGGCACGTGCGGCGCTTCCGGCAACTCCTCAAGCGAGACGAGGTGCTCGTCAAGCCAGGCGCGGTAAGGGTGCGCTGTGGCGATTTGGCGCTTGATCTCCTCATCGGAGATGATGCGGCCTTGCTCCGTGTCGACGACGAGCATACGCCCCGGGCGCAGCCGGTCTTTGCGAAGGATGCGCTCAGGCGGAATGTCGAGCACGCCGACTTCCGACGCGAGGACGATCAAATCGTCCTTCGTCACGTAGTAGCGGGACGGGCGCAGCCCGTTGCGGTCGAGCACGGCGGCGATCGTCCGGCCGTCGGTGAACGCCATCGCCGCCGGGCCGTCCCATGGCTCCATCAGGCAGCTGTGGTACTCGTAGAACGCTTTCTTTTCATCGTCCATCGTTTCGTGCTTTTGCCACGGCTCCGGAATCATCATCATCGCCGCGTGCGGCAGCGAGCGGCCGGAGAGCATCAGAAACTCGAGGCAGTTGTCGAACATTTGCGAGTCCGAGCCTTCGCTGTCGATGATCGGCAGCAGCTTTTTCAAGTCATCCTCGAACAGCTCGGATTCGCACAACGCCTGGCGGGCATGCATCCAGTTGACGTTGCCGCGCAGCGTGTTAATTTCGCCGTTGTGAATGAGGTATCGGTAAGGATGCGCGCGTTCCCAGCTCGGGAACGTGTTCGTGGAGAAGCGGGAGTGTACGAGTGCCAGTGCGGAAGCGACTGCCGGATTTTGCAGCTCGAGGAAGTAAGCGTCTACCTGTTCCGGGGTCAACATGCCTTTGTAGACGATGGTGCGGCTCGATAGGCTGGAGAAGTAGAACGGCGCCTGGGGATGCGCCTTGCGCACTTCGTTCTCCGCCAGCTTGCGGATGGCGTACAGCTTGCGCTCGAACGCCAGCTCGTCCTTGCCAAGATCGAGTGAAGCGTTTTTGCCGATGAATACTTGCGAGACGTACGGTTCGACCGACTTCGCGACGTCGCCGAGCAGCGCGTTATCCGTCGGCACTTTGCGCCAGCCGAGCAGCGTCTGGCCGCACCCCGTCACGTGCTGCTCGACGATGCGCTCGCACGCTTCGCGCGCTTGCGGCTCTTGCGGCAAGAACACCATGCCGACGCCGTATTCGCCGGCGGGCGGCAGCTGGATGTGCTGCTCTCGGCACGCCTCGCGGAAAAACGCGTCGGGAATTTGCAGCAGGATGCCCGCGCCGTCGCCCGTATTCGTCTCGCTGCCCTGTCCGCCGCGGTGATCGAGATTGCACAGCACGCGCAGTGCCTGGCGCACGATGTCGTGCGACTTCGCGCCTTTCATGTTGGCGACAAAGCCGATGCCGCAGGCGTCGTGCTCAAATTGCGGGTCGTACAGACCCTGTTTCGGGGGAATGCCGTTCTTCCTCATGTCCATGTCCGCCAACAATCTCCTTATCTGTAAAATCTGTCGCCGTGGAGCGTATTGCTAAGTTAAAGCGTTAAAATCTATGACTATGACGTTAAGCTGGGAGCGAGATGTCCTGCATCTTGCTCGCCGTTACTTCTCCAGCTTTACGCCTAGAGCGAGAAGGCCAAAACCTTTCTACGGCTCTACCAACGACACACAGATTACGCCGTCCTTCGGGACGCGCGCATTAACCGTACGCATCAGCCAATGTTTAGGCGCAACTTATACACGATGATGGAACGAACGAATTGTCATAATATTGTCTATTATCTTAACATTCGCAAACGCTTACTTCAACGAAAAAAAGGCGCCGAACCGCGAGAATTTCAGGCTGCCCTGGCTCGAGAAAGTATAGCTGAGCTGCGGAACGGGAAGGCGGGTCTCCGGCCTCGCCCACACTCGTATTCCCTCGAATTTGAAAGCATGTGGGCAACACAAGTTCAAAGCCGCATGCTAACGAAGCGAAGCTTGCTGCGCAAAACTTGTAGCTCACAAGGCCTACTCTCCGCTCCGCCTTTTTCGGCAGCCTGGACCAATTTCCCGATGGTGAACGCCGCATTCGATAATGTGTATGCAGCGGCACTGCGAAACATTCGTCTAGTCTGAGGATGCGTATGTTCCTCCGTCGGGAAAAAGGGGGAAATGTTGATATTTGTCGAATTTTGACGTTTTAACAACAAATTTTGTGACAAAAGTCTGTTGTAATTTACCGATTTTTGTCGATAAAATGGTTGTGTGGGAAAAACGGCCTATCCGACGATTGCATCGGACGTAAAACTACTGTTCTATGGAAGCTATTCAATTATCGCCATGAGTGCCTAACGTAGGGGTGAGAATGTGATTGAACATCTGGACGACTACTTGCCATCTCTCTTTGCGTATAATCCGGACCCGTGCTATGTGCTCAACATTCAAGGATGCTTCATCGGTTTTAACGAAGCAGCGCTCAAGCTTACCGGATATGCCCACGATGAACTGCTTGGCATGCACTACCCCGATCTCCTGACCCCTTATCAAAAATACGATGTTCACAGCGCTTTCCGGCAGGTTGTTACGGAAGGAATCAAAGTGGATAGCGAAGTAACGATCTATAACAAGTCCAAGGAATGCATTGAGCTCAGCATTACCGCCATGCCGGTGAGGATCGACGGACGGATCGCCGGTTTGATCGGCATCGCGAAGGACATCACCCGGCGCAACCAGTTGGAACGGACGCTCCTGAAGACGCAGGCGCATCTGGCCAACATTTTCGAGTCCCTGGAAGTGTGTTTGTGGTCGCGGGATGCGAAAACGAACGAAACGCAAATTTCGCCTGCTTGCGAAGCCATTTACGGCTATCCGCAAGAAGCGTTTGTCCGCGATCCGGATTTATGGAGGAAGGTTATCCATCCGGACGACCGGCCGCATGTGGAAAAACGCCAACGCCTCCTGTTGCGAGGCAAAAAAATCAGGTACAAGTACCGCATTTGCCGCCGAGACGGTACCATTCGCTGGGTTGACGATTATACCGTGCCGGTGCCGGGGCCGCTTGGCGATATCGTCCGCGTCGACGGAGTCATCACCGATATTACGGAGCGAAAAAAAACAGAGGACCGTCTCTATAGACTCGCGTTTCACGATGCGCTCACAGGTCTCCCCAACCGCAGGCTGATCAAGGACTTGCTGCGCACGGCCATCTCGCATGCGGAGCGAAAAAAGCAGCGCGTTGCCGTCATGTATCTCGATCTCGACGGATTCAAGTTCGTTAACGATTCGCTCGACCATGCGCTCGGAGACCGCGTGCTGCAAATGTTCGCCAAA
Organism: Gordoniibacillus kamchatkensis; assembly: GCF_000829455.1. Classification (GTDB taxonomy): domain Bacteria; phylum Bacillota; class Bacilli; order Paenibacillales; family NBRC-103111; genus Gordoniibacillus; species Gordoniibacillus kamchatkensis. Next base: position 44,301 of record NZ_JXAK01000037.1, read on the forward strand.
CGGCTCCGCCGCTGTGTCCGGGCTAAAGATCACGTCGGACGAATAGGCGGCGACGAGTTCGTCGTGATTTTGGAAGAAACCACCGAGCTTGTGCTCGCTGAAGTAATCATCGCCATTATAAAGGCAATAGCGAAGCCTTTCACCATACATAAGCAAGAGTATACGATGACAACCAGCCTCGGGATCAGCTTTTATCCCGAGCACGGCGGCGACGGCGAGACGCTTTTGAACCGGGCGGATCAGGCGATGTATCTCGCCAAAGAGAACGGAAAAAACAAGTTTGAAACGTGGGGCGACGACATTTCCTGCAAGCTGCAGCGGCGGGTATCGCTTGAGCAATGGCTGCGCAAAGCGCTGCAATACGGAGAGTTCGAGCTTCATTACCATCCGATCGTGAACGTGGCGACGGGGAGCGTGATCGGCACCGAGGCGCTCATTCGCTGGCATCACCGCTCCGGCTCCATTTCCCCGCTCGAGTTCATTCCGGTCGCCGAGCAAACGGGGCTCATCGTGCCGATCGGCGAGTGGGTGCTGCGCACCGCATGCGCCCAAAACAAGCTGTGGCAAGATCAAGGGTTTTCGTCGCTGTTCGTATCCGTCAATTTGTCCGTCCGTCAGCTCGAGCAGGATCATTTGATCGACACGATCCGGCAAATTTTGGACGAGACCGGGCTCGATCCGCGTTTTCTTCATATCGAAATTACGGAAAGCACGGCGATGACCAACGTCAACCAGGCGATCCGCATGTTAAAAGAGATGAGCGATATCGGCATCTCCATTTCCATCGACGATTTCGGCACAGGCTATTCATCGCTTAGCTATTTGGAGAAATTCCCGATACATACGATCAAAATCGATCAAACGTTCATCCGCACAGGCCAGCTCGCTATCATTCGAGCCATTATCGCCATGGCGCGCAGCCTGAACTTGAACGTCATTGCCGAAGGCGTCGAGAACGAGAGCCAGACCGTGCAGCTGCATGAGCTGGGCTGCTCCGACATGCAAGGGTTTTTATTCAGCCTGCCCGTATGCCCGCAAGAGCTGGAACCGTTTCTGCGCTGCAACTACTATACCGAGGCTACTCTTGCCTTCGAATGACGCCGCTTATGCAAGAGGAAACGGCTTAGGATTCCTTTAAGGCAGGCGTGTTTCCCGAAGAAATAGAAGCTTCGTTATAGAGCCCTGCGATTTATTGGCTTATTTTGTCAAATATCCCCGTTCCACCGCTTCGCGCACCATGCGCTGCGCGTAGTCCCAGAGCGCCTGCGAGCCGTCCTCGATTACGCGGTTGCGGGCAAGAACGCGCTCGGAGGTAATGCCGTTCTCGCGCCACGACTGGCCTTTGTTGTGAAAATTGAGCAGCATCGGATGCAGCCGGTCGAGCGCCAGCGCAAACTTCGCCTCTGCCGTTTCGTGCGCCTCGAACTCGTGCCACAGCGCCATCAGCTCGTCCCTCTGGTCGCCCGGGAGCAGGCCGAACAAGCGGTTCGCCGCCTTTTGCTCGCGCTCCTCCTTGTCCTCGTGCCCCTTCTCGTCGTACGCGAACGTGTCGCCGGCGTCAATCTCCACAACGTCGTGGACGAGCAGCATTTTCAGCACGCGGCCGAGATCGAGTCCACGCGCATCGGCATGCTCCGCCAGCACGATGGCCATGAGCGCGAGATGCCACGTGTGCTCGGCGTCATTTTCGTAGCGGTCCGTCCCCAGCACCCGCGTTTTGCGCAAAATGTTCTTCAGCTTGTCCAGCTCGATAATGAAGCCGATCTGGCGTTCCAATCTGTCTGTCATGGGCAGCCTCTCCTCTTCTTGTTGAAACGGTTATGTGAGCCGCAGCTCTTCGTGCGTGCACAAGCCTTGCTCCAGCGCCTGCCGGCGAAGGACGAGATAGAGCTCCGCCTGGGTGGCGTTGACGTACGGCAGGACGAACAGCACGCCCACGCCCAACGCCAGCAGGCCGAGCAAATACCAGCCGAGAAACGACAGGTCGAGCACGAACATATTCCATTTGTGTCCGAACGTCATTCGCCGGCTCAGTTCGATGGCGCGCTCTTTGCCGATGTGCGGATTGTCGGCGAGAATGTACGGCACCATGCTGTAGGAGTAAGCTTTGACGATGCCCGGCACAATCAGCAGCAAGTACCATAAAAAGTTGTAAACGCCGCGAAGCAGCATCGCTTTGATGACAAGCCAGTACGTCGTCTTGTTGAACGCGTACCCGAGATGGTTCAAATCCGCTCCGTCTGTGGCTGCCTGCTTGAAATAGCGGCGTCCGCTTACCTCGAGCGGAAATCCGAGAAAGATGCGGAACGCCAGCGCGAACAACAGCGCCAGCACCAATATGACCGCAAAGATGATGATGAACACAGGGAGCAGGCCGTTCCAATCGATGCCCCCGCCGCCGCTTATGCCGCTCGGCGCGCCGCCTCCGCCCGTACGAAAATTGAAGTTAAACGGAGCTCCTTTGGCGCTCCCGCCGGCAAACAAAACGGCCAGGCTGGCAAGGAATGCTTTCCAGTACGATACCTTGAGCACCGCTTTGGCTCTCGATTTCAGTTCCGCTCTCGTCCACATGGCGATTGTTGTCCCCTTCATCGTGAATTTGATCTTATGCGCGTTTATGATATAGGAGCAGCAACGCTTTCAGCACAGCGATGGAGACGAAGATCATAGCTGCCTGCATAAGCACGCTCCTTCGCGTCATTTTGTGTTGGACAGGGCTTTTGCGGCGGCATTTTGCGCTTGTCGCATTGCTATCGGTTTTGCCGTCCCCTTTGCGTCTATGCGCCGGATGGGGCGTTGCAGCCGCTCCCCGCCTACCGTTTTAAATCGGCTTCACGAGCGGCGCCGCCCCGTTCGGCGATCCGCTTCAACGCGCGGTTGCGGTCTTCAACGAAGCGTCTCATATACTTCGCCAAAACGAGCCGCTCGGCAGCCAAGCCGAGCAGACCGAACGGCGCTGCGAATTGCAGCGTGTCGGTCATCCGCGTTACGCCGCCCACGGCCTGGAACTCGTGGGTGTGCTGCATCGATTTGAATGCGCCGCGCAGCATCCGGTCTACAAACACATACGGTCTCTCCATCTGCACAATCTCGGAAGTCAATCTTTGTCTGACCAGAAAATGCGTCGCCTCGAATGTTACGGTCTCGCCTGCAAGTATCAAGCCACTCGTCACGCCGGCGACCGCCTTCTCCCGCGTGTGCTTCCATACCGTCGCGGAATGTATATCGATATCCCGCGCCAGGTCGAAGCAAAGCTCGATCGGCGCAGCGATGTCGATTTGTGTTTGCACCGTGATCAATTTCGCTCCCCGCTCTCCCGCCGCTGGCGGCCGCTTCCCGTTATATTTGTATCCAATACCGGCATTTCCCGTCCATGACGTCCTCCAGGCGCCCGCCACAGCCCTCGATAATACGCCGCGACGCCGTGTTGTCCTCGTTGCACGTCAGCAGGACGTCGGAAAGCCCAAGATGCTTCGCTTCCTTCACCAGCTCTTGCAGCAGCAGTTTGCCGTAGCCCTTCTGCCGCTCTGTCGGGCGGATCACGTATCCGATATGGCCTCCCTCCAGCCGCAGCTTATCGTTCAGCCGATGTCTCAGTTTTCCGTAGCCGACAGGAAGGCCGCCAACATACAGCCAGTAGACCGTCTGCGGCACAAGGTGCGGCGCCAAATCGTCGCCTTGCGACATGGCAAGGTTGCGGTCAAGCGCCGCTTGAAACTCGGCCTCGCCACTCGTGTAAAAGCCGTTTCCAAAGCCGTTCTCCCTGGGCCCAATCTCCAGCACCATGTCCCGAATGTCTTGGCCCTCCCGGGCATTCAACCGGCGAAGCTCGATAGTCGTCATTGGCCCCTTCCCCTCCGGTTGGATAAAAAGCCCTGATCATCGCGCACGATGTCCGGGCTTACCTTTACCGATACTGTATCATATTTCCAGTTATTTGAACATCGTCACTTTCGTTACAGCTTCGTTTCCCATGCGGTAAAATAGCGGGTATCGACCGGTATCGTCCGCTGCGCAAGCCATTCCACGGCCTGCATGACCAAGGGGGACGAGTTGTCCCATGCGAAACGGTCCGCATCCAGCCACTCGGCCCCGCTCGAGTCGTCCACATTCGGCGAAAACCGGACGTCCCCCGATATATACTCCACCTCGTAAAAAATGGCGATATGATGGCTATGTGTATGGGAATACCGCTCGCGCGTCCATGGTACGACAAAGTCGCGCGTCCCGATGTGACCGATAATACGCACGGAAACGCCGGTTTCCTCCAAAATCTCCCGATGCAGGGCAGCGGGCAGCGGCTCGTTCGGTTCAATGCTGCCGCCGGGCAGATCGTATCGGGAGTTGTAGGGGCCGCCGTTCTTATGTATGACCAGCAGCTTACTATCCTTAACGCAAATACCGTAGACGCCGAGTTGTCTGTGCCATGCTACGTTCTCTTGCAATCCATCCACTCCCCGCGGTCCCGCAGCGCATGCACCGATTGCCGCAGCGCCTCGGCAGTTTTCACTTCAATAATAACGCCTAAGTCAAGGTCGCGCGCCAAGCGGAGCCGGTCCCCGATCGGCACATTGCCAGTATATAGCGGTTGATGATCCGACGCGGCGCTGCAGTCGTGCAGATGCATGTGGCGAATGCGATCTCGATAAGCGAGCAGAACCGGCTCCTCCGCAAAACCGGCTTTGGCATCGTGGCCAACATCCCAGGTCAGGCGAAACGCCGTATACGATTGCAGCCGCTCAAGCGCAGAGCGAACGAACGGCAGGTGAAAATTGTATGTATTCTCAATGCACAGCTGCAGCTGAAGCGACTCGGCCAGCGCATACAGTTCGGAATAACTTTCATCGAGCGCACTCACAAACTCGGATTCATACCGCTCGTTGATCCACACTTTGCGCTTGGGAAGAGTAAAATAAATACCCGGGTTCAGGTGCATATTGAGCACAGTCACGCCCACCGCGGCTGCCCAGGCCATCGACTCTTTGCAGCGTTCGATATGCCCCTTCCGTATCGAAGGGTGAAACGAAGACAAGTCCAGTTCCTCCGGCAAATGGATCGTAAACCCGATGCCGCTGTCCTGCGCCCACGCCCTCAATCGCTTTGCATCGAGGCGTTCGGGGGTGAAGATCGGGAGATTCATGTTCAGTTCTATAAAATGAAGACCCAGCTCGCGGCATAGGCCCACATTTTGCTCCAGACTTCCGAATTCGATCAATGTCGGCATTCCCAGCTTCATATAGGGCCAAGCCCCCATCGCGTTCCGCCGCTACGCAAATACTACCTCCTGCTCCGTCCATTCGGTATTTTTGTACGCTGCCGCGATGCCGTGCTGGCGGATTAACGTTTTGGCTACATGCTTCACTCTTAACGCCGCTGCAAATTCGTGCTCGAACGGCGAAGGCTCGACCGCGATGCGCTTCTCGTCCAGCCAACGCGCTACGAGCGGCTTCCCCTCATCCGGGTTAAAAAGCTCCGATCTCGGAAAGCCGGAAACGTACCACGGAAATTCGTCCGCTTTCGCCGCACCGGGCCGGTTAAAGCATACATAAAGAGACATGTCGTCGCACAGCTGCAGCAGCCGCAAGTGCTTCATCACCGTATCCTCGTCGATATGGCGATATTCGTCCCGGATGGCCGCTTGTCTCGCCAGCTCATGGCGGTAAAATTCCACGCATTCCGGCTGCGTGCTGGTTCGAAAAATGTCGAAAGACGAATAGTGCAGGCTGCACAGCAAGGCGGCATACCGGTTCATTTGCTGCACCTCGTCAATGCCTTGCCGGTATAAAATCAGCTTCGGCAGCAGCGGGTAATCGGGAAACAACGCCGGTCCGACGGCGCGATCGTTCCAGATCGGAGTGTCGTCCATCCGAATCCAGCCTCTGTCATGCTCGCAAACGGCGAACACCACGTCGTCCCGGTAACTGTCGTGGGCGAATAAATGGCGGCGCAAATGTTGCGCCAGGCTCCCTGAAAGCAAAGCATGATCGTGCTGCGCCACCATTACAAATGATGCTCCGTCTCGCGAACTATCATAGGCTCCTCTCCTTAGCTGCCGGTTGTCAGCGGCAGGGACATTTGGATTCCGGCGATCGCGTTATGATGGCAGTCTTCCGCCACCTTCATGTCGAACGGTCTAAAACCATGCTTGTAGTAAAACAATAGAGCCCTCGTGTTCGTATTGTGGCAAACAAGCTTCAGCTCCATGGCGTTATGCTCGTCTGCCGCTCTCCGCTTCATTGTCTCCAGCAAAAACGAGCCTATGCCGCTTCTTCTGAACTTCGGATTTACAATTACGTTGCCAAGCCAGCAGTCGTGCCCGGCACGCACATCGTAGAAATTGGCGTAGGCTGCCAGCTCGCCGCCGATCGTGATGACGGTAGGCGACCATCGCTCGGTGGCGACCTTTTCCAGCTGCTCCGGCCTGGGAGGATATTCGCCTTTCGGAAACATGAAAAAGAACTCTTCCCGGCTTTGCGGAAAAGCCGCAATCGCGGCAAAGTCCGCGGGGATTGTGTTCCGGTACTGCAACATCAACATCTGACAGTTCACCGCCTGTTTGGGTTCATTTCGCAGTTTCGAATCATGCATCATGATTAGATCCCCTGTCCGCCTGTCAACTCCCTTCGCTCCGCCGCGCGGATCGATCCATATCGGTTCGATCCATTGATCGCCCAAGTCGCAGAAAAAGCGCTCCCCCCGCTCGTTAATCGCCACAACCGCGACATGGGCTTTCGGGGTGCATAGATCGTGGCCTATGGCGTAAGCGGTTATGCCTTCGCGTTTATATTCCTCAATTAGCCACAGCGCCAAATCAAAGCAATTGCCGGAAGTCCCGTATTGCAGGCGGTGCTCCTTCATCTGCGCAACGCTTCTTTGCCTGGGTTCGGGGGAACAGGAGAAACACCAAGCTTTCGTTAACGTTTCCATCGGGTGATGGTCAAACAGCCGCCACACTTTCAAAATCTCCCCGGTAGCTCTCACCGCTTCCTCCTCGCACGCGAAGTCAGTCTTATACGACTTCCGCTAACGGTACCGCTACGAAATCGCGCTCATGCGCTGCCGCACCACGCGGACCAATCGCTCCTCTTCTTCGGCGTCCGGCCGTTCCGCCAAGCGCGCGGCGGCTACCGGCAAGATCCACCGTTCCATTTCGTCATACCGCATTCCCGACAGCTGCAAGTACTGCTTGATGTAGCCGTTTAAGAGCCGGCTGCGAAGCAGCTCGATGATGCCCCTGACCATCTTTGGAGTGCCGGAGGGCATCGTCCCGAAGCGCACCAAAACGACGGATCTCGCCACATCCCCCGCAGGGGAACCGGACATCCCCGTCATCCAGTCGATGATCCAGCGCTTCTCCCCGATCAGCACGTTGTCGGGGTGAAAATCGCCGTGGCACAGCGCATCTCCTTCAGGAAGCTGCTGCAGATAGTGAAGGAGCGCGTCCTTCTCCGCAGCGGTGAGCGGCTGAGCCGCCCTGATGGCGTCCGCCAGCACTTGCTTTTGCTGCCTGAATGCTCCCGCCGCTCGATGGGCATGTACGTCATAATGCAATGCGGCGAGCGTTCCGGCATGCTTGCGAATCGCCCAAGGCGTACGTATCATGGCGTTCAGCAGCGGCGCTCCATGAATGCGTTGAAAGACGACGCCGTGCCGATTGCCGATGGCTACGATTTCATGCGCTTGCGGCGTATCGATGCCGAGCGAACAGACGAGCTGGCTCATGCGCAGCTCATGACGAATGGCGTCCTCGGGATACCCGTCCCGATACAGCTTAACAATCGTATCTTGTCCATATTCGAATATTTCGGCGGTTTTGCCCCGCCCGATCAGTTTCATCGGCTTCATCCCCGCATCGGCAGATTAGCATGAGCTTCCAAACTTATAATGCCGTAAAGCGAATATTGATGTCGTTATGCGACTTCAGCACTTCCGATATTTCATCCTTCATCTTGGAGTCTTCGGTAATTTTCCACGAAGCGGAGATCTTGCGCGCTACTTCTTCTCTCAGCTTCTCGTACTTGTCTTTCTTCTTTTTATACTCCTTGGATAAAGACCCTGTATATATAAAGGAGGACGCCGACAGCACGAGGAAAATCCCGGCCGCCCTGCTCGAGCCGAAGTAATCCATGACGCCGAAAATGTTGGCATGCGACATTGCGCTAATTTTCAGCAGCCAAAAAACGACCATCGTCGTAATAAAGCAATTGATCACGCCCAAACAGATCAGCCTCGTCTTCAGCTGCTCCTTCTTGTCTTTTCTTTTCACCAATTCCTTTAGCAATACTTTCGTATCTTCGGCTACCTTCAAACTGTCGATCCATTGATTCGTATTGAACATACGCATCTCACCTCAATTGATGTGTATGCTTGTATGCCCGTTTCTTGCAACCAAATTCACGGCAGCTGGCTTGACGGCATTTTCTTCCGGTACGCCTCGAGAAACTCCTTACAGCCCCGGCCGAGCGGCTCCGGCAACCGATCCAATGGGAAAAACCTGACGTCGTTCGACTCCGAGTCGTCGGCCTTGAGAGTCCCTTCATATTGCGTAGTTGCATATAAGGCGGTTGCCGAGTACAACTCGTCCCCGTTGCGTAATTTCAAGTAGTACTTCGACCCGGAAAATACATCGACCAGCGCAAGCTCCCCCAGACGCAGCCCGGTTTCCTCCGCTACTTCTCTGCGGGCCGTCTCCTCGAACGATTCGCCCAAATCCATCAGCCCGCCCGGCAGACCCCAAGTGCCGTCTTTCCGCTCCTGCAGCAGCACTTCGCCGTCCGCATTCACAATGATGACGACAGCGCCCGGCAAAATGATCGGCCTATGCCCGACGTATTTTCTTAGTTCCTTATAATATTCCATGACAATCTCCTTCCCGCCCGAGCCGCGTTTATTTCATGAGTTCGCGAACCCAGGCGTAGCAGCTTTCCAGTTGTTCGTCCGTTACGAGGTCCGAGCGATGTTCGAATACGATTTTCACCCCCGGGCTTCGTTCCTTGACGATGCGCAAATACCGTTCGACCGGCGCCCAGCCGTCCGCAGGATCGAACCTGGGCAGCGCCGGATAATGGTTCATCCGCACTTCGCCGCCCTGCACTTGCACGTTCCACAAATGAACGGAGTCCGCGAAGCGCCCGTACGTCTCCAGCACGCGTTCGGCATCGAAATGCGGATCAAGGCATTGCTGCAAATGGAGCCGGCCGGTGTCAAGGCACAGCCTGATCCGGCTATATTTTTGCAGCAGCCGCTCGAGGAAATCATGCCCGTACACGTACCGGTTTAAAGCGTCAAACTCCAAAATGGGGGTAAACCGGTGCGCCTCGCCTTTCGCCGACAGCCATGCAAACAGCTCTTCGGTGAGCTCCTGCAGAAGCTCAAGCGGATAGCCGCTTTCCGGCACGTGCTCGCTCGGATCGGCGAACCGCCACAGGCTCCAATCGACGCGGTCGTCCATGATGACCGGCTTTGGGTAGTGAAACAGCACGTACTCCGGGCCGAGCGAGGCTATATTTTCGAGCTCCTGCCGCATGTAAGCGTAAGCCTCCCCGCGCACCGCGCCGTCCCGGGCCAGAAACAAAGCGTCCCGCACTTTGGAGCGCCCGGCGCGCAGGGGAAAATGTACGCCGATCCGGAACCCGCCGCTGCGCGCAGCTGCCGCGAGCCGCCCGACGTCGTCCTCGCTGCCAAATAGACAAGCTTCGATCCCGTAAAAGCCGCCGCGCCAGTCCCGGGCGAACTTGCTCTCGTCGAAGCCGCCGTACATGCCAATCAGAAACCGGCCGCCGTCTCTCATACGTTGTCCTATCCCTCTCCCTCTGCCTTAGCCGCAAACTCGAAGCGATGAATCCCGAACGCGCGAAAATGGGGCCTCTCCTTCAAAATCGCGTTGCGCAGCGGGTGCAGGCTCGGCGCAAAGCGCAGCTCCGTTCCGGTCGCCAAAATCCGCTCAATCAGCCCGACCAGAGCGGCCACCTCCAGCGGCACAACGGTCCGTTCCGCAACTCCCTTCGCAACTGTACTTGAACAGTTCGCCCGCCGCCCACTTTTTTCCTGCCCGTGGCTGCAAAATGGAGCGCACGGACGGGAAATCTTTATTTTCTGTTAAGGATGTTCATAAAAGTTTAAGTTACGGGAACAGTCCAATCGTGCTATCATAACAATGGTTCTACCGACCGTGCGGCATTAATTTCATGGACAGAAGGGACGAGCGCTGTGGCTAAACTATATTTTCGCTACGGGACGATGAACAGCGGAAAGTCGATCGAAGTTCTGCGCGTCGCGCACAATTACGAGGAACAGGGCAAAAAGGTGCTGCTGTTTACCCCGGTCGTCGACGTTCGTTACGGCATCGGCACGGTGGCGTCGCGCATCGGGATGAAGAGGGAAGCTGCTGTCGTGACTGACGATACGGACATGTTCGCCATCGCCGAGGAAGAGCGGCCTAACGCCATATTGGTCGACGAAGCCCAATTCCTGCGCGAGAAACAAACGAAACAGCTCGTCGACATCGTCGATATGCTCGATATTCCGGTCATGGCCTACGGGCTGCGGGCCGACTTCCGGGGACAGCTGTTCGAGGGCAGCTACCATTTATTGGCTCTTGCTGATACAATAGAAGAGATCAAAACCGTATGCTGGTACTGTGACAAAAAAGCGATCATGAATATGCGCTGCAAAGACGGAGTGCCCGTTTTCGAGGGCGAGCAAATTCAAATCGGCGGCAACGAAAGCTACATTCCGGTGTGCCGCAAATGCTACGCGGCGAAACGAAAACAAGCCGAAGCTGCGACTGATTAAGCTGCCGCAATACAGGAAACAATATTGGTAATTATGTGAAATGCTTGCTGTGTCGGACACTCGCGTATCAGATTCCCCGGATGAGAGAAAGGTGAGAGGTCTTGCGCAAAAAACGGATTTTGCTCCTGTCCGAAGGTTTCGGTGCCGGACATACTCAAGCGGCGCACGCCTTGTCCGTGCTGCTGAAACAAAATTCGTCGAACATTGTGACGAGAGTGATGGAGCTCGCGACATTCCAGCATCCGACGGTTTCGTCGTGGATATTGACCGCGTACCGGAAAACCGTCACGTCGCAGCCAAGACTGTGGGGCATGCTGTACAAATCGTACCGTAAAAAGTCGCTTAGCCGCTTCACCCAGCTCGCATTGCACCGGCTGTTTTATTCGCAAACGAAACAGATTATCGAACGATTCCGGCCGGATCTGATCGTGTGTACGCATCCTTTTCCCAATATGGTCGTGTCGCGGCTGAAGCGCGCCGGCCTCCATGTGCCGCTGTTCACCGTCATTACCGACTACGACGCGCACGGCACGTGGATCGATTCTCAGGTGGACAAATACCTTGTTTCGACGCATGAAGTGAAGCAGCGGCTCGTGCAGAAGGGCGTCAGCCAGGAACGGATCGAGGTGACAGGCATCCCCGTCCACCCCGCTTTTTGCGCCAATACAGCAAGGAGGAAATCCGCACCCAGTACGGGCTGCGGGCGATGCCGACGGTGCTCATTATGGGCGGCGGCTGGGGACTGCTGAAAAATGACGAGGTTCTCGAGCGCCTCTCCACCTGGAGAGAGCATATCCAGCTCATCATCTGCTGCGGCAGCAACGAAAAAGCGCGGCAACGGCTGCTCGAAGGGCCGGCGTTCCGGCATCCGAACGTGCACGTGCTCGGGTTCACGAAAGAGATCGACAAGCTGATGGACGTAGCCGATCTGCTCATTACGAAGCCCGGCGGCATTACGTGTACGGAAGGAATGGCCAAAGGGCTGCCGATGCTGTTTTACAACCCGATTCCGGGGCAAGAGGAAGAAAATATCCAGTACTTCACCGAGCATGGCTACGGCCAGCAAATTACGTCGCTGGACATGATCGACCGCTGGATGGAAGCGCTGCTGACACGGTATCCGGAGCTGGCGAGCCGGCGGCGGACGATCCAGCACCGTTTTCAGAGCAACCCGCTCGACTGCTCGCAAGCCATTATGCAATATTTACAGTAACCGGTGCGGCGTGAAGCTGCACGGCTGTACATAGGAGAAGACACCGCCTCATAGGATGATACCATCCTAATGAGGCGGTGTTTTGCGTATGGAGCGACTGGGCAACGGGTGGCGGACGGCGATTTTCGTCTATTTGCTCTTCTGGTTCGTCGGCAGCTTCTGGATTATCGCTGCCGTTCGCAGCGGCCATTTTCAAGGCAGACTGCTCGGCGTCGACCTGGAGCTGTTCCGCGATTACCTCTATTACGGCTTCTCCGGGGCCATCGGCGGGAGCCTGTACGGGCTGCGCGCCTTCCACCAGCATTACAACGAGTTGACGCAGCAGTTCGTTTATTGGTACTTGATGCGGCCTGTGCTTTGCGTCGGCTGTGCAGTCATGACGGTCATTTTGTTCGACAGCGGTATCCTGCTGCTGCAGCTCGGCGCTTCGCCGGAGGCGAAAATCAGCGTCGCGTTCTTGACGGGCTTCGGCTACGGGAAGTTTATGGAGAAAATGAAGGCGCTCACCGAGACGCTGTTCAGCGGGGAGCCGCCACGCGACGGCGGGACAGGCGGCGGGATAGGCGGGGACCGGGGCGGGGCAGGCGGCGGCTCGGGCAGAGGCTGAGGTGGCTTCGGTGGCGTTCGGGTGGGGCGGGTAGGGCTGGCGCTTCGGTGGTGGTTCGGGTGGGGCGGGTGGAGCCGGCGCTTCGGTGGCGGTTCGGCGGGGTAGTGGGCTGGTCATCAACCATGGTGTACGGCAGCCGCCACGAACGATTAAAGGCATGTGCATTGCCCGAGCGGTTCAAAAATGGTCACGGTTCCAGGCTTAGCGGAACTCTGTTCCGTTAAGCCTGGAACTCCGAGGAAAATAGCGCATGTTAGAGGAACACTGTTCCGTTATTAGCAGCAAATTGCCTGTCCGAAGCCGATTTGCGGGCAAATAGCGGAATCCTCTTCCGCTATTTCTGGGCAATATCGGGAAATACCGCTGTTAACGGAACGGAGATCCGCTAACGAATAAGCTCGCACAGCTTGCAGTTTATGATAGAGGCCCTGAAATGTGTTTTTTTAAGCGTCCGTGTTGATGCTCGTATAAATTTACGGCTGCTTCTTGATCCAGACCTTTGCATAATGGACCCAACCGTATGCGTTAAGCTCCACATCGTGCAGCTCCGGCGGGAATTGCGCCGACTGTTCCCAGCGATATAGCGGTTGCAACAGGCCGGCTTGTTGCAGGGCAACGTCGAAATCAAGCAAAATGCGCCGGCGCGACAAACGGTCTTGCCTCGCTTGCATAGCTGCACGTAGTGCTTCAAAGCGCTCCGGCAAGGCTCGGGCAAGCTTCCCGAGCGGATGGCGGGCGTCGCCGTACAGCTGCAGCAGCATGCCCTCGGGTTCGTCCGGCAAAGGCTGCTCCCACAGCCACAGATCGGCTTCCCCGCCGTGCACGGACTCCAGATACGCCTCGTAAGGAACGATGACCGGCTCGAGCCGAAAGCCGCAGGCTTCGGCCGCGGCAGCGAGCCAGGCGGCATCCTTTTCGTTGCCTGCGCCTTCGTAGGTGTGAAGCGTGAGACGAACACCGCGAAGGCCGGTGCGGGCTATGGCCGCCGCAGCACTAGGGGCAGCCGCAAGCAGCGGCTCGAAGGCGCCGGCGGTGCACAGCGCCGCCGCATGGCGGTGGCCGCCGAGCTGTTCGATCATGCGCTCGCGCGGAAACGCCGCCAGCAGGCGCAGCCTGTCGGCTTGAAGGCGCAAAGCGGGCCGGTGCGGGTTGAGCGCGAGCAGCTTACCGCCGAGATCGGCACGGCGAATGAAGCGGCGCTCACCGTCACCGCCGGCGGCGGTGTGCGGGTATGCGAGCAGCGGAAATTCGGCCAGTCTGGTGGCGGCTCCGTCCCGCTGTGCGCGTTCGTGATATACGTCGGGAAGCGTCCAAATTTCCAAACGGTCCAGCAGAGGCCGGCCGCGCACGGCCGCATCGAACGCTTCGAGGGCGAGGAGCTGCCCGTCGCGGCGCACGACGCGAAACGGTCCGGTGCCTGAGGGCGCGGCGGCAGGACCGCTTCGGCTGCGGTCCGCTATGTATGCCTTCGGCGCAGCCAGAAGGCTTAGAAGCCCTGGTGCCGGTTCGCGAAGCCTGATCTCAAGCGTGTAGTCGCCGAGCGGAAGCAGCGCCTCGAGATCGGTGCCGAGACCGCCGGAGGATTCAGGAGCGAGGCTGCCGAGACCGGCGGCATAGGCGAGCGAAGCTGCGGCGGCGCTGGCGTTGAAAGGGCGTCCGTTATGGAAACGGATGCCCTTGCGCAAGTAGAAGCGCCACAGACGGGCGTCATCGCTTTCGTCCCAATGATGCGCGAGTGCCGGCTCGAAGTTATCGGAAGCCGGATTGTATCGGACAAGCGGATCGTACAACTGCTCCGCAAGGTGCAGCTCGGTGCGGCGCGTCGCATGCGCCGGATCGAGCGACGAAATGTCCCGGTATACGGGTACCCGCAGCGTATCGGCCCCTCCCTGAACCGTTCCGTCCCGCGGCACCCCGGGAGCCGGGCTTAAAAGCGCGGCCAGCAGCAGGTCGCGCTCCTCTTCTCCGAGTTCCGTTGAACGCAGCAGCTCAGCGGCCGGGAGCGGATCCCCGGCGGCGCAGCGCGCGGCGGCCTGCTCGACGCGGATGCGGCGAGGGCTGGCCAGCAGCGCGATGCGAGAGCGGTGCCCCCTGCCTTTGCCCGGCTCGCGGCGAATCCAGCCGGCCTGCTCCCATTTGCGCAGCAGCAGCTTGACGTTGCGTTCCGAGCAGCGCAGCATGGCGGCCGCTTCCCCGATCGACAGCTCGAAGCCAGGGGCATCGTCCGGACGCCGCTCCCCATGAAGCAGCTTGCGGTAAACAAGCGAATAGTGCTCGTCAACTTTCATGCGATTCGCTCCATCCCGATAAAAGGTGTAGCAATTTTACCGGGTATTCTACACTTTTTGTTCCCCTTTTACAAGCTACAATGAGGGTAACGTTATCCGCCGAGAGAGGACGTGCCCGCCTTATGATTCAACGTCTACACTCCAATACTCCCCTTTCCGTCGCCCGGTTCGTGCAGCGGCTGCTTGCGGCCGTTTCACCCGCCGCCGGCGTCGCCGGACAGCAACGACCGCCCCGCATCGTCGTGCAGCTCGCTCTCATTACCGCCGTATGCGTAATGGGCGATGCGATGCTATACGTGGTGCTTCCTGTTTATCCCAGCTTCTTCGGCATTGCCGAGTTTTGGCAAATCGGCGTGCTGCTTTCCGTCAATCGGCTCGTGCGGCTGCCGCTAGGCCCGTTGGTCGGTTGGATGTACCACCGTCTGCCGATGCGCTCTCTGCTGCTCACTGCCATTGTAATTGCGGGAGCGACTACTCTCTCCTACGCGCTGGCAAAAGGCTTCTGGCCGCTGCTGGCAGCCCGCGCCTTATGGGGAGCGGCGTGGTCGCTGCTGCGTCTCGGCGGTTACTTGTCCGTGCTGGATGCCGCTACGGACAACAACCGCGGCCGTCTGCTCGGTGCCTACAACGGCCTCTGGGGGCTCGGCAGCCTCGTCGGCCTGCTCGCCGGCGGCGCGGTCGCCGACCGGCTTGGCCCTGCCGCTGTGGCGCTTGCGCTCGGTGCGCTCACGTTCGGCTGTGCCCCGCTCGCCGCTCTTGCCCTGCGGTCCTTGAAGGCTGCACCCGCATGTCTTCCCGGTAAGCGTGCTTCTGAACCCATATCCGCCGAGGTCTCGGCCTTTTCGGGGACGTCTGTACGCGTGGCCCCCGGTCCCGGTTTGGCTGCTCCTGTCACCTGTCCCGCCACCACTGCCTCAGCTTCAGCTGCGTCCAAGCCCGACTCGGCGGCATCGGCCTCCGCCTGCGTCCCGTCGGCCCTTTCATCCGGCTCCGGAACGTCTGCTTCCGTCCTCGCTTCGGCTGAGCTGATCACCGCCCCGGCTGCGTCCGCCGCCATGCCTGCGGCCGCGCCGGCCACTGCCGTCACGGCTGCGCCCGAGGCCCCCGCCACCGCGGCGCGGCCGCGCGTCCGCGCCGCGTTCCCGCCTCGGACGTGGCTCGTCCTCGGCTCGGGCGGGCTCGTCGCCTTCGTCTTCTTCGGCGTCCTCGCCGCAACGCTCAGCCGGCTGCTGGGCACGCTGCCGGCCGGCGCCGCCCTCGGCGCAGCACGATCGCCGGCGCGGTCCAGGCGCTGCGCTCCGCCTGTCGCCGTGGCTCTCGCCTCGGCTCGGCGCGGCGGCGGACGGCGTGCGCGGCCGCCGCGCCGTTTTCGTACCGGCGCTTGCGCTCTCGGCCGCTGCTTGCGCCTTGCTGCCGCTGCCTGCGCCGGCAGCCGTCACGTTGGCGCTGCTTCTGGCGCTGCAGCTCGCCAATACCGCCGCCGTCACGCTGATGGATGCGCTCGCCGCCGATGAAGCGGTCCGCGGCCCCGCCTCTAAAGTTTCCGTCATGGCCTCGTACACGGTCTCCTTCGACCTCGGGGCGGCGCTAGGTCCTCTGGCTGCCTACGCTGTGCTCAGCTATATGCCTGTGGGCGGCTTGTACTTCGCCGTCGGCGCGCTGCTTGCGCTGCTTGCTGCCGGTTGGGCCATCCCCGCCGCCAAAACAAAATGGCATGTTCGCTGACAACCTCGAATACAATCGAACCTAGGAGGGACCTATCCAAGCAGAGAGGAGATCTTATGAAGCAACGTTGGTGGAGGAAGAAGCTGACTTTGATGCTCATCGCCGGCGCCAATCGAAGAATCGTAAGACTCAAGCTGCCGGAAATCAGTCTCCTTGCGATGCCGACGGCGGCTCTTGCCATCGCGGCCGGTACGTCGCTGGCGTTCGTGATGCTGCACGACCGCTATGAGGCGGACCGCACCGCGATGCAGACGAAGTTCGACGGAACCGAGCAGCAGCTGCAAGTAACGATCGCGGATAAGGATGCGGAGCTCTCGCTGCTGCAGACGAGCTTGATCGAACTCACCCGTCAGTCCGAACAGTTCAAGGCGAAGGTCAACGAAATTAAGCAACTGAAGCAAGTGTTGGCCGTGATGACGGACGTCGGCGGTACGCCGTCTGGCGGCGCAACCGTTCCGGCAACCGACGGCGGCAGCCCGTCGTCCGCCGGGCCGATGGGCGGCAGCGGCGAGCCGCCGTCTGCCGCGGAGGTCGCCCGCACGATAGCCGAGACGAGGCAGAGCTTGTCTTCTATGCTTGAGGAAATGAACGGGCTCATGACGAGCCTGAACGAATCGGAAGCGAAGCTCAGCGAAGCCGAGCACGTGCGAAGCATTACGCCAACGCTGTGGCCGACGCCCTCGCACCTGGTCACGTCCGGCTTCGGCATTCGCGTCGATCCGTTCACGGAAAAACCGGCGATGCATACGGGCATCGACTTCGCCGGCGCGCCGAACGATCCGGTCTACGCTGCCGCCGAAGGCAAAGTAACGAAGGCAAGCTTTGACGGCGAGCACGGGAACTACATCGTCATCGGGCACGGCAGAGGACTTGAGACGGAGTATTTGCACATGAACAGGCTGCTCGTCAAATCGGGACAGACGGTCAAGAAAGGGCAGCAAATCGGCCTTATGGGCTCGACGGGGCGCAGCACCGGCACCCATCTCCATTACGAAGTGCACAAAAACGGCGTTCCTATCGATCCCAGGCCGTATTTGATCACTAACCGAAAGGAGGACGAGAAACCATGATGGGTTCGAAAAAAAAGCATGATTTCTCCGCAACGGATACCGTCATCGGAGAAGGCACGCTATGCGAAGGGAAAATCGTATCGGATGCAAGCATCCGGGTCGAAGGCCACCTGGAAGGGGACATCGAGTGCGGCGGCGATATTACCGTCGGCGAGAACGCCGACGTTCACGCTTCGATTACGGCGCGGGACGTCATCATCGCCGGAAAGGTGCGCGGCAACGTTACCTGCAAAGGCAAGCTCACCGTGCTTGCGTCAGGGCAGCTGTTCGGCAACATTGACGCGAGATCGTTCGTCATTGTCGAAGGCGGCATTTTTCAAGGCACCAGCCTGATGAAGCCGCTGGCTCCGGCCGCAGAGCCGGTGCACAATAACAACAAAGTGATCGACGCCAAAGCGCATAAGCAAAATAAAGAGGCCGCAGCGGCTGCCGGCCACGGCTGATGCGGCTGCGGCGCGGGCTGCAGCCCCTCCTTACCTTGAGGCAAGGCGCACTTGTGCTGAGCGCCGCGCAGGCATGGCGATATTCGCGTCGAGCGCCGCACAAGCAAGATGGCGTTCGTGCCAGGCGCCTTCGGTCAAGGCGGCGTTCGCCGTCGAACGCCGTGCAGGCAATCCGCTCCCGCGCCGGGCCTCACAGCCGAGCCGCGCTCGCGCCTGGACGCACAGGCAAGCCGCGCAAGCCGCTTATTCCATGCACAGCCGGTCCCTCCAACCGGATCTCGCCTCATCCCGCACGCACCGAACGTTTGCCAGGCCTTCACAAGTTCGTGCGGACACGGCCGCATCGCGATAAATGTTCAGCCGTCATCCGCCTGCGGGCGGGCCGGCGCCGGACTCCTCCGGCATCGGCCCGCCCGTCTTTTTTTGCCGCCCCCCTTGCTTCCCGAGAGATTTATGTACCTTCTCCAACCAACTTAAGGTAAAATAGGAACAATTCAAAAAAAACGTTCCCGCAATCAGAGGAGTGAGCGAGGCCAGATTAGGGGCACGCCTCGCAATAACCGGCCAACGTGTATCCCGCCGAGACAGATTACATTCGCTGGCTAACCCGCAGCTTTTCTTGCCAGCGATAACGGAACTTGGTTCCGTTCAGACTGCCCGAGAAAGGCGGATCGAGCGGTTCCCGCCGCTTATTCGATTCACGGGAACACGAGTGTGGGCGATGCCGGAGACCCGCATGAGATCCGCAGCGCAGCCATCCTTTCTTGGTCGACCGGAACGGAACGCTGTTCCGTTATTGCACGGGCAGAGGGCTACCGGATACAACTTAACGGAACTTCTTTCCGTTATCGTTCCGGGACAAGAGCGATTCTCGCCTAAAATGCCGGGATAACGTACTCTCGTTCCGTTATTTTGGGGAAATACCCGGGAAATAAGCAAATAACGGAACAAATTTCCGCTAACCGAAAGGAAGGGGGCTTTCGCCTTACCGGCGCGTTGTGCGGAACCGGGCTGCGCCATCCGTTTCCCGACGAAATATAAGCTTAAACTGAAAAAGGACTGATACCCCTATGCGTACTTACGAAGCCGTCGTTGAAGCCGTACTCGCCACGGAGCAAATACAATCGTTCGTCACCTCGCGTCGCCCCGAGCTCGACATCGATCTTGGCGGCATCCCCGGCGACCGCCATTACGGGCTGCTGCGGGCCGCCGACTCGCGGCAGCGCTTTTACCGGCGCGGCACGATGATCGCGAACCGCCGGCAGCTCAGCCTGCTCGCCGCCGAGGAATGCGACGTCGTCGCCTCCGCGCTCGGCGTGCCGGAGCTGCGTCCGGAGTGGCTCGGCGCGAACGTGCTGCTGCGCGGCTACCCGTCTCTGACGATGCTGCCGCAGGGCGCCCGGCTCATTTTTGCCAGCGGCGCGGGCCTGATCGGCGAAGGCGAGAACGAGCCGTGCATCGGGCCGGGACAGGTCATCGCCGAAGCGTACGGGCGCCCCGAACTGGCGCGGCGCTTCGTCAAAGCCGCCATGCAGAAACGCGGCATCGTCGCATCCGTCGAGCTGCCAGGCACGATTCGCGAAGGCGACCGCGTCACGATAATGATCCCTTAAAAGGAGCTCAGTTGCATCCGTGGCCAAACCAAAAATCGAAGAAATTCAATATTTGCGGGCATTCGCTTTCCTTGCCGTCGTCGTTCAGCATTCGATCGGCCATTATTTCGCCGTACCCGAGGCGTCGCTGGCGGACGGCGTCCTGATGGGGCTCATTTTGCTGCTGGCGAAGTTCGCCGTCCCGCTGTTTATTTTCATTACAGGCTTAGTGCTGTTTTACAACTACGATAGCGGCGTGCGCTTCGTCCCGTTTGTGCGAAAGCGGTGCAAAGACATTTTGCTGCCGTATTTGCCGTGGGCGATTTTGTACGCCGTAATGTTCCACCACCTGGACGCAACCTGGACGTCGATCCGCCAGTTCGCGCTCGATGTCGTAACCGGCACGGCATCTTACCATCTGTGGTACATCGTCATGATTTTTCAATTTTACTTGCTGTTCCCTTTGCTGCAGCGGGCGATCGTCCGTGCCGACCGCGGCGCCGGCCGGGCGGGCTTTGTGCTGCTCGCACTCTTGGGTCTGTTCTACATCTGGTACATCGCTGTACACGGGACGCTGAGCGACGCCGTCGGGCGGCTAAACATTCCGGTGCTGTCCGATTTGTTCACGACCTACGACGACCGCAACGCGCTGCACTTCTTCTATTACTTTTTGCTCGGCGCGGCAGCGGGACTGCATCTGGAACGCTGGAAAACGTTCCTGACCGCCTATCGCGTCCATATTCGCATCGGCTACGGCATCGTCATCGGCATACTGCTGTACGTGACGGTTGCCAAGTTCCAGCTCGCGCCGCAGCTGAAAATCCAGTACAACACGACGTTGCTGCTCCAGCCGCTGATGGCGCTGTTCCTCATCGTTTCCGTCGTTGCGATGCATGCGGAGTCGTTGGCATTCGCGGCCGGCAAGGCCCCTCGCCGCTTGCGCGAGGCGCTTGACCGCATCGGCTCGCTTTCCTACGTCGCCTATTTGGCGCATGCGCTTGTGCTCAATTTTGCCGTATGGGCGGCGGACGGGATAATGCCCGGTGGAAACGTTACGCTGCGCATGCTGGCAGCCTCGATCTTGTGCGCTGCAGGCGCGGTAGCACTCGCCTTCGTCCTGCGCAGGGTCAAGCTCCTCCTATCGCACAAGAAGCAGCAGCAAACATGAACAAGCAACAACCGGCGCAAAAAGCTCCCGGCCGTCCGCTATGCGGAACAGAGGCCGAGAGCTTTTTTTCCTGCCAAAAGTTATTTCCCGTTCTTAACATCGCCCAACAATGTCAAATCGACGAACTTGCTCAGGTCGAGCTGCTCTTTCTTCACGT
Source organism: Gordoniibacillus kamchatkensis (assembly GCF_000829455.1). Lineage (GTDB taxonomy): Bacteria > Bacillota > Bacilli > Paenibacillales > NBRC-103111 > Gordoniibacillus > Gordoniibacillus kamchatkensis. The sequence continues at coordinate 65,358 of NZ_JXAK01000037.1, forward strand.
CTTTAATGTAGCCGGCGTCGATCGACACTTTCGCCATCTCCTCGATCGCCTCCTTGCTCACGTCGGACGTGACGCTGAAGTGGGAGACGGCCGCTTTGATCAAGGCCAGATCCATCCCTTTGCCGCTCAGCTCCTGCAGCTCCTTGTTGATGAGCGGGTATGCCTGGTCCGGATTTTTCTTGATGAAATCGATCGCGTCCTGGTTCGCCTTGATCGCGCCTTTGACGGCGTTCGGATACTTCTTGATAAAATCGTCGGAAGCGGTCAAAATCGTCAGCGGATAGTCGCCGTTGTTCGGCGGGATTTTGTTCCAGTCGACGAGAATCGTCGCGATGCCTTCCTGCGCCATCTGCGTGCCCCACGGCTCCGGAATGAGCGTCGCGTCCACTTCTTTCTGGCGGATGGCAATGAGCGTATCGGCCGGAGCGCGCGCGATAATTTGCACCTGCCTTTGTCCTGGCCGACCTTGAGGCCTTCCTGCTGCAGCAGCAGGCGCAGCGAAATTTCGTTCGTGCTGCCCTTCGTCGGAATCGCGACTGTTTTACCCGCTAAATCTTTCACGCTGTTAATTCCCGCATCTTTGCGCACGGCGAGCACCGCCCCGCCGTTGGCGGAGCCGGATACGACGCGGAAGTTTTTGCTTTTCAAATATTGGTTCGTGGCCGGACCCGGGCCGACATAGCCGAGATCGATCTGGCCGGTCGCCAGCGCCGTGGAGAAGTCGGAGCCGTTGTCGAAGGCGGTCACTTCGATTTTGACGTTGTCGCCCCAATATTTTTTAAAGTAGCCGTTCTGCAGCGCTACGTAGCCGGCCGCATGCGTCACGTTCTTGAAAATGCCCAGCTTCACGGTAGCCGGAGCCGCCGCTGAAGAACCGGACGCCGCGCTTCCGGCAGCCGCGCCTTCGTCCTTCTTCCCGCAGGCGCTTGCCACGATTGCGACTAGCAGCAGGGCTGCCAGCAAAATGGATGCTTTTCTCATACGAATGACCCCCAGTAAGTCGAATTGTTATGATTTGCCTGCCGTCGCCAAGCCGTAGCGAACGAGCAGCTTATCTTCCATCCGTTTAAAGAAATACGCGTCGGAAATCGTGCCGAGCACGGCGATAATAATTACGATACACAGCATCGTCGCCGTATCGCCGAGGTTGCGCCCGTCCTGGAGCAGCTGCCCGAGTCCCGCCCCTTTGGCGATCAGCTCGCCGGCGACGAGCGCCCGCCACGCGAACGCCCAGGCGACGCGGAGGCCTGTCATCATATGCGGGAACGCCGCAGGCACCATGACTTGAAAAAACATGCGCGCCCCCGTTCCCGTCCCCATCGTTTGCGCCGCCCGCAAGTAGATCGGCGGAATGTTTTTGATGCCGGTGCGGCTCGAGAGCGCCATCGTCCACGTTGCGCCGAGCGTCGTAATGAAGATGACGGCGACGTCGTTCAGCCCGAACCAGATGATTGCAAACGGCAGCCACGCGATGCTGGGAACCGTCTGCAGTGCTACGACGATAAAGCCGATCGTGTCGTCCACGAGCCGGTAGCGTGCGAAAAGGAAGCCGAGCGTCGTGCCGACGACGATCGAGATGACGAACGAGATGAGCAGCCGGCGAATGCTGCCGAGCGTGGCCGCAAGCAGATTGCCGTCCATCAGCCCGTCGCGGAACGCATGCAGCGTCTGCAGCACGGACGGGAACTTCCAGCCCCAGTCGAAAATTCTAAATCCCGCCTCCCAAGCTATCAGCAGAACGATTAGAAAGATCGTTCTTCTTAATGCTGTACTCATCGCCCATCTCCTCCTTTACCACTTTCTCAAGCTCGTCCGCCAGCGCCTCCATGACCGCCTGCTCCACATGGTGCAGCACGGAGTCGGCGGCATCGCGCGGACGCGCCGCCTTCACCGCAAATTCCTTCTTGATGCGTCCGGGGCGCGTCGACATGACGAGCACGCGATCCGAGAGGATCACCGCTTCGCGGATGTTGTGCGTAATGAAGAGGATCGTCTTGCGCGTCTTCATCCAAATTTCTTCAAGCTCCTTGTGAAGAATGAGCCTGGTCTGCTCGTCGAGCGCAGCGAACGGTTCGTCCATGAGCAGAATGTCCGGATCCATTGCCAACGCCCGGGCGATTGCCGCACGCTGCTTCATCCCGCCGGACAGCTCATGCGGATAGCGGTCGGCGAACTTGGACAGATGCACAGTGCGGATCTGCTCCATCGCCCGCTCGTTGCGCTCCTTTTTGCCGACGCCTTTCTGCTTCAGCCCGAAGGCGACGTTCTCAAGCACCGTCAGCCACGGGAACAACGCATGCTCTTGAAAAACGACCACCCGGTCCGGCCCAGGGCCCGTTACCGGCTGCCCGTTCACTTGTACGGAGCCTTGCGTCGTGCGCTCGAAGCCCGCCACGAGGTTCAGCAGCGTCGACTTGCCGCACCCGGATGGCCCGAGCAGCGATACGAATTCGCCGCGCCCGATCGTCAGCGTCACGTCGTCGATCGCGGTAAAGCCACCGCCGGTGCGCTGCTCGAACGTTTTGCTTGCGTGCTGGATTTCAATCATGTTGCCGATCCACCTCATTCCGCCGAAACACTGTGCCCGTGTAGGCTCCAAACCATGCAATTATGAGCTGTGTCCCGCGCCGTGTTTATACCAACTTATTTTATCGGAATTAGTATAATTGTCAATACGGTTGTTTCGACGATTTCCCGGGAAATTCGGGCAGCATGTCCGGGCAGCTTCGACATTTTCGCGCATGTCTGCGGCATGAACTGTCACGGGACTGCGGGTAGCCATGCCGGCAAGCACAATTTTCAGTGCCGGTGGCCGGCGCAGCGGCTATCGTATGTTTCGCCTTCGGCGCTTGGCCGACTTGCAGGCGGGCAGCGCTATGCCATAGGCTGAATAGCCGGACAGCAGTGTTTGTCTGGCGCATATACCAAAGTGCTGCGAGCCGCAACGAATTTCATTCGCTAATTTGCTTGTTCCGTGATGCTGTTTTGAGCGGATCTAACAATAAATTCGGTTAACGCCCGAGAATTGTATATGCAGCGTCAAAGATTCGTTAATTGCGTACACCGATGCGTTAACCGGCGTCGTACGCCTTTTCCTTCTCAATTACCGCCTCCATCGTCTCTGAATAAAGAACTTGGGTTTTAAACAGCCAGGCTTTGAAGCAGTTAGGCAGCCATGAGGTCTGAAATGACAAAACCATAACGTCATCGCAACCAAATTGAGAGATCGGATCTCGAAAATTAAGCCCATAATCCGAAAGCGCAGCTCTTCGCTGAAAACGCGACCGCGATTAGCGGAATCTTTTTATCGCCGTCCAGCCTGTCCATCATTTCGTTTCGGACTCAGTAACGCCGCCCGTATCGGTCAAAAAAATGCTCACGAAGGTTAAGATTTTGCCTTACAACCGAATGGAAAATATTGCATCATTAACATTGAATCAAAAAATATGTAGCAAAGGCGGGATTTGGGAATGCGGAATTTTTTCCGGCGCAAAATGATTACGCTTTCAATTGCGGCAAGCCTCGTGTTAGGCACGATCGGCTTGCCGCCATGGCAAGGTGTGGCTCATGCCGCAGCGCAAGGAACGGTCTACTACATCGACTCGGTTGGCGGAAACGACGCCAACAGCGGCCAGAGCGAGTCGCAGGCATGGAAAACGTTAAGCAAAGTAAACAACAAGACGTTCCAACCGGGGGACAAAATTTTATTCAAGGCAGGAGGCGTCTGGAACGGCCAGCTGTGGCCGAAAGGCTCGGGAACGGATGGCAGCCCGATTGTCATCGACCAGTATGGCGCGGGCAGCAAGCCGGCGATTCATGGCGGGGGGAATAATTTTACGAACACGATTTACAACTCGACGACGACCTACAATACCGGAACGGTGCTGCTGAAAAACCAGGAATACTGGGAAATCAACAATTTGGAAGTGACGAACGACGACGATTTTACCGTCGAGAATAACGATCCGAACGCGCTGAGAGCGGGAATTTTCTTCGTCATCGATTCCAACCAGAGCGACCGGGTATTTAACCACATTTACATTCGCGATTGCTACATCCACGATATCGACGGCTACAATAACGCCGGGTCGAAGGAAAACGGCGGCATTTTCGGCGTCATCAAGGGTACGAGCGCAACGAGCCAGGCGACGGTCGCGCGCTTTAACGATGTGCGCATCGAAAACAACACGATCCGCAAAGTGGACCGGGTCGCCATACGTGTGGCAGCGCACGCCAACTACGTGAACGACGACTCGTTTTCTACTACCGCAACGAGAAAATACGGCAATTGGAACACAAATTTCTATGTCGGAAACAACACGATGGAAGACGTCGGCGGGGACGGCATTATTTTGCGCGATACGGATGGGGCTGTTGTCGAGCATAACGTATTGAACAAGTTCGGCACCCGGGTGGCGGGTTCCAATGCGATTGCCGGCATCTGGCTGGCCGTTGCCAAAAACACCACGCTGCAGTACAACGAAGTGTCGGGCGGTCCGGCGTACAACCAGGACGGGTGCGCGTTTGATTTTGACGAATACTTGACCAACACGGTGTACCAGTACAACTACAGCCATGACAACCCGATGGGACAAATGCTGCTGATGGGCACGAACGAGAACGACGTGATGCGTTACAACGTCAGCCAGAACGACGGGGCGGCGTTCCGGCATTTCGCCTTCGACGAGAAAACGCCGGCTTACATTTACAACAACGTTTTTTATTACGACGGCGCCAAATTTAAAGTGAGCCTCGACGAAACGAAAAACGGCTACAATTTGTCGAACAACATTTTCTACAATATGAATCCTTCCGTCGCAACGGATTGGGGCACGTTCAATTGGGGGCAGGTGGCATTCAGCAACAACCTGTTTTACGAAGCGGGGGGCGTTCATTCCGCTGCCGAACCGAAGGATCCGCGCAAAGTGACGGCTAATCCCGGATTCGTGAATCCCGGGGGCGCAGGCATTGGGTTGGCGACAGCCTATGCCTATGAACTGAAGGCGGATTCGCCGGCGATCGACGCCGGGCTTGCCATGGCTGGCAACGGCGGCAAAGACTACGAAGGCAACCCGCTGTACAATGTCTTGCCGGACATCGGCGCTTTTGAATACCAAGGAGATACTTCCCAGGTCAATCATCAGCCGCTCGCTCAGGATGCGCGCTACAGCGTGACAGAAGGCAGCCAAGTAAGCGGCACGCTCGGAGCAACCGATCCGGATGGCGATCCGCTGCAATATTCCATTGTGAACGGTCCCGCAAGCGGCACGGTTCAGCTGACGAACAGCAGCACCGGGGAATTCGTATATACCGCGAATTTTGGCGTATGGGGCAGCGACAGCTTCACTTTCAAGGTGTCCGACGGCAAGCTCGACTCGGCTGCAGGCACGGTAACTATCGATATTTCGCCGGCAAATTTGGTGCGGATCGGCGCTGCGGAGGACGCTTTCGTGCGGGACGGCACTTACGCCAAAACCAACTATGGAGCCGGCGCCACGCTTGACGTGAAGGCGGACGCCACAAGCTACGCCCGGCAGGCTTATATCAAATTCGATATGTCGTCGTTCGGCGGGTCGGTCGCCAATGCCAAGGTGACGCTCGTCCCGACTTCCGTCGCCAAGGTAGGCGTCACGAATGAAGCCCATCCCGTCAGCGACAACAGTTGGAAGGAATCGACGCTGACCTGGAACAATAAGCCAAGTGCGGGCGCAATGTTCGCCAGTTGGTCCGTTCCCGCGGCCGGCACGCCCGTGAAGTTCGATGTAACGAATCAAGCGAAGGCGGCGCTGGCGGCCGGCAAAATTTTATCGCTGCAAATCATCACTTCGCAGGCGGACTACGGGTCCAATTCGTTAGTCTCTTATGCTTCCAAAGAAAATGCGACGGCAAGCTACAGGCCGGTTATCGAAATTCAGCCTGTCATCACCAAGCCGGTGGCGGCCGGATCAGAGCTGACTACGCCGCAAGATACGGTAGTGAGCGGGACTCTGAGCGCAAGCGATGCGAACGGCGCTCCGCTTACGTACAGCATCGTCATAAATGGCGCGAAAGGAACGGCGGCCATTACGAACGCGGCCACCGGCGCATTTACGTATACGCCGATCCCCGGAGCTACCGGCCCGGATACGTTCACGTTCAAGGCAAGCAACGGCTATGCCGATTCGGATGCCGCCACGGTAACCGTGCATATTCGCGACACGATCCCGCCGGTGACGGCGGATGACGCGAAGAGCGAATGGCAAAACGCCGCGCAGACGGTTCATCTGGCGGCAACGGATGCCGGAAGCGGCGTTGCTCACACGTACTATAGCCTGGACGGCAGCCCGTTCGCGGAAGGAACTGCGGTGACCGTCAGCAGCGAAGGCGCGCACGAGTTTAAGTATTATAGCGTCGATAACGAGGGCAACGAGGAGACAGCGAAATCGGCGGCGGTCAAAATCGATATGACCGGTCCGTCGATAACGCCGACCGTTACGATGGCCGTTTACCAAACGGATGCGGCAACGATCGCGTTCGACGTCCAAGACGGCTTGAGCGGCGTTGCGGGCATGTCGTTCGAATTGGACGGCAAATCGGTCCCATACCCGATAATGCTCGAGCCGCTTAAGCTGAGCGTCGGCCCTCATTCGATTCGGGCGAACGCATCCGATCGTGCGGGCAACGTAACGACGCGCGATTTTACATTGAACGTGATGATGGACATCGGCCATTTGCCGCAGTTGCTGCAATCCGGTGCGGGGAAAGGCTGGATTTCGGACAGCGGCGTACTGAACAGCCTTATGGCTAAAGCGAATCATCTCGGGCAAAAGCAGGGCGGCATCAGGAACGGGTTGAACGCTTTGGAGAACGAAGTGCAGGCGCAAGCCGGCAAACACATACAGGCCTCGTTCGCGAATGTGCTTCTGAGCGATATTGCGTATTTGAAGCAGCTTTATTTAGAGTAGCTGGCGAGGCGCGAGACGACCGGCTGAAAATCCCAGACGATCTCCGACTTCGCCTGGCGGCTTCGCACTTCCGGCTCTTCCAGCAGCAGAAAGAAGTTTTTTGTCGGCAAGTAGCCTAATCCGTGCTTCTCGCACAGTTTATCCAAGTACGGCCGCATGCTGTCGTGATTGCCGGACATATTGTCACCTTGCTGCGAGAAGGCGTACAAACCGCTTGCGACCGGCAGCCGTTTGACGCGGAACCGGGCCGACACGGTCAGGAAAAAGTCCCAGTCCCAGTAATGAAACATATCGACGTCAAACGGCCCGATCGCATCGTGCACGGAGCGGCGATACAGACAGCCGGAAGCGACGAAAGTGGAAAACCGCTTCATCGCTTCCCGGTCGTACTCATACGCGAACAGAAAGCGGCTCACGGGGATGCGCGTTCCGTTTTCATACCGATAGTCGAACATTTCCACGTCGGTATACACCAGGTCGCAGTCCTCAATTGCCGCCATCATGCGCTGAATATGTCCGGGCACGATGAGATCGTCGTCGTCGCAAAGCATGACGAACTCTCCGCTCGCCTGCGCCAGTCCGGCGTTGCGGGCGTGCACGTGCATCACGTTCGTCTCCATATTGACGATGCGAACGTCTAGCTCGGGGTACAGCGCGCATACATCGTCCACAGACTCGCCCGCGTCGTTGACGACGATCACTTCCAGCTTTTCGTAGCGCTGGCGCAGCAGCGCCTCCAGCAGCTCGGCGAGCGGGCCGGGGCGGTTATGCGTAGGGATTATGACGGATACGGTCGGCATCGCAGCGGCTTCCATCAGCTCAGTCCCTCCCATTCGGCATAAAACCGATCCAAGTAAGCTTCCATAAATCGGTGCCGCTCCTCGGCCATCCGCCGTCCGTAATCGGTGTTCATCAAATCTTTCAGCTTGAGCAGCTTCTCGTAAAAATGGTTGATCGCCGTATCGTTACCGCTCCGATATTCCGCTTCCGTCATCCGCTCGCGCGGCATAACCGACGGATCGTGGATCGGCCGATTTTTTGCGCCGGAGTAAGCGAATACGCGCGAAATGCCGACAGCCCCGATCGCATCGAGCCGGTCGGCGTCCTGCACGACCTTGCCTTCAAGCGTGCGCATCGGCGGCCGCGAGCCGCCCTTGAACGACATCGTGGCGATGATCTCCAGCACGTGCGCCGCGGTTTCCGGGCCAACGCCGCTTGCCGCAAGCCACGCTTCCAGCTCCCGCTGCGCCGCAGCAGGATCGGCGTTCAGCTTGTCGTCGGCCATGTCGTGCAGCAGCGCAGTCAGCTCGCATACGAAGCCGTCGGCGCCTTCCTCGCGGGCAATCGTCCGCACCGTGCGCACGACGCGGTGGATATGCCACCAGTCGTGGCCCGAGCTTTCGTGCGCCAGCTTGGCGCGCACCCCACGCTTCGGCGGCGGCGAGAATGCTCGCCTGATCTGGTCGCCGCCCGAATCGGCGGCGGGATTATGGGACATAGGGTGGTTCCTCCTGGAATGAGAACGAATTCGGCTGATGCCGTTCAATCTTCTAATGATTGATTGTAAGCCCAAAGCCTCTGGAGAACAAGACGCTGCAGCCGCATGATATATTCCCGGCTTCTGCCGGAGACCGGCCAAGCCAATGAAGCCCTTATGGTGCTTCTAGCGCCTGTTGATGATGCTCGGGGCTCGCTGAGGCCGCGTCAAGTCCCTGCCGAGGGTGCTCATGTGCTTGCCGAGGTTGCATCACGTCCCTGCGCAGGCAGCCTCATGCCCTCTGCCGCGGCCGCGTCATGTCCCTGCCGATGGACCGGATTGCCACTTCGAAGTACCCGATAAGACCATGATCTTTAATCAAAGTCAAAGAGGACGTTCATTTAGAACCAAACGGCGAATAACGCCGGTTAGAGCCCCAACGTGCGCAAATAAAGTCATTTGTTCTCTGTACATGGAATACCTATTCTCTAATCACTTATTTCCGCGAAATTGGCTGTTGACAGCGTCTTGAGAGGCGTTAATCAGCGAACACGTTCGTTATTCGGCAAGTTCGGCCTATTCCGTCGCTGTACCGCACGATATGTAACGCGGCGGATCCCGAGGAGAAGCGCTGTGTCGCGGCGGCCGATTCTTATCAAAAGGAATGGATTTCGTGCAGCAGGGAGACGGCGGGTTCCTGACACGTGCCCACTCACTGGAGTTCATCCAGTCTTTTAGCCCCAAAACCGCCTGCCGAGGGTGAACTTGAAAGTTTCCATTGCAAAAACTCCACTTCCCGCGCCAAATTACCCACATATTGGAAATCCCACTGCATAAAATGCAATGGAACGGTTGAATTCATTCGACCACAATAGTTATCACAGCGAGTCGAGCCCGACGAGATGAGATGCTCACGCGGTTGCCGAGCCTGACGAGACGCGATGCGTTTGCGGTTGCATATACTCGGTGAAGAGGAATCCCACTGACGCCGTCCAAACGAATGCACCCGTTTACCGCAGCAGACTCAGCCGATCATAGCGCGGCTTATCCTTTCCGACCCGGCCAAAAGGCCGCCGCACCGCCGCTGCCGGCCGCCAAAGCAAAAAAGCCGCGCGCGGCGGGCGGCGGCCCTTTTTTCTAAAAGCTACCAAGCTACGAGCTCATCTCGCTGCCTTTGTATTCATGCTTCGATTCGTACAGCTTCAGGTCGGCCCGTCTCAACAGTTCGACCGCATCTTCGCCGTCGGCGGGATATATGGCAGCGCCGATGCTGGCCGAGGCGTTAAATACGTATTCCCCGACTCGCCACGCTTCGGCCAGCACTTTCTCGATGCGCGCCGTCACGG
>NZ_JXAK01000038.1 GCF_000829455.1 Gordoniibacillus kamchatkensis
TGCGAGAAGACCAGCTATCCGGTCTTAGCTACCGTTTCCGGTAGTTATCCCGGTCTTACAGGCAGGTTGCCTACGTGTTACTCACCCGTCCGCCGCTAACCCCAGTGCTTCCCGAAGGAAGCACGAGGATCCGCTCGACTTGCATGTATTAGGCACGCCGCCAGCGTTCGTCCTGAGCCAGGATCAAACTCTCCAATAAAGTTTGAATCTATAGCTCTTACTTAACACTTGCGTGTTGTTTTCCTCACGAAAACCTCTCACTCGTCATTCAGTTTTCAAGGAGCAATCGTCTTGCTTTTCATCGCCAGCCGTTTCAGCGGCGACCTGATTAATATACCACAGCCACGCCATTCGGCGCAACCGGAAGTTATTGGAACCACTTCGTTTTGCCTAGCTTTCGAAGCGGCGAGTTCTAAGATACCACAGACGCGCCCGCAAATGCAAGCACCATTTCTCGCCATTCGTTAAAACAAAACCCGAACTTAAGGAACTCGAACGCATACTCTCTCGGCCCTGCCTGGACGGCTAGCAACGGCAACAATTGCGTACCGTTAAGACCAAGTTCTTTATTTAGAGACAATAGGGACGTTTTTTCGAGTGGAAATCCATCAATCGGGCAGGTTAGCGCCCTACAGTACCTTCATAAGGAATATTGTTCTTACATCATGGAATGTTATTGCGCTAATCGCCGTTTCAGTCCATTCGGGCTCTACAAGCGTCACGCATGACTCAAGATAACGAATATGTTCGCTGCGCAAAAGGAAAGACTTCAGGTTGCCCGAGAAAGCATGGCTGCGCCGCAGACCTAAGAATGTGGGTCTCCGGCTTCGCCCACACTCGTGTTTCCTCGAATAAGAAAACATGGTGGAAACACGAGTTCAAAGGCGCATGTTACGCTCATAGGCTTACATTCCCATCCGCCGCTCCGCCTTTCTTGGGCAACTTGAAAGACTTACACGACCCGTGCAAGCGACATTTCCCGCCAATCCGCAAACAATAAAACGGAGGCCCGCAGGCCCCCGCATAACGATCTGATCTATACTTCGCCCTGGCGCTCGCGCATAAGCGGGAACAACAGCACGTCCCGAATCGAAGGCGCATCGGCAAGCAGCATGACCAGTCGGTCGATGCCTATGCCGAGACCTCCCGTCGGCGGCATGCCGTATTCCAGCGCGCGGATAAAATCTTCATCCATCATGTGCGCTTCGTCGTTGCCCTGCTCCCTCTCCCGCAGCTGCGCTTCAAAGCGCTCGCGCTGGTCGATCGGGTCGTTGAGCTCGGTAAACGCATTGGCGTGCTCGCGCGCAACGATAAACAGCTCGAAGCGGTCCGTAAACCGCGGATCCTCGGCGTTCTTTTTGGCCAGCGGCGATATCGCCACCGGATGGCCGTAAATAAACGTCGGCTGAATGAGCGTCTCCTCAACGAAATGCTCAAAAAACGCGTTGACGATATGCCCGAACGTATAGCCCGGCTCCACCGGCACTTTGTGCTCTTTCGCCAGACGATGCGCCTCTTCGTCGCTCATTTCGCGCTTGAAATCAACGCCGACGACCTCGCGGATCGCGTCGACCATCGACACGCGGCGCCATTTTGGCTCCAGATCGACTTCATGGCCCTGATAGCGGATTTTAGTCGTACCGAGCACTTCATTCGCGATATGCGCAATCATCTCTTCGGTAAGCTGCATAATGTCCTGATAATCGGCATACGCCTCGTACAGCTCGATCATCGTAAATTCCGGGTTATGGCGCGTCGAGATCCCTTCGTTCCGGTACACACGGCCGATCTCGTACACCTTCTCCAGCCCGCCTACAATGAGCCGCTTCAAATGCAGCTCAATGGCAATCCGCATATAAAGCTGCATATCGAGCGCGTTATGGTGCGTAATGAACGGGCGCGCCGCGGCGCCGCCGGCGATGGCGTGAAGCGTCGGCGTCTCCACTTCCAAATAGCCGCGCGAGTCGAGATAACGTCGCATCGACTGAATAATTTTCGAGCGCGTAATAAACGTCTGCTGCACGTCCTGATTCATGATCAGGTCCACGTAGCGCTGGCGGTAACGAAGCTCGACGTCCTTCAGCCCATGGTACTTCTCCGGCAGCGGCAGCAGCGACTTCGTGACGAACTCGAGCGATTGCACCTTCACGGAAGTCTCGCCCGTTTTCGTCTTGAAAACGACGCCCTTCACGCCGACCAGATCGCCGATATCGAGCAGGTCAAACGCCTTGTACTTGTCTGCGCCGACGGCATCTTCCCGCACGTACACTTGAATTTTGCCGGTGATGTCCTGGATGTGGGCGAAGCTTGCCTTGCCCATCCCCCGCTTCTGCATAATGCGGCCCGCTACGCTGACGGCAGGAGGATTCGCGTCCAGCTCCTCCTTGCTCATCCCGTCGTAGGCGTCAAGCACCTGCTTGGCATGATGGGTGAGCGCGAATTTTTGCCCGAACGGGTCGACGCCGAGGCCGCGCAGCTCGTCCAGTTTGTCGCGGCGAATTTGCAGCAGCTCGCTGAGCTCTTTTGATTCCGTCTCCTGGGTCATGTTGATAACACTCCTATCGGGGGTATAAATGCTAAAAGAAAGCTTCCGCCAGGGAAGCTTTCCGTCCTAAGTCCATCCATCCGATTACTTCTTCTGAATATCGATGATCTGATATTGGATGACGCCCGCCGGTACGCTAACGTCGACTGTCGCGCCCTTCTGTTTGCCAAGGATCGCCTTGCCGACCGGACTTTCGTTCGAAATTTTGTTCTGGAACGGATCCGACTCGGCAGTACCGACGATCGTATATTCGACCGTATCGCCGAATTCCAAGTCTTTCAGCGTGACGAGCGATCCGATGCTTACCGTGTCGGTGCCGACTTCTTCGCTGTTGATAATGCGCGCGTTGCGCAGCATTTTCTCCAAGGTGATGATCCGGCCCTCGATAAACGCCTGCTCGTTCTTCGCGTCTTCGTATTCGGAGTTCTCGCTAATATCGCCGTAGCCGATGGCCACCTTGATTCGCTCCGCCACCTCGCGGCGCTTGACCGATTTGAGGTGCTCAAGCTCTTCTTCGAGCTTCTTTAAACCTTCCTGGGTAAGAATGACTTCTTTCTCGCTCATTTTACCGATCTCCCGTTCTGTGAAAAGTGGGCTGCATGTATGAGGTCTGCACGTATCCTTAATATATTACCGAAAAACCTTCTCATGACTCGGGTTATTGCCTGATTATATTGCAAGGTGCCCCGATTGTCAAACAAAGGGAATTGCCTCGTCAGTGGACGGCGGCCGCGGTTGTTTCGGCTTCGGATACGTGCGCGGGAGCGGCTTCGGTCATGTCGAGAGAGGCGATGAAGCTTTCGAGAATGCGTACCATATTGTCGCGTTTCGTTTCTTCCATAATCGAGTCCTTGATGCGAGCGGCGCCCGGCAAGCCTTTCAAATACCAAGCCAGATGCTTGCGCATTTCGCGCACGGCGGTATACTCGCCCTTCAGGGCGAGAAGCCGGTCCATGTGCAGGATCGCAATACGGATCTTCTCCTCCGGAGACGGTTCGGGCAGCAGCTCCCCGGTCGTCAAAAATTGAACGGTGCGGTACAGCATCCACGGGTTCCCGAGAGCGCCGCGGCCGATCATGACGCCGTCCACGCCGCTCTCGTCGAGCATGCGCTTCGCATCTTCCGGAGTCGTGATGTCGCCGTTGCCGATAACCGGAATACTGACGGCTTCCTTCACCTGCTTAATGATGTTCCAGTCGGCCCTGCCGGTGTACATCTGTTCGCGCGTGCGACCGTGCACCGAGACGGCGGCGCCGCCGGCGCGCTCGACGGCCTTGGCGTTTTCCACGGCGTAAATGTGCTCGTGGTCCCAGCCGATGCGCATTTTCACGGTAACGGGCTTGCTGACCGCGTCGACGACGGTCGACACCATCTCTTCGATCTTGGCCGGATCGAGCAGCCAGCGCGCGCCGGCGTCGCATTTGGTCACTTTCGGCACCGGGCAGCCCATGTTGATATCGATAATGTCCGCATTCGTGCGGGTGTCTACGATTTTGGCCGCTTCGACAAGCGACTCTTTATCGCCGCCGAAAATTTGCAAAGAGAGCGGTTTCTCGCGCTCGTCCACGTACAGCATTTCCATCGTGCGCGAGTTGCCATGCAAAATCGCTTTGTCGCTTACCATTTCCGCGCACACAAGACCCGTGCCGAACTCTTTGGCGATGAGCCGGAAAGCCGGGTTGCAGACGCCGGCCATCGGGGCCAGAACGACGTTGTTCGGGGCGACGACGTTTCCTATTTTCAACATAAGTTCATCCTCCCTTCGCTTAAAACTGCAGTTTTACCTTGCTTACGAAGCGATTTTTGCTCCGCAATACTTGCAGCTCTCATCTTCGAAAATAATTCGATAGGGGTTCTTCCTATCGAGTAACGGTCGGGCTCAGCTCTTCCACTTCGATGCCGAGCACCCCGGCGATGTGCTGTAACATTTTCGGGTCTGGATTGCGGGTGCCGCGTTCGATAGCGCCTAGAATGGCGATCGATACGCCCAGCTGGTCGGCGAGCTCGTTCTGGGTATAGCCTTTCAATTTGCGGAACGCTCTGATGCGCTGCGCGATGTTGAATTTCTCCATAAGATGACGCCTTCCTTTCCTTCCAGTGTTTCCAACTGCCGTGCGAAGGATTCCCGGAGGGAGGCCGGCGATAGCCCGCCAGCCATCGCCTCCAGCAGCGGAACGAGCACGAAGGCGCGCTCGCCCATGCGCGGGTGGGGCACGGTAAGGTCCGGCTCCGAAACTTCAGCATCCCCGTACAGAAGCAGATCGATATCGATCGTGCGCGGCCCCCAGCGTAACGTGCGGACGCGGCCGAGCGAACGCTCGATATCGAGAATGACGGCCAGCAGCTCGCGGGGAGCCAGCAGCGTGCGAACGGCAACGACCATATTCAAAAAAGCCGGCTGGTCTGTATATCCGACCGGCTCCGTCTCATAAACGCTCGATTCGGCTGCGACCTCGACGTCGTCCCGGGCGCGGAGCGCTGCGATCGCCCGCTCCAAATATTGCTCGCGCCGCTCTATATTCGAGCCGAGCCCGAGGTAAGCGAGCCGGCGAGGCTGAGGCTGAGACGGCCGGTTATCGTTTGCTGTCGTCATGGATGGACTCCCGCCCGCTTTCGCTGAATTTCAACCGCCACCCCGTGAAGCTGCGCGTCAAACGGCGGATGCGGCTTCGTTACGCGGACCGTCAGTTCATGGATACTAGTATAAGTTTGCATCAGCTCCATTGCAACCCGTTCGGCCAACGCCTCGATCAGCTTGTACGGCTCGCCCTCGACGATGCGCTTGATCAGCTCGTACGCTTCGGCATAGTTGATCGTCAGCGTCAAATCGTCGCTGCGGCCCGCTTGCTCAAGTGGCAGCCGCAGCGCGACATCGAGCACAAACCGCTGGCCCAGCTTTGTCTCTTCCGGAAAAACGCCGTGGTAGCCGTAGAACGCCATCCCGCTCAGCGTAATCGTATCCAAGTTGCTGCCGCTCGTCATCGCTGTCAGCTCCTTTAGCTCATAATACAAAAGTTCCTATTGGTCCCCCTCCACGTGAACGGCCTTACGTATGAGGTGCCCTTTCATGCCGAATCAGAACACTAGTTGTTCCGGCAAAACGGCGCCGCGGCGGACGATCGCGTCCGTCATGTCGGCGATGCGCCGCATCGGCTTGACGTCGTGCACGCGGACGATTTCGCAGCCTTGCGAGATGCCGAGCGCGACGGTCGCCGCCGTGCCTTCGACGACGTCGTCGGCGGGCAAGTCCAGCGCCCGGCGGATGAAGCTTTTGCGCGACGTGGCGAGCAGCATCGGGTAGCCCGGGAGAAGGTCGATCAGCTCGCCGAGCCGCTGCATGACTTCGAGGTTGTGCTCGTACGTTTTGGCAAAGCCGATGCCCGGATCGAGCACGATTCGCCCCGGATCGACACCGGCTTGCAGCGCCAGTTCGACGCTGGTCTGCAAATCGCGCGCCATTTCTTCTATAATATCGCCCGCGTATACGGCTTGTTCGCGATTGTGCATGAGAATGACAGGGCAATTATGCTCAGCGGCGACGCGCGCCATGCCGGAATCCGCCGTCAGGCGCCATACGTCGTTGATGATGTCGGCTCCAGCCGCCAGCGCCTCCCGCGCGACTTCTGCTTTATACGTATCGATCGAAATCGGCATGTGCGGCAGCTCGCGGCGGACGGCGCGGATCGCCGGCAGGACGCGGCGCAGCTCTTCCTCTGCGCTCACCTTGGCATGGCCGGGCCGGGTCGATTCGCCGCCGATGTCGAGTATATCGGCGCCTTCCGTCGCCATGCGACGCGCCCCGGCGACAGCCGCATCGACATCCGTATAGCGGCCCCCGTCGGAGAACGAATCGGGCGTAACGTTGAGAATGCCCATGATCAGCGTGCGCGCGCCGAGTTCGAGCGCAGCTCCGCTTGCGAGCGGCAGCTTGCGGAGCTTGTACAGGCGCCTGCTGCCGGTTGCATTGGCCGTTTGAGTCATTGTGAATACGCTTCTTTCCTATAAAGTTGCAGCAATCGCCCGGTGATCGGGCCGGGATCGCCGCGGGAGCAGCCGGCCGTGCCTGCGGCATGGCCGCCGCTGGAGGCGCCAGCCTCGAAGCCGTCGACGGAGGCCGCATTGCGACCGCCGCCGACGACATGGCAGCAGCCGTGTTCGTCGATCAGCGACGTCACCGGCACGAGCTCCTGCACGGAGTTCGTAACAAACACCTCGTCCGCCGCCAGCAAATCTTGCCACGTGTATAAGCCTTCCTCCGTGCGAAGCTCCTTTATTCCCTTGGCCAGTTCGAGCACGTGAGCGCGCGTTATGCCGGAGAGAATGCCGGTGTCTAGCGACGGCGTGCATAGGATCGGGCTAGAGCCGGGGCCGACTGCGCCCGCGTCTCCGTCTCGTCTAACAAAAAACACGTTGCTGACGATACCCTCGGCAAGATGTCCGTCCTGCGTGAGCATCAGCCCTTCCGGCGGCGGACCGGCTTGGGAGGGAGGTGCGGGGGGAAGGGACTGCAGCTCCCTTTTGGCCAATATGTTGTTCATATAGTGAAGGGATTTGAAGCGGTACGGGCCTTCGGGCGTGTTGCGCCGGGTCCGTAGCAGCCGCAGCGGCTTGCCGTCCCGGTATGCGGACTCGTCCGCCTGCGGCAGCGGCTTCACGTACAAAATCGTGTTCGGCCGCTCGTAAGCGCCGGCGGGCAAGCCGAGCATGTCCGTCCCGGCCGTTACGGTGAGTCGGAAGTAGCCGTCATCCAGCCCGTTCGCGGCAAGCAGGCGCGCGATCTGTTCGCGGACTTCCGCTTCATCCGGGACCGGACGAATGTCCAGCAGCCGGCAGCCCTCTGCCAGCCTTGCCAAATGCCGCGTGAGCAGGAACGGGCGCCCTCCGTAAGTGCGAAACGTTTCAAACAACCCGATGCCGTAAAGAAAACCGTGATCGTAAATCGAGACCACGGCTTCCGCTTGTTCGATTAAAGTTCCGTTCATGCTGACGATCATGCCGTTTATGATATGCTAGGCGCAGCGCAGCGCAGGAAGTTGCGCAGCAGCTGATGGCCGTGGTCGGTAATGATGGATTCGGGATGGAACTGGACGCCTTCGATCGGGTATTCCTTGTGGCGCAGCCCATAATTTCGCCTTCCGCCGTGCGCGCGCTCACTTCCAGCCAGTCCGGCAGCGTCTCCTCGCGCACGATGAGCGAATGGTAGCGGGTCGCGGTAAACGGCGAAGGCAGCCCTTCGAAAACGGTGCGGCCGTCGTGGTAAATCGGCGACGTCTTCCCGTGCATGAGCCGCTCGGCCCGCACCACTTCGCCGCCGAACGCCTGGCCGATCGATTGATGGCCGAGGCAGACGCCCAGTATCGGAATTTTCCCTTTAAAACGGTCGATGAGCGCCAGGCTGATGCCCGCTTCGTTCGGCGTGCACGGCCCCGGCGAGATGAGAATATGGTCGGGACGGAGCGCCTCGATACCCGCGAGGTCGATCTCGTCGTTGCGTCGCACCACGACGTCTTCCCCGAGCTCGCCGAGATACTGCACTAAATTGTACGTAAACGAGTCGTAGTTATCGATCACGAGAATCATGGGCTTGTTCCTCCGTTAGCATAATGGCTTTCCACAGCGCTTTGGCTTTGTTCAGCGATTCGGCATACTCTTTGTCCGGTACGGAGTCGATAACGATACCGGCGCCTGCCTGCACCCAGCCGATTCCGTTCCGGGCGACAAGCGTGCGTATAAGTATATTAAATTCCATATTGCCGCCCGAGTCAATCCAGCCCATCGAGCCCGTATAAGGCCCGCGCCGCACCGGTTCGAGCTCTTCGATAATTTCCATCGTGCGCACTTTCGGTGCGCCCGTAATCGTCCCGCCGGGGAACGTGGCGGCAATGACGTCGAAAGCGTCTTTGCCGGGCGCCAGCTCGCCGCTCACCTCGGACACGATGTGCATGACGTGCGAATAGCGCTCGATCGCCATCAGCTCGTCCACTTTGACGGTGCCGTAGCGCGAAATGCGGCCGAGGTCGTTGCGCTCCAGGTCGACGAGCATAATGTGCTCGGCCCGCTCCTTTTCGTTCAGCAGCAGCTCCTCGGACAGCTTGGCGTCGGCATCGCCGCCCAAGGCGCGCGGCCGGGTGCCGGCGATCGGCCTTGTGCGCAGCTTCGTGCCGTGCAGCTGGACGAGCAGCTCCGGCGAGCAGGACACCAGCTTTAAGTCCCGAAGACGTAAGAGCCCCATATATGGAGACGGATTAACAAGGCGCAATGTTTCATACACTGCCTCCGGGCTGACCTGCAGCTTGCGCGTCTGACGCGTCGACAAATTCACTTGAAAAACGTCTCCGGCGCCGATGTACGACCGAATCCGTTCCACCGCCCGCATGAACGCTTCCTTCGTGAAAGAACGTTCCATGCCGTCCAGCCGCTCCGGATCGATATCGTGCAGGCCGCTCCGGATCGCTTGCCGGATGCGGTTGAGCCGCTCCTGCACCGCCGGTTCCCGGCCGGCAGCGGCGATGTCTTGCCACTGCGCGTACATCTGCTTCGCACGTTGCTCCGCTTCCAGATACAGCGTGCGCGCCGAGATGCCGGGGCGCAGCTTTTTGAGAACGGAAATAAAGAGCTTCCGCTTGCGGTGATCGTAAATCCACAGCTCGTCGACAAGGAGGAAGGCGTAATCGGGCATCGTCTCGTCGGGAGCGGCGCCAGCGGGCAGCTTCTCCAGCGAGCGGGCGACGTCATAGCCCCAGAAGCCGGCACATCCGCCCAGAAACGGCGGAGCGTCGGGCACGGGAGGCGCATAGCAACGACGGTGCCACTGCTTCACCAGCTCAAGCGGCGTGCCGCGCACCGTGTAGGAGCTGCCGGATTCGTCCGTGACCGTCGCCTCCAAGCCGCTGCCTGTGATTACAGACTTCGCCTTCAAACCAAGGTAAGTGTAGGAGCCGGTGCGCCCGCTCTCAAAGACGAACGATTCCGGTCCGGCCAGCTGCCATGCGCGTTCCCAGGTCGCGGGCAGCCCTTCTTCAAGCGGAAATGCCGCCACATAAGGAAGCCCGGTGTACACCCTTCCCTCCGCGTCGGCTCTTTGCTCCGCCCATATGTCCCATTGCTCCGGAGTCGTGACGTTCACCGGCTCCTCCCCCTGCTTCTCTATAAGTTTAGTCCTTAGTATACGTCAGTGCTGGCAAAAGGAAAAGCCCTCCGGCTTTCGGCCGAAGGGCTCCGTCGAAACGCGCGGCACAAAGCCTGCGCCTTATTCTTCGAATTGATACAGCGGCGTGCTGAGGTAGCGTTCGCCGTTGCTCGGCACGACGGCAACGACGCGTTTGCCGGCGCCGAGCTCCTTCGCGACTTGCAGCGCGGCGTAAATCGCTGCGCCGGAGGAAATGCCGCCAAGGATGCCCTCCTCTTTAGCGACGAGGCGGGACGTTTCGTAGGCTTGCTCGTTCTCGACCTGAATCACTTTGTCGTAAACGGAAGTATTCAGAATGTCCGGTACGAAGCCCGCGCCGAGACCTTGGATTTTGTGCGGACCCGGCTGGCCGCCGGACAATACCGGCGAAGCGGCGGGCTCGACAGCTACGATTTTGATGCCCGGGAAGTTATCTTTCAAGACGCTGCCCGCGCCGGTAATTGTGCCGCCGGTGCCTACGCCGGCCACGAAAGCGTCCAGCTTGCCGTCATGGCCTTTGATCGCTTCGACGATTTCCGGTCCGGTCGTTTCGCGGTGAATTTTCACGTTCGCCTGATTTTTGAACTGCTGCGGCATGAAGTAGTTCGGATTTTCCGCCACCAGCTCTTCGGCGCGGCGGATAGCTCCTTTCATGCCTTCCGCTCCCGGCGTCAGGATCAGCTCCGCGCCGTAAGCGCGCAGCAAGTTGCGGCGCTCGATCGACATCGTCTCCGGCATGAGGATGATCGCTTTGTAGCCTTTCGCCGCAGCCACCATCGCCAGCCCGATCCCGGTGTTGCCGCTCGTCGGCTCGATAATCGTGTCGCCCGGCTTGATTGTGCCTTCCTTCTCGGCTTCTTCGATCATCGCGATGGCGATCCGGTCCTTCACGCTGGAGCCGGGGTTTTGGTATTCGAGCTTGACGTAAATTTCCGCGCTGCCTTCCGGAACGACGCGGTTCAGTCGAACGAGCGGAGTATCGCCGATTAATTGCGTTACGTTTTGCACTAATTTAGCCATGACAAAGTCCCTCCTAAATGGATAAGTTCAATGCGCTGCAATATCCGAGTAAAGCACTAGGTATTATACTCTCATATTATCAGTCGGTAGGTCCGATGTCAACTGTATCCACGGCCTGCATGGGGAGGGCGCTGAAGCTACATATTGAAAGCAGGATCGATAATGTCGGCGTGGTATTTATCCCGCAATTGCTTGACGAGATCTTGCAGCGGCGGGGCAGCGCTGAGCGCCAGCTGCTTGCGCACCTGCTCGCGGATCGCCTGCGGATCCGCCGACTTTTTTTGCCGGCGCTCCATGAGCTGGACGATGCCGTAACGGCCGCCGTCCAGCGCGACCGGCCGGGAATACGTCCCCGGCTTAAGCGTTTGGGCCGCCTTCATGAGTGGCGCCGGGACGAACGGATCGTCCTCCTCCACCCAGCCAAGATCGCCCCCGCCGCTTGCGGTAGCCTCGTCCAGCGAGCGGTCCCGGGCGACGACGGCGAAATCCGCCCCTTTGGCCAGCTCCGCGTAAGCTTTGTCGGCCAGCTCCTTGGAAGCCGATATGATCTGCGCCAGATGCAGCTCCACGTTGCGCTCGAACTCTTCCGGATGCTCGCGGATATAAGCGTCCACTTCATCGTCGCCGATCTTCACGTTGCGGGTGGCGATCCGCTCGAGCAGCAGCTTATACAGCGTGTCCTCGCGAATTTGATCGCGGGTCATGCCGAGCTGCTTTTTCATCGAATCGTAAAATTGCGCTTCGTTCTCATAGCCTTGCTGCATCCGCTTCAGCTCTTTGTCGATGTCTTCCGGCGAAACGCCGATGCCGAGCGCCTTCCCTTCCAGCATGATCGCCTGCCGGTCCAGCAGTTGATTGAGCAGCGTAGCGCCGTACCGCTTGCTCAGCTCTCCTTGCAGCTCGCCCATCGTGAACGTGTGGCCGTCGATCCGAGCCACTGTTTTTGCAGCGGCGCCGCCGCTTCCTTCCGCCGCATTGCCGCCTCCGTTCGAGGCGGCGGGCGCAGGCCCGGCTCCGGCGCTGCCCCCTTTTTCGCCGCCGCGAACCGCCAGCACCGCGATGAGCGCCGCGATGACGAGCGCTTCGAGCGCGACAAATGCCCATAGTCGCTTCGTAGTCACCATTGCGTTCTCCCTGCTATTCTCTTATGTATCCGTCGGCCGCTTGGCGGCCTTTATGCCCCCGCTTTACCCGAGCTGGGCGATAATTCGGCGCAGGTCGGCTTCATCGAAGCGGTACGCTTCGTTACAATAATGGCATAGCGCTTCGGCGAACCCTTCCTCGTCCAAAATCGCCTGCAGCTCCTCTTTGCCAAGCGAGAGCAGCGCCTGTTCGATGCGCTCTTTCGTGCACGTGCAGTGAAAGCGCACGTCCATCCGTTCGAGCACCTGAACGTCCGGCAGCACCCGGCGCAAAATGTCCTCCGGCGTCTTGCCGCTGTCGAGCAGCGCCGTCACCGGCGGAATAGCCGCCAGCTGCGCTTCGATCTCGCCGATCTCGGCATCGCTCAGCCCAGGGAGCAGCTGAATGATAAAGCCGCCGGAGGCGCGCACGAATACGTCGCGATCGGCAAGGACGCCAAGTGCGACGGCAGATGGCGTCTGCTCCGAAGACGCGAAATAATACGTGAAATCTTCCGCCAGCTCGCCGGAAATAAGCGGTACGCTGCCGCGATAAGGCTCCTTCAGGCCAAGGTCCTTGGTCACGGACAGAGAGCCTTCGGTCCCGACCGCCCCGGCGACGTCCAGCTTGCCCGCCGCATTCGGCGGAAGGTCGACGTACGGGTTGTCGACATAGCCGCGCACGTCGCCTGCCGCGTTCGCATCGACCACGATTTTGCCGATCGGCCCTCCGCCCTGAATTTGCACCGTCAGCTTCTCTTTTCCTTTCAACATCGCGCCCATCATGAGCGCCGCCGCCGCCGCTCGTCCCAGCGCCGCCGTAGCGACCGGCGACGTGTCGTGGCGGCGCCGCAGCTCCTCGGTAATCCCGGTCGTCAGCACGGCCAAAGCGCGCACCCGTCCGTCTAGCGCCGTACCTCTGATCAGATAATCTCCCATTTCCTCCTAAGTCCCCCGCTCGCTGTCTTTCATATTTCGCTCGTAAATAATTTGCAATCCTTGTAACGTTAATAACGGATTCACCGTCCGGATTGTTGCCGACTCCCCGGCGATAAGCTCCGCAAAGCCCCCGGTCGCCACCACGTAGGGACTGGTCGCGAATTCGCGCTTGATGCGCTCGACGATGCCGTCCACCTGGCCGACATAGCCGAAAATAATACCTGCCTGCATCGCCGTAACCGTATTGCGGCCGATGACGCTTTTCGGTTTCACCAGCTCGATGCGCGGCAGCTTCGCGGCCCGCTGATAAAGCGCCTCGGTAGAGATGGCGATGCCTGGAGCAATGGCGCAGCCGATGAGCTGTCCCCGCTCGTCGATGTAGTCGTACGTCGTTGCCGTTCCAAAATCGACAACGATGCAAGGCGGCCCGTAAAGCTCGATAGCCGCCACCGCGTTCACAATCCGGTCGGCCCCGGCCTCGCGCGGGTGCTCGACGCGGATGTTGAGCCCCGTCTTGATGCCCGGGCCGACGATGTATGGCGTCCGATTCATATATTGTACACAGAGGCTTTCCAAAACAAACATAAGCGGCGGCACGACAGAAGAAATGATCACGCCGTCGATGTCGCCGATCTTTATTCCGGCATGGCTGAACAGGCCGACGATCATCATGCCGTACTCGTCGACCGTCGCCGAGCGGTTCGTGCTCAGGCGCCAATGGTGCAGCAGCTTCTTGCCCTCGTAGACGCCGAGGACGATGTTCGTATTGCCGACGTCGATGACGAGAATCACGGCGCGGCCGCTCCTTTCCGCTCGTTCAGATCGAGGCTGATGTCCAGCGACTGGACCGAATACGTGAGCCTGCCGACGGAGATGACGTCGACGCCCGTCTCCGCGATTTGCCGGATCGTCTGCAGCGTGACCGAGCCCGATGCCTCTACTACAATATGCGGAGCCTGCGCTTTCAGTACGGCGACCGCTTCGCGCATGAGCTCCGGCGCCATATTGTCGAGCATCACGATGTCGGGCCCGGCGGCGAGCGCTTCCCGCAGCTGGTCCAGCGATTCGACCTCGATCTCGATTTTCATCGTGTGCGGAATGTTCGCACGCGCGGCGCGGATTGCGGCCCCGATACCGCCGGCCCCTTTAATATGGTTGTCCTTGATCATGACCGCGTCATACAAGCCGAACCGGTGATTATGTCCGCCGCCGACTCGCACCGCGTACTTTTCCAGCATCCGGTGCCCCGGCGTCGTTTTGCGCGTATCGACCAGCCGCGTCGGCAGCCCACCCAGCGCCTCGACATACTCCCGCGTGCGGGTGGCGATGCCGGACATGCGCTGCATCAAGTTCAAAGCCAGCCTTTCCCCGAGCAAAATGCTGCGGACGGAGCCCTCAACCTCCGCCAGCACCGTACCCTTCGTTACCGCAGCGCCTTCCTGCACCTTGGCGGTGAAGCCCAGCTGCGGGTCAACCGTCTCAAAGACGGCCTCGGCGACCGGCAAGCCGGCGACGAGACCGTTTTCCTTCACATGAATAATTCCTTTGCCCTGCGCCTCGGCCGGAATCGTCGTCATCGTCGTGACGTCGCCCGTGCCGATGTCTTCTTCCAGCCACAGCTCAATGCTGCGGCGCAGCCGTTCGCGGTTCAGCTCCAGCATCTTGTACGCTCTCCTTAAGCTCCCCTTCCGGCGTCAGGCGGAAGACGATATGGCGAATCCACTCGTCGTCGCGCCGCGCCGGAAAATCTGCGCGGTAATGTCCGCCCCGGCTCTCTTCGCGTCGCAGAGCGGCTTTTATAGTAAGCATAGCACAAGTCAATAAATTGGCAAATTCATACTCTTCCCGTTTCGAAAAGACGCCTTCGAAGAACGACATCTGCCGCTTCAGCTCGTCAATCCCGCGCTGAAGCCCTTTGGCATCCCGCTTAAAGCCCGCTTCGCGCAGCATGACCTTCTGCAGCTTCAGTCTTTTCTCCACCACCGCCTGCCGGGGCGGTTCCTGCCGGTGCGTTGCAACGCGCAGCTGCTGCGGTCCCCGTTCAAGCGGCGGCAGCGCAGCGATGCGTTCGATAATGCGGCGGCCGAACACGATCGCCTCCGACAGCGAATTGCTCGCGAGCCGGTTCGCTCCGTGCACGCCGGTCGACGATACCTCGCCGCAGGCGAACAGCCGCTTCACGGCCGTCTCGCCGTGCAGGTCGGTCTTCACTCCGCCCATTATATAGTGTGCAGCAGGCGCGACCGGAATCCAGTCCGTCGCCAGATCGAGCCCGTACTGCAAGCAGAAATCGTAGATTGTGGGGAAGCGGCGCTTCACCAGCTCCTCCGATTCGTGCGTAATATCGATATAGACGAACGTCGACTTCGTCGCTTCCATCTCGCTCACGATTGCCCGCGCCACCACATCACGCGGCGCCAACTCCAGCTGCTCATGGTATTTTTCCATAAACCGCTCGCCCTTCATGTTGCGAAGCACTGCACCCTCGCCGCGCACCGCCTCGGAGATGAGGAAGCGCGGAGCGCCAGGGTAACAGAGCGCCGTCGGGTGGAACTGGATAAATTCCATGTCGCGGATCTCCGCCCCGGCGCGCAGCGCGATCGCAATGCCATCGCCTGTCGCAATATCCGGATTCGTCGTATAGCGGAACAACTGCCCCGCGCCGCCCGTGCACAAAATCGTCGCATCCGCTTCCACGACGACGCGCTGGCCGTCCGGCTTTTGCACGAGCGCGCCCCGGCATTCCCCGTCCTCGGTCAGCAGGTCGATCACATAATGATCGTCCCACAGCTCGATGTTCGGATCCTGCTTCGTCCGCTCCGACAATGACCTGACAATTTCCGCTCCGGTCGCATCCCCATGCGCATGCAAAATGCGGCGATGGCTGTGCGCCCCTTCCTTCGTCAGAGCCAACTCGCCGTTCTCCTCGTCAAACTGCGTGCCCATGCGGATCAAGTCCCGCACCCCCGCCGGACCTTCATGGACGAGCACATCGACCGCCGCCGGGTCGCATAAACCGGCGCCCGCCACTAGCGTATCCTGGCGGTGATATTCCGGCGAATCCTCGTCGGAGATGACCGCGGCGATGCCGCCTTGCGAGTAGCGGGTATTACTGTCGAGCAAGGACTTCTTCGTGATCATGAGCACCGATTTCGTCTCGCTCGCCTTAATCGCGGTGAACAGCCCGGCGATGCCGGCCCCGATCACGATGACGTTCGTGCGCACACGCGGCAGCCGCTCGATATCGAAATCGACCAAATAGCGTGGAAACATGTCTCTATCACACCCTCGGGGCAAGAAGTAGCGCATGCTACTTCACTTGCAGCATGCGCTCTAAGGAAAGGCGGGCCTTGTTTGCGACGTCTTCCGGCACGAAAATTTCCGGCTGCATCGTCTCCAGGCAGCGCGCGACTTTCTTCAAATTATTCACTTTCATGTTCGGACAGACGAGATATTTGGTGGCAAAATGGAACGTCTTATGCGGGCTGTCCTTCCGCAGCTGATATCCCGTGCCGTCCTCGGTGCCGACGATGAATTCCTGGCAGTCCGATTCGCGGCAATATTTGATGATGGCCGTCGTGCTGCCGACAAAATCGCCGAGCTTGACGACTTCGGGCCGGCATTCGGGATGGACGACGAACTGCGCGTTCGGGTACATCGCCTTCATCTCCTCGACGTCCTTCACCGTGAGCATGTCGTGAGTGTTGCAGTAGCCTTCCCAGATGATCATTTTTTTGTTTGTGAATTTTGATACATAGTCGCCCAAATTTTTATCCGGGACCCAAATGATCTCGTCCGAGTCTACGGAATTGACCACTTTTACGGCGTTCGCGACGTGCAGCAAATGTCCGTTTCGGCTTTAATATCCGCAGACGTGTTAATATAAGCGACGACTTTGGCGTTCGGATGCTGCCGCTTCAGCGCTTTCAACCCTTCCACGTTGACCATATCGGCCATCGGGCAGCCGGCGCGCTCGTCGGGAATGATCACTTTCTTGATCGGAGCGAGAATTTTCGCGCTCTCCCCCATGAAATGGACGCCGCAAAATACGATCACATCGGCGTCGGTTTGCGCCGCCTTCTGCGCCAGCAAGAACGAGTCGCCGCGGAAATCGGCGATCTCCTGAATTTCGTCCCGCTGATAATAATGCGCCAGAATGATGGCGTTTCTTTCTTTTTTCAGCTGCGCAATGCGTTCCTTGAGCTCGCGGTTTTGCTCCGCTTTGCGCTCCTGCGCCAGCGCTTCCATCGTCATGGCCATGCCGCTTCCCCTCCTGATTAAGCTCTGCCCTGTTCACCTGAGCTTCCCTTTTAATCCTAGTATGTTCGCGCAAATTGCCGTTTAGCAAGACAGGTTTATACAATGGGATGATCGAAAGTTTACACCTACTTTACACTTCGCTTAGCTGCGTGTCAATGATCAAAAAACGCGCAAAACGGCAAAAAATCCGGCGCCGCTCGAGGCCGCACGCCGGATTGTGAATCGCATCACTTACTCTTCGGTTTTCTCCGGATCTTTGTCAAAATCGAGCTTATTGCTAGGCCCATTCTGATCCTGGCTCTGAATGTTGACTTTGACATCTTCCCCGTCTGCCGGAGCGGAGCCGGCAGCCGGCGGTTCGCCGCCGTCCTTGCCGTCGATCGATCCGTTCTCCAGCAGGGCGATGATCTCGTCCTTGTCGAGCGTCTCTTTCTCGAGCAGCGTCTTCGCCAGCAGGTGCACCTGGTCCCCGTGCTTGCTCAAAATTTCTTTCGCCCGGGCGTAGCAATTGCGGATGATCGACTGCATTTCCAGGTCGATTTCGTAAGCGATCGCATCGCTGTAGTTTTGCTCGTGGCCGATATCGCGGCCGAGGAACACGGCTCCCTGCGTATTGCCGAACTGCATCGGGGCCAGCTTGTCGCTCATGCCGAATTCCATAATCATGCGGCGAACGATTTCTGTCGCTTTCTGGAAGTCGCTGTAAGCGCCTGTCGCGATTTCGCCGATGAACAGCTCCTCGGAGACGCGGCCTGCGAGCAGACCGGTAATTTTGTCGAGCAGCTCGCTCTTCGTCTGCATCATCCGGTCTTCGCCTTCTTTGGGCAGCATCATCACATAGCCGCCGGCGCGGCCGCGCGGAACGATCGTGACTTTGTGCACCATATCGGCGTTCTCGACGTGGTAGCCGACGATGGCGTGGCCTGCTTCGTGGTAAGCGACCGTGCGCTTCTCCCGCTCGGAGATGACGCGGCTCTTCTTCTGCGTGCCGACGACGACGCGGTCGAACGCTTCCTCGATCTCGGCCATCGAGATGTCGCGGCGGTTGCGCCGCGCAGCGATCAAGGCCGCTTCGTTAAGCAGGTTCTCCAGATCGGCTCCGGTAAAGCCTGTCGTATAACGGGAGAGCGAATCGAGCTTGACGTCTTTCGCCAGCGGCTTGTTGCGAGCGTGAACTTTGAGTACCGCTTCGCGACCTTTCACGTCCGGACGGTCGACCGTAATTTGCCGGTCGAAGCGTCCCGGGCGGAGCAGCGCCGGGTCGAGAATATCCGGGCGGTTCGTCGCGGCGATAATAATGATGCCTTCGTTCGCGCCGAAACCGTCCATCTCGACGAGCAATTGGTTGAGCGTCTGCTCGCGCTCGTCGTGGCCGCCGCCGAGGCCTGCGCCCCGCTGGCGTCCGACGGCGTCGATCTCGTCGATGAAGATGATGCACGGCGAATTTTTCTTCGCGTTTTCGAACAGGTCGCGGACGCGGGAGGCGCCGACGCCGACGAACATTTCCACGAAGTCGGAGCCCGAGATGCTGAAGAACGGTACGCCGGCCTCGCCGGCTACAGCTCGGGCGAGCAGCGTTTTACCGGTACCCGGAGGACCGACGAGCAGCACGCCTTTCGGAATGCGGGCCCCGACCGCCGAGAACTTGCGCGGATCTTTGAGGAATTCGACGACTTCGACGAGCTCCTGCTTCTCTTCGTCCGCACCGGCCACGTCCTCGAACGTGACCCGCTTCTTCTCTTCGTTATATAGACGGGCGCGGCTTTTGCCGAAGTTCATCACTTTGCCGCCGCCGCCCTGCGCTTGGTTCAGCAGGAAGAAGAACAGGATGAAGATGATGACGAACGGGATGATCGACGTCAGGAAGCTGATCCAGACGCTGTCGCCGTCCATCTTGAGGTATTCCTCGGATACGTCGTGGCTTTCGATTGCGGCGATGACCCGGTCTTCCGCAGGGCCGCGGGTTACGAAGTTTTTCCGTTCCGGGCTGGGCGGGTTTTTATATTTCCCGTTGATCAAGTACGTGTAGCCGTCGAATTTGACTGTGACGGACTCCACGTTTTCCTTCGCCAATTCCTTGCGGAATTGATCGTACGGAATCTGTTCCTTCTGATCGTTCTGTTGGCTGATGAAGTGGACGATACCGACCGTGACTAAAAAAATAAGCAAATAAAATCCGGTGTTCCGGATGATCCGATTCATCCCCCTACCTCCTCTCGAGACAAAGCCCCTCTTGTGTATCGTGAATAATCCATCTTAACGGGTATAAATCTCCGGCTTCAAGATCCCGACGAAAGGCAGGTTGCGGTATTTCTCCGCATAATCCAATCCGTAGCCGACGATGAACGCGTCCGGAATGACGAAGCCCTTGTAATCCGGCTCCAGCTCCACCGAGCGGCCGGTCGGCTTGTCAAACAGCGCAACGACGGCCACCGACCGCGCGTTGCGGCGTTCGAGCACGTCGATCAAGTAGCTAAGTGTCAGCCCGCTGTCGATAATGTCTTCCACGATCAAAATGTCGCGGCCTTCCACAGGAATATCCAAATCTTTCATAATCTTCACGACGCCCGACGACTTGGTGGACGCGCCGTAGCTCGATACCGCCATGAAATCGATCTCGATCGGCACGGTGATGCGCTTGACGAGATCCGCCATGAAGATGAAGGCGCCTTTGAGCACGCAGATGACGAGCGGGTTGCGGCCTTCGTAATCGCGGGACAACGTTTCGCCGAGCTCCTTGATCTTGGCTTGAATAAGTTCTTCGCTGTAGAGCACCTCTTGAATGTCGTGAAGCAAGGAAGGACCCCCTAAAGTAAAATATGAAGACGCGGGTTCGCGCATACGGGACAGCGTCAGGCGGACGAGCCGCTCCTCCGCTTCCCCGGCGGCGGCGATATCCGACCGTTTCACGCCGGGAATCCAAATGATGCGCCCCTCGGCATCGGCCACGATAGGCATCCGGTCGCGCAAATGCTGCGGCACTTTCTCGTCAATGAAAATATCTTTTACCTTTTTGGAGCCGTTTAATCCAAACGGACGCATGCGGTCGCCGGACCGGCGAGTGCGCACCGTAAGCGGAAACGCCAGCCGGTCGGCAGCGAAAACGGCGCTCCCCGCTCCCGCTTCAGCCAAGCCGTCCGAATCGGTCAGGCTTACGGCCGAAACAGGCTCGACGCGGAGCTCCGCTCCGATTTCCGGAATCGGCAGAAGCCGCTCCCCTTCGCCCATTTTATAATGGTAAGAAACCGACTGCGCCGATGCGTCAGTCCCTCTCCGGAACTCGATCCGTTCGTATTCGCGGACAAGGCGGCAGCCGCCGCCGAGATCGAGCGCCAGCTGCGGCGTGTCGGCCTGAACGATGGCGCGCCGCGATTGCTCCAAAACGGTAAAATCCGCCATTGCCCCGGAATCAAGACAACTTAATATTAGTTTAATAATGCGCCGTTGTAAAGCAACATGGAGCCCGGCAAAAGCCGCCCGTTCCAGCGCATAAACGGGAGGGTCGCCGCCGCCGGCGGAGACGATTCGCGCGAAAGCCGCTTGCGCCTCCTGCTCCATGTAGGCGTCGTCGTCCGCCGCCGTCTCCGCCAGCCGCCCCAGCGCCGCCGGAAGCTGCGGATTGTAGCGGGACAAAAACGGCAGCGCCTCCAGCCGGATGCGGTTGCGCTCGTACTTCATCGACTCGTTGCTGCTGTCTACGTAGAAGCGAAGATGATTCGAGCGAACATACTCGATAATCTCTGACTTGTATATACGTAAAAAAGGACGAATCAGTTCCACTTTTTTTTCGCGCCTGCGTTCCGGTATGCCGGCCAGGCCGGAAACCCCGGTGCCGCGCAGCACGCGCATGAGCACCGTCTCGGCCTGATCGTTGGCATGATGGGCGAGGGCGATTTTGCCGGCTCCATACTGCCGGGCCGTTTCATGCAAAAATTCGTATCTGCGCTCGCGGGCGAGGGCTTGCGCGTTGCCGCCCGCGGCGGCGAGCTCGGCCGGCATATTGAGCCGTTTCAGCGCGAACGGCAAGCCCAGCTCGGCGGCGAGCTCCCCGACATAATCGGCCTCCGCGGCCGACTCGGCGCCGCGGAAGCCGTGCTCGACATGCGCCACGACGAGCCGCCAGCCCCATTCCGGCCGTTTGGACAAAGCAAAAAGGACATGCAGCAGCGCCACCGAATCGGGTCCACCCGAGACGGCCACGACAACGGCATCTCCTTGCGACAGCAACCGGCGGCGCGTATGCGCCGCTCCGTACGGGTAACGAGATCCATGTCCATTCCTTTCAAATTGGAACCCGCCGCATCAGGCGAGCCAAAAATAACACACCGTTCCGACGCATAGCATAATCGAGGCGGCGAAGCACACTTTCAGCCACGGCGCCGCTATTCCCGTGTCGCGCGGCCCCCGCATGTTTCGATCGAGCACGAGCTTGCGCCATAGGGCGAGCGCCTGCTGCGACGAGACGAACGTTCCTTCCAGCGCCTGCTTGAACCATCCGTACAAGCGCGCCGTATGCGGGTTCTCCCGCGCCATTTCGAGCAGCATGTCGACGGTGCGGTTTTGCGGCAGCATATGCTGGAACGAATGGAGCTTGCGCGTTTGATCTGTGGCGGCGAGCATCAAAACGGCAAAAGCGAACAAGTCGTACGAATCTTCCGCGACGCGGTCGCCGGCGTTCCACGTCCCGCGGTCGTACAGCTCCGTAAACTGCTTGACCGCGCGGCCTTTGGCCGTCAGGCCGCAGTAATCGATCAGCTCGACCCCGGCGTACCCGTACACCAATATGTTTTCCAGCTTCATATCGGCATAAATCCAGCCGTGCTTATGCAGCTCCGCCAGCCGGGACAGCAGGTTGTGGCCGATGACGTAGATCCAGTCCATGCTGCCTTTCCGCTTTAAAAATTCACGGATGTTGACGCCGTCAATGTACTTCATCACAAAAAACGGAATGCGGCGGCCGTCCAGCTCGGCATCGTCCGACTCGCGAAAAAAACGACGCCACGAAGCCGACTGTCTGGACAAAGACAAAAGAGCGTTGACCTCCATCTGGTGATCCAGCGGGTCAAAGCCCATTTTGAGCGCATACGGGGTATTTCCTTTGCGGACCAAGTACACTCGTCCGTTGGCGCCTTCGCCGAGCAGCCGCTCGATGCGGTAAACGCCGCCGCGCCAGACGCCCTTCACGAGCGTGCCGGGCGCAACGGTAATGTCAGACCACGTAGTCACTGAGCATTCCGTCCTTGCCATACGGCGCTAAAGTTGAAGCCGGCGGGGCCGCGTTCTCGCCCGCTCGTTCGCCGTCATCCCGGCCGCGGCCGGCAACGTATTGGGTGACGCGAAGCAAAGCCGGACCCGTCGGGGTTGTCCCCTTCATGTTTATTTTATAGAACATTTTGGGGATGTGCGCAAGCTCTGTCGTCCAGCCGCTGTCCATCTCCACCTCTTCGCCGGGGATGCTGCCCGGATAATGGAACACGGCGAGCCGGCTGCTGCCCGCGCGCGATTTGAGGCTGAGCAGCAGATCGCGAATCGCTTCGCGCACCGCCGCCAGCTTCGGCTTCATGCTGGCGCTCGTATCGACGAGCAGCGCCACTTGCAGCTTGGTCGTCTCGCTCAACTCGTCGATGACGTGCACGATTTGCGCGCGCTTGTCCGGCGGAAGCCGTTCGAGATCGCCGCCGCCATCGCCGAGAATGTGCTGCAGCTCTTTGTTAACCGCCTGCTGAATCGTTTGCGTCACCGTTTTGCGCGTCATCATCTGAATCGTCTGCGTCAGCTCCGTCTGCTTCACGATCCGGCTCATCCCGCCGCCGGCGCCGGCGATTTCGCCGATTTCTTCAGCACCGAGGAGGCCGAGCTCCCCTTGATCGATGACGCCGATCACGTTCACGGTAATCCCTTCCGCTTTGGCATGCGCCGCCGCGATGACCGGGCTCACCCCCACGTTCGAGCATCCGTCGGTAATCAGAATGATTTGTTTCATCATCATCCGCCTCCACTTGCCTCCTGATACTGGCAACGTTCTAGCAATCTAGTACCAGTATGGACAAATAAGCCAGAGGCTAACCGTTACGGCGTCAATTTGACCGCTTTCGTCCAGCTCACGTTTTTGCCCAGTTTCCGCTCCTGGTGGATATAGACGGCGTAGCCGGAGAGGGGGATGCGGCTGCCCCGGACACGCCCCCGCCGGCTTCGGCGCCGCCCGCCGCCGCACTCGGCTTCAACCAGACGCGGGCCGTGTAGCCGGCTTGCTGGCCGACATAGGAGAAGCCTTGCTCCGTCAGCTCCGCTTCGGTTGCAGGGACGCCGATGTTTTGCAGCATGGCCAGCACTTGTTTGTGCAGGGCAGGCGTACCCTGCATGCGCAGCGCCCCTGGCCGGTTGTCTTCAGCAATATCGTAGCGGACCGCTTGGTAACCGGGTACGTACACATAGACGATATCCGTCCCTTCCGCATCTGCCTTTGGCGGCGTCGTGTCCGCAGCGCTGCGCCCCACCCGGACTTCGGCGACCCAAGCCGCACCGTTAGCCGCTGTCGCTGCCGGCACGCTGGCCGCAGGCAGCAGCTTGCCGCGCAGCGCGACGGCGTCGGGCGGCACGGACGGCGCAAGGCGCAGCCATAGCAGCCAGCCGGCGAGCAGCATGGCGGTCAGCAGAGCGACAAGGGCGATGCGCGCCATTTTCCAGGTCATGACGGGTCCTCCTTCGTACGATTAGGCCGTTCGCCCATTCTATTATTCGTAAGCATACCATGATTCGCGGCTAGGGTTCAAAAAAGGGGGCAAGTGAGGGGAGAGGTGAAGGGCAAGAGGGGCGAACTCGGACAATCTCATAATCTAGCTTTCTCCGCCTCCGATCCGCGACTGGATTTCATCCAATGTTTTAAAGTTGAAAGCAGCTTTTCCGTGCTCTCCATTGGATTTATACCAACGAAAAAACCTCGCAACTTGTTTTTGAAGGCAATATACGGCTTTTAGTTGGACGGTTTCCAACGAAGCCCTCTCACCCAAGAAAGCGGAAGGAAAAACATTGGACCAATTCCAACGGCCTGAACTTCTTCAACGCAAGCCCGAGCGCACGGCTACAAAAAATCCCAGCTTCCTAAACGAAAAAAAGGCCTGCGGCGCCCCCGCCGCAAGCCCTCAACCTATTGTAACGCTAACTGACTGTCCGCGGCCGCTCGATGCGCTGCAGCCCGGGCCAGCGGAATGTCGCCCACTCCGGCCGGTATTTCTCGATGCGCGCGACGACGACCGTCATGTCGTCCTGGATGTCGCCCTGCTGGTAGCGGACGATGCGCTCGAGCAGCAAATCCGCGAACTCCTGCGGCGTATCCGCTTCGATCTCGAGCACCATCCGTTTCATCCACAGTTCTTTGTTGACCGCATGGCCCGGCGCGTCGTACACCCCGTCGGTCATCATGACGAGCGTATCCCCCGGCTCCAGCTGCAGCGAGACGAGATCGATGTCCAGTTCCTGCACGATGCCGACCGGCAAGTTGTTGGCCGAAATGACCAGCACCTCCTTGTCGCGTTTGATGAAGCTCGGGGTGGAGCCGATCTTCAGAAACGTCGTCTTCGCGTTATACTGATCAATCAACGCCAAATCCACCGTCGCGAAAATCTCGTCGGTCGAGCGCAGCATCAGGACCGAATTGACCGACTTGATGGCGAGCCGCTCGTCCATGCCCGACTGCAGCAGCTGCTGCAAAATCGTCAGCGCCGCCTGGCTCTCCGCCCTGGCCCGCTCGCCGTTGCCCATGCCGTCGCTGAGCGCCACGGCGAACTTGCCGTTGCCGAGCTCGACGGTCGAGAACGAATCGCCGGACAGCAGGTCGCCGCCCTTCGCCGTCCCGGCGATGCCCGTCTCGATCTCGTACTCCTTCGCCGAGCCGAACACGACCGTGCTGTAGCCTTCGCCCTTCGGCAGATGCTCCTCGCGCTTGACGGCGATATGCTCGCCGAGAATTTCGGACAGCATCGGGGCGATAATTTTGCGGCATTCGTCGAAGCCCTTCGTGTACTGGTGGATGATCTCGATCTCCACATTGCCCTCGTCGAGCGAAATGATGTCGATGCTGTGAATGGACAGCCCCAGCTCCTCGAGCGCGGAGCGGATTTGCTCTTCCTGAACGAACAGCTCCTGTCCCTCGCGCTTGATCTCCTTGGCCAGATCTTCCATCACTTGCGACACGCCGCTCAGCTGGTCGGCGACGAGCTCGCGGCTGTCGACGATCTGCTTTTTCCAGTGCTGGTCGTTCTTATACTGGGAGTATTGCTGCTTCATCACTTCCAGCACTTTATCGGTGCGCACGCACAAGCTTTTCCACTCCGGCCGGATGTCTTTCTTCGTCATGCTTCCGGCCGCCGTTCCGTCCTTGGAAGCGGCGTCGCGCACCTCGATCTCCGTCATCATATCGGTCATATATTTGTAAGTTGCGTAGAACTTGTCTTCCCAGCATTGCTTCTTTTTCCAGCACGACTCGCACGTCCGCGCGGCGACCTCGTTCATGAAGTGGCCGACCTCTTCTTCCCGCCGCACCGCTTGGCTGTCGACCGTCACCTGTTTGAACGAGCGGGCGAGCTGGCGGAACACTTCGGAAAATTGCTCGACCCGGCTGGCCGTCAAGTCGCGCACGCGGCGCACATAATCTTGCTGCGACTTGAGATTTTCCTGCGTGCCCGGCACGTACTTGGCCATCACTTGCACGATGCTGCGCGGCGTCAGCATAAAGAGGACGATGGCGGCGAGCGATTCCCACGTCGAGGAAATCACATTCGCTCCGCTGCCGATATAGAACGACAGAATCGAGGAGCCCACCAGCATGCCGAAAGCGACGGCCGGCCGTTTGCCTTCCTTCAGCAGTCCGGCCAGCATGCCGGAGAATGCGAGCAAGCTCATTTGATACACGGCGTTCGCGTCGGCGAGGCTAAGGATCAGCCCGGTAATGACGCCGACCGAAGCTCCGAGCGGCGCTCCGCCGACGAGCGCGAACAGCAGAATCAAATAGCGGGAAAGCACATGCTCGAGGGTGACCGGACCGGCCTGCCATCCTACCGTGCCCGTCATGACCGACGCCAGCACAATAATGAGACAGATGATTTCCTCGTGCTTCAGATGGTAGCTCTTGCGGGTGACGGTGAAAACCGGCAGCGCCTGCACGAAAATGAGCGTCAGCACGAGGCTGAGGACGGCTTCCACGGCTACCATCATCACCGCGTACCACGTCAGCCCCGAATGAACGAGCGCGGTAAACAGCTGGACGAGGAACGTCGTCAGGAATACCATCACGGGGGCGTTCGAAATGTCGGACCGTTCGAACTTTTCGACGCCTTTCTGAATGAGGAGAAAGACGATCAGCTCGGTGACGATGAGCCCGGTTTCCGGATGGACGGCGAACAAGCTGCCTGCGAACAGGCCCGCACCCACCCAAGGAAGCAAGTCGCCGCGCACGAAATAGATGACCGCGAAATACGCCACGGCGAATGGCGCCAGCTGCTCCAAAATCATGGCACGGCCAAGCAGCACCGCCATTCCGACGAGCAGGAACGCCCATTTGCGGGCCGCCAGCGCTTGCACGAACCGGTTCCGGGCGAACCGTTCCGAAGCCGAGCCGCGCAGCTTGTCCGACATTTCCGCCATACTCAGTCCTAATGAGAAACCACCACTTCGTTTCAGCATAACGCTTACAACACCACCTATCTCGATTTGGGTTTCTCTAGCATAGCGGGAATCTAGCGGAAAGTTTGTCACAATGAGTTGGTAGATTCGAAAAGATTTCCGACAAAAATGCGGCCGGCGCGAAACGCGGCGGAGCCTAGACGGCAGTCGGCGTTTCGGGGTTAAGCCGGGGAGCCCGGCGTCAGATGGCGTAGAGGAATATTCAGCAGATGAGGCGGGAATGTGTCGAAGGGGAGGTGCCAAACAAGGAAATTAGTGGAAAATCGTGCTTCGCCGCAACACTGCGCGCCAAAATCCCTCCCGAGCCCTAGCCTGCGTCGAATCGCCGGGTCTGGCTCGTTTTCTCCTCGCCTTTTGTTGCAGGCGATTTCAGTCCGGAGCGCCGTCGCATCTTGCAGCGGGTTCCGGTAAAGTCAATAGGCTGCAAAAGCGATTGCAGGTTTCAAGCCGGCCTCTTCATGCCGAATCAGTCAGCAAGCTCCATTTCCGCTTCCGTAAGAGGAACCCGCTCAGCTCAAGCTGTCTTTCCGTACGAGCGCACGCCCCGACAAAGCAAAAAACCGCAAGCGCGGGAGTACCGTACTTGCGGTTTCGTTTTATGCTGGTTAGTCGCGTCTAGCTCCTCGGCCGCCGCGTTTGCCTTCGGTATTTTTCTTCAAGGAGGAAATGCGCTCTTCGCTATCCTTCAGGAAGCGGGACATCTTGTCTTCGAACGACATCGATCTTGGCGCGCCGCCGCGATCGCCCCGGCCGCCGCCTCTCGGACCGCGGTCTCCGCCGAAACCGCCGCCGCGCGGACCGCGATCTCCGCCGCCGAAGCCGCCGCGCGGACCGCCGCCAAACGATCTTTCGGGTCGAGCAGCTTCAGGTGGTCTGTCGATTGTCTGCTTGATAGACAATCCGATCTTGCCGTCCTTGTCGACGTTGATCACCTTCACTGTAACGATATCGTTCAGCTTCAAATGATCGTTGACGTCCTTAACATAGTTGTCGGCGATTTCCGAAATGTGGACGAGACCGGTGACACCGCCTTCGAGTTCGACGAATGCCCCGAAGTGAGTGATGCCTGTCACCTTGCCCTCTAGCTTGCTGCCCACTTCAATTGCCATATAGGTACTTGTTCCTCCCTTAAAATGTTGAGAAAGACTTGGCTATGCCGATTATAACTGATGTAAGGAGATACGGCAATACAGGCTGGCAAAAATGGGCGCAAGTTGTTGCCGGACGCCGCTACGGGTTCGGCTTCTTCGCCGGGAAAACCGTCTCCCCCGGCTTATACCAATGGAGCTCCGTCCGAATTTTCTGCTCGACGTACTCCTTATCGTTCAAGCGCGCTACATCGCGCTTCGTCTGTTCGTTCGTCTGCTTCAGCTGCTCCGTTTGCTGCTGCAGCGCTTGCAACTCCGCCGTCTTCTGGTTCAGCTTGGACCACTGCGCAACGAAGGTCGGCAGCGCCCACGTGAGAAAGGCGACTACGCAAAAGGCCAAGATGCGCTTGCGGCGCTTCGATCCTTTATTCAGTTGGGCACTCGCAGGCAGTGCGTCAGCGTGAGCAGGCATGTTCGGTTGCGGCCCCCTGTCCTTGAACGTCGTTTCCCGTTAAAACCACCGGCGCAGCCAAGCCCATATGCGGGCGAACCAGAAGCCGATGTCCGTCAGCCACCGCGGGATCCGGACATGCTTCAGCAGCGGCCGCCACAAAGGCCGAGTGAGCCACGCGAGCAGTTTCCAAAAAGGATACAGACATTGTAGCACAAATTTGTACAGGAATATAGCCACCGTCGCCAAAAATCCTAAGAACAGTATAAAAAAACGGAACAGGGCAATGATCGGTTTGATGATCACCATCTGTACCGTTTTCACAAGAAAGCGGTACAGCGCCTTCACTACATTGATGCAGAACAGCATAAAGCGGACGACGGGTCTGCTTATGGCGGTGAAATACAGCACGATGCCGATCAGAAGCCCGAGGAAGACGAACAGCCGAACCTGCCCTTGGTTGCTCCAGTACAGGATACGGAAAATAAGCACCGTCGCCAAAATCCAATACAGAAGGTCCGTCACCGGCTGCGTCCAACGCGGGACGCGCAGCTGGCCGGCCAGCACGCGAATGCCGTCAAACAGCACGCCGAGGCCGAGCCCGCTGACGAACATCATCCACAGGGTCAGGAATTGTACGTTCAGCGTCACTTAAACAGCTTGCCCAGAAATCCCTTGGACTTATCCGGGGAGTGTGCGTCGACGTAGCCGAGCTCGTTCACGTAGCCCTCGATGGCGACGAGTCCCTGATCGAGGCTCAAGTTTTTAATGTGCAGGTTCTGTCCTTTAATCATCAAAAAGCCGCATTCCGTCTCCAGCAAAAATTCCTCGCTATCAAAGCTTTCCACATTGAGCACTCCGGAAATTTCGAGCAGCTTGCGGTTCAGCATTTTGATTTCCTGGCGCTTCGGCGCTTTCGGTTCGACCATGGCTTAGCCCCTCCTCTACACCTACCTTATGGGGGGATGTCCGGTTTTAGAACAGCGTGTACACCATTTCTGAAGGTCAGGACCAGGCGCAGGTATTTCCCTCTCGAGCCTGAGCTATGTCTGAGTTCCCTCCGGAGGGCAGGGGCTATTTCGTAAAAGTACACCGCCAGTCGACTCAAATAACGAATGCGTGCGCTAATCAGCGACTTTCATGACGCTGTCCAGGGGCGATTTTGTCGAAACTAGCGTCTAGCGTACGGAGATTCTTTGTCGAAAGAACAAATGTCTTTGTCAGCGTACGTTGGGGCGCAAACCGGTGTATAGCGACTTTTCGTGCCAAATCAGCGCCCGCTAAGTCTCTGATTAGAGAATGTGGGACTTTTCAGGTTCAGAACGTGGAACCTTATCGAGTTTAGAACGTGGGACTTTTTGAGTTCAGAACGTGGGACTTTTCGAGTTCAGAACATGGTGCCTTATCGAGTTCAGAACACGGGCCCTCTCGAGTTCAGAACATGGCACCTTATCGAGTCCAAGAATGAGGAGCTTTCGAGAAATAACCGAACACGGACGCAACCAGCAACTTGCATGACGCTGCGATGCGCTGCAATAAAAAAAAAAGACGGCCCCGCTTCAATCAGGGGAACCGTCTTGCTTTTATTCTTGCGATGTGCCGAAAGGCTCTTCCTTCAGCACAGTGTACATCGTTGCAGCGTCTTCCTTGCGGGTCGACTCCGTCAGTCGTTCCACCCGGACCGTCACTTTCTTCTGGCCGAACTGGATTGCCAGCTCGTCGCCCTCCTTCACCGCGCTGCTCGGCTTGGCATCCCGGCCGTTGATCCAGACGCGTCCCTGCTCGGAGACGTCCTTGGCGACGGTGCGCCGCTTGATCAGTCGGGATACCTTGAGGAATTTGTCGAGACGCATTACTTCACAGCTTCTTTAAGCTTGTTGCCTGCTTTGAAAGCAGGTACTTTGGATTCTTTAATCGTGATCGTAGCGCCGGTTTGCGGGTTGCGGCCCGTACGGCCGGAGCGCTTGCGGGTTTCGAACGTGCCGAAGCCGATAAGTTGAACTTTGTCGCCGCTCGACAGCGCGGTTTCCACTTCGCCGAGGAAGCCGTTCAGGACGGTCTCCACGTCTTTCTTCGTCAGGCCGCTCTTGGATGCGATGTTGTTGATCAGATCTGTCTTGTTCATGTCGATATGTACCTCCTAAGAGATTGGGTATTTCGAAGTGACGCAGGGCGTCCTTCGCTTTGGAGAGCGTCGGCGGTTTGCCATGTTCATCCTGCTCGAAACTAAGTATTCTTTGTACATTCTAAAATTCCTGCTTGCTAGACACATTTCGAGCAAGTTTTTTTGCTTCCTGCCACCAATTCTCCATCTCTGGTAAGTCAGTTTGGGCAAAATCCCGGCCGCTTAAACGTAATTTTTGCTCAATATAGGAAAATCTTTGCATAAATTTCCGATTCGTCGCAGCCAGCGCTTCTTCCGGGTCCACCTTGAGAAAACGGGCCAGATTGACGACCGCGAACAGCAGGTCGCCCAGCTCGTCAAGCCGCTGTTCGGCCGTGCCGCGGGGCTCCATGACCTCTTGCAGCTCGCGCAGCTCTTCCTCTATTTTGTCGACGACGTCGCGCGCGTCCGTCCAGTCGAAGCCGACCTTGGCGGCTTTTTTCTGCAGCTCGTACGCTTTCATCAGGCCCGGCAAATCGCGCGGCACACCGGAAAGCAGCGACTGCTGCGCCGGATCGATGCCTTTCCTGCGCTTCTCCTCGTCCTTGATCTGCTGCCAGTTGGCGAGCGCCTCGTCCGCCGTCCGCGCCGCGAGCTCGCCGAAGACGTGCGGATGGCGGCGGATCAGCTTCTCGTTAATCGCCTGCACGACGTCGTACACGTTGAACGTCCCGGCCTCGGCCTCCATTTGCGAGTGCAGCATAATTTGCAGCAGCAGGTCGCCCATTTCCTCGCACATCGCTTCCGGATCGTCGTCATCGATCGTTTCCAGCACCTCGTACGTTTCCTCAATCAAGTTTTTGCGGATGCTGCTGTGGGTTTGCTCCCGGTCCCAAGGGCACCCTTCCGGACTCCGCAAAATTTCCACGATTTCCTGGAGCCGCTCGAACGACCGGTTGCGCAGCTCTTCCCGCTCGCTTCGCGGCACCCAGACGAGCGACAGGTTGCCGTAGCCGACGACCCGGTCGAGCTCGTAAAGCGGCACTTCCTGGATGATTTCTTCGCCTGCAACGCCAAGGGAATGGCCCACGACAACCCGATAATCGTCAGGCAGCACTTCCATTAAGCCGAGCTTCACGTCCGAAGCTGTCATCGTGTCGTAAACTTGCGTAATCAGCGTGTGAATATGAGGCTGAAAGCCACGCGTGTCGAAATTCGTCGCATCCAGCAGTCGAAACCCCTCGACAGGATCGAAGCCAAAGCGAATAAACGCTTCGTCGAGGAAGCTTTCCCCGCCTTGCACATCGAGCGCCACGCCGACCGCCGGGCAACGCTCCCGCAGCAGCTGCACGGTGCGCTCCGCCACCATCGGATGGCCCGGAACCGCATACAGGAGCTCGCTTCCGCTTGCCTTGGCAAGCTCGAGAAGACGCGACGCGATGCGCTCGTACACGGCTTCGAACGCCGCTTCTTCTTCATAGACGCCGTCAAAAGACGTGTAGCCGATCCCGTGCCGGCGCAGCAGTTCCACCATCGGGTGGCGGTCGGTGCGCAAGTAGAGCGGCAGCCCCGACTTCAGCTTGTTGAAACATCCGATTGTCAGTTTGGATTCGTCTCCCGTGCCGAGACCGAGTACCGTAATTCGTGCCGCCATGCTGAACCTCCGTTATCATTGATTGTCAATCTGCCCGGGAAAGTAGGGCTGCGTTGCGGACCTAAGAATGTGGATCTCCGGCTTCGTCCTCACTCGTGTTCCTATGAATTTGAAAATATAGTGGGAACACGAGTTCAAACGCGTTCTCCGCTCCGCCTTTCCCGGTCAGCCTGAGTTGTCCCCATTATATCCCAAGCCTCTAAATATGCAAAAAAGCTTCCGCTGCGGAAGACGATTGTCGTCCGCAGCGGAAGCCGGCGCGGGTGCTGCCTTGGCTACTGCTCCATTTGCTTCGCCAGAAAGCCGGCGGCGGTTTCCGCCATCTTCATTTCCATCTGGCCCATCTTGACGTTCTCGTCCTTGCTGAGCAAAATAACGGAGCCGATCGGATCGCCGCCGGCAACGATCGGAGCGATAACATACGAGGAATACGTATCCGTCATATCCTTCGTAATGTCGTATTGTCCGGGCGTGCTTTCGAGCGCGGCTTTGCGGTTTTCCATGCAAGTCTCCACGAGGGAGCCGATCTGCTTGTCCAAATAATCCTTCTTCGAGCCTCCGGCGACGGCAATGATGGTGTCGCGGTCGGAAATCATCGTGATGTGGTTGGTGCTCTCGTACAACGATTCGGCATACTCCTTGGCAAAGT
Organism: Gordoniibacillus kamchatkensis; assembly: GCF_000829455.1. Taxonomy (GTDB): domain Bacteria; phylum Bacillota; class Bacilli; order Paenibacillales; family NBRC-103111; genus Gordoniibacillus; species Gordoniibacillus kamchatkensis. The sequence continues at coordinate 32,681 of NZ_JXAK01000038.1, forward strand.
CCCCAAGCTCCCCGATCGGCGAATATTTTTTCAATATGACTTCTCCGTCGCGATCTACGAAAATTTCCAGCGGATCGCCTTCACGAATCCTCAACGTGCGGCGTATTTCTTTCGGGATAACGACTCTGCCAAGATCGTCAATCCGGCGTACAATTCCAGTTGCTTTCATGCCTCTAGATGCCTCGCTTTCTTGAAGATTAGATACGACTGGATGGCGGTGCGCTGTATGCATGAATGGAGGGAGCTTCGAATCGTAGCCATAGTATTCTTCGGCTCCCATATTCTTATACAAACCTGCCACAAGGGTGTCGCGGTGTGGGCTTAAACTTTCCGATGCAGCCAGCAATCCTCCCCGGTCTAACCTATGTAGCCGGCTCTGCCGTTCACCAATAGATTGTCCATGTTTAACAAATAAAAACAGGATACTCGTTTGGAGTATCCTGGCATTCATCATCACTTGCCGGACGGAGCAGGCGCGGACGGCGTCTGCGCTCCCGGCTTCGTCTGGTCGGCCGGCTTCGGCTGCGGCAGCTTGTTGGTCAGAATAAGCCCAGGCAGTTCTTTATCCATGAAATCGTAAGCTTCCTGCTGCGCGATGTCGTTTTTCAGGCTCTCCTTCACTTCGTCAAAGCTTTTCGTTTTGCGCGCGTCGACGCGCATGACGTGGTAGCCGTACTGAGTTTCGACCGGATCGCTGATTTTGCCGATCGGCAGCGTCGCCGCCGCATTTTTGAATTCCGGCACCCATTGGTTGATGTCGGCATCTTTGTATTGGCCGCCTTGATCCTTGGAGCCCGGATCGTCGGAATATTCTTTGGCCAGCGCCGCGAAATCGCCGCCCGCATCAAGCTTGCTTTTCACTTCTTTGGCGCGGGCAAGCGCCTGATCCTTCGTGCGCAAGTCTTTCTGTCCGGTCGGATCCGACGGATCTTTCAGCGCGACCAAAATATGGCTCACCGTCGCGACATCGTAAGCATGCGGATCCGCCTTCAAATTGTCGTCATACTTCTTCTTCAATTCGTCGTCGGTCACTTTGCCCTTCAAACCGTTGATGCCGTAGGAGCTCATTTTCAGAAAGCTCTCAACGTCCGCTATCGTCAGGTTATGATCCTTCAGCTGCTTGTCCAGACCGCCTTCCATCGCGCCGAAGTACGCTTTGAACTGGTCCAGCTGGCTTGCCGTCTGCTTGTCGGCGTCGGCTTTCACTTTGTCGTCCGCTCTGGACGCAAGAATCTTCATCGCGATAAGCTGCTTCAGCATATCTTGCTGAAATCCGGGGTCGCTGGAAAACGACGCGATCTGCGGGTTGAGCAGCGTATTGATGTTCACGAACGAATCGAAATCGCCGCGCGTAATCTGGCCGTTGTCCTTGTACGTGGCGATCACTTCGGCCTTATTGCCGGAGGTGCCGGTTGCCCCCGCGTTCGGAGCGGCCCCTTTCGCGGCGCCGTCTTTTTTGCCGCACGCGGCAAGCGAGAACGCCAGCGCGAGCGTCAGCAGGACAAGCGCCCACCTGCGCGCCGGGTTCGTTTTATTTGGCAACATTATGCAGTTCTCCCTTCGGTTTTAAAGCCTCTTTGTATTGGACCAGGAATTTTTCCACGAATGCGATGGATTGTTCCGGGGTGAATCCTTTGCAGCGAATGTGGACGATGATTTGAGGCCCGGAAAGGAGCTTCACGCGGTTGTCCCACAATGGCGTCATGGCGAACAGCTTCTGTCCGTCGAGGCGCTCGTTCTGGTCGGGGCTCATTTTGATCTGGAAGTCGTCGCCCTTCTGGCTGATCTGCTCGATGCGGTACATCGCTCCGAACGCCTTCAGCCGCGCGGCCGCAACCAGATTCAAAACGGCCTGCGGCGGCTCGCCGAACCGGTCGATCAGCTCGTCGAGCAGGTCGGACGCTTCTTCCAGCGTGCGGATGGCCGCGACCTTTTTGTAAATCTCGATCTTCTGCATACTATCGTAAATATAATCCGAAGGCAAATAGGCGTCGAGCTGGATGTCGAGCTGCGTATTCCAATCCGGCTCCTGAACCGCCTCTTCGCCCATTTCCTTTTTGCGCTGGGCAATTTCTTCCGCCAGCATTTGCGAGTACAGGTCGAACCCGACCGAAGCGATGAAGCCGTGCTGCTCTGCTCCGAGCAAATTGCCGGCGCCGCGGATGGACAGGTCCCTCATCGCAATTTTAAACCCTGACCCCAGCTCTGTAAACTCTTTGATCGCTTGCAGCCGTTTTTCCGCCACTTCGGTCAGCACCTTGTCCCGCTGATACGTAAAGTAGGCGTAGGCGATGCGGCTCGAGCGGCCGACGCGGCCGCGCAGCTGGTACAGCTGGGAGAGGCCCATTTTGTCGGCGTCGTGGACGATGAGCGTATTGACGTTCGGGATGTCGACGCCGGTCTCGATAATGCTCGTCGATACGAGCACGTCGAATTCCCCGTCGAGAAAATCGAGAATCGTCCGCTCCAGCTCCTGCTCCGACATTTGGCCGTGCGCTACCGCCACGCGCGCGTCGGGGACGAGCATGGAAATTTGCTCCGCCATCTGGTTGATGCCCTGGACGCGGTTGTACAAATAGTACACCTGTCCTTCACGCGCCAGCTCACGCTCGATCGCCTCGCGCACGAGGGCGTTGCTGTGCTCGACCACGTACGTCTGCACCGGGAACCGGTTCTCCGGCGGCGTCTCGATCACCGACAAATCGCGCACGCCCAGCATGGACATATGAAGCGTGCGCGGAATTGGGGTGGCAGTCAGCGTCAGCACGTCCACGTTCGTCTTCAGCTTTTTCAGCTTCTCCTTGTGCGTGACGCCGAAGCGCTGCTCCTCGTCCACAATCAGCAGCCCGAGATCTTTGAAAATCAAATCCTGCGACAGCAGCCGGTGCGTGCCGATGATGACGTCGACGGTGCCGTTGCGGACACCTTTAATCGTCTCGTTCTGCTCCTTCTTGGACCGGAAGCGGCTCAGCACCTGGATGTTGAACGGATAGCCGGAGAACCGCTCGCGGAACGTTTCGTAATGCTGCTGGGCAAGAATCGTCGTCGGCACGAGCACGGCCACCTGCTTGCCGTCGATCGCCGCTTTGAAGGCGGCGCGGATCGCCACCTCCGTCTTGCCGTAACCGACGTCGCCGCACAGCAGCCGGTCCATCGGGCGCGGCTTTTCCATGTCCTTCTTGATTTCCTCGATCGCGCGCAGCTGATCCGCCGTCTCGTCGTACGGGAACATCGCTTCGAACTCCTGCTGGTAGCCGGAATCGCGGCTGAACGCGTAGCCCGGCGTCGATTGCCGCTGCGCGTACAACTTGATCAGATCGTCGGCGATATCTTTGACCGCGGAGCGCGCTTTGTTTTTGACGCGGTTCCAGTCGCTCCGCCGAGCTTATACACTTTCGGCTCTTTATCGTCGGAGCCGACGTATTTCTGAATCAGATCGATCTGCTCGATCGGAACCGACAGCTTGTCGCCGCCGGCGTATAAAATATGCAAATAGTCCTTGTGAATGCCGCCGACCTCGAGCGTGCCGATGCCGACGTATTTGCCGATGCCGTGGTTGACGTGCACGACGTAATCGCCGACTTTGAGCTCCTGATAGCTCTTGATCCGCTCGGCATTCTCGATTTTCTTATCGACTTTGCGCGCCTTGCGCTGCTTTTGCGTGAAAATTTCACCTTCGGTAATGACGACAAGATGAACGGACGGCAGCTCGAAGCCCGACTGCAGGCTCCCGTTCAAAATCGTCGGCTCCGCGATGTGGTAATCCGCCAGCACGCGCCGTACGCGGTCTGCACGCTCCTCGCCGCCGGCCAGCACGAGCACTTTGGCGCCCGATTTTTTCCACCGCTCCATTTCGCTCTTCAGCACGTTCATTTGGCCGTGGAAGCTTTGCATCGCGCGGCACATGAAGTTGACGATGTTTTGCGGCTGAGCTCCCGGCACCTGACGCAAAAACAGCGACAGGAACAGCGTCGGGAACGGCCGGCGCTGCAACAGCGACTCGTACGTCTTGGACAGCACGAGCGCCGGCATTGAACCGCCTTCCTGCAGCGAATGGGTCATCCATTCGGCATCGTCCCGCTCAAGCTGCCTGGCCGTCTCGAGCAGCCGCGCCGGTTCGTCGATGAGCAGCACCGTGTCTTTGGCCACGTAATCGAGCAGCGTTTGCCGCTGCGGATAGAGCAGCGACATATATTTGAAAATGCCCGGAAAATGCTGCCCTTCCCGCAGCCGCTCGATGTCGTGCCCGATCCCCTCGAGCAGCTTTTCCTTGGCGGTGCGGTCGGTCATTTTGGCCAGCTGCGCTTCCAGCAGCTCGTAGGCGTGCTGAGCCGCATTTTGGAAGCGCTTACGATCTATCAGGATCTCCCGGCACGGAGGGATCGTTACCGCGTTCATTTTATCTACGGACCGCTGATCGGTCACATCGAACGTGCGGATCGACTCGACTTCGACGTCGAACAGCTCGATGCGGACAGCGAGCGGAAACGTAAGCGGGAAAAAGTCGATAATGCCGCCGCGGACGCTCATCTCGCCTTTGCGCTCGACCTGTTCGACCCGTTCGTAGCCGAGCTCGGTCATGCGCTCCAAAAATTCGTTCAGGTTCAGTTCGTCCCCTGCTTTTACCTGCAGCCGGCAATCGGCAAAAACGTCCCGGTCCGGCAGCAGCCGCCTAAGCCCCGCAAATGGCGTAATCACGATGCCTGTAAAACCTTGCGCGAGCTTCGTCAGCACATCGATGCGCGAAGCGAGCATTTCCGGGCTGGCGGCGGCCGCTTCGGCGGCGATCAGCTCCTGGGACGGGTACAGCAGCACGCGATCCTCGGATAGGCACTCGACTAAATCTTCGTGAATTTTTTGCGCGGCGAACATATTGTGGGTCACGATCAGAAACGGCCGCCCCAGCTCTTTCTCCAGCGCCGCGATCATCACTTGCCGGGACGAGCCCGTAAGGCCGGAGACGATCTGCTCGCGCATGCCGGAACGAACGCCCGCAGCGACCGACTGGAAATCGGCGTCCGCCGAGAACGCATCTAATAAAGCATGCAAAGCCTGCAAGTCGGGTGCACTCCTCTCACACAAAAGAAGCCTTGAAGCGCGTCCGGCGAAATGCCGCCGAACCTGCTCCAGGCCGGTTGTTACGATAAGTCTCGTTATTGCAGCGGATTGCCGAGGAGAGACAGCTCCGGATTCGACTCCAGCGCTTCCCGGCAATAGTCGCAGACGACTTTGACCGTGACGTCTCCGTCCGCGTTATACGCTATTATATCTCTCCGCTCTTCGGGGGTCAAGAAATGAAAGCCCAGCTGCGCTTCGCTCACTTCGCCCGAATTGATCTCGCCTTGAAATGTCAGACAATGTCTGCAAATATATTTCACCGACATCAGTGTATGCCTCCCGGAAAGTTCGTAGTACTTTCCAGTATGCCCAGCTCGCGCCGGAATTAGGCATGGTGCCTCGTCTGCGGGTGTTTGGCGGCGGGTTGACGGTGCCGTAGCTGCAACTGCAACGTTACTTGCACGAAACAAGCCGTCCAAGTAAGGCGGAGCGGAGGACGGGAATGTAGACCTTGGAGCGTAGCGTGCGCCTTTGAACTCGTGTTCCCGCTATGTTTTCGAATTCGAGGGAACACGAGTTCAAGGAAGCCGAAGACCCCCATTCTTAGGCCCGCAGCGCAGCCATACTTTCTCGGGAAGCCTGGTTGTTACTTGTTAAACTTGGCCATCGTCTTCTCGAACGGATGCTCCAGCGCGAATTCCATCGCTTCGACAATCGTGTCAAGGAGGGTGTCCATGCGGCCGAATTCGTCCTTGCTGAACGCCGCGAGCACGTAATTCGCGATGTCGAATCCCGGCTGCGGACGCGAGATGCCGATCCGGATCCGGTTGAACGTCTGCGTCCCGACGTGCTGAATGATCGATTTGATCCCGTTATGGCCGCCGGCGCTGCCTGGTAGCGCAGCCGGACGGAACCGTACGGCGTATCGAGATCGTCGTACAGCACGATAACGTCCTCTAAGCTTAGTTTGTAAAAATCGAGAAAAGCGCGCACCGACTCGCCCGACAAATTCATATACGTCATCGGCTTGAGCAAATACACCTTCTCGCCGTTCACGTTGCCTTCGGCAGCAACCCTTTGCACTTGTTCTGGAATTTGGCCATGTTCCACTTCTCGGCGAACCGGTCGACGGCCATGAAGCCAATGTTGTGCCTGGTCTTCGCGTATTGGGGTCCCGGGTTGCCGAGCCCGACGAAGCATTTCACTTGCGATCTCCTCCTTGCGGCAGCTGCGGCCTAAGCATAAGCTACGTAGAATATTACTCCGCGGCTTTCGCCGAAGTCAACACCGGCATCTGCTGGCGCGCATCCCGAACACCTACCCCGCCAAAACCGCCTCCGTAGCGCCTGTCTCGACATAGCGCTGCCGCAAAAGCCCGCCCCAACGTAACGCCGCCAAGTGCTATAGCAGCAACTGCAGAAGCCGCTGCCGCAAAAATGCCCGCCACAAATGCGCGAACAGCAACTGCAGCTGCATCCGAACCCCTTCCCCGCCAAAATGCCCCCGTAATTGCCGTAAACGCAATTACGGAGGCATTTTCCGTGAGACGTCCGCCTCTATTGCCCGAAAGGCAATTGAAGCAGCGCTGAGGCTACAAGCGGCCCGTTGCCATGATCAACTGCAAGCGGATGCGGCAAGCGAGCCGTTCACAACAGCAGCACAGCCACGCAATATGCGCACGAAGCTCGCAGCGCAGCGCATCAGCCGCTTTGTGCAGCCGGCGAACCCCTGCCGATCCAACAGACCGCATGCAAGCGCCGCCCGGAGAGCCCGTCACGACGCTCCGCCGACGTCGCTGCCGCCTCCACCGTTTCGCCCGCCGACTCCTTGTCGGCGACCTCCTCGGTCGCCGCTTTCTGCGGCGCCAGCACCGTCACGACCGTCTGATCCGGATCGGTCTTGATCTCGATGCCGGCGGGCGGCTGAATGCTGCTGACGAGGAGCGTGTCGCCGAGCTTCAGCTCGCTGACGTCGACATGCAGCGCCGCCGGAATGTTTTGCGGCAAGCAGCGGATTTCCACTTCGTGCAAAATCGTCTGCATCATGCCGCCTTCCTTCACGCCGATAGGCTCCCCGACGAAATCGAGCGCGATCGTCGTCCGGACCGGTTCATCCATGTTGATTTGATGGAAATCGACGTGCAGCAGTTCGCGCGTCAAGCTATCCCGCTGCACATCGGTGACCATCGCCGGCTCCTTGTCTCCGCCCTCGATGTCCAGATCCACTACCGCATGAGGATTCGAGCGGAGCAGCGCCAGCAGCTCCTTCTGGTCGATCAGCAGCGGCGTAGGAGCCAGCTTCTTGCCGTAGACGACAGCCGGAACCTTGCCTTCGCGGCGCTTCGCCTTCACTTCGGATTTGGTCAAGTTATCTCGGGTTTCCGCCCTCAGGGTCGTCGACATAAAGAAAAGCCTCCCTCTATTGGATGAGTATGTTATTACTCTGCCCAACAAAGGAAAGCTTCAATCATCGTTCGCGCTTGCCGCCGGTCAGCTTCGCTTCGAGGCTTCCTTCTTGGCCTTGAATCTGGCCCGAAGCTTCTCGGCATAGCCCGGCTTATTCGTTTGCCGCTCGCGGGCGATGGCAAGATCGCCGGCAGGCACTTCGTGCGTAATTGTGGAGCCGGCGACGACGTACGCCCCTTTGCCGATTTTCACCGGCGCGATCAAGTTGACGTTGCTGCCGACGAAAGCGTCGTCCTCCACCTCCGTCAGCTGCTTGTTGAAGCCGTCGTAGTTGACGGTAATCGCCCCGCAGCCGAAGTTGACGTTCTTGCCGACGACCGCATCGCCGACGTAGGCGAGATGCGATACTTTCGTGCCGTCGCCGAGCGTCGCATTTTTGATTTCGACGAAATCCCCGACCTTCACGTCCTCGCCCAGCTTTGCGCCGGGCCGCAAGTAGGCGAACGGGCCGACTGCGCTCGCCGCGCCGACAACCGCTTCCTGCAGGACGGAATGCTTTACGCTCGCCCCGTCGCCGACGGTGGAGTCCGTTATGTCCGCGCCTGGCCCGATGACGCAATCGCTGCCGATCACCGTCCGCCCGCGCAGCATCGAGCCCGGCAGCACGACCGTGTCCGCGCCGATCTGCACCTCCGCCTCGATATACGTCGCTTGCGGATCGACGATCGTGACGCCGTTCAGCATGTGCGCCCGGTTCAGGCGCGCGCGCATAATGCGCTCGGCATCCGCGAGCGCCGCGCGGTCGTTGACGCCTAGCGACTCGTCCGCGTCCGGCGTGCAGTAAGCTTCGACGATGTCCCCCTGCGCGCGCATAATGCCGATTACGTCGGTCAAGTAATATTCGTTTTGCGCGTTGTTGTTCGTCACCTGCGCGAGCGCGGCGAACAGCTTGCGGTTGTCGAAGCAGTACGCGCCTGCGTTGATTTCCTTGATCGCCGCTTCCTGCGGCGTGCAGTCCTTCTGCTCGACAATGCCCTGGACGCGGCCGCCCGAGTCGCGCACGATGCGCCCAAGCCCCGTCGGATCGGCAAAAATCGCCGACAGCAGCGTCACCGCGGCCCCGCTCTTCTCATGCATCGCGACCATCGCCTGCAGCGTCTCGGCGCGAATGAGCGGCGTATCGCCATAGACGACAACCGTCGTTCCGTCGAGATCGCCGAGCAGCCTTTCGGCTTGAAGCACCGCATGCCCCGTTCCGAGCTGCTCCGCCTGCAGCGCGTACTGTACGCTGTCGCCGAAATAAGCTTGCACTTTGTCGGCGCCATGGCCGACGACGACAACGGTCCTTTCCGCATTTATCGCACGAAGCGCGTCGACCATGTGGCCGACCATCGGTTTGCCGCATACGGGATGCAGCACCTTGTACAGCTTCGACTTCATCCGCTTACCTTGTCCTGCTGCCAGCACTACGCCGTAAACCGCCATGGCCGTCACTCCTTTTCTTCATCCGGTTAATCTCCCCCCACACTATATCTTATCTCCGGCGAAAAGAAAAGAGAGCCCTCATGGGCTCTCGTCTAATGCCATCCCGGCGATCAGGCACCCTCTTCGATAACTTCTTCCTCCGCTGCGGCCCTGTCGTACTCGGCCAATACAGCAGCTTGAATTTTTTCGCGTGTCGAGGAAGAAATCGGATGAGCGATATCCCGAAACTCCCCGTCAGGAGTCCGTTTGCTCGGCATCGCTACGAACATACCGTTATTGCCGTCGATGACGCGAATGTCATGGACGACGAACTCGTTGTCGATCGTAATGGAGGCAATCGCCTTCATACGCCCCTCGGAGTTCACCCGGCGGAGTCTTACATCGGTAATTTGCACTTGAGTTCACCACCTTTTGGCATCGTAAGCTTGGGTGTACTAATTCCACATTTTAGGGCAAATTCCTTCTGTGTTTACTGAATATTTAGCTATTTTTAACTATTGGAGTGTCAATACGACGCAATTCGACTCAGACGGTTGCGATCAATTCGATTTCGACAAGAACGTCTCTCGGCAAACGCGCGACTTCGACAGTGGAACGGGCCGGTTTATGGCTGCCGAAGTACGCAGCGTATATGTCGTTAAGCTCGGCGAACATCGCCATATCTTTCAAAAATACGGTCGCCTTCACGACCCGGTCCAGCGATGACCCGGCCTCCTCCAGCACCGCCTGCAAATTGCGGAACACTTGATGCGACTGCTCCTTGATGCCGCCTTCCACCAGATTGCCGCTGGCATCGAGCGGTATTTGCCCGGACGTAAACAAAAGGTTCCCGAATTTCACCGCTTGCGAATACGGGCCGATCGCCGCCGGCGCCTTCGTCGTTGCAATCAATTCTAAATTCATCACAATCCCTCTTTCTTGGTTAAATTAATCGAAATAGCTGCCTGGATATACGTCGACCCGCTTCGTCTTCGGATCGACGGCGGTCATCCGGGCCAGCGATATGTAATTGTCGACGAGCCGCTCCTCGACCTCGGTCGATTCCACGAACACGCCGATGCCGGTCACCGTCGCCTTAAATTCCTGCAGCAAATCCATCATGCCGCGAATCGTGCCGCCGACACGCATAAAGTCGTCGATGATAAGCACTTTCGCGTCTTCCTTCAGCGCGCGTCTGGCGAGCGACATCGTCTGAATGCGCTTGTTGAAACCGGATACATAGTTGATGCTTACCGCTGACCCTTCCGTCACCTTGGCGTCGCGGCGCACGAGCACGACCGGCAAGTTCATGAAGGACGCTGTCGCATAGGCGAGCGGAATGCCCTTCGTCTCCACCGTCATCACGACGTCGGCAGCCTGGTCGGCGAACGCCGTTGCGAACGTCCGGCCGATTTCCTGAACGATGGACGGCTGCCCCAGAAGGTCCGACATGTAGAGAAAGCTGCCCGGCAAAATGCGCTCCGGCTGCTGCAGCTGCTCGCAGAGGGACCGGACAAAACCGAGCGAAGTCTCCTTAGGCGCTTTGGGCGTAAACCGGACTCCCCCGGCGGCTCCGGCGAGCGTATGCAGTTCGCCGATCCCTTCCCCCTCGAACACTTCCTTGACAATGGCCAAATCTTCGCTGATCGACGATTTAGCCGAATGGTACTGGTCGGCAAAAGTGGTCAGCGGTATAAGAACGTGGGGGCGGCACAGCAAATATTGCGTCATTTCCACCAGCCTGGCACTGCGTTTCAACTTTTTCACGAAGTTCCCCCCAGCAATTCCGAATATTATATTGAAAATATATCATTTTTATCCGTCTTTTTTCAAGCAAAGCAATGAAAATTATTCTCACATCAATATAACCTAAAAGTAACACAAAGAATTTTTTACCTTACAGATCATGACACCCAGACGTCACGCCTGATATAATGGAACCGACTACCAGCGTTGGGATAACGCCACACGAAAGGAGGAGTACATTGAATTTGTTCCCCTTCCTGCTTGCGCTGCACATCGCCGCAGGCTGTCTTTGCCTCGTCACCGGCTTGATCGCCATGGCGTCCCGCAAACGCAAAGGCCGGCACACGGCCGCGGGCGAGCTGTATCACGGAAGTTTCGTCGTCATTCTCTTTACTTCCGTGGCGATGGCCCTTCTTCATTGGAGCACGAGCGCTTATTTGTTCTATATCGGCATTTTCTCCTACAGCTTCGCTGCTGTCGGGTATTTCGCCCGCAAGCGTCGCGTCCGCAATTGGCTCGGCCTCCATATCGGCGGCATGCTCGGCTCCTATATCGCCATTATTACCGCCGTGCTCGTCGTCAATTCGCCGCATATTCCGCTGCTGTCCGGCATCCCGCCGCTGTGGCTCTGGTTCGCCCCGACGATCGTTGGCTCGCCGCTCATTTTCCTCGTCGGCCGCAAATATAAAAAGTCCCGGCCCAAAGCGAGATAAGGAAATCCAGCTGCAGCCTTCCTTATCGGCGAGCGCGTTTACCGGCGTTAAGCCGGCTGCGAGACGTCCGGCACACCGCTCTCCGTTGCACCCCAGCTTAACGCCTGGGCGTTAAAGCCGGCTGCGAGACGTCCGGCACACCGCTCTCCGTTGCACCCTAGCTTAACGCCTGGGCGTTAAGCCGGCTGCGAGACGTCCGGCACATTACTCTCCGTTGCACCCCGGCTTAACGCCTGGTAGCGGAATAGGCCAAATAATAGGGACAGCTTATATTTCCGATGCAGCAGCCGTACAAAAAGCTCCCGGCAGCCAGGCCACATCCGGCCGCCGGGAGCTTTTGGCTCCGATATGAGGTTATACGAGCATCCGCACCGCGTACACTTCCTTGCAAAACCCCCGCAATCCGTTGTACAGCCGCGGCACTTTGGCTTCTTTGGCAACAAGGCCGAAGACGGTCGGCCCGCTTCCGGACATAAGCACTCCGTCAGCGCCGAGCTTCAGCATGCATTCTTTCACATGCCGCACCTCGGGATAAAGCTTCATCGTCACATCCTCCAGCACGTTGCCGAGATTCGCGCACATGGCGTCGAAGTCTTTGCTGCGGATCGCCTCCAGCATCGCCGGAATGGACGGACGATGGGGAATTTCGCCTACGTTCAGCTTGCCGTAAATTTCCGAGGTGGAGACGTTGATCGGCGGCTTCGCCAGCACGACCCAGCACTGCGGCGGAGCGCCGACGGGCTCCAGCACCTCTCCGCGTCCGCGCGCCACCGCCGTGCCGCCCGTCACGCAAAACGGCACGTCCGAACCGAGCTCGGCGCCCAGCGCCTTCAGCTCGTCCATCGTAATGCCAAGCCCCCAGAGCCGGTTTAGCCCGCGCAGCGTCGCTGCCGCATCGCTGCTGCCGCCGGCGAGTCCCGCCGCGACCGGAATGTTTTTATCCAAATGAATATAGACGCCCTGCTTCACTTCGTAACGGTCTTTGATGAGCCGAGCGGCTTGAAACGCCAAATTTTTTTCGTCAAGCGGAATGTATCCGGCCTGGCTGGAAATAATGATCGTGTCCCGCGGCAGCTCCTGCATCTCGATGCGGTCGGCCAAATCGACCATCGTCATAATCATCTCGACTTCGTGATAGCCGTCATCCCGTTTCCGCAATACGTCGAGGGACAGATTGATTTTGGCCGGGGCCTTCTCATAAATCGTCAACTGCCGCACACCTTCTTTCGCGCTTGGCGTTAAGCTGGCTGTGAGACGCACTGCATATTGCTCGCCATAACTCCTCCAGCTTAACGCCTAATCCGTTAGATTATTATAGCAAAAGCGCAAAAGAAAAGCTAAAGCCATAGGCTTCAGCTTAGCTCATATACGAGGGGGCTGCGCCGCCTTCGGCCGGAGCCTGCGGCGGTATGAAGCCGGGGGAAACCGCTGCCGGGTTAACCGGAACGAAGCCGCTCTGCCGCGAAAACGCATAGGCCGGCTGCGTGCCGGAAGGCTGCGCCTGCGCAGGCTGCCATGCAGGGCGGTAGCTCGGCGCCTGCGCCGCCTGCCGCTGCACTTGCACCGGTTGCCGCTGCACTTGCGCGGGCTGCTGCCATGCGGGCGAAGGCTGCTGCCGCGCTTGCGAAACGTAGTCGCGGGCCAGTTTTTCCTCGGCGATCTGAATCGCCCGTTTCACCATATTTCCCGCATCCTTCGTGCGTATGCCTTCCCAGCCTTCGCGCATCACCGTATCGTAAAAGCCCAAATCTTTGGCCAGCTCGTACTTCAGATCTTCGGACATGATCCCTCTTCTTCGTCGACCCATTGTCCTGCCTCCCTTATCCGGAGTAATTTCAGGCTGCCCGAGAAAGTATGGCTGCACTGCGGCTTGGGAATGGGGAGGCCTCCAGCTTCGTTAAACTCGTCTTCCCCATATCCGATTAAGCGGATGGAACACGAGTTCAAAAGCGCACGCTTCGCGCTCCGACCCGCATTCCCATTTTCCCCTCCGTCTTTCTCGGGCAGCCTGAGCAATGTATCTGTATTGTGCCCCGGACCGTACTCCCTCATGCAGCAGAAATGCATTAAGGCCGGGGCCTCTAAGCCAAAAAAGAAAAAGCCTTCGCCGCGTGTGGGCGAAAGGCCTTTTTCATAAAACGCCTGTATGTCAATGCTGGATGTAGGTGATGCGAACTTGTCCGTCATTGCTGCACACGGTCACTTCAACGGACTCTGTCAGAATATCCGCGTAGCTGTACGACACCCGCTTGAAAGCGTGCTGCTCCTGATCCAGCTTCACGATGAATACCGACGGATACGTCTCTTCCAGTACGCCGGAGCGTCGATCGTCTTGCGACGGCCGCCGTTGGCCCGCAGCATGATCTTTTGCCCGACGTGCGGCTCGAGGCTGCGTTTGATCTCCAATAGCGCATTTTTGGCCATTGTGCCTACCACCTCTTTCCTTATCCATTATAACCGATTATCCAGCGCATGTCAAATTAAGCCAAAAATTATACCATCCGAATTTGACAATTGTCAACGGTATATCTGCCTAATTTTTGTTGCACGCTTATTATTGTTTGTTCGTGGCGAAAAACTATGCACGGCACGCGAGAAAAAAGATTGCGTTCTTTGCCCAGGATGCAGAAAGGATGCAGAAACCCCATTGTCAATTGCGCACAGGGATGTTTCTGCTTGCTTCCGTCGGCTTAGTGTCTTTGTTATCGGCCTGTCTCCCTTACGCGGACGCCGGAAAGCTCGATAGAAGCCCGAAAGAACAGGCCCTGAATCGGGCCCCGGCCCCGTGCAACGTCCAGTCCCCGTAAGTTAAGTGGTGTGTTCGGTCTAAAACATTCGAGCGGCTTCATTTTCCGACCGCAAACTCCGGAATTACGAGGCCAAACCGCAACATAGCCCATGTGCGCTAAACAGAGACTTTTCGGGCGCTGATACTGAGCCAAAATGGAGAAAACGGACGCTAAAGCCCCAAAGGTCGCTCCATGCGAATTTTCGTCGCTATTCATGGAATCTTCGGTCTTTGGGGATGCATTCCGTCAAATCGGCGCCTAATAGTGCCCCGCATGACGCTGTATAACGAACCCGTTCTTTAAACAGAACTGCCTGGCTCAGCAGAACTAATCCGCCTGAGTTACCTAGCTGCAATAGCTTATTACCGGCGAGCCCAATTCTTCCGCAGCATTTTGCGAAGACACGCGACCTCGCATTATTTCGCAGCGCAACTCGCTTCGCATGCAAAGAAGCGTAAAGCCGTTTCGCTTTCGAATTGTAGCCAGGTTCAGCTTCCCGGCAAAAAGAAAAACAGACCGCCTCCGGGGCAGCCTGTCTGTTATGCTGGCGGCAGCTTGCCGCTGCCGATTTACTTTTTGGGGACCATGGAAACCGTTACGTTGCCGACGCTGCAGCGGCCGCCTGCGAAATGCCCGGGATCCCGATGCGGAACGTCCCGCGCGTCTCGATGCCGCCGAGCCCATCAAGGCCGCTGACCGTCATCTGCACGATCTCATGCATCGAAACCGTATCTTTAATCGACGTGTAAGCCGCCTTTGCCGCAATGCAGAGCGGGTCCAGAGCATGAATAAGCACCCGGCCCGGCGAGCTGGCAAAATTGGCACCAGCCTGCAGCAGCGCCTCAAAATGCGATTGGCACGCGCCAGCTACAATCGTGAGCGCGTCACGATTGCGCTCGAACTGGCGGGCAATCGCGACGGCGTTAACGAAATTGAGCGAATTTTTGTAGCTGCTGAGGTTCGCCACGTCCGACCGGCGCGTCTTCAGGATGCCGTCATGGCCCGTTATCACCACGATATCCGGGCGAATTTGCGGCAGGAGCCGGTACAGCGCGTTCGCCATCTCCGCTTCGGGGACATGAAACCCTTCGGCCGGCACCCTGAGCTCGCCGTAAAGCGCCATGCTTTTGCGCAAATAGGAGGAGTCGCCGTCGAGATGCAGCACCTTGCCGGGCACTTCGAAATACGCGTCGCTTTTGCCGGCAAAGCCGAGCGGGTGATTGTACCGGCGCCGCTGCAGGCTCGCCTTGATGTGCCCCCAGCGCTGCATCGCTTCCTGCACGAGAGAAGCCGCCGATTGCGGATAGCGGAACGGTTCGGTCGGTTCTACGACGGCAAGGTCCGTCAGCGGCGCATCGGCCAGCAGCCGATAATCGATGCCGCGCAGCACCGCCCGATTTGATTCCAACTGTTGTATCCGAAACATGACGTCGCCGCCATACGATTTTCTCGTCACCAGATCGCCTTGCTTCATCGCTCATCGCCTCCATTGACTATCGTATGGCGGGCGATTGCGATTGGTGCCCATAGGGCGCCGGTTTTCAGCGGACGTTAAGCGGAGAGACGTTGCGCCCGGGCAACCGGAAAATAGGGCTGCGCTACGGGCTGAAAATGAACCTCCGGCCTCCGTTAAAGCCGTTCCTTTCATTATCCCGGTCGATGGAACGCGGCTTTAAAAGTCGTCTCTCCGGTTCATTTTCACCCTTCGCTCGGCTCATTTGCGCCTATACGCCTTCCTGAGCCGCAGCGCGGGCCTATTTCCCGTTGACAGCCAGATGGCGGCGCAGCGCGTCCGCGAGCGCGGCGAACTCGTCCATGCCAAGCGTCTCGGCGCGGCGCGAAGGGTCGATGCCGCACGAGGCCAGCACCTCGCCGAGCTGCTCTTTCGTCTCCTTGCTGAAATACCTGGCGGCGAGATTGTTGTAAATCGTCTTCCGGCGCTGCACGAACGAAGCTTGCACGACATCGAAGAAAAACGCTTCGTCGTCCGTCCGGACCGGCGCCTCGCGGCGTACTTTCAGCCTGATGACGGCGGAGTCGACGTTCGGCTGCGGGATAAATACGGTGTGCGGCACGATCGTCACGAGCTCCGGATCGCAGTAATACTGCACCGCGATGCTGAGCGAGCCGTAATCTTTGCCTCCTGGTTTTGCCGCCATTCGTTCGGCGACTTCCTTTTGGATCATCACCACAATATTTTCGAGCGGCAGCTTTTGCTGCAACAATTTCATGATGATCGGCGTCGTAATGTAGTAGGGAAGATTAGCGACGACACTGACGCCGCTTACTCCCGCGAAATGCTCCGCAAACAACGCCCCGAGGTCGACCTCGAGCACGTCGCCGTGGACGACGGAGGCGTTCGGAAACGGCGCCAGCGTCTCCTCCAGAATCGGCAGCAGCCGCTGGTCGATTTCAATCGCGACAACGCGCCCCGCCCGCTTGGCGAGCTGCTGCGTGAGCGCCCCGATGCCGGGGCCGATCTCCAGCGCGCCTTTGGTGGCATCCAGTTCGGCGGCGCCGACGATTTTATTCAGCACGTTCTGATCGATCAGGAAATTTTGTCCGAGGCTTTTCTTCAGCTTGAGGCCGTGTTTCTTCAAAACCTCATTCGTCCGCTTCGGAGTAGCGATATCTTCAGGTTGTAAAGTAGACTTATCGGTTGTCATAAGGCATCCTTTCAAGGAGGGTCGAGCCGGGAAACGGCAGCTGCGAATTCTTCGCGCGAGATGCGGAAAGCGTTGCAGCGGCGGTAAAATTGCTTCCCGTTGCAGTATCCGATGCCGAGCGCATTGCCGACCGCGAGCCGGCGCGCCGCGGCGTCGGGATGAACGAGCAGCCCGGCGTCCATCATGTCGCTCCACGTAATGTCGCCGTCGCCGCCTTCCGCGCATTCGGTGCGCACCGTCTCGAGCGCATGGCGAATCGCCTCCGGCGATGCGTTCTCGATGCCGATGTCGCCTTTGTACTCGGCGAGCTCCTGCGGCAGGAAAGCATGCTTGCAGCCCGGCACCTTAGCCGAGATGATTTTGCGTATTCGCTCGCCGGCATGGTCCGGGTCCGTGAACACTATGACGCCCCGCCGCTCCTGGGCCAGAGCGATGCGCCGCAGCACGGCGGGGCCGATGGCGGAGCCGCCGGTTTCGATCGTATCCGCCTCGACGGCGCGCTTGATCGCTGCGGTATCGTCCTTTCCTTCGACAACGATGATTTCCCTAATCATAGCGGCTCACAGCTCCTTTCTAGCCCAGATAAACGGCTAACGCCGTTCCTACGGAACGTGCGCGTTTACCATCGTTAAGCCGGCTGCGAGGCGTCCGGCACGTTGCTCAGCGTTCCACATCCAGCTTAACGCCAAATAGCGGATCAGCCAAGTATAAGCGTGTCTTATACTTCCTGATGCAGAGAAAAAGAAGAGGTTTCCCTCTTCTTCCCCGCTATGTTTGCGATTGTATAATTCCAGTATGTCCGTCTCCGCTTCGGCTCAATCCTCGGAAGGCTTCTTCGGTCCGATAACATAGACCGTATAGCCGCGCTTCGTGCCGAAACGGTTGGCGTAGCTCTCGCTCTCGTAATAAACGTCGATCGTATTGCCTTTCACGGCACTGCCTGTATCTTCGGCGCGGCGGAAGCCGACCCCGTCGATATAGACCCACCAGCCGAGCGGGATAACTTTCGGATCGACCGCGATCGTGCGGCCTTCCGTCACCGTTGTGCCCGTAAACGTCTTGCCGAAGCCAGGGCTTCCTTCGCTCTTGCCGGTTGATTCCCAGCCCGCGGAATAAGCGGTGAGCGTGACGTTCTTCAGGATTTGTTTGTAGCTGAAGTTTTTGCCGTCTTTGGACACCGTATCGACGTCCGGCGAGCCTGACGAAAGCACCGTGACCGGCGGCTTCGTCCCTACAGCTACGACTTTCTTGACGCTTTCTTGAGCGACGGACTGGTCGACGACGTTCTCGGCGACGAGCTGTCCGTCTTCGAACACCTTTTCTTTCGTCTTCGCCAGCACGCCTTCTTTGCCTTCTTGCACGACCTGCTCCTTGCCCTTCAGCAAGGTAGAGTCGGTCTTCTTCTCCGTCTCGTACGCGATCGGTTCGGTGACTTGTTCCAGCACCTTCTTCACCCGTACGATCTTGACGGCGGCATCATCGCTAATGCCCGCCTCCAGCGGCGGAACGACTTTATCCAGCTCACCGAGCGTTATATTCAATTCCTGCAGTGCACTTTCGACTGTCTTGCCGGTGGTAAATACAGTCTTCGTCTCTCCGTCAGCAGTCAATCGGATCGGTTTCGCACGGTCGATCGTAACGCGCATTCCGTCCGTCAGCTTCGTGTCCAAAGCCGCGGATACGCGGTCGTGCTCCCCGATCTTGATGGCTTGTTCATCCAGTAGGCGTTGCAGGACAAATGCTTTCGTCTTCACCTGATGTTCCTGTCCGTTCACAACCACGGATACGCTCTTGGTAGCCGTACCGTACAACAACACCAAAAACATGAAAGTCATCGCGCATGACAATAAGGCAATGATCATAATCGTACGCAAGTTTTCATGCTTCCATCGCAATGCGAAGGACATGCTGGATGATCGCTTTACATGGGTTTCCACACCTGGAAAAATGCCCACTTCTTCGGTCCTCCTTCAAAGCCCCGCCGTCGAGTGTTACGCATGATTAGAATGACGTGACCTAGGGTTAATGGTTTTTCGTTTTTTTCTCCGCTACCGACCAAGGAGTTCTAGGATGTCCGGTTGATAGTCCCGGCGTTCACCTCCCCATGATTCGATTGTACGAGCAGCCTCCCAAGCTAATGACAATTATGAAAATAACAAAAAGAGACCGTCTGAGAAGAGGACGTCTTCCCCGTGGTCTCATGGAGATGTCAAATTAAGGTTGACAAAGACACGACAAAGGTACCTCTCTCTGCACGCTTACGAGGTTAGCTGACGGATTCGGGCGTGAGAGTCGCCCTACCCGGGCTTCAAGTAACAAAGCCCATGGATTCACCCCAAAGATTTGAGCCGCTGCTAGTGGCTTCCTGCCGATCGCTCGGCGATTCAGGATAAGCCCTACACAGATGCAACGGGTCCCCCGTTTTCCTAGCGGAAATTCAGCGATTGGAAATATGGCGGTTTATTAAGTTATTATGAAAGTAGTTTATATTGGAAATACAAAGCTGTAAAGACAACGCAAAACGGAAATTCCGGCTAATTCCGGCGTTTTCTCCAAGCAAAACCGTGAATATCACGCTCGATCTACATTTCTTGCTTGCATAACTCCGATTTTGAGTGCATGTGCAGGGAAAACAGTGAAAAAACCGTGAACATTCCATACTTTCGGGAGGCTTCCGCATTGACACCGATACTCGAAATTGAGCGTTTGTACGGCGGTTATTTGCCTGGCAAGCCGGTGCTAAAAGAGCTGAATTTGACGCTGCTTCCCGGGGAAATGGCAGGCCTGATCGGATTGAACGGCGCGGGAAAGAGCACGACGATCAAGCACATCCTCGGCCTGCTGCAGCCGCAGCAAGGCGAAATCCGCGTCGCCGGGCGCACGCTTGCCGGCGATCCTCTCGGCTACCGGGCGGCGTTCGCCTACGTCCCCGAATCGCCGGAGCTATACGACGAATTGACGGTTCGCGAGCATCTTGAACTGACGGCGATGGCTTACGGGCTTACGCGCGAGCAGCTCGACGAGCGCGCGGACCGGCTGCTGGACGAGTTCCGAATGACTGGCAAGCGCAGCAGCTTGCCGCTCCAATTGTCCAAAGGGATGCGGCAAAAAGTAATGATCATGAACGCATTCCTCGCCGAGCCGCCCCTGTATGTGATCGACGAGCCGTTCCTCGGGCTCGATCCGCTGGCTATGAAGTCGCTGCTTGAGCTTATGGTGGAGCGCAAAAAGAGCGGCGCCTCCTTTCTCATTTCTTCACACATTTTGTCGACCATCGAGGCGTATTGCGACAAGTTCGTCGTGCTGCATCGAGGTCGAATTGTGGCGTCCGGCGCCATGACGGAGCTGCGGCGAGCTGCCGGCTGCGGCCAGGATGCCGCGCTGGACGACGTGTTTTACGAGCTCGTGCGGGAGGGGCGCGAATGACAGGCATGTCGAATGGCGGATCAGCTGCCGCGATGACGCCGCAGACGCTGTGGCGGCACCGTTTTACATCGTTCGCGCGAGAGGCGCTCGGGTATTGGCGCGATGTCGGACGGAGCGGATTCGCGCTCGTAGCGACGGCGCTGCTGATCGGCGGGGCTTACGAATACGGAGCGCTGCTTAAGCGATTGCCATCGACGTTTCCTTATATCTGGATCGCCGTTCTATTGCTTGCACCGGCGCTGGCTCTAGGCGGCGTGCGCACGCTCGTGCGGCCGGCGGATCGGGTGTTTTTGCTGCCTTTGGAAGGAAGGCTCGGCGTCTACTTTCGCCAGGCGTTTCTCTACAGCTGGATAGTGCAGGCGGCAAAAACGGCGGCGGCGCTCACAGCGCTGTGGCCGCTTTACGCAAAATTCGGCGGAGGCGGCGCGCCCCATCCGTTTCCATGGATGTTAGGGACAGCCTTGGCGCTCAAAGGCTTGCAGCTGTGGGCCGATTGGCAAGAGTCCAGGCTCGTGAACGGCAGATGGCGTTCGCTGCTGCGCGTATTGAGGTTCGCGGCGACGGCGGCGTTCGTGCCGATATGGCTCGAAGCAAGCTGGCTGGCGGCTTGCTTGGCCGTTGCAGCAGCTTCCATCCTATTGGCGTTTCTTCTATATAATAGTAGAATGTTTTCGCTGGGCTGGGACATGCTGCTTGCGCGCGAAGCGGCGCAGCAGCGGCGGCTGTACCGCTGGTTCCGCTGGTTCACGGACGTCCCCCAGCTGCCGGAGCCTGTCCGTAAGCGCGGCTGGCTCGCCGCTCTCAGCCGGCGGCTGGCGGTGAAGCGCGAGCACACGCACCTCTTTTTATATGAAAAGACGCTGCTGCGGACGGAGCTGTTCGGCATGTATGCGCGGTTTACGATCGTCGGTCTGCTGCTTGTCGTCTTCATCTCGGAAGCTTGGCTCAAAGCTGCGTTCCTGATCGGGCTGCCGCTGCTCGGGCTCGTGCAGCTCTCGGCGCTGGCGGAAGCGCACCGCTATACGTTCTGGCTGGAGCTGTATCCGGTGCCCCGCCGCTGGCAGTCTTCCGCCGTGCTGACGCTCGTCGCCCCGCTTGCAATCGCCCAGACGGCCCTTCTCAGCGCGGCTTATGCACTTACCGCCTCCCCCGGGCCTCTAGTTGCCGCCGCACCGCTGTTGTCGCTGGCGGCCGTGCTGGCCGCGCTTCGATTCCGGCTTCGCCCTGCGCTGCGGCGCAAGTTTGAGGCGTAGCGAGGGGCCGTTTCGGCCATGACGCTATTTTTCGGGTGCGGACTCCGTTTACAATCCGGCCTTTTGTCCATACTGGAATTGAGGTGGGATTCGTATGGAGAGCAAAAAGGTTCGCAAATGGTCGTCCGCCCTGCTATGGTCGATCATTTTTAATATTTCGCTCGGGCTTTCGATCCTATGGCTGCTCGATATCGTCCGGAAAATTATATCGTTTCTCGGCTGACGTTTACCGATACAAAATGCCCAAGGAACTGCTGCGGTTCCTTGGGCATTTTGCATGTGCTATTCAGGTCAGCTTCAGCAGCCGGATGGCGTTGTCGGTCGTCGCCCGGGCCAGCTCCTCGAAAGTGATCCCTTTCAGTTCCGCCGCCGCTTCGGCGACGAGCCGGACGTAGGCGGTTTCGTTCCGTTTGCCGCGATGCGGGTGCGGGGTCAAGTATGGCGAATCGGTCTCGATCAAGAGCCGGTCTAGCGGCACTTGCTGCAGCACCTCTTTCGGCTGCTTCGCGTTCTTGAACGTGACCGGGCCACCGAACGAAATGTAGAAGTTCATGTCGAGGCACTGTTTGGCCGTCTCCCACGAGCCGGAGAAACAGTGCATAATGCCGCCTACCTCAGCGGCCTTTTCTTCTTTCAGGATGGTCAGCACGTCGTGATGGGCGTCCCGGTTATGGATGACGATCGGCAGCCCGACTTTGCGGGCGAGCCGTATTTGCTCGCGGAAAACGCGGTGCTGCACGTCTTTCGGCGACGTGTCCCAATAATAGTCGAGGCCGATCTCGCCGATAGCGACGACCTTCGGGTGGCGGCTCAGCTCCTCCAGCCATTCGATGTCGCCGGGCTGCATCGTGACGGCATCCTGCGGATGCCAGCCGACGGTCGACCAAATAAAATCGTATCGCTCCGCCAGCTCGATGGAAGACGGGATATGTTCCCGGTTGATGCCGATATTGACAATGCGGGTTACACCCGCTTCTTGCGCGCGCCGGATGGCCGCCTCGCGGTCTTCGTCGAATTGTTCGGCGTTCAGGTGTGTATGCGTGTCCGTCAGCATGAGGCGTGAAAGTCTCCTTTTTTCTATGTATCGTTAACCGGCAATGATGCTGCGCAGCTCCGCCTCTCCGGACAAGCCGAGCTTGCCGATCCACTCGTCCGGATAGTACAGATGATGTTTGCCGAGCTGCAGGTTGCTGATCGATCTGACGATGTCCGACTTGTGCGAGATTTCGGTCAGCTGATCGCCCGCATCCACGAGCAGAATCGGCAGCTTTTCGTCGGATTCGCCCGGCCGGTATACGTCGTAAGCGAGGTCGGACGGGAAGTCAATCTCGAGATAATACGCCGGGTCGATGCCCGCCCGTTCCATCAGCTCCACTGTGCGGTGCAGCATCTGTGGCTCGTACGGCTCGAGCACCATAAACTTAAGCAGCCGCCGGTGGAGAAAGCGCGAGCACAGGTCGGCCAGCACCGGATCGGCTTCGCCGCTCCAGAACGCCAGCACCGTCTGCATCAGCGCTTCGTCGAGCAGCAAATAATTTTCCACCGTCATGCGGTTCTCGAACAAGGCTTGCAGCGGATTCGGCATGAATTGGTAGCGGTAACCCTCCTCATAAAGCTCCTTCGCGCGTTCGAATATTTTGGAGAGCACGATTTCCGCCGAGCGCGTCACCGGATGGAAATACACTTGCCAATACATTTGGTAACGGGACATCAAATAGTCTTCCACTGCATGCATGCCGCTTTCCTTCACGACAATACGCCCCTTGTATGGCCGTATGACCCGCAAGATACGCTCCAGATCGAAAGTGCCGTAATTGACTCCTGTAAAATAGGCGTCCCGCAGCAAATAATCCATCCGGTCGGCGTCAAGCTGGCTCGAGACGAGACCGACGACGATCGGCTTATGGTACGTTTTGCAAATGACTCCCGCCACCTGCTGCGGAAAATCGTCCGACACCCGCCGCAGCACGCGGTTCACTTCGGTGTCTCCGAGCACGATGCGGCACGTCCAGTCCTCGTGATGCGTGCGGAACGCTTTTTCAATCGAATGGGAGAACGGCCCGTGCCCAAGATCGTGCAGCAGCGCCGCGCACAGGCAGAGCAGCCGCTCTTCCTGCGGCCAGTCTTCATACTGGTTCCGTTCGAACTGGGAGATGATTTTGCGCGTTACTTCATAAACGCCGAGCGAATGGGAGAACCGGCTATGCTCCGCCCCGTGAAACGTCAAATAAGACGTGCCCAGTTGGCGGATTCGGCGCAGCCGCTGAAATTCTTGCGTGTTAATGAGATCCCAAATCGTCCGGTCCTGGACGTAAATGTATTTGTGGACCGGGTCTTTGAACACTTTCTCTTCTTGCAAGGCGGATGACCTCCCACCGCTCCCCGCGCTCGTGCCAGCTGTACAAGGAACGGGATTTTTTTGTAAAAAAAAGCTTTTCCCGGAGTCAATTCGACGAGGTACGGCTCACAAGTTTCGCGCAGCAAAACTCACTTCGTAAGCAGGGTAGCTTTTTATGCCGTTCAGACTGATTTACATTGCGCTTTACCGCTTTTATGATCTTAACATTTTGAATCTGACAAAGAATCGACACAATTAGGAGCGAAATGTCGTTTGTTGTCGAATTTTTAGAAATTAGGTCTAGCCAAGCTTCCAGTTTTTTAGTACCATTTTACATAAGGACACTTGGCCGTTCAACTCCGGAAATATGGATCGTTTGCTCGTCAGTTCAATACACCTTTACCAATTGTTAGGTAATTGAAGCAAAATTGCGGTCAAAAACGCGATAGAAACGCAGAAAAATAGGTTGACTGATTTGGGAATGAATGGTATCATAAGTATCGAAAACGGTGTCGAATACTGGCGACAAAAATTTATTCACCTAACTTGGGAGAGAGGGGACTTCATAGATGATGAAATCCACCGGTATCGTAAGAAAAGTCGATGAGCTGGGACGTGTTGTCATCCCGATCGAGCTGCGCCGCACGCTGGGCATCGGCGAAAAAGACGCACTCGAAATTTATGTAGACGGCGAGCGCATCATGCTCAAAAAATACGAGCCTGCCTGCATCTTCTGCGGCAACGCCGAGAACGTGACCTACTTCAAAGGAAAAATTGTTTGCAATGTTTGCCTTACGGAAATGCCAACACCTGTGACAAAGTAAAAAAAATAGTATATAATAGAAATAAGCAAAACTCCTATCGGTAATTCTAACCTTTTTCATACTCCTCTATGTCCCTGCCCGAGGCCCCTGCCTTCGGATAGGGATATTTTTTTGCTAACGATTGGCAGTGCGTCGCTTCGGACAAGGGTAATTGTTTGCAATCGAAAAAGGGGCTCCACTGCGGGTTGGAATAGGGGGGCCGGCGCCGTTAAACCCGTGTTCCCGGAATTTGACCGTGCGGAGGGAACGAGTTTAAAAGCCGCTGCTCCACCCCATATTCCACCCTTCGCTGCGCCTTTTACCGCTGGCACCGACTCCGCGCCAATCAGGTCGCCTGCGACTCGTCGCAGCACCACTGGCTCGCTGCCCTGGAAGGCAGGGTCGATTCTCCAAAGCAAAGGGCACGACCCATTATGCGCGCCGCACTTTTCCGGCAGGACCGTAAGTACGTGTGCCTATTTATCCCTTCGTTGCGCCATTTCTTCTTTACCGATTGAGGTTGGAACGCGCCACTTCATCCGTTCCAATCCCGGTGCAAGCGCTTCTCCCCCCGCACGCGTTCATGGGCGATCCAGCCCCTCGCGTTCATGCCGGAGCGGCAGCGGGCAGCGGCGCATGCACGCCGTCACAGCAGCGCGTTGTACACGTCGCGCTTGGTGAGGCCGCGGTCGGAGGCGGTTTTTTTCATGGCGTCTTTGCGGCTGTCGCCTTGGCTCTCGTAATGGGCCACGTGCTGCTCCAGCGTCAGCGCCTCCCACCACGCTTGTTCGGCGGCGCGCCGCTCCTCCGGCGTTGCGCCTTCGACGATCAGCACATACTCGCCCTGCGGCCGGTGCACCGCCAAATGTTCCAAACATTCGGCAATGGTGCCGCGCACAAACTCCTCGTAACGTTTCGTCAGCTCGCGGGCGAGGCAAACGCGGCGCTGCATTCCCCAAGCTTCCCCCATCGCCTCCAGCGTTTTTTCGATCCGGTGCGGGGATTCGTAAAACAGCAGCGTCTCCGGGGCGGCCTTCAACCGTTCGAGCTCGAGCCGCAGCTCCTTGCGCTCGCGGGGAGCGAAGCCAATGAACGTAAACCGGTCAGTCGGCAGTCCGGAGGCGATCAATCCGGACAGCGCCGCATTGGCCCCCGGCACGGGAATAACGGCGATGCCTTCCCTGGCGGCAAGGCGCGCCAGATCGGCTCCCGGGTCGGATATCGCGGGAAGCCCCGCGTCGCTGACGAGAGCGATTGCAAGCCCTTCGTCGCGCATGAGCCGGACTAGCTCCGGCCCGCTCGCCTGCTTGTTATGCTCATGATAGCTGACGAGCCGGGTATGGATGTCAAAATGCGACAGCAGCTTGCGCGTTTGCCGTGTGTCTTCCGCCGCGATACAGTCCGCTTCGCGCAAAATGCGCACAGCCCTGTACGTCATGTCCTCAAGATTGCCGATCGGCGTAGCGACGAGGTACAAAACGCCCCTCTTCGGGCTGCGGTCGGACCCGCCGTCGCCGGTAAAGCTTTGTTGCACTTGCAGCACGGGCGCCCAAGTCCTCCTTTAAGTCCGGTTCAGTTCATTGCTTGTGCCGTAAAAAATGTGCTGCAGCTCGTCCGTGTACTCGGTTTTGTTTTTGTAGACGATGATCGGCGGCAGCGTGCGCAGCTCCGGCTTGCCCCCCTGCAGCCCTTCGACGAGAACCATGTTGGCTTCGTCGCCGGCGCGGGGATGCACGAAGCAGATGCGCTTCGGCTCGATTCGGTATTGCCGCATCAGCGTGCAAATATCGACGAGCCGATGCGGGCGGTGCACCATCGCTACGCGGCCGCCGAACTTGGCGAGCCGGGAAGCCGTCCGCACGACATCTTCCAGCGTGGCGTACAGCTCATGCCGGGCCGCAGCAAAATGTTCGTTCACATTCTGATCCCCCGAAGGCACCGGCAAATAAGGAGGATTGACCGTAACCAGGTCATATCCTCCATAGCCGATATCGCGCGGCAGATCGCGAAGATCCGCGCACAGCACTTCGATTTGCGGTTGCAGGCGATTGAGGCGCACGCTGCGCGCAGCCATGTCGGCAAGCCGCGGCTGAATTTCCACGGCGCGCATATGCGCCGCCGTCCGGGTAGTGAGCAGCAGCGGAATGACTCCGTTGCCGCTGCAAAGGTCGATGATGCGGCCCCGCGGCGGTGCGGAGCAAAAGCGCGCCAGCAGCACAGCATCAAGCGAAAAGGCGAACACCTCGTCGCTCTGGATAATGCGCAAATCGTGCGTAAGCAAATCGTCAATGCGCTCCGACGCAAGCAGCTGGACGTCTTCGGCCGGGTCCTGCGGTCCGGCAGCGGCTTGCGGCGCGGCCGCGGCAGCCGGTGCGGCGCTGGTCAGTGGTGTGGCTGGCTGTGCTGCGTTGGCTGGCTGTGCTGCGTTGGCTGGCTGTGCTGCGTTGATTAGCGGGTCAGCGTTGCCAGGCGATGTCATGTCGTCCGGCAGTCCGGCGTTGGCTAACAATGCAGCGTCGGCCATCTGTCTGGCGGTTGCTTGCAGTCCAACATCGGCTGAATGTGCGTTATTAACTGCCAGGCCCGCACCGGCTGGCGCTGCGTTGGCTGGCTGTGCTGCGTTGATTATCGGGTCAGCGTTGCCTGGCGATGCCATATCGTCCGTCAGTCCGACGCTCGGCAGCCGTTGCTGCCTTATTGTGAACGGTTGAGGCTCGGTAGCCGGTTTATGTAAAGAGTTATTTGTATCGCTTGGCATATTGAATGTAGTTTCCTTTCACACAATCTTGATGCTGCCGTACCCAACTAACCATAACGGAACTATGTTCCGTTATAGTGCATGGACGGTACAATTCTGCTGAAAATAACGGAACGCTGTTCCGTTATTTACCGCAGGCCGAGTGATTTCGGCAGGATCATAAGGCAATTGCGGAACGCCGTTCCGTTAATTTCGGGAAATACCCGGGAAATGACGAAATAAAGGAACGTTGTTCCGCTAAGCCTTTTTCACTTTGACCGGGCCGCGTAAACACGTACTTGCAACGAAGGCTGACCGGCCAGTCCTCCATTTTCGCGACGGAAAAAAAGGCAGCCCACACGTGCCGTTGAAACCATTTAGCATGGTACATTTCCATCGCCATCAAGCGGCACCCCGACATTCCGCAAATTTGCAGAAAACCGTAGAACTCGCGCTCCCGAGCGCGGCCCTACGGCGGCATTCGCTTATTTGTTTAAGAAAGAAATGCAGAACAGGCAGTCCCCTTCGGTGCGAAGGTGGCCGTAATGCACGTTGCAAATGTGAAACCCTTCGTAATATAGTCGGGCCAGGTTGTCATACCCTTCGCCGGCCGGTATCGGCGCCGGTTTGGCGCCGGCGCTCACACCCGCGCTGGCCGCTACCGCTTCCGTGGCCAACTTGGGAGCCCCGAGGCCCTCCGTATATGCCTCTTCCCGCTTGAGCAGCTTGCGGAGCTGTTGATTCTCGATGCTAAGCCTCTGATTCTCCTCCAGCAGCTCGATCAGCTTGCTTTTCAGATCGCCGAAGTCGGCAAATAATACGCCAAGCTCCTTCTCCAGCCGATCCATCTTCGTAAACAACTCTTGTTTTTCCACTTATGTCACCTCTCGGCGGCTTGCCATCTGCCTGCGCAGCAGACGCCCTACTCTTGCTCCACCACGTCGTCGAAAGGCAAATCCATCGTTTTGCCCAGATCGAACAGCTGCACTTTGGCCGTGCGTTCGTTCGCATTCAGCGACAACACTTTGCCGTTGCCGTAAGACGTCACAACGATCCGGCCTACGGTCGGCATGCTATCGCGCGCGCTTTCGTAGTTGTCGTGCTCGTATTTCAAACAGCACATGAGCCGGCCGCACAGCCCGGAAATTTTGGTCGGGTTCAGCGACAGGTTCTGGTCTTTGGCCATTTTGATCGACACCGGCTCGAAATCGCCGAGGAACGAGGAGCAGCACAGGATGCGGCCGCACGGACCGATGCCGCCGAGCATTTTCGCTTCGTCGCGGACGCCGATCTGCCTCAGCTCGATACGGGTGCGGAAAATGCTGGCCAAATCTTTGACGAGCTCGCGGAAATCGACGCGCCCTTCGGCCGTGAAGTAGAAAATGATTTTGTTGCGGTCAAACGTATATTCCACATCGACCAGCTTCATGCCGAGCTTGTGCTCGCGCACTTTGTTCTGGCAGATGACCATTGCGTCTTTGGCGGCGTTTCGGTTCTCGTCCACCAGCTTGGCGTCGTTCTGGTCGGCGACCCGAATCACTTTTTTGAGCGGGAGGACAACGTCTCCTTCGCCGACAATTTTTCTCCCGATGACGACTTTCCCGTATTCGACGCCCCTCGCGGTTTCCACGATGACGGCGTCTTCTTTATCAATGGGAAGGTCTAACGGATCGAAATAATAGATTTTGCCCGCTTTCTTGAAGCGGACACCTACTACCGAATACATATTACCCCCCCCTGAATGGCAATCATCGTACGCTCCAGCAAAAGTTGCGGGTTAGCGTTGGAACGGAGCCTTTTTTGCAATTCTACAGCTTGTCCGGTCAGCCGGATCCATTCCCGCACATCCCGGGTCCGGGCCAGCGGCTCCATCCAGTCGGAATGGTCCGGGTATACGAGGTGCTCTCTGCGCAAAAGGCAAAGCTGCACCATATCTTTAAGCCACAAGGTGAGCAAGTCGTAAAATGTGGGCAAATGCTCGGCAAGCTCCGACTTCGTCAGCTTTTGCTGAATGGTCATGAACGCTTGCGGGAAACGGGTATACGTTTCTTTCGCTAATTGTAACACTACGTTTCTCATTTCTGCAAACCAACTTGCTGTCGCCAGCTCCCGCGCGGCGCCGAGCCCCGCAGCCAGGTGGACGGCCGGTCGGATCAGCGTAAGCGGTAGGCCTTCCTGCTGCAGTGCAGCCATCATGTCGCGCCTCGGCATCGGCGTGAACGACACCCATTGCGCGCGCGACTGAATCGTCGGCAGCAAAGCGTGGCCGTTCTCGGTAATCAAAATGGCGACAACGCTGGACGACGGCTCTTCCAAAAATTTGAGCAGCGAATTGGCGGCTTGCGTCGTCATCCGCTCCGCCTGGACGAGGATGTAGATTTTGGTTGCGGAAGCCGTTGCTTTATAGGCGAATTCTTTTTGCAGCGTCCGAATCTGGTCGATCTTGATCGTCGCGCCGTCAGGTTCGACGAGATGAATGTCGGGATGGTTGCCGTGCAGCACTTTGCGGCACTCCAGGCATTCCCCGCAAGCGTCGTCTTCGCTTTCTTTGCAATAGATGGCCTGCGCGAGCGCAAACGCCATCGCTTTGCGTCCGGTGCCGACCGGGCCGCTGAAAATATAGGCATGGGACACTTTGCCTCGCCGCAAGCTGTTCTGCAGCATACGCTTGGCCGTTGTTTGTCCCGGAATATCGTTAAAGGACATACGGGTACTTCCTATTCGTCAAAATAAAATATTGATGAGCAAGCCGCGAATTTCCCCGATCCGCTGCAGCAGCTCAAGACGCCCCTGCTCGGTTTCGACCAGCTCGTCGGCCATCGCGGTCAGGCGGCTGTCGATCTCGTCGAGCAGCTTGTAACGGCGGGTGCGGCCGCGCCGGTCCCAACCTTTCGTTTCCTTGAGACCGACCCCGCGGCGCGCCGTCTCCTCCAGAAATTGCTTGACGAGCGCTCTGTACATGCGAAGCGAACGCACAGTCATCGAGCGGGCGAGCCGATCGCCTTGGAGCTTGATTTGCTCCGCCATCCGGGCCAGCTGCTCGCCCGTCACTTTTTCATCCTGCTGCTGCATCGTATCCGCGAAGCTCCGCGCTGGCTGCTCGCGGGACTGTACGGTCTCAGGGCGTTTCATGCCTCCGGTGGGCGGCAAGCCAGGATAAATTTTCACGATCGGCCACCTGCTTTCGACTGTTCGTTCTTAGAAGTGCTCGAACCGCTCCACCGGCACGACAAACACTGCAGCTCCGCCTACCTGCACTTCAACCGGGAAAGGAATGTAGGAGTCGGTCGTACCGCCCATAGGCGAGACCGGAGTGACGAGCTGTTCGCGTACTTTGCAGTTGGCGCGAATGACCTTGAGCACATCGGGTACGCGGTCGTCTTCCGTACCGATCATGAAGGTGGTGTTGCCGGCCCGCAGGAAGCCGCCCGTCGAGGCCAGCTTCGTTGCGCGGAACCCTTCCTGGATGAGGGCATTGGACAAACGATTACTGTCCTTGTCTTGAACTACGGCAATGACGAGTTTCATCGGCATGCGCCTCCTTTAATTGATTATACCTCAAAACGCTCTAAAAAGGGGAGCTAGCAAACGTTTACAACCGCTGAGGATGCGTAAAAGTGGAAATATTTAAATATTTGACGTCAGACGGCAAAATTCCTGCTCCGCTTTTTTTATTATAAGCGAACTGGGCCCCAAACGTGACTGTATTTGCCGGGCGCCGCGTCGCCGCGGAGCGCGGCTTGTTGCGCAGTCGAACTTTGGCGGCAGCGGCGCTGGTTTGTGAGTAGGCTAGTTGGTTGTCAGGGATGCGGCTTTTCGTCGAAGGTCAACGGGAAGGAGAGTTGTAATAAAGGACTTGAATAAAAAATCACGAATATTCTGTCTAGCACTTTTATGTTGATCAGTCTTATACTAGCTGACTTTCTTTCTACGCATAAAAAACCATGAAGGAGGCTTATATGAAAGAGTTTGAATCTCAGTTGGAAGATAGCTGGAAAGCGAATGCTGAAGCCTGGACTAATTCCATTCGCCTCAAAGAAATTGAAAGCAGAAAAGTATCAACTGATCATGCCGTCTTGAACGAGATCATTTCACTTCAGCCGAATAAAGTCCTCGATGTGGGTTGCGGCGAGGGCTGGCTGGCTCGCGCCCTAAGCGAACAAGGCATAGAAGTTGTAGGGTTTGACGGAAGTGAAGAGCTTGTGGAAAAGGCGTCTGCCGCCGGAGGAGGCATTTTCCACTACTTAAATTATTCGGACTTCGGCAGGAACCCGTTGCAGATTGGTCACGATTTTGACGTAGCAGTGTGTAATTTTTCTCTGTTCTCTGAAGAAATAACATCCTTATTGCAATCGCTCACTTCCATTCTTTCACCCAACGGAATTATCATCATACATACATTACATCCTTATAGTATTGCACAAGATGGCCGGTATGAAAGCGGTTGGAGAGAAGAAACCTTCTCTAACATGGGTGAAGGGTACAAAGCAAAGATGCCTTGGTTTTATCGGACTATGGGAGCCTGGTTGAACGAATTAAAAATGGCTGGAATCGAGCTTCGGGATTGTAAAGAACCGATACATCCGGTCTCGGGAAAACCACTCTCGCTGCTTCTTAAGACGACGCCGAAAAATAATCCCCGATCAGCAGATGCATAGTGATTTGAACAATGGAGGAGCTTGCTTCATGGCAGCTCCTCTTTCGTATATTGGAGCAACGGCGGATAGTGGCCGGATCAAGAGTGAGACACATTCGACAAGCATCATCAATCGACGGTACTGTATTGCTTGCCCTAGTTGGCTTCGTACGGATGGGGTCAAGGCAAGTTGTCTCACTCTGTTTCCGTGGCCAACCTCTAAATCGGAAGACGTTCACCAAGCTTAGCTGCCAAAGCCGCCAAGGCGTTGTGGAAAACGGCTTCCGGGCCCGCTTCGGCGTCGATACGGATGATGCGCTCGGGGAACCTGCGCAAAAGCTCGTGATACCCTTCGCGCACCCGTTTGTGAAACTCAAGCCCCTCAAGGTCAAGGCGGTTCACTTCACGCTCGGCGTTGGCGGCGATGCGGCGCATCCCGGTTTCGGGGGTGACGTCGAAATATAGCGTCACGTCAGGCAAGAACGGCCCGATGGCAAACCGATTGATCGCATAAATCTCGTCGATGCCAAGGCCTCGGGCATATCCTTGGTAGGCCAGACTGCTGTCGACGAAACGGTCGCACAATACGACCTTACCGGCTTCCAGCGCAGGCACGACTTTCTCAACGAGGTGCTGGCGTCGGGCTGCGGCATATAGCAACGCCTCGGTCCGCGCTTCCATACTTGTATGAGCCACATCGTGGACCACTTCGCGAATGCGCTCGGCAATCGGAATGCCTCCCGGCTCCCGGGTGGACAAAATCGCGATGCCCCGCTCGGTGAAGTGAGCGATCAGCCGCTGCAATACAGTCGATTTACCGGCACCTTCGCCGCCTTCTAAGCTGATAAAAATTCCTTGTTTCACTAGGACGACCTCGCTGTTCAAGGGCATGGGGCCCGGATGGAAATGATTTTGCGCGGGCGCGTCTCATACGTGGCTGCGTTAATCCGCGTCCCCCACAAATAGCTGGAAAAGGTACCGCTAAAAGTCCGTACTGCAACGGTACGGAGGTATTTGCAGGAAAATCTCCATTTACATTTGCGGCATTACTCAAAAAAACGGGAAAACGGCATAATTAGCTTGACCTTTTCCGGTTAAAGCGTACAGATTGAGCTCCTTGATGAGGAATAACGGTATGTTTTCCAGTTAGAATTGTGACGCTAGCTTTCAGAAGCGTTGCAATAGCGCTATTACCGCATCGTTCGCTCAGGCACGTTCGTCGATGACTTCGATCAGCTCCAACTTGCCGTCAGGCGTACCTTGAAAATGGGCCCCTTGCGCAGCTAGCTCCTGCAAGTACGCAGCTGTTTCGGCGGTGATTCGCTCGCCGGGATACAGCACCGGGATGCCGGGCGGGTACGGAATAACCATTGCTGCCGCGCGTAATCCTTCAGCAGCGTGCAGCGGTACATGGCGGACAATCGGCGAGCCAACAGCCTGGCTGGAGCCGGTCAAGCCGAAAGCGACCGGCTCGGACATGCGGGCCGCTGCCGGAAAAGGCAGCGGCGGCGCGGCCGGACCGCGCAGCGGACGGTCCGGCAGGCGGTGCTGCCGCGCGATGTCACCCAGCGCGGCAATGAGCCGGGCAGCGTCCGCGTCGGTGGACGCCGGCCCGAACGCGAGCAGCGCATGGCGCGGCGCCGCGAGCTCGGCGAAGCAGCCGCGGCGCTCCAGCTCGCGCTGCAGCGCGTACCCGTTCAAGGTGCCGGTGGCGTCCCACACCGTCACCTTGAACGGGTCCAGCGCGTCATAGGTCCCCCGCCCCGCGGGGGCCGCTGACGCGCCGGCGCAGCCGGACGTGCCTGCAGCAGGCACGTCCGCAGCCGCGGCGAGCGAGCCGTACCACGCTGCTCGCGGAGCCACCGCCGCGCGCGCTGCGCCGCGGCGAGCGCTTGCGCGAGGCGCGCGCGGCCTCCGCCGTGTGCACGGCGCGGCGGGCCAAGTCGAGCGAGGCCAGGATCGGATACGACGGGCTCGAGCTCTGCACCATCGCGAGCAGCCGGGTGACCGCGGCCGCATCCACAAGCTTGCCCTGCAGATGCAGCATCGCCCCCATCGTCATCCCCGTCAGCATTTTGTGCGTCGACTGCACGGCGGCGTCCGCCCCGCGCGAAAGCGCCGAAGGCGGCAGCTCCGGAAGGAAGCCGAAATGGGCGCCATGCGCCTCGTCCACAAGCAGCGGCTTGCCGCGCGCATGCAGCAGCGCCGCGAGCTCGGTCAAATCCGACGCCATGCCGTAATAGTTCGGGTTCGTCACCAGCAGCCCGCGCGCTTCGGGATACCTGTCCAAAGCGTCCCTTACGTCGCGGGATCCACGCCTGCCGCGATGCCAGTCGCCCCGTCGATACGGGGCGGCAGAAACACGGCCTGCGCCCCCGCCAGCATCAACCCGTGCAGCACCGACTTGTGCACGCTGCGCTCCACGAGGAGCAGGTCGCCGCGGCTGCATACGGCGAGCACCATCGCCAGATTGCCGACCGTCGATCCGCCGACGAGAAAATGCGTCCGCTCCGCGCCGAAGCAATCGGCCGCCAGCCGTTCCGCGTCGAGAATCGCCCCTTGCGGCTGGTGCAGGTCATCAAGCCCGTTCAGCTCAGTCAAATCAAGCTGCAGCAGCCGCTCGTAGTAAAAGCGCTCCGGCGCCCCTTCCTCAAGCTGGGCGAATGCTTGTCCGGACTTATGGCCGGGCACGTGAAACGAGGCATGCCGCGCCGCGGCATGCGCCGCCAGCGCCTCGAACAGAGGCGCCCGCCGCGGATCAAGGCTCGCCATGGCGTCGTTCCTCCTGCCCGGCCGGGGGGACGGAGCCATTTTCGCCGGGGAACGGTTGATCTCCTTGCTGCGCCCGGTTCTTTGGCGGCACCGGTACCCATGCCCGGAGCCGGGCTCCCGGTCTTACCGCTGCGAGTCCGAACAGCAGCCCGCCGAGAAAGCCGCCGAGATGCCCGAGAATGCTGATGCCCGGGATGAGCAGCGTACCGGCCCAGCCTACGGCGATCCAGCTCCATACGACTTGGACGCTGGTACGGTCGAGCAAGTCTTTGCGCCGCAGCGCCAGCACGGCGAACGTGCCGAGCACGCCGTAGCAAAAGCCCGACAGTCCGACGCCCGCCTGGTTGCCCGCGATGTAAATGAGCCCAGACGTCGCCAGCACGGAAACGGCCAGCAGCAGCGCGAATTTGCCCCGGCCGAGCATCCATTCCAGCGGCGGGGCAATGATGAGCAGGAACGCGGTGTTCATGAGAAAATGCATAAAGCCGGCGTGCAGAAACGCATAGGTGACGAACCGCCATGCTCGCCGCGCTGCAGCGCATCCGGCAGCATGCCGCCGAAAGGATACACCAGCTCCGGCTGCTGCCCGCCGAAACGAATATACGTATATACAAAACCGCGGTATTGACCGCGAGAATGACGCTCAGAAGCGGATAACGCGCCGTGAATTGCCGCCAATTCTCCGTTCTTGCAAACATGATGCCGCACTTCCTCCATCCTGCCGGCTCAGCCGCCGCAATTTTCCTCTCATTATAGCACAACAGTCGCACAGTGATAAAAAACTCCAAGATGAGCGACCTGCAAATTTTGCGCATCAAAACTCGCTTCGAAAGCAAGGAAGCTTTTGTCTCCGTTCGGAAAGATCCTCGTTTCGCATTATCGCTTTAACGGACGTAAGAAAAAAAGACACGTCCTCGCGGCGTGTCTCACTCAAGCGTCTTTTTTATAAAAAATTTGCTTCATTCGGTTGACGAAGAAAGCGTATTTGTCATCCATGACATCCGTTCGTACGATCTCGAGCTCGCAGGAGTCGCAGATGAAGCCGTATAAAATGTGGATGCCGTCGGTTTTTTGCTGCCCGCAAATCATGCAGGTCGCCGCAGCCGGCTGCGTTTCCGGCGTCTCCGCCGACTCAGCCGGCGGTGTGCCCGCCCGGGACTGCGCTTCTTCCATGGCCGTCACCTCAATCCCTTTTCCTACCAGTATGTCCGGCCGCGCATCCTCTTAAACTATCGCTCTCAATCTTCTCCGCCGTTCGGCCGATATAGGATATAGTTTATTGTATTCCACTGGGAGCTGCGCGGTTCCTCCGGAGGTTGGCCTCACTTGACGAATTTGTCATCGTCGTTGTCCGGCGATTCTACGATTTACAACTACAAGCTGCTCATGAAAATCCGCCATTCGTATCCGTTAGTGACCGTTTACTGGCTGGCGCTTGCGATGTTCGCTTTCGTCCTGTCGCTGCACGGCGGCTGGTTGTGGCTGCTCGTTGCCGCTCCGCTGACTGTCGCTTTACAAGGCGTCATAACCCGCCTATGCTTATGGATGATGCGAGGCGGCACGGCTTCGGTGTGGGGCTGGCGCTTCGGCGCCCTGTGGAACGGCGTGCTGCCGGTCGGCTTCGCTCCGCTGCCGCTTACGCGGCGGATTCAAAGCAACGTGCTGCTCGCCGGACTTGCCGCGATCGGCGCGCTCTACCCGTGGCTTTCCGGCACGGCACTGGACAGCCTGCTGTTTTTTCACTTATGGTTGCTGGCGCCGCGCTGTCTAATGATTGCCCTATTCCGCCGCAAAACTAAATCCGGCTGGATCAAAATCAATCCGCACGACACCGGCTGCTACGTGCAATAGAGATAGAGGTGCGGCCTGTATGGCCATTTTAGCGCTCGTATTTGCGGTCAAGCTCGGCTTGGCCGGTATTTTTCTGTTAGATCGCAAGGACGAAACGAAACGTTGGTGCGCCGTATGCTTGCTGTTCGCGGCCCTGTTCGAAGCGTCGGCTTATGTCGGGCTTGCCGCGGGTTCGTCCGCCTATGCCGTCTTTGCGCAGCAAGTGCTTCGGTTCGCGGCGGAAACGGGTATGCCCTACGCTTTGCTCATGGCCGGAGCGGCCGCTTGGAAATGGCGCCGCCTTCATTGGAAGCGGGCGGCCGGTGCACTCCTGCTGCTGCCTCCGCTCATTACGGCGGCGACGCTTCATGACGGCAATTTGCGTCCGGACCACCCGTTCTTCCTCGTCTGGACTTGCGCTTACTTGCTGGCAGCCATTTTTCTTATGCTGGGCAAGCACGCGTTCGCCCGCAAAGAACCGCTGCAGCGAAAACATGTCGCCGAGCTGTTCGTCTTCGTTCCGGGCGTTTCTGCCCTGCTGCTGTTTCATTATTTATCCCCGGGGCTGCAAGGCTGGAGCGGCTTCATACTGGCGGGGGCAGCGTGTGCGTTCGTGCTGTTTCTAAGCATTGTCTCCCTGTTCGGCGTATCCGGTCCTCAGTCTCGGCTTGATCGGCATTTTGGAGCCGGTGCGCTGCATGCAATGACGACGGGGTCGTCTTTGCTCCTCCGTTCGCTCGAAGAGCGGCTCGCCGGTATCGACCTGCTGGCCAGCCGGATTGCGGTACAAACGGATTCGACGTTGCTAGAGCCGGAAGCACAGCGGATCCGCGAGGAAATTGCGCACATCACCGCTATGCTGCAGCGCATCCGGCATCATACGGAGCCGATCGAGCTGCGCGAGGAACCGTATAGCTTCAATGAACTGATCCGCACCGCTATCGACGTTTGTCTCCAAGACCGCAGCGAGCAAAAGGCCGCGGTCCGCTTCCGTCCGGACCTGCATGTGGTCGTAACTTGCGACAAGCTCCATATGATCGGAACTTTTCTCGAGCTGCTGCATAACGCGCTCGACGCGGTGCCCGCCGGGGACGGTGCCGTCGACGTTCGGCTGGCGCGCGCCGGGAGGAAATTGAAGCTGGAAATTGCGGATAACGGCAGCGGCATGGCGCCCGAACATTTGCCGAAAGCGGAGGCGCCGTTCTATTCGACGAAGCTTGGTACCGGACAGCATCATTTTGGCCTTGGGCTTACGTACAGCACCTTGGCGATCGAGAAGCACGGCGGCAAGCTGGAGGTGGACAGCAAGCCGGGACAAGGCACGACGGTACGCATCCTTTTGCCGATGAAGCGGGTTACCGCTATAGCTCCGATTTCTTAAACAAGCGGAAACGGATTACGCCGTCCTTTGCTGCGTGCGCGTTTGTCGTCGTTAAGCCGGCGGCGAAAACGTTCACCGATACACCCCTGCAGCTTAAACGCCTTGTAGCGGAGTTAGCCATTCTGGGGGCGGATTAAAGATGGAATAAGCGGAGCCGGCTTGCGCCGTGCTTAGGTCGAACGCGGTTTTGCAGTGGAGTTAGCCATCCGCGTGCGCAGCTTATGCTTACCGGGAGCAACAAACACGTTCCTCCTCCCGGGCGCATTCCAAGCATGGCGAGGCACGACGACATGGCGTACCTGTATCTTGGCGGGTATTTCGAGGGCATACTGCCCCCCATCACATGACTTGGAAAAGGACATGCCGTGTTGATTGCCGCCACATAGATCCAATGCAGTCCCCAAAGAGCCCCGAAAAGCCGACAACGAATTTGTTCCTTAATTTACGACTTCCATGACGTTGTTCGGGGCGGATTTTACCGACATTTCTGTTTTGCGCCCGAGAATTCCGTATACAAAGAACAAAATTCGCTATCTTGAGGTGCCAACCAACGTTGTAGGACTTTCGGGTCCAAATTAGCGTCACCACAGTTTGTGCATAACGAACTTGGACTTTAACTTGCTGTATCAATAGGAACTCTAATATTCCGAATCGGCAAAACGAGCACTTTATCGCACTCAAATTGAGCCATTTGAAGCTAAAAAGGACCCCCATTTCCACTATGCCAGCGGATTTGGAGGTCCTTTTCTGCAATAGATGTCACTTGTGAGAACACTTTTTGGACAGCCGCTTTTGACTCGACATTACGCCTGATTCAGCAAAGCGTTCAGCTCGTTCTCGTCGTCGATGATGCGGATGCCGAGCTCCTGCGCTTTGGCGAGCTTGCTTCCCGCCGCTTCGCCGGCGATGACGATGTCCGTCTTCTTCGAAACGGAGCCGGTCACTTTGGCGCCGAGCGCCTCGAGCTTCTTCGTCGCTTCGTCGCGCCCCATCGTCTGGAGCGTGCCGGTAAGGACGACCGTCTTGCCGTAAAACGGATTGTCCGGACTCGCTGCCGCCGCCGGCGGCTCCGCGCTCTGAGGCGCAACGCCGGCGGCCAGCATGCGGCGAATGTTCTCCTGAACGATCGGGTCGTGGAAAAAGCCGTAAATGCTCTCGGCCACGATGCCTCCGACATCATGGATCGTCAGCAGTTCCTCGACGCTCGCTTCCATCACTTTGTCCAGGCTGCGGAAATGGTCGGCGAGCACTTTCGTTGTCGTCTGCCCCGTGTTCGGGATGCCGAGCGCGTTAAGAAACGATGCGAGATCGCGCGTTTTGCTCTTTTCCAGCGCCTCCAGCAAGTTGTTCGCCTTTTTCTCGCCGAACCGGTCGAGCTTGATCAGATCGTCGAAGGTGAGGTAATACAAATCCGCCGGGTCGCGGACGCCGAGCTCCTCGTACAGCTGCGTCGCGGTCATCTCGCTGAACGTCTCGATGTCCATCGCGTTGCGCGAGGCGAAGTGGGCGATGCGGCCTATCGTCTGCGGCTTGCAGCCGAGCCGGTTCGGGCAGAACAGGTGCGCGCCCCGCTGCTCCAGCTCGGTGCCGCACGCCGGACAGTGCGTCGGGTAGACGACTTCGCGCCCGTCCGCTTCCTCCGTCGCCTTGCCGAGCACCTCCGGGATGACGTCGTTGGACCGTCTCAGGAAAATGAGCGAGCCGATGGCGTATTTCAAGTTTTTGCGCTCGATATCGCCGATATTGTTGAGCGTGGCGTTCTGCACCGTCACTCCGCCGATATCGACCGGCTCGAGCTTGGCGGCTGGGGTGATTTTGCCGGTGCGACCTACTTCCCACGTTACGTCCAGCAGCGTAGTTGTCACTTCTTCGGCTTCGAACTTGAAAGCGACAGCCCAGCGCGGGAACTTCTCGGTGTAGCCGAGCGCCTCGCGGGTACGCATGTCGGTCAGCTTCACGACGGCGCCGTCGATCAGGAAGTCGAAGCTGTGCCGCTCCTCGGCGACCAGGTTCAGCGCCGCAATGACGTCGTCGATGTTGTCGTAATAGTAAATGTACGGGCTAACTTTGAACCGGTTCTCCCGCAAAAATTCGATCATGTCTTTATGGTTGGCGAATGCGATGTTGTCGCTGTAGCCCACGTTGTAGAAGTACGCAGTAAGCTTACGTTCGGCGGTCACTTGAGGATTCAGGTTGCGGAGCGCCCCGGCCGCGGCGTTGCGGGCGTTCTTCAGCGGCTCGGCGGCTGTCTTGTTGTACGCCTCGAGCACCGACAGCAGCATCATGCCTTCGCCCTGGATTTCCACCACGCCGTCCTTGTACGGTATTTCGAGCGGCACGGAGCGGATCGTCTTCACCTGCGCCAAAATGCCTTCGCCGACCGTGCCGTTGCCGCGCGTCGCGGCCTGCACGAGCCGGCCTCCGTCATAGGTCAGGTTGAGCGTCAAACCGTCGAACTTCAGCTCGACGACGAAGCTCGGCTCCGGCAGCGGCGCATCCGGGTTGCGGGAGTTGTAATCGTTGATCAGCTTTTGCGCGCGGGCGAGCCAAGCCTTAAGGTCCTCCACGTTTTGCGCCTTGTCGAGGCTCCATAGACGGGACAGATGCTTGTGCGGCTCAAACCGTCGAACTTCAGCTCGACGACGAAGCTCGGCTCCGGCAGCGGCGCATCCTGGTTGCGGGAGTTGTAATCGTTGATCAGCTTTTGCGCGCGGGCGAGCCAAGCCTTAAGGTCCTCCACGTTTTGCGCCTTGTCGAGGCTCCATAGACGGG
>NZ_JXAK01000039.1 GCF_000829455.1 Gordoniibacillus kamchatkensis
GCAACGGCGGGGCTGTGCCGGGTGTTTGCGGAACGGTGTTCCGTTAATGTGGGCAACGGCGGGGGTGTGCCGAGCGTTAGCGCAACGGTGTTCCGTTAATGCGAGCGGCGGTGGGGCTGTGCCGAGCGTTAGCGGAACTGTGTTCCGTTAACGCGGGCAGAAACGAGGTTGTGCCAGGCGTTAGCGGAACTGTGTTCCGTTATGCGCGGTCTTGGGACTGTCGTAATGGTGAAAACGTGCCGAATTCGCGTAAATAGCGGACTCTGGTTCCGTTAACTTTGGGAAATACCCGGGAAATGA
The DNA here is from genome assembly GCF_000829455.1 of Gordoniibacillus kamchatkensis. Lineage (GTDB taxonomy): Bacteria > Bacillota > Bacilli > Paenibacillales > NBRC-103111 > Gordoniibacillus > Gordoniibacillus kamchatkensis. The sequence continues at coordinate 301 of NZ_JXAK01000039.1, forward strand.
AGCGATAACGGAACGCTATTCCGCTAAGCCTTTTACGCTCCGGGATGCTGCCGTGAACAGTCGCAGCTTTGCACTCCGCATTTAGCCGGCTTCTGCAATAAGCAACTGCAGGCAGCGGTTAGCCTAGTAAGCTACTGTAAGCTGACACGTACTGTATTCCCCGGCAAGCCGCAAGCTTCACATGCTTCAAAAAGCAACAACAAACTAACACAGGCTTGCGCTCCTCAGGTCAGCTTCCTAAGCCTTCCCCATCACCGCGCAACCTTCAAGCAAAAATGAGTTGCTCGCCGCCGTGCAGACGCGGCAAGCCGCCGCAAGAGGCCGTGCGCCTCTCATCGCCGTTTGCCGCGACCGCGAAACGCGGCGGGCGCCATTCCCATCTGCTTCGTGAACACGCGCGTGAAATAATGCACAGAGCCGAACCCGGTGCGCACCGCAATTTCTTTGATCGGAAGAGGTGATTCCGCAAGCAGCTCCGCGCCGAGACGCACGCGCTCTTTGCGAAGCCATTCACCGACCGGCTCGCCTTGCTGCTCCTGAAAGAGTCTGGACAAATGGCGCACCGACACATGCAAATAGTCGGCGACGTGGGCAAGGCGCAACGGCTCGGCCAAATTGTCGCGCATGAGCAGCTTGGCCTGCTCGACGAGGCCGTGCGTCAGCCGCGCAGCGGGCTTCGCCGCCCCCCCGCTGCTGCAGCTCCGGAGCGAACAGCTGCGGGAACGAGGCCGTGAGCGCGTACGCGATCGCGTCCAGGGCAAGGGGCTCGCCCTGTGCAGTAGCGGCCGCTTCGCGAAGCAGCGCCTCCCACAAATGTGCGGCAGCCGTATTCGCGGCGTCGTCCACCCAGAGCAACCGTCCCGCAGCTGCCAGTCGCTCGTACGCTTCCGTCAGCGCGGCGGTCTCGAGCTTGCCGTTCCCGCCATGCCCCGGCATCGGCGCCGCAGCACCGGCACCGGCATTGGCATCGTGGGGACTGAGGGTACGGTACGCCCCTTCCCCCGCCTCCTGCTTTTCCATGTCCGATTCCGTTTCAAACGCGACAAACAGCAAGTACAGCTTGCCTTCGGGCTCGACCGTAATTTGATGAGGCACGCCCGGCCGCGAGCAAAACATCGTCCCCGCCCGAATCGGCCATTCCCGCCCGTCTTCATGATACGTTCCCGTCCCGCTCGCGCAGTAGCACACTTCAAAAAAAGAATGCTTGTGCGGCCGGTTGGACAATAGCCCCGGCGCCGCTCCCCAGTAATGGACGCGCAGCGCACCCTGCCCGCCGGACACCCGGCGGATGCGAGCGTTGAGCCCGTTTTGCGCGTCGCGCCACGCTTGTGCGGACAATGGAACCGCCATGATCGCCTGCCACCTCTCCCCCAAATGTCCGTATCGGACAAAAACGTGTCTTTCCCGCATAAATACGGACAACGCTTGGCGTACTATAATCGGCTTATCTTGAATCCCTTTACAGGAGGCTGTTAGTGCGATGATAACACAGGCAGATATCGACTTCTACCGGGAAAATGGCTATTTGCTCGTCAAAGGCGTATTCTCGCAAGCGGAAGTCGAAGAGATGCGGACGGCGATCGAACACATTTTGCGCCGCGCCGTAGAGTCCAAATTCGACAAAAACCATACGTGGGATGGCGATTATCTCGGCGACGAAGACGTGCGCAAGCTCGTGTTGAAAGGCTTCCACGAAGTGCATTACCATCACGCCGCATTCACGCTGGCCGCCGCACATCCGAACATGACCGCAGTGCTTCGCGGGCTTATCGGGCCGAACGTGCAGCTCCACCATTCCAAAATGCTCGTGAAGCCGCCGGAGAAAGGCGCCGCCTTCCCGTTGCATCAAGACTACCCTTACTTCCCGCACGAGCGCCACACGATGCTCGCCGCCAGCCTCCATCTCGACGACGCCAATATGGAAAACGGCTGCCTGTGCGTCGTACCGGGCTCGCATAAGCAAGGCCCGCTGCCGCACGTCGGCCGCTACTATCTCGACCACCGCACTTACCCGCTCAGCATAAGCACCCCGTGTCCGGCGGAAGCGGGCGACGTATTGTTCTTCAACTACTTGACGATTCACGGGTCCGATGCGAACCGCAGCCAGCGGCCGCGCCGCAACGTGCTGTTCCAGTACCGCGATCCGCTCGACCCGCCGACCGAAGACACGCATTTCGACTGGGGCATGGGACTTATGGTTGCCGGCGAGAACGCCGACTACTTTAACTTCCGCGAGCGCATTGCTACTACGAAACGCGGGAGCGCCATCTGACGCACGCAAGCGAAAACGGCACGCCCTCCGAGCTGAGGAGGACGTGCCGTTTTGCATGGGCGATGCTTACAGCCGATCGCCTTCATCTTCATGATACGCGCTATGCTCGGCGCCGCCGGTGAAATCGCGCTGGATCGTATCCATTACCGCTTCCACCCACTCGTTCAAGCTGTCGGCCGGCCCGACGTCCTCGCCCTCCGGCGGGGTCGGGATGCCGGCTGTCGGCTCCGCCGTCTGGCTCAAGTCCTGCTTCTCGCTCACGGAATCCTCTTCCTTCCTTGCCAAAATCACTGGCGTCACGCCGCTAGTTTCCGCCTCCCGACGGCCGTTTATGCGCGCAAAAAAAAAGCCGCCGGGGCGGCTTTACACTTTCAGCAGCAGCAGGATGATCGACGACAGGCTGAGGCATAGGCTGATGAGGCACAAGACGGCGACGACCTGCTTCGGGCTCATGCCGCTGCGCAGCAGCCGGTAGTGGGCTTGGCTGGCATCGGCTTGATAGATCGGCTTTCCTTGCGCGAACCGCTTGGCGATCACGAACAGGTTGTCAAAAATCGGAACGCCGAGCGCAAGAATCGGGATGAACAGCGACAGCACCGTCGCCTGCTTGAACGCACCGTCGAGTGCGATAACGCCGAGTATGTATCCGAGGAACGTCGCCCCGGCATCGCCCATAAACACTTTGGCCGGAGGCTTGTTGTAGCGCAAGTACGCCGCCGCCACGCCGGCAAGCATGATGGCCATCAGCGCCGAACCCGTCTGCCCTTTGGTCAGCGCCACGATGAACAGCGTCACCGCCGAAATGGCCGATAAGCCGCCCGCCAACCCGTCCATACCGTCCATGAAGTTGATCACCGTCGTAACGCCGAAAATCCACATGATCGTGAGCACGAACTGCAGCCAGTCGCTAAGCACGACGAAATCGCCGCTGAACGGATTGTAGAAGCCGGTGAAACGGATTCCCGCCGCATACACGAGCACGGCCGCCGATACTTGCACGATCAGCTTCGGCAGCGCCGCCAGCTCTTTGCCCCGCGTTTTGTACCAGTCATCGACCGTGCCGATGACGAGCAGCAGCACCGAGCCGCCAACGATCGCCGCCGTCTGCCAATCGAAGCCTCCGGCGCCGAAAACGAAATACGTGACGAGAAAGCCGATGAAAATCGCGTAGCTGGCCGTCAGCGGAATCGGCTCGCGGTGAATTTTGCGTTCGACGTCGCGGCGCGGTTTGTCAACGAAATCGAGCCGGAAGGCAAGCTTGCTGAGCGGAGGGATGAGTACAAATACGATAGCGAACGAAAGGACGAAAGCAAGCGCGTACTGAATGGGGGATCAACTCCATGCGTAAATGAATAGTTCTGTTATTCATTATAGGAGTTGCCGGATATTTTGTCGATATACGGAATTTGATGCGCTGCCATCCTTATCCCTTCCCAATTGACCAAAAAAATGCCCGCGCATATGAACGCCCCGCCTACCCCGACGCTCCATCCTACCTTCTCGCCGAGCATCAGCCAGCTCGACAGAACGCCGAACAGCGGCACAAGAAACAGAAAAGCGCTCGTTTTCCCGGGATCTCCGGTGCGGAGCAAGTAAAACCAGAGCGAGAACTGGACGATCGAGCCCATGACCGCAAGCCACAGCACGACGGCAACCGAAATCTCGTTGAAAGCAAAGCGCGGATGTTCTGCAAACATGCTTAAAACGAGCAGCGCGATTCCCCCGGCAAGCATCTGATAAGCGGCGAGCACGTTCATATCGAACGCCGGACCCCATCGTTTGACGAGCAAAGTGGCCATTGCGAACGAGAGTGCGCCCGCAAAGCCGATGAAGGTGCCCGGTTGAAAGCCCATATGAAGTCCAAAGGCGAATACAACGCCAATAAAACCGACAACCACTCCAAGCCACTGCCGCACCTTGTACACCGCCCCGGTCAGCAGCGTCCCAAGCACGATGACGAGCAGCGGGTTCGTACAGGTGATGATCGAGGATTCGCCGGAACTGATCCAGCGCATGCTGAAGTACGCGCAGCCCATAACGCCGGCGGATTGGAACAGGCCGACCGCAGCTGCTTGCAGCCACATTTTTCCCCCGCGCGGCTGGGGTTTCCGGGCGGTGAGGAGCGCCATCAGGCAGCCTGCCAGCACAAAGCGAATTCCCATCAGAAAAAACGGCGGCGCGTACGACAGACCGATTTTACCGACAGGAAAAGCAACGCCCATTAAGAGCGTAGTGAAAATAATGAGAGCGAAATATTTGCATTTGTTCATGTTCGAATCCTCCCTATCGCTGTTGGATGGTTCCAGTTTAACGGAGGATTGGTTTTATGTATAATGATTGTTGAAGATACTTGAATTCATTATTTATGATATTAACTAATGAAGTCGATGCCGCTTGGCGGTATCGCAGAACAGACGGAGGCGATCATGATGGAGAGCGCAGATTTGCGGGTCTTCCAAGCGGTAGCCCGCGAAGGATCAATTACGAAAGCCGCGTCCCGGCTCGGTTACGTCCAATCGAACGTGACGGCCCGCATTCGGCAGCTGGAATCGGAGCTCGGGACCGAGCTGTTTTTCCGCCACAACCGGGGCATGACGCTTTCCCCCAGCGGCAAAACGCTGCTCGCGTACGCCGACAAAATCGTCGGTCTGATGGACGAAGCTGTAAAAGCTCTTACCAGCACGGACGACCCGGCCGGGCGTCTGCTGATCGGGTCGACGCAATCGGCGGCCGCGGTCCGGATGCCCAAGCTGCTTGCCGCCTACTACAACCGTTACCCGAATGTGCAGCTGTCGCTTACGGCGGGGCATTCCGACTTTTTAACCGAGAAGGTGCTCCAATATGAACTGGACGGCGCCTTCATCGGAAACAAGAGCAATCACCCCGAGCTGCAATCGGTACCCGCTTTCGAAGAAGAGCTGGTCATCGTCTCGGCGCCGCCGGTAACGAGTCTGGAAGAGGCCGTCACCAAGCCGATCCTTGTGTTCAGCTCGGGCTGCACCTATCGCGACGTTCTGAAACGGTGGCTGCCTACCGTCGGGTGGACGCAGTCGGTCGTCATGGAATTCGGCACTTTGGAAGCGATCATCGGCGGCGTCGCGGCGGGGCTCGGCATCTCGCTCCTGCCCAGAAGCGTTGTCGGCAAGCACGAGGCGGACGGTGCGATCCGCGTGCATGCGGTTCCCGATACGATCAGGCATATGCCGACTACGTTCATTACGCGCAAAGATTCGTTCGCCAGCAGCGCCTTGCGCGCTTTTATCGCCACGTTCTCGGCAGCCGGCGAGCCGCTGGAAACGGTATGAATGTATCAAAAAAGCAATGCCAGGCTTGCCGCAGCATGCCTGGCATTGCTTTTTCCATCTTCCTTATTCGGGATCCCGCCCGCCATCGCCGACTTCCTCCGGCAGCTGCGCCGGGGCAGCCTCGGCAAACGACTCGATAAGCGCCCGAGGCTTGACTTCGGGCGGCTCCGGCCGGGTACGGCCGTATAGCCGCACATAGATTTGCTCGATCTCCTCGCCGGTCAAATCGCCTCGCATCAACAGCTCCTCTGCAATGGCATGAACGAACTCGGCGTGCTCCTTAACCAGCTCTTTCACTTGCTGCATCTGGTCTTTCAGCAGCTCGTTGATCTTGGGCCTGAGCGCCTTGAGAGCTTCTGTTCGCGAGCCTATAGCGAGATAGCTGAACAGATCGTCGCCCATGCCGACCATACCAAGGTACGTACCGGCCATCTCAGTCGCCCGCCGCAGGTCGGATGTGACGCCGTTTAACTTTTTGCCCAGAAACTCCTCTTCCACTGCCCGGGCAGCCAGGCAGACCTGAATGTCCGCCAAAATTTCGCTGTCGGTGCGGTTGTACCGCTCTTGCGTCGGCTTCGTGGCGGCAAGACCGAGCGAATCGCCGCGGCGGATGATCGTCACTTTCCACACCCGCGCGTGCGCCTTCAGCAAATACTGCGCAACCGCATGGCCTGCTTCGTGATAGGCGACGTTCCGCTTCTCGTCATCGCTCATGGAGCGAAGCGGCTGCTTGAGGCCCCATTCATAGGTCTCCATCGCGGCCCGGAAGTCGTCGTAACCGGCGACTTGAGCGCCCCGCTGGTGGGCGATCACGACCGACTCGTTGACGATATGCTTGATCTGCGCCGGGCTGTAGCCAACCGTATCGAGCGCCGCCCGCTCTGGGGTCAAAGTAGAGTCCCGTTTCACCTTTTGTATTGTTCTCGGAATAGGAAGGCACTTTCCCCCTTTCACCTCGCAAGGACTTTTTTTGCTTATGCATCTTGCTTTGGATGCTGTTATGGAAGCCTGTTTTATATACGAAGGTCAGTTTGTACGGCTCGTGACTTTCCTGATTGGAGTTCTCCCCAATAATAACTTTATCGACAATGCTTTCGAATACGTTCCGGTCGAATGCGGTCAGAACCTCATTCGTTTGAAGCACTTTGCGAAAATGTTCAAGCCGTTTTACCAAGTCAATTTCATCTTGCGCGGATTGCTCCAACTGTTCCTTTTCTTCGAGCAATTTAGTAAGCGAAGTATCGAGTTCCGCATACTTCTGTTCGTAAGTAGCCCTGTCTATTTTCTCATCCAGGCACAAATCAATTAGTTTGCAACGTTTTTGCTCCGTAACCTGAATATCGCTGATAATTTTGTTCAGTCGCTTTTGATTATTCTGGTCGCTAAACACGGACTCCATTCTTTTCATAAGCTCGTCCAGCACATCCGAATTGTTGCGGCACACCAATTTGTACGATTCGACAAAAGCACCCTCAATCAGCCTTTCCTCCAAGGCTTTACTGTGAGGGCAGTATTTCTTCCCCTTTTTCGTGGCTGTCACGCACTGCCAAATCACCTTCTCGTGCGGGGTTCCGCTGTGCCAGTTCCGCCGCGAGAGATTGCTTCCGCAGAAAGCACATTCCAACTTGCTGCTGAAAGCAAATTTTCTGCTGTACTTGTCCCGCTTGCCTTTTGCGCCGCGGCAGCGATTTTCGCCTCTTCGATGCAATATATCCTGCGCCTTCTCAAATACTTCCTCGCTGACAATCGGCTCATGATGATTTTTGACATAAAACTGATCTTCCTCGCCGTAATTGTCCAGTCTTCTCTTGGAAATGGGATCGACGGTAAATGTCTTTCCTTGCAGCAAATCGCCTTTGTACTTCTCATTCTTTATGATACCAAGAACGGTTGTGTCCTGCCATTCGACCCTTCCGTACTTGGTCTTATGTCCCGCCTCAGTCAGTTCCTTGGCAATAACGTAAGCGCCGATCCCCGATGTATATCGTTCAAAAATATAGCGGACGATTTCGGCTTCTTCTTGATTAACGGCTATCGTTTTCGTATTCACATCGTAATCGTATCCCAGACAACTTTGAAAGCCCACCAGTTCGCCTCGCTTCATTTTCATCTTTAGACCTTTTTTTACGTTGGCGGAGATGTTCTCCACTTCCTGCTGCGCTACGGAGCTTAGAATGACGAGCAACAATTCGCCGTCCATCGTCAGCGTATTGATATTCTCGTCTTCAAAAAATACGGCGATGCTTTTTTCTTTCAACATTCGGACGTATTTCAACGTATCCAGCGTGTTTCTTGCAAATCTGGAGATAGACTTCGTGATGATCATATCAATTTTCCCATCCATACAATCGTTAATCATGCGTTGGAAATTCTCTCGCTTCGTTACCTGAGTCCCGGTTATGGCTTCATCTGCATAAATATCAACCAGCACCCAGTCGCTTCGTTTGCTAACGAGATCGGTATAGTAGGCGACTTGCGATTTGTAGCTGTTCAATTGCTCCTCAGTGTCGGTACTTACGCGGGCATAAGGGGCGACGCGAAGAACATCCGATAACTTTCCGGCGTTGCGATCCGATATTTTCCGACTTGCTTTAATCACTTGCACTTCAAGAGCCATGATGTTGTCCTCCATTCTTATTTACTTGCCATCAGTTTAATAAGAGATGGGCGGACCGACAAATGTGCGAATCAAGAAGTAAGGTCCGAAATGATGCCGTAATCCTGCATCGTTTTGTTCTTTATCAAATGAAATTCGCTTTCTGTAATCAAAGATAATGCCAGCAGCTGTCTTATCATAGCGATTTGCATACTGTACCGGATGAGTTTATGGTTCATAGCTACCTCCCAATCATTCTTAAAAACAGAAAAGCAGAGATGCGCAACGAACAAAACCTTATGCGCGCATCTCTGTTTCCGCCTCTGTTTTGGTTGCTTCTCTTCCATTAACCCTATCCGGCGGACAGTGGTTGACCGTCCTCATAGGCTTCAAACCTCTTCCAGGATCGCTGCAAGCCGCCCCCATTGCGCTGAACTGTGGCTAGACGGAAGTATCATTATCCCTCCGCATGGGTCTTCGCCTTAAATGGAACCACCATTTATGTATTGCATGGGCAAAATCGCTCGCAGTTTACCGCTTCTGATGAAAAAACATGCAGAAATAAGAATCGGCAAACTGGTCGTGGCGCACCTGCAATTTGGCTCTCCCTTTTAGGCCATGCGGGGAACGTACCAGATAAGATTGTATTTAGTTTTCAAGGATCAATGAAGGATGAATAATATCCCTCTAATATTCATTTCATTTTTAGGGCAAAATCGGAACTACTTGTCCAAAAACTATCCTGCGCGGCTGCCTTTTTTTGAGACAATTAAATACCTATCTGGATTTGATATATAAAATACAAATCGAGATTGACTAGAACGGCGATTTCAAATAAGATAAAAACATGTTCATAAGGCGATGGAGTTCGCCATAAACCGCCGGTAACGGCTAATGACTCCTACCAGATTTTTATTCTGGTAGGAGTTTGTCTTTTTATGTGAATAATTGGAAAGGAGGGGTCGATTTGATTTATGTGTATCTCGGTGTCGGCGGAACGTTCGGCGCTATTAGCCGCTATTCACTTGGCATTTGGATAGGAGAACGTTTTGGACAAGCATTTCCGGTTCACACGCTAACAATTAATTTATTGGGTTGTTTCTTACTTTCTCTCTTCTATACGCTGACCACGACAAGATTTTTGGTACATCCGCACTTCCGCTCTTCTTTTGGAACAGGATTTGTTGGGTCGTTCACTACGTTTTCGACCTTTAGTTATGAAAATGTAACATTGCTTCAATCAGCACATTATGGATTAGCATTGCTCTACATTGTAGCAAGCCTGCTCGGCGGTTACCTGTTCACAAGCTTAGGTATACGCTGGGTAACTATGAGAAAGGCAGAATCCAGCAAGAAAGTGAGTAAACGTTAATGGATATTTTATGGATAGGCATTGGTGGGTTTATTGGGGCGATTAGCCGATTTGCTGTCGTGGAGGCGTTTAGCCGACGATCAATATCATCGATTCCTTTCGGAACGCTGACTGTAAACCTGGCAGGCTCCTTTTTACTCGGCCTTTTGTATGGGATGACTTTGAATTTACATCTTACCGCCCTTTTGGGAACGGGCTTATTAGGAGCTTTCACAACTTTTTCTACATTCCAGTACGAAATTGTACAGATCCGCCGACTATATAAATGGCGCTCTATTGTCTCTTATGTGTCTATCAGTGTGATTTTTGGAATTACTTTCTGCGCATTAGGTTATGTACTCGGGCATTTGTGGACCTAGACGAACATCAGGAGGATTGCCGCTATGAATTATGCTGTTTTTCAATTTATTAACGATTTGTCGGGACATCTTATTTGGCTCGATTCGATTATGGTACTTGTAAGCAAATACGGTTTGGAGTTGTTTGCTATATGGCTCGGATTCGTGTGGGTACTTGGCGATGATCGAAGGAAACATATTGTTTTGCAGTCGGGGATCGCCGGGATACTGGCTTTGTTTCTGAATTATGTGATTGCCCAGTTCTATTTTGAGCCTCGGCCGTTTGTAAGCCATCCGGTTCATTTACTGTTCCCTCACGCAGCGGATGCTTCCTTTCCAAGTGATCATACATCGGGGGCATTCGCACTTGCATTAACGGTACTTATTTGTAAACGCTGGTCCGGATGGTGGGGCTACAGTATGTTGGCTTTAGCCGTTGCAACAGGGATTTCGCGAGTATATGTTGGCCATCATTATCCGGGAGATGTGATAGGGTCCATCGTAGTAGCTTTTTTAGCAAGCCTATTGCTTCAAAGCCGTTGGATATTACTTGCGCCGCTTTCTACTTTTATAATAAAAATGTATAAAAAATTGTTCTTTCGCCTTTTGGCAAAAAAAAAGTTGAACTTCCAAGTTAATAAATAACGATTGTAGTAGACTCATAAGCTCATTGTATTCCAAGCTCATAATCCTTCATAAGCTGATAAAACGTTGGCTTCTTCTCCGGGTCGGCAGCTCGTATAATTTCGGAATCTGGGCATCGAAGACCAGTTTACATCTAGTCGATTGTTTCCGTCTTGTTTCTACCAGACCAAATTTCCCCATTTTAAGGGCAGGGTCTAATGCAGTAAAGCGGTAGCTCTAAAAAGGTTACCGCTTTACTTTGTTGTACTCCGACAAGATCGTCGTCTTTAAGGGGCACAGGAATGATTCATGCGAACTAAAATTTGTTTTACCAAAGATGTCGCTGTACTTTTGGGATTCGCAATCAATGTCTGTCCAAGAACCTTTGGGTTTACAGAAGAAAACCCCTAGCTTCGTGAAGATCAATATACCACGCTGGTTGGAATTCCGCCGCTAACCGAAATAAAACAGCCGGTAGCGGCGACGTGACGCTTCATTTTGTTTGCGTGGGAAAGTCCGATTCAAATCAGGAACTCCCCTAATACGCCGCTTGTAGGCATTCTGATCAACAATTGTCCATGAGCACCTGCCGCTATCTAACTGCGCTCCCATTTACTCGGTCTCGCAAAGTCCACATTTGAACGGTCCTCGGTCATCGAACACACATACGCTTTCAAAAAGCTGTAAAATAAAATGTTTTTTCAACGCTAAAAATACGAAAAATCCGGGTTTTCCAACTTTTAAGGGATTCTGATTTTTTCAAGTTTCCAAAATAAGTTAACCTTTTTTGAGACCTCTTACAAAAGCGTTCACGTTACCTAAGCAGCAAGCCCCTTGCGGGTTGTTTACCTCACATCCACAGCGACCTGCCTAAACATGAGCTTTAATTGGGTCAGTTGGTTGTTGGTCGGTTTCTATTGCTTGACTGAGGCGCTCTCTCGTCCAACTGAAACAATAACATACAGGCACACCCATTGTCTAACGACACAAATGCCGGGACATTATCCTTCAGCTGTCTGCTTCATAAACAGTAGCACGTTGTATTCAAATCGGTCCCGTTATCCAACACCGTATATACGCTCGTCCCAACGGTCAATACGGCAGCCAGTGTATGATGATTAGAGGATACAAAAACGCCGCAGAAATTAGATCTGCGACGTTTTTATTGCCCCGCGATGCTTTTCGTGAATGTCATATTCCGCTTTCCATAGTCTTTGTTGTTTTTTCTAATGTATTTTTAACGATTGAATCCTTATAATGCCCTCCGATATGTTTCCTTCTGCGAATGATTATAATCGCGACAGCGGCAAGGGTAATCATAACCGATAACAATTGCGAAATACGAATGTTTTTGCCTGCCTCCATTGCTCCCCATCCAAAACTCGACATTGGAGACCATAGAGCTTTCAAGAATGAAGCCAACCAGTTCGGTCCAGCGAAAACCAAACTATCCGTTCGAACACCTTCTATGTAAAACCGGCCCACCGAATACCAAATAAAATAGCTCATAAACAGTTCCCCTACACGTAGAAACGGACGTCTTCTGAGGAACAGTAACATGGCTAGTCCTAATAGACTCCAAATGGATTCGTACAGGAATGTAGGGTGATAATATATTCCGTTAATGTTCATCTGATTTACGATAAAATCCGGCAGATGAATTGTCTTTTTTAAGAAGTCTTTGGATACAGATCCTCCGTGGGCTTCCTGATTGACAAAGTTCCCCCACCGCCCCATCATCTGCCCAACAATAAGACCTGGAGCACAGATGTCAGCAATGCGTAGGAAGCTGTATCCCTTCCTGCGCGTGAATATTACAGCTGCTATTATGGCGCCAATAAGCGCACCATATATCGCGATTCCCCCGTGCCATATTTTTATTATTTCTACGGGATCGTTTTTGTATTGTTCCCATTCAAAAGCTACATAGTAAAGTCGGGCACCGACCAAGGCGGAAGGCAATCCTATCAAGAGAAGATCAAAGAAAAAATCTTGTGGAATTCCGAATCTTTTTCCTTCACGAATTGCCAAGATCAAGCCAATCAAGGCTCCAAAACCAATTATCACACCATACCAGTGTATTTGAAGAGACCCTATAGATAAGGCAATTGGGTTGATCATGGATTAAAAGGCCTCCTTTGTAACTGCATGATCATGGATACCAAACATCAGTTTTTTTTTCAAAATGCCAACGCATACCTATACGATAAATTTGCCATGCTAAGGTGAACGAATCTTTGCAAATAGCAAGGCAGGTGTACCTCTTGGAGGACATTATTCAATATACTTTCCTTGTGTTGTGCGCAGGTTCCGTTTTTATCTGGCTGAGAAAGCAGCCGATCAAAGATTGGCTTATCATTTATTTTCTTAAAGGATATATATCCGGATTTATTGATTCTTTCCTTGTCGCTTATCACGTATTATCCTATCCTGTTCGTCTGCTGCCCCAAGTGTTCAGCATTGGCATTCTCTTCGACCTATTTGTTTTCCCGATTCTTTGCGTTTTTTATAATCAAACAACTTATAAGTCCAAGCTGCTTGGTATTATTGGACAAGCGTTCTTATACAGTCTTCCAGTTTCCATTCTTGAGTATTGGGCTGAAAAAAATACGCAATTAATTGAATACCATAAGTGGTGGACGCTTTACCATACTTTCCTGTTTATGACGACGACATTCTTATTCGTTCGTGCTTCCATCGGTATCATTCGTAGGTATACAAAACCGTAACTAATTGTAATGCAGTTCTAGAACGATATCATCAACGCCAAATCCCCGAAGGGTATGAATCAATGAAGACTGCATAAGACTAATATCGCTTCCTGCTTCCTCTGCTCTCTTCATTGTTATAACAACTCGGCCAACCGGTCCGTTGAAGTTCACGAGTTCAAGTTCGCATGACTCAGGAAAAGGATTCGTATAGCCATATACTTTCGCGCTCAAAAGCAACTTGATCGCCGTAATGCGAGGAGCTTTTACGGAAGTAAGATTTTCATATTGGATTTGTACGGATTGTAAACGACCTTCTCGCAACAGATATATCGTATAGGTCTCCTTGATGGCGGTGTTTTCTTCATAACAGACGGTTTTTGGGGCTGGATGCCGTTCGAGCTCCTGGACGTATTCAAGTACTTTTTCCGTTTCTAAAAACCCTTCAATTCTTCCCATTTCATTGTTCTGCGCATCGAGAAAAACCGTCGTGGGATTTTTCTTGATGCGATATTCGTTCGTCAAATTAATCTGTACGTCAACGAATGCGGTGTTCAGCTCGACTTCGGGCAAGTATTGCATGACCTCTCGCAACACTGTCCCCATCGACCTGCCGATCGGGCATGCGCTAAGCGTAAACAAGAGGATCCGGATTGGTTGTTTCATTATTCCAACTCTTTAATTCATATCTGCTATGGAGTCCTTCATGATGCTGTATGTGATGGCTCCCTGGAATTTATGGCGAATGATTCCCTGTGTGTCGATAAACAACGACGTAGGATAAGAAATAACGACATATTCGTCGCTGACTTCCCCGGCGCTGTCTTTCACCATAGGGAATGTGAGCTTGTATTCATCAATGAAATCCGTGGCGTTCTTCGGCGACTTTTCGGTAAAAGTCAGATTAACACCCAACACGACAACGTCCTTGTCCTGAAACTCCTTATAGAACTTCTCCATATGCGGCATTTCTGCTCGGCAAGGAGGGCACCAGCTTGCCCAGAAATTCACCAGAACCTTCTTTCCCCGATAGTCGGACAAAAAAATCTCTTTGCCGTCGAAAGATGTCAATTTGAAATCGACGGCTAGATCCCCTGCATTGATCCCGGCTTTGGCGTTCACGGTAGGGTTTTCCTGCGTTTGTTTGTCCGGATTGTCACCTTGTTTCTTCACGTTATCAAAGACGCCCCATGCAATGAGTCCGATCAAAAATATTCCGATAATGAGATTACGTGATTTCATTTTTGTTCCTCCCAGGTATTAGTACGGCGAGAATGAATAACGGGCAAGCAGCGCGCTCAACTTTTGCAACTGGCCGGTATAGAGCAGCAATCCGAGCACGATCATCAGCACGCCGTTCACCATGCTAAGGGCGGGCTGCATACGATTAACCCGTTTGACGATCTTAAGCGAATAAGTAAGCACCAATGAGATCATCAGAAATGGGATGCCAAGCCCCAAGGAATAGACGGACAATAACCCCATGCCCTGCAGCAGCGTATCCGATGAGCCCGCCAGAATCAGAATCGAAGAAAGAGCAAGTCCGACGCACGGCGACCATCCAGAGCCGAATGCCAGCCCGAGCAAGAAAGAGCCTATCCACCCTTTTCTTTTATCTCCGCTTCCCCATTTGACTGAACCCATCAGAAACTTCAGTTTCAATAAGCCGGTCATTTGAAGTCCGAAAATTACGATCAGCAGGCCGCCAATCTTTTCAATCCAATCCCTCTGCATCGCCACGTATTGCCCGATCACGCTGGCGGTGGCCCCCATCGCCACGAAAATGACACTGAATCCCAGGATGAAACCGACGGAGCGCATGATCAGTATTCTGCGATTGGCGGCGACCTTTCCTCCCTCAATCATCGCGTCCGCGATATGGGACACGAAAGCGGGAACAAGCGGAAATACGCACGGCGACAAAAACGAAAGCATTCCCGCCGTGAAAGCGACGACAATCGATACTTGTTCCAATCACATTCCCTCCTTTCTCGGTAACATCTTACGGATCGATTGTTTAGATTCGTTAAAGTTCGTTTCTTTTGCCCGATTTCTTTTTTAATAAATTTGAAAACGGGCCACACTACGCAATAACTAAGCTGTGGTTAGGCAGGTTTGAATTGGAGGGTGCTCATAAAAATGAAACTGACGATTTTACAACAGAACGATACACATGGTTGCTTGGAGCCTCATCCCGAGTTTTTCTGGCATGCAGGCCGTCCCATTTATCGAACCGCCGGCGGTTATGCCCGAATTTCCGGATATGTGCAGCAAGTTCGCGAGGATACCGATCATGTGCTTTACGTAGATGGCGGAGACGTGTTCCATGGAACCGGTCCCCTTGTGAAGTCGCAGGGCGAGATCATGATTGATATTCTCAACCACTTGCGCTTGGATGCCATGGTGCCGGGAAATTGGGATTTCGCTTACGGACCAGACCAATTGAGGAAACTGGCTGGCTCTCTTCAATTTCCCCTTCTCGCCTGCAACGTCCACGGGAAAAAAACTCCTTTCGCCGCGTACGCCATCAAAGAGTATCCCGGTTGCCGCGTGGGTTTGATCGGATTGGCTTACCCTCATTTGGAAGAGACGATGCCTCCTTCTTTTGCGGGAAACTTCAATTTTACACATGGCGTTGAGGAATTATCGAAATGGATTCCGAGACTAAGGTCGGAGGAAAAGGCGGATCTCATCATCGTTCTCAGCCACATGGGACTGCCGCTTGATGTCAAATTAGCCGGCCTGGTTTCCGGCATCGATATTCTGCTGAGCGGGCACAGCCACGACAGAATCAAGAGGCCGATTCGCACCAATGGGACTCTCATCGTGAAATCCGGCGCCAGCGGATCATTCATCGGCAGATTAGATATAGAGTTGGAGTTTGGACGCATTGCCCGGTTCCAACATCGTCTCGTGACCTTATTGGAAGCAGACTATCCCCTCGATCCGAACATGCAGACGCTTATAGACGCCCATCTCTCCCCGTATCGTAGCGAAATGATGGAAGTTGTGGGCCAATTGGCGACGCCGCTTCATCGTATGATGCTCAATAAGGCTCCGATGGATCGAATCATCACCGATTCCTATATTCTTGCGACGGGAGCTGTTATCGCTTTTTCACACGGTTGGAGATATGGAGCGCCTGTCTTACCCGGACAAGTCACATTGAGGGATTTATATAACATCATTCCGACCAACCCCAGGCTATTCACCTTGGAAATGGAAGGAATGGACATCCTAAAGGCGCTGGAAACCAATCTATAGCAAGTTTTCGCGGCCGATCCATTCGATCAAAAGGGCGGGTATTTGCTGCGATCCTCTAACCTTTCCATGGCGTTCAAGCCCTACAACCCGGTGGGGGAAAGAATTCAACACATCGAAATCGGAGGAAGTCCGCTTAAGTTGAGCAAACGCTACAAAGTAGCCGGAGCAGGCGAGCTGGTATTGAAGAAGTATACGGAAGGAAGACGCGTTCTCGATACGGATGCGTTCGGTGCCATTCGTGCTCAATTCGCCGAACACCCGGAAGGTCTGATCGTTAACGAATCCTCCTATATTCATTGTATTTAAAAGACGGGAGCTTGCCTGATGGGGCAGCTCCCGTTTTTCGTAAATATTCAATTTCTGTTATGCAATACGTGTAATAAAGCTTGCTTTTCTTCTTGGATTTCAGACGCGGTTCTGACGCCTAGTCTTCGAATCACCGGAAGCGGCGGGCACCATCCCTGGAGCGCATGCTGAAGCAGAAAACCTCCGACGACGCCTGAAAGCAGGAACCACTTCTCTGTTCCGTCCTCTGTTGAATCCTCTGATTGACCGCGTCATCGGTATGAGTTTCGACACGTTCTGCGGTTGCGGGCAACATCATACGAACCCCTCCCGTTTAGAGTCGTCTTGGCCTTATCTTACACCGATTCCACGGCTCATGCGCTCTTCGTCTGCTTTTTTTCCAATAACACTTTGACCATGAAAGAAAGCAATGCCATGCTCAACCAAAATGTTTGTCCGACGGAGAATACAAACCAAGCCGAATCCCCTTCCGGCCCAACAAAAGCAATCAGCGCACGCCCAAGGCTTAGCCACAGCAGCGTGACGAATAGCGGATACGGTGCGCCAATCTGCCGGGGTTGCTGACGGATATGAAGGATCAAAATCATTACAGCCAATATTGTCGTTCCTAACGCCGGCACACCGCCCTGTTCGCGGAAAAACCACAATACTCCATGTACCGCCGTTCCCGCAAGATACCCTAAGAGGAGGAGTTCTGGAAAATAAAAAATAGGTTTCCTGAGCTTGCGGCTCTGCACCGCCAAGATGACGCATACAACTAGGCCGGCCAAATACGAACCGCGAGTCCCTCCATTGAAATAAAGCAAAGACGAAACATGCTCCCGAATGATCGAAAAGTCGAATATTGCCGGACTGAACTTCCAGACCAGCAGCCCGACGGAAAACGCGGTAATCAGGGAATCCAGAACGGCTTTCCGATCCTGTTGAGGGGTATTGCGCAGCTGCAGCCTAACCGCGAGATAACCGGCCAACACGGAAAGTGCGGTATACATGAGCGAATAGGTAATGACAATGGGACCTATCGCAATGGAATTCATGATCGCGTGCTCCTTTCTCCTTGGATTTCGTTCTGCGATAACGGTAGTGCAACCCAGAAGGTATAGTTCCGACCTTCTCTGCGAAGTCCCGTTTCCCCTCCGGATTGGCTAACGATTTCCTTCACGATCGCCAGCCCGAGTCCCGAACCTCCCATTCGCATACGCGATTCGTCCGCCCTGTAGAAACGCTCAAATAAATACGACTCCTTCTCATCCGGCAATAATGGTCCTTCATTGGTTATTTCCACGATATACATCCCGTTACGGGCCTCTCCAGAGAATCGGATCCAGCTGCTTGTGTTATACTGTATCGCGTTTTGCATCAAATTATCGAAAATTTGCTTGAGGCCTTTAGGATTCACCAGGATGGACGCCGTTTCCGCTCGGAGCATGATTTCAATCTTATTCCGGCCGGCTTCCCACCCATAAGTATTTTTAACCGCGGCCAAAAAACCGGACATCTCGACCTCGGCCTTACCCATAGACCAGCGGTCGCTGTTCGCTTCCCATACGTTTAATTGATGAAGCTGCTCGGTCAAATTCTTCAAATGAACAGCTTCTTCGTACAATGAATCATAAAGCTCCTTATCCCCTTGAATGACGCCGTTTCGCAGCGCTTCCAGATAACCTGTTAAATTGCTGATCGGCGTTCGTAAATCGTGTGAAAGATCGGCGACCATCTGTTTTTTGGTCTCTTCATTTTGTTTCAGCGCACGGATCAACCGGTTAAAATCGGCGGTCAGCTTTCCGATTTCATCATCCGAGGCTTGTGGAAGATCAGGTGGGTAGGTGCCGTCCGACATTTGCCTCGCGGCGGTCGCCAATCTCCTCAGCGGTCTGAACGCCCGTCTCGTGAGTAAGTAATGGAGGATTGTCGCTGCGATCAAAGCCAGGATGCTCGACCGGTACAAGAAACCCTGCAGGGAAGCCCGAAAACCGCTTAAGGGGGCCATGTCATACCGATTCACCAGCGAACAGGCATATTCTTTTACCGTGAATCCCGCGAGCAAAACTACAATTCCTACGATAATCGCATTAATGACGGACATCTTGAAGATCAGATTGCTTTTAATAAGCCGCAAAGCGATACCCCATTCCCCGGATGGTCTCAATCGTATCCTTTTCAGCTCCAAGCCTATCAAGTTTCTCCCTGAGTTTACTGACGTGAACGTCAACCGTTCGATCTACGACGAGTTTGACATCGTTCGGATACAACTCATTTAATATTTGTTCCCTTGTGACGATCTGATTCGGGTGGCGCATGAAATAATGAAGCAGGCGAAATTCGTGCAAAGTTAGAGGGACGAGTTCTCCGCGGTATTTGGCCTCTCCTCGCAGGGGTTTCACCGTAATTCCGCGATAACTGATCTTGCCGCATCGGTGAGCCGTGCGTCTTAATACGGTTTCCACCCTTACGACAAGCTCGTGGGGACTGAACGGTTTGGTGACGTAATCGTCGGCCCCCATTTCCAGTCCACGGATTCGATCTTCTTCCGCTGCTTTGGCTGTCAACATAATCATGGGAACATCGCTCTTCAGCTCGCTGCGGATGATCCGGCACAGCTGCTCTCCTGAAATTTTCGGAAGCATCAAATCCATGATCACGAAACATGGATCATATTTTTCAAAAAGCTCACGGCCTTCTTCCCCGTCCGACGCCTCCATCACTTGATAGCCTTCCTTTTGCAAATAGATGCCAATTAGCTTTCGGATTTTTTCGTCATCCTCGATGATCAGGACGATCTTCCCTTTGTTGTCCATAGCCGTTCCCTTCTGTTCGCGTGATAAATATCACAGTATATTTCACTATATCATGATACAATGATACATAATCAAGGAAAGGAGGCGAAACCTTTTGGAAGATTTTTATTTGAGACAAGCAGAGTGGCTCAAAGCTTTAGCACATCCGGTTCGCCTTTGCATCATTCAGGGGCTGATGGACAAAGGAAGCTGCAATGTGACGGATATGCAGGAATGCTTGAAGCTTCAGCAATCCACCTTGTCCATGCATCTTCAAAAGCTGCGCGCCGCCGGCGTGATTACGGGTACGCGGGTTGGACTTGAGGTCAATTATCGGCTGAAAGATCCGCAAGCCGCACGATTATTGGAACTATTGCAGCAAGAACACAAGGCACAGGAGGTTATCGAATAATGAAAAAAATCGTGATCATCGGAGGAGTAGCCGGCGGCGCCTCCGCAGCCGTCAGACTGAGAAGACTGGATGAGCAGGCCGAGATCGTGATGTTCGAAAAAGATGCCTACATTTCGTACGCCAACTGCGGACTCCCCTACTATATCGGCGGAAGCATCCAAGAGCGTTCCAAATTACTCGTTCAGACTCCGGAAATGATGAAGTCGCGGTTTAACATCGATGTCCGGGTGAACAGCGAGGTTATCAAAGTCGATCCCGAAAGGAAAATTGTTCTTGTACGCCGCAATGGCAAGGAAGAATACGAAGAAAGCTTCGATTATTTGATCCTTGCGCCTGGAGCGAGACCGATCCGACCGAAGATCGAAGGAATCGACCATCCCAGGATCGTGTCGCTTCGCAACATTCCGGACACGGACAGATTGAAGCAGATCGTGGATCAGGATGGCATTCGGAACGTCACGGTTGTCGGCGGCGGCTTCATCGGCGTGGAAATGGCGGAAGTGCTCACGGAACGGGGACTCTCCGTTACGCTGGTTGAAGCGGCACCGCATATCCTTTCTCCATTCGACGCGGATATGGTGACGATTGCCGAGGAAGAAATGCAGAAGCACGGCGTTCGCCTCATTTTGGGCGATTCCGTCACCGCATTCACGGAAGCGGGTGAAGGTTTACGCGTTCAACTGAAGAGCGGAGGCTCTCAAGAAGCAGATTTGGTCATTCTCGCGATCGGTGTTACGCCGGAAACCGGATTCCTCAGGGAGTCGGGCATCAAACTCGGGCCCAGAGGACATATCCTCGTGAATGAGCATTTGCAGACGAACTGCAAGGACATTTATGCCGTAGGCGATGCGATTGAAGTCACGGATTTCGTCAGCGGACGCCAAACCACTATTCCCCTTGCCGGACCGGCGAATAAACAGGGACGCATCGCCGCCGATCACATCTGCGGATTGCCGAGCACGTATAAAGGATCGCAAGGCACCAGCATCCTGAAGATCTTCGGCCTCACAGCGGCAGGCACAGGGAACAATGAACGAATATTGAAAATGAACGGCGTCCCTTTCCAAACCGCCGTAGTACACCCGAACTCGCATGCCGGTTATTATCCCGGAGCTTCGTCCATCACACTCAAGCTGTTATTCAATGCTGAAGGAAAGATTCTCGGAGCACAGGCTTACGGCAGAGAGGGCGTGGATAAGCGGATTGACGTGATCGCGACCGTCATGCGCCTGAAGGGCTCGGTGTACGACCTGACCGAACTGGAATTGTCCTATGCGCCGCCCTATTCCTCCGCGAAAGATCCCGTCAACATGCTGGGATACGTGGCCGAGAACGCGCTGAGCGGCTTGTCGCCCATCGTAAGCCTGGAGGACGTTCATTTGCGTGACACGGAAGCAATGGTTCTTCTAGACGTGAGGTCGCGGACAGAATTCGACGCCGGACATATTCCCGGAGCAGTTTATATTCCCGTCGATGAGCTGAGAGGCCGACTGAACGAATTGAATCCCGCCAAGCCGCTCATGGTCTATTGCCAAGTCGGTTATCGCGGCAACGTGGCCACTCGAATCTTAAGACAGCATGGGTATAACGCAGCTAACCTGACTGGCGGATATAAATCCTTCGAGATCGCTTCCTTCCGCCCCTCAGCACGGAGTAAAAAGTGAGACTGATGCAGAAAGAACCCTGCATGACCAGCTCATTTGCAATTTGTGAGATGTTCATGCCTCGTTTTTTCATTTCGTGAATCACATAAAACTCCCCATTCTTGATCATATTTTTCCTCTCCTCCAAGAGGAGAGTTTTAGGCATAATTGGGGAATTTTCAACTGATTTTATTGAGGATTTTACCATTGATTTTTACAGATACTCCTTTGTTGGGTAACGTGCCTGAACACACACACTCCCAACATTAGGAGTTTTTTTGTTGGCTGTCTAGGTAAAATACATCAATATATTCCTGATTTAGGAATTATTGATATACATTTTTTCTGTGTTAGGTTTAATGCAAAACTAGTGCTGCATGACAGGGTTCTTTCTGCATATTGACGTATTATTTGCTTTTATCGACGCAAGCAATGAGTCGTTTCTCGATATCCGTTGCAATCGCCATGAGGTTGTCGTTTTCCACGAGGCCGATCAGGGCCGTAGGTTTCGGAAGGCCGATCCGCGTTTTCCCTTTCTCCTCATACACCGCAATCTTGCAAGGAAGGAAATAGCCGACTAACGAATTTTCCGATAGCACTCGATTGGCTTCGACGGGGTTGCAAACCTCCAGGATGTGAAAAGTTTGGTTGAAATCCACACCCTTCTCCTGAAGTTTAGCCTTCATATCCAACTGCCAAAGCACGCCGAACTTTTCTTCCTTCAGGGTTTCCGACAGTTTCTCCATAGCTTGTTCCGGTGTCTTTTCCGTTTCAACCGTGTAATGGAACATCATATAAACCTCTCCCTTTTCACTTTTTACGAGCAATCACGGCATATTGGGCATCCGTCGGCCTTACGGCCTCGATTATCGAAAATCCGTGCTGCTCTAAGGAGTGTTTCAATTCATCCGCGCTGATGCGATGATGGACAGGCGGCCCCTGTGGCGTCTCTTTCTTCTCCCATTCCAGACATAGACAAATACCGCCGGATTTCAGGACACGATGCATTTCTGCAACGGCCTGATCGACGGTTTCTGCTTCATGGAGCACGAGGGATGCGAGCACCCGATCAACGGATTCCATTTCCAGCGGAATGTTTTCCAATTGTCCTTGCAGGGTCTGAATATTGTGCAGTTGACGCGCTTCCGCCTTGCCGCGGATGACATCCAGCATTCGCGGTTCGATATCGAGTGCGAATACGATACCGCTCGTTCGCTCCGCCGCCGGAAGCGTAAAATAACCGGTGCCGGCCCCCAAGTCCAGAAGCGAAAAAGGATCACGTACATCGAGTTTATCAAGCAGCGGCTCCGGAGGATTGGCTGCTTTGCGTTCAGGACTCTCCAATTCCGCCATATGTTCCAGATTGAACCTTCGATCATGCATAGGGTCTCTCCTCCTTGGCAGTTCCATCCGTACTCTCCGGATTATGATTACCCATACGATTAAGGATTAACCCTCCCGTTTATCGCTTCGACACCGGGCCTGTCCAAGCACTGATACCACCGCGCAAGTGAGCCAGCCGGGTAAAACCGTTCTTCATCAGAATCCGCGCTGCACTTTTGCTTCTCATGCCGCTTCGGCAATAGAGCAACAGATCCCGATCCTTGGGGATTTCGCCAAGCCGGCGATTCAACTGGGACAAAGGGATATTCTTCGCCCCTTGGATATGTCCTCCCTTGAACTCTCCCGGTTCGCGAACGTCAATAAGAACCGTTTGCTTGGACCCCTCAAGCTCTTGTTTGAAATTTGCCGCACTAAGCGTCTTTAGCCCTTTCGTCGGACCGAATCGGAAATAAAAGAATACGAGTACCAGAACGACGAGAATGATATTTACCCAAAGGTCGCTGTTCAACTAAAAAGGCCTCCTTTCGCCTTGGCTTTTATGCGCATCCTTTGCCTTCTCCGGTATATAACTTCCGGAAGCCGCGTCGTCTGAGGATTCGCGCGGCGGATCTTCGCTCGTAATCGCCATCCGCGATGATGAGAACGGAATCCTACGGCGACAACTCCTTCTTCCAAAGCACCGGAAGACGGCCTAAAGATATGTTAATGGAGCCATTCACGTGGCATGCTTCATAGTCCATGGCATCGCGAACGTCCAACAGTTTCATTTCAGAATTCCGGTCGATGGCTTCTTTCCATGATTGGGAATCCACCCAATTCAGCCCTTTGGCCGGCCAAATTCGGCGGAGTCCCCATGAAGCCAGAACAAGAACGACCAGAGCAAACACGATCGCCAACGTTCCTCCTCCTTTATTCGTTTAATCCCGAACCAGTTCGTCTGTCCAATTATTGAGTCCGCCCGTCATGTTAATGACGTTGTATCCTTGTTCGCTGAGCAGTTCGCATGCGAGTCCGCTCCGGTTGCCGCTTCTGCAAATCACGATGGTTTCGTGCTTGGGGTTCAGTTCGTTGCGACGTTCGCCCAATTGACCGAGGGGAATATGTTTGGCTCCGGCCACGTGTCCTTCCGCCCATTCCGCCGGTTCGCGTACATCCAGCAACATCAGAGGTTCTCCTGATTTCAGACGGGCTGCAACTTCTTGCGGAGTAATTTGCTTTGGAATCTTGAATGCCATGTTTTTCTCTCCTTCAGATTGTTATTTGTTGCGTTTTATCGGCTCTTTACCAGAAGCTCCACAGCTTCTTTAACCATCTTTCCCGTATCATTACCGGCGGCCTGTTCCGCCAGGATGCATTGCTGCAGATTCTCCGCAACGATCTGAGCGATAGCCTTGTCCGATGCGTTGCGAACAGCGGACAACTGTGCAACGACTTCTTTGCAGGTCTTCCCTTCCTCCATCAGACGCAGCACCCCGCGAACTTGTCCTTCGATTCTGCGCAGCCGGGTTTTGATTTCGTCGCTGTATTCGTAGTTCAAAGTCCACATCTCCTTATACGTGTATGGGTATAGTATAAAGAAAAAAATAATAAGTTCATACCCGCTTGTTCAAATGAACAAGTTTACTTTGCCGTTCGCGGCGTCCCCCAGATATGCGGCTACTCCTGCATACTCCAGACCATCGATCAATTCTTCCTGTTTCAGACCGAGCAAGTCCATCGTCATCGTACAGGCGACCAGTTTCACGCCTTGTTCTTGAGCCAACTCAATCAACTCGGGCAGCGACAAGGCCTTGTGCTTTTTCATGACATGCTTGATCATCTGGGGTCCCAGGCCGCCGAAGTTCATTTTCGACAAGCCCAGCTTCTTCGCGCCGCGCGGCATCATCCATCCGAACGCTTTTTCGAGCAGGCCTTTGTTCGTCTTGATCGGTTCGGCACGGCGAAGCGCGTTTAATCCCCAGAACGTGAAGAAGATCGTCACCTCGTGATCATACGCCGCAGCTCCGTTCGCAATGATGAATGCCGCAATGGCTTTATCCAAATCGCCGCTGAAGAGCACGATTGTCGTTTTATCTCTTGCCATATCCTCGTCACATACCTTCTCTCTCATGAATTTTTACATATACCCCTATAAGTATAGTAGTGAACAATAAAAAAGAATGCAATCCTTTTACCGCGGCAAATGTTTACAGATACGATTTATTCATTTACAAAATCGACGACCACACTTTAATGGCCGTGAGTACGATCAGGACGACCAAACCATATCGAAGCACCTTCACGTTGATTTTCGAACTGACCATCGTGCCGATCGGTGCTCCGATCAAACTGCCGATGACGGTATATACCGTCGCCCACAGAGGGATATCCCCGCCCGTCATTTTCCCGATGACGCCTCCGATAGCCGAAATGAAAACAATCGCGAGCGATGACGCAATCGTTGTGCGCGTGGGAATTTTGAGAACGGTGAGCATAATGGGAATTAAGATAAACGCGCCGCCGGCCCCTACGATTCCGGAAACGATACCTACTACAAATGCCGCGGTAATGGCAATGATTTTGTTGAAACGGAGGTCGTCCGTTTCCTGTTGTTTCCCCCGGTTGGGAACGAGCATCAGCACGACGGCCAGTACCGCAAGGATGCCGTAAATCAGGTTGATGACATCCCCGTTCAACATACTCGAAACAAAGCCGCCGACCAGGCTGCCGGCAAGAATGCTGCTTCCCATGTAAAAAACCAACTGTTTATTGACGACGCCCGTTCCTCCCTTTTTGCTTTTTTTCCGGAACGCGATAACACCCGCAAGTGAAGCGAAAAAGACTTGGAACATGCTGATGGAGGAAACTTCGTGGGCGGTAAAGTGTGCCGCACCGAAAAGGGATGGAATATACAGTAGGAGGGGATAATTAATAATCGCGCCGCCAATACCGAGCAGCCCCGAAAAGAAAGAGCCGACCAGACCGATGAGCACCATGACAATGAGCAGTAAGAAATCCATGACACCCTCCTGTCGTAAAGTTTTCTATAAGGCGTGACATCAAGGTGAATACAGGTTATAATTAAATCCAAGTAAACTCATCACAAATAAGGTGATCCAATTGCTTCAACAATTAAAAATCCTTTTCGAAGATAAATGCCCGGTGTGCAATCAAAAGTTGAAAGCGAAAAACGACATGGCATGCAGCACGAAAACTTGCCCCCAAGGGCATTATACCGAAGAAAGTTACTGTTCCCTTGGCGTCACTATCGTATATGACGAGGCGAAATAAGCGGGCCCTTCCGGGTCCCGCTTATTTTTTTATACTTTGCGAACGTAAAATTTATAAACGCCGTCTTCTTCGACGTGCTGAGTGAGTTCGTGGTTCGTCTGTTTGACCCACGCCTGAAAATCTTTGACGGAGCCTTTGTCCGTAGACAGAACTTCCATGACTTGACCCGTCTGCAGGCTATCCAACGCTTTCTTTGCCTTGACGATCGGCATCGGGCAAGCCATACCTTTCGCATCCACCGTGATATTTGTATTCATATTCATGTTCCTCCCTTATTTATCATGCACCGCGCAGCGGTTCGGACCGGTTTCCATCTCGCGCTGCTCGTCTTCGTTCGGTGTAATCTTACCCATGTTCGTTTGGCGAATCTCTTGATAGGCGTTCGGTTGAGGTGGCAAATTCACGGTTACCGTCCGCCGGAACGTCTCCTCATCCTGAATGTTCAAACCCGGATTGTTGCGGTACAGATCCGACAAACGGGCTATGACGCGGCCGCCTTCTCCCAGCTCCGTCACTTTGCCGAAGTGGGCCGGCAGTACGATCAAATCCTGAGCCAAGCCATTGTAACGGTTATACAAGGTGTTGCGAAGATCGCCAACCCAGTCCTCTGCTTTGCCAGCCAAGTCCGGGCGGCCAATCGATTCGATGAACAGGATATCGCCCGTAAGCAGATATTCATCATCTACGATTAACGACGTGCTGCCGATGGTGTGACCTGGCGAGTAAATAGGTTGAATTTTGATCTTCGTATTGCCAACCGTGATGTCACGGCCTTCTTCCAGTTTCTCATATGGGAACGTTACTTCTGTCGCGTCCTTGGGCGGCAGCCAGTACGTTGCGCCTGTTTGCTCCGCCAATTTACGCCCGCCGGAAATGTGGTCCGCGTGCAGGTGCGTGTCCAGCGTGTGTTTAATGGTTGCTCCCTGTTCCCTGGCGAAGCGTTCGAATACGTCCGTCATCCGGAGCGTATCGATCACAGCCGCTTCACCGCTGGAAATCGCCATGTAGGATAGGCAGCCTTTGCCGATCCGCACGAATTGGTACAGGGAGCCGCCGTCTTTCAAATCCCCGATTTTTACCGGCTCCAGATGCTCGCTCCAGGATTTCATGCCGCCTTCCAGATAAGAGACGTTCGTTCTTCCAGCCTGGACCAATTGTTCCGCCACGAATTTGGACGAACCTTCCTTGGCGCATACCACCAGCAAGCGTTTGTCGCTTGGGATTTGTTCTAACGCTTGATCCACGCTGTCAAGCAAGTCGAAATACGGAATGTTGATGATCTCGACGCTTTCCCCTTCGATTTTCCAATCGTCAAAATCGCTTTGGTTGCGCACATCCAGAATAAAGAGCTCTTCTTTGTTCAGGACGATTTTCGTCAGTTCTCCAGCTGTCATCGGGCGGAGTCCGCTTGCAGTAGTCAATGTTGTTTCCCCCTTTGATGAATTAGAACGTCAAGGACACGTTTGCGTCCTTCGCGAAATCCAGGAACGTGACGGCTCCGCCGACTTCGATTCCTTCAATAAAATCCTCTTTCTTCAGGTTCATGACGTCCATCGTCATTTGGCAGGCGATGATTTTCACGCCCATTTCCTGCGCCATGTTCACCAGTTCCGGAATGGAAGGAATGTTGGCGTTCTTGAAGCCTTCCGCGAAATGCTCTTTACCCGCTGGCAGCGGAAGCTGGTGATGCGCCTGCTTGTGGATCAGGTTCAGTCCTTCGAAGGTGAAGAAGATCGCCACCTCGGCATCCGTTGCCGCAGATGCGGTCGCGATGTTGAAGACCTTATAGGCATCGAACAGTCCACCGTTGCTTGCGATAATCGCTACTTTCGTGCTCATTTGGAATGACCTCCTTGGTCGATGATTAGATTTGAAAGTTCTTTTCCGTCGGGCCGGACCACCCGGACATGCCAGGCTCCACGTTCTTCACGTTCTTGAAGCCTTTCTCGGCCAGCAATTGGCAAGCAAGATCGCTGCGTGTTCCCGTACGGCATACTACGTGAATGTCATCATCCGGATTGAGCTCGCCGAGGCGCTCTTCCAGCTCCCCAAGCGGAATGGAGACGGCGCCGGGTATGCGATTAAACGCGTATTCGGCAGGCTCGCGAACATCGAGCACGGTTACGTTGCCCAGCTTTTTCTCCAGCTCTTCATTGGTCACGGTGTGAGGATATTTTTTTTCTTCCTTGATCTCATCCGCGCTCGATTTACGGATGAAGTGCCTGAGCACGTCGCCATCCTGAATCGTACCCAAATATTGATGGCCGGTATTCTTGGCCCAGCCTTGTATATCAGCCAGTGAACCTTTATCGGTTGCCTGAACCTCGATGACCTGCCCGGATTGCAGCTGATCCATCGCTTTTTTGGTTTTGACGATAGGCATCGGACAGGCCAAACCTTTGCAATCAAGCGTCTGATCGGCTTTGATTTCTGGATGTGCAGTCAAATCGTAACCCTCCTAAATTGGTGTTTTTCCGGAGCTTACCTATCCTGTTCGAGTTTACCCAAATGATTTCAAAATCATCATTACGTATACCCCTATACGTATAATAATCGCGTAATGTATTGTTGTCAACTTTGGATTAACTGGGGCTCAAAAGATATAAAGATTATTAATTATGAAACCAATATAAAAACAAAAGCAGACTTTACCAGCCCGCATCCAGATTTAGCCAATTTTTTGGAATTTATTAACGATTTGTCGGGACATCTTATTTGGCTCGATTCGATTATGGTACTTGTAAGCAAATACGGTTTGGAGTTATTTGCTATATGGCTTGGATTCGTGTGGGTACTTGGCGATCGAAGGAGACATATTGATGTACAGTCGGGGTTCGCTGGGATGCTGGCTTTGTTTCTGAATTATGTGGTTGCCCAGTTCTATTTTGAGCCTCGGCCGTTTGTAAGCCATCCGGTTCATTTACTGTTCCCTCACGCAGCGGATGCTTCCTTTCCAAGTGATCATACATCGGGGGCATTCGCACTTGCATTAACGGTACTTATTCGTAAACGCTGGTCCGGATGGTGGGGCTACATTATGTTGGCTTTAGCCGTTGCAATAGGGATTTCGCGAGTATATGTTGGCCATTATTATCCGGGAGATGTGATAGGGCCTTTATAAAAGTCACAATTAAAGCAGTTCGGCTGTATGGCAAAAATCGTGGTGACCGGTCTTCAAGCTGTAGATGCCGCGCTTGAGAAGGATTTCGACATTATTTTTATGGACATCCGAATGCCGGAAATGGACGGCATTCAAGCCACAAAACACATTTTACTTAATTGTGCGAACCGAAAAAAACCTTATATTATCGCCATCACAGCGTTCAGTAATTACCACGACAGATTTTAAGAGGCAGGAATAAGTGAAATGATCTAAAACCAGCTTTTTCTTCGGAACAAATAGACTCAATGAACGACATCCTGTGCTGGACAGCAAACACATCCATACGAACAAACAGAGCGGGCTTCGGGACTTCTTGGGGTAGTACCAACGAAGCTGACACGAACCGCAATGTAGATGTAATTATAAGTAATTTTTGGGCATATATAGCAAATAAAAACCCGGTCAATTACACTAAAGTTTAGTGTTGACTGAATTTCATTATCAACTAGTTGAACCAGATACCATTACGATCTACGGGTGGCTTCACCACACATCATTTATATCATCCAGCACAACAGGATAATTTAGATACGTCTTTGTCGAATGTGAGTGCTGCTAATTTTAATCCTTCAGCCATAGTTAGATATGGTGCTAGGCTATCGCGTAGATCCTCGACCGATAAGCCGAATTTGACTGCAAGTGTCGCAGCATAAATCACATCTCCGGCATTTTCAGCGACAATATGAACACCGAGCACTTTTAACGACTTAGAATCCGCTACTAATTTAAATACGCCGGTTCTTTCGCGATTGACAATTGCTCTAGGCACCGAATCCAAAGACAAAACAGAGGTTTTCACCTCATAGCCCTTTGCCTTAGCTTGCTCTTCCGTAAGTCCTACGGTAGCAACGGAAGGAGACGTGAAGGTAACACCTGGAACAGCTTCAAGATTTATTTTCTTCTCTAACCCGCCTACGGCATTATCCGCCGCGATCCGCCCTTCATATGCTGCCACATACACAAACTGCGGTCCCATCGTTACATCGCCTGCGGCATAAATTCTTGGGTTTGAGGTTTTTAAAAAATCATCGACGACGATTTCGCCTTTGACACCCGTATTGACGCTTGCGGCAGAGAGATTCAAAGCTCCGGTATTTGGTTTTCTGCCGGTTGCAATGAGCAGTTGCTCGGCTTCGATGACTTTCTTTTCGCCATTTACGGTAATATGAATTTGTTTCAAATCCCCATTTGCTTTGATTCGATCGTACGTGACACCGGTAATAAGATTTATTCCTTGCTCGGTTATTGCCTTCGTCACCACTTCGGAAATTTCAGGATCATATTCTTTTAAGATGCGAGGACTTCTTTGAAGCAGCATAACTTCAGAGCCTAAATTGTGAAACAGCTGACCCAATTCCAGTGCAATATATCCGGAGCCAACGACGGCAAGGCTTTTAGGCAATTGTTTAAGCTCAAGCAGGGACGTGCTTGTTAAGTATTCTACATCTTTTAATCCTGGAATATCCGGAATCGAAGGAGAAGCACCTGTAGCGATTAAAAACCGCTTTGCAGTAAGCTTTCGACCACCCACCGCGATGGTTTTCTCATCAATGAATTTCGCTTCGCCGCGAATGAGTTCAAATCCGTACTCACCAATTAAATGTTCGTACTTTTGTTCACGCATGTTAGCTACCAATTCATTTTTTTGTTCAACCAACTTCGCTAGATCCACAGCAGCGGCAGATGTGGCAAGCCCCAAAAAAGGGTTGCTTTTAGCTACATGATTGATTTCACCGGCACGAAGCAGCGTTTTCGATGGTACGCAGCCAATGTTTACGCAGGTGCCGCCCACCGTTCCCCGTTCGATGATCGCAACTTTTGCACCATGTTCCACCGCTTGTATCGCGGCGGCAAATGCTGCACCGCCGGAACCGATGATGAGAAAATCATAGTCGCCTTCATCACCGAGAACCGGAGCATCGTGAGATTCGATTACTTGTGTATCTCCGGATTGATATTTTGCCTCGTTGATCGCTTTTTGGGCGGTTTCGATTCTAACATCACCCGGCAATTCAAACGTGGCTTCATTGCGGCGAAAATTCGCTTCGATATTGACAGCCCAATGTTTTCAAGTGCAGTTGCAACATGCTCTTCGCAGCCGCTGCACGTCATACCCTGAACTTGGATGCGGTATTTTTTCATTTTTTATCCTCCAATCACACCAAACCCATATTTTGTAACCGATGATTGAATTTTCTTAACATCGGTTTTTTGATCATCAAACGAAACCGTCACTTTCCCTTTGCTTCCCAAAGGTTCAATGTCTACTTTGCTGACACCAGTAACCTTTGAAATCAAATCCACAATAACAGAAGGCGGGCAGCATTCAAGTCCCGTAACCGTAAATGTCGCGGATTGATTTGCAACAATTGCACTTGCAACTGTACTACTTGCATTTTTGGTTTGCATTGCTTCAGCAGCCGCTGATTTTTAATTGCTACCGCATGCCGTAGTAAATAATAAAACAGACAATACCACCATCATCCCCATTGCTTTCATACAATACACCCTTTCTTATAATAGTCCATTTTCAGCCAATCCTAAAAAAAGAAATGCACCTAAAACTAAAATGGTCGTCGTCCATAACGTGATAACCGTACTTTTGCTTCTCCGTTTTCTTCTATACACTAAATAAAATGAAACTCCAAGAAATAATAACGTTATGATTTTTAAAAATAGCTGGTATTTGATTGAAAAGATCGCGAGTGTGCCTGCCAAACCGGATAATCCAAGAGGAATGAGAATTAAGGGTC
The DNA here is from genome assembly GCF_000829455.1 of Gordoniibacillus kamchatkensis. Lineage (GTDB taxonomy): Bacteria > Bacillota > Bacilli > Paenibacillales > NBRC-103111 > Gordoniibacillus > Gordoniibacillus kamchatkensis. The sequence continues at coordinate 32,448 of NZ_JXAK01000039.1, forward strand.
CTAGGCAGCAGTTGGACATCAAAAAAGCGGATAATACTGCCCCCCAACTCGTTAGTTTTTCTCTCAAATCATTCACCTGGTTTTCTCCCTGGAACCGAGCAGCAATCGTGTACTGCATCGTTTTTTCCTTGTTTATTCGCTTTTTTGAAGATCATCAAAATGGAAATCACAAATACGATCCCCAAAATCACGCTAACGGCAGTTTGATGAGCAGCAAAATACGCACCAAGCATTGTTCCAGCAAGCAAGGGAAGAATCAAAACGACATGACAAGGACAGGTAAGCAGAGCTAAAACACCCCATCCGAATTTTTTTGCATTTTCTTTCACTGAATTTCCTCCTTGTCCTCATGGCGGATTAACGCTTCAATGATCGGGCATTCATGTATGGCCTTTTCATCCGGACAGCGGTCTTTTAAATCTTTTAGCATACATTCGATTCGCTCAAGGTCTCTGATTTTTAACCGAACATCTTCGAGTTTTTGAACAACAAAATCGTGCATATCTGCACATCTCACATCGTCTTTATCAACGACACCAAGCAATTTATCAATTTCGGATAACGTAAAACCAAGCTCTTGTATACGTTTAATGAACATGATTCGTCTTACCGTATCTTCCGGATAAAGCCTGTAGCCTGCATCTGACCTTATAGGTTCGGCAATCAGACCTTTTCGTTCATAGTATCTGAGCGTTTCTTTATTCACATTACATAATTTGGATATGTCTCCTGAACGATACCTCATGATTCACCTCCCTCATAAGTGTAAACCCTGTACCATGCTACATAGTCAAGACATTTTTATTTTTGTATTACTAGATTATTGCCTATTTTTGATAGGGATAAAACTAAATTTAATATCATTGTTCCGATTCTGACTATTTTAGGAACTTTACTCGGAGGGGATCAAGTGAAGCGAAATTGGGAACTGGAGGAGTTAATTGAGCATTTTACGTTTCTTCCTAACTAAATGCAGCAAGTTGGCAATAAGTCGGGGGAGACTCGGTTGGGGATTTACTGTTCTGTTTAGTTTTTCCAATATGAATCGCGATTTCCTTTCCATAAATTCGAAGTGCCCAAAGCAGTCATTCAATACATTGCAAAGCAGATCGAGGCACCCGCAGAGCTGTACGCCCAATACGATTGGGCCGGTCACTCCATCACCTACCATCGAACACAAATCAGAGATTCTTTCAATTGATGAATTCAAATTGGGTATGGTTCGCATCACCCAACGAAATACTTCCCTTCTATTTTGGACAATACAATTGTTTTAGTCGCACAATTTTGCTCGCCGAGTCTATTGGCAAGCCCTGTCCAATAAATATGAACTCCCACTGTTGCCATCGGATCAAACATGATAACTGACGAATCCCTCAAACTGGTCATCTCTTTCCACTAGATCGGCACCGGCGCTTCGCCAAACAAGACGCAGGTTGTACGATCCGAATTATCTGTAATTTGGGATAGCATTTCACCGGTAATGACCAGAACCTTCCTATGCAGTCCAGAAGCAATCAAGCCATGAGCCATGATAAGTCCATAAGTAAATCCAGCTCAAGCGGCACTAATATCAATCACACCAGCATTTTGAGTTTGAAAATGGGCTTAAATTAAGCAGCAGGAAAAGGAAAAACTGGTGTAGTGGTGCAAACAATAATTCGTCTTGTTATACCGAAAGACGAAATTCCTGACTGCAACTTATACAGAGAGCGCGCGCTGGTGTCTCGCTCAGCGTTCATGAATGCCTGTCCTCTGTAGGATCCATTCATGACTGGTATCCACCAGGTTTTTTTCCAATTCATCATTTGTCAGTTTTCGTTAGGGTACATACATTCCACTGACTGTAATACACGATGAAACACCAATATTCCCACCCTTCATCATTGCTACGAAATCGGAAATTTTAGTCGATATTCATGAAGTTCTTTCTGAAAGCGTTGGAAAGGACTGAATAACATTTTTATATTCCGTTTTAGTTTGGTTTTCTTTTTCCGATTATGCTGACACTCATGGAGTTGATCTATCTGTTTATCGATTTTTTCCCGTAGGGTTAGGATAAACCCGATCGCAATGTGAGATTTAGCCAACTCATGAAGATCGGTAGCAAGAGCCGCACTCAAATTGCGAAGATCCGGAAGGTGTAACGACTTTGTCACATAAAAGACCTCTGACGTAAAGTCCTCACGGTAATCTTGTCCCGGGACTTGCTCCTAAAAGTCATTCCATTCTCGTAGTAGTCCAGTTTCATACAAAAAAAACTTTAAAAACCAGCATAACCATGCCGTACAACTTGTATTTCGTTTTTGGCACCCAATACCTTCGACAAGATGTCGGCACCCTTGACAACAGGAACCTCCATTGGCGATACAAACGTTACAAATGGAATTGGAGCCGATCTCATGTAACGCATGAATCCCCATTGTTATGACGGTTTGACTGCTTACTTGCATGAAAGGTGTAGTCTATTCGTGAGAGGATGACGAATCTTGATGTGATGAGTCATTACTCGTAGAATCCGGCATTCGTACCCGCCCTTAATTCGTTACAATCAAATATTTATATATTTGAATATAATGTGCATTATATAGGAGGGAGTTTCAACCAAATCACAATCCATGCGCCGGTATGCCCTTCTTTCCAGAAGTTTTTGGGTGGAGTTGTGTTATGATATTCTATATTCAAAAGTATAGCGATAGCGAAGGTAGCGTAGCATGAATCAAAATATCCAACAGTTTAAAGCCGATTTTTTTAAGGCGCTGGCGCATCCCATGCGGATTCGAATCCTGGAGGTTCTGAGTGAAGGAGATAAAAACGTAAATGAGATACAGAGTATTTTAGGCTCAGAGGGTTCAGCCGTTTCTCAGCAGTTGGCAGTATTACGAAATAAAAATGTGGTGACGGGCTTAAAAGATGGTACTTCTGTCATTTATTCGTTACGTGACCCGTTGATTAAAGATTTGCTCGCAGTCACAAAGCAGATCTTCGATAATCATCTCGTTGATGCCATTTCATTACTTGAGGTCATTCGAAATGAATCTTAAACTGAAAAACAAGGGGTTCCATAAGCAACATCAAGGATCACCTTGTTTTTTTGTTTTGCAGCCGGAAACATGCGGGGCGACACGAGATTATTACGATTGACATTATTCGATGACAGGAGTAACATTTCACATATATTCAAATAATCAAATATACGAAGAATAGAAGGTAGTTCGGATGAAATGGACGGGAAGATTTGAAGGATACCATGCAGCAGCTCTCCGTAAGGATCTCATTTCAGGTCTTATTGTTGGCATTATCGCCATTCCATTAGGGATGGCGTTTGCTATTGCGGCTGGTGTAAAACCGGAATATGGCATTTATACCACCATCGTGGCCGGTATCTGTATTTCCTTGTTCGGGGGTTCTAAATTTCAAATTGGCGGCCCGACCGGTGCATTTATTCCGATCCTTTTCGCGATCGTAATGGAATATGGATACGAAAATTTATTGCTTGCAGGATTTTTGGCGGGAATTATTCTGGTGCTCATGGGGCTATTTAAACTCGGAGCTTTGATTAAGTTTATTCCTCGCCCTGTAACCATCGGATTTACTGCCGGAATTGCCATCATAATTTTCAGCGGACAGATTGCTAATTTTTTAGGTTTGAGCGGTATCGAGAAACACGAGAATTTTCTACCCAATATGAAGGAAATTGTAATGCATCTCGCAACTACGAATTTCTACAGTGTTATCACAGCGGTGGTTTGCTTGGCTGTCATCCTCATAACGCCGAAATTTTTACCGAAGGTCCCTGGTTCCTTGGTAGGGCTTATCGTATCCACTATAGTGGCGACCGTATTCTTTAAAGGGGAAGTTGCAACGATTGGATCGTCATTTGGAGCTATTCCAAGCACTCTACCCCATTTTCATTTCCCTGATCTAACCTGGGATCGCATTGAAAATTTGATTCGTCCCGCCTTTATTATTGCCATGTTGGGCGGCATCGAATCTTTATTATCGGCGGTTGTTGCCGACGGCATGACCGGCAGTCGTCATAGCAGCAATCGGGAACTGATTGGACAAGGCATCGCCAATATGGTAGCCCCTCTTTTTGGAGGCATACCAGCGACAGGAGCCATTGCACGAACAGCAACCAATATCAAAAACGGTGCGGTCTCACCTTTGTCGGGTATTATACATGGCATCGTTGTACTGCTGGTGCTCATTTTGTTTGCACCTTATGCATCGGAGATCCCACTTGCTAGTATGGCACCGATTCTTATGCTGGTTGCTTGGAACATGAGTGAACGAAAAGAATTCGCTCATGTCTTAAAAACAAAAACGAGCGATTCCGTTGTCCTTCTCATTACCTTTTTGCTTACCGTCTTTACAAATTTAACGACTGCCGTTGAAGTCGGATTAATTTTAGCCGTAATTTTATTTGTGAAACGAATGAGTGACAGCTTACTGGTTTCCAAGGTATTGCCTGACCCAGCAGCTAAACATGAAAAAGTGAAAGCCCATATGGTAACCAAAGGCCACGATTGCCCACAAATTGGAATCTATACTATCGAAGGCCCTCTCTTTTTCGGTGTCGCAAATATGTTTGAAAAATCCATTATGGATACGATTCACCAGAGGCCGAAAGTGTTACTTCTACGCATGGGAAAAGTGCCCTTTATGGATACGACGGGTGAATCGAATCTAGCCAGCCTGGTGAAACACTTCGAGAAATTTGGCGGGATCATTCTTGTATCCGGAATTCAATCCCAGCCGTTGGAGGTATTGAAGAGAACTGGGTTGTATACGCTGATTGGGGCTGAACATTTTTTTGGACACACAGGTGAGGCGCTTAACCACGCGCTATTGCAGCTGGATTTGAATAAATGTCTAGGATGTAAACATTTTGCTTTCCGTGAATGCGCGGCGTTATCAAACAAGGAATCCCAAAAAGAAATGACATCTTGTTTAAAGCCAGATCCAGCAAGGACATAGCTATTCTCATTCAAATCGCCCCAAAGACGAAATAAAGTGAGGTGAATGGCTATGCAACTTGCACTTCAGCAATACAAAGTAAATATTATTAAGATCATGGCTCATCCTCTGCAATTGCAGATTTTGGAATTGCTTTGTGAAGGACCAAAAGGTATCAATGAGCATCAATCGCGTTTACGACACGCGTTGTTTATTCAATGCATGTGATCTGTTTTCACGACCAAAAATATGGTTAACAACCAGATAATGAGCGTAATTAACGTACTCGATACCGGAACTCATGAACAGCTAAAATTCAGCCAGAATTTCGAGGAATCGTTTTCCCCGATCCACATGCCGAGCACGTCCATTATTGCCGTCCAAATCGATGCCGATGACCATGTAGGAGGCCTTGTTCACAATGGCGCCGTCTTGCTTAACTTTGTAATGAATCGCGTCCATAAAAACAACCCGTTCAAATTTACCGTCCTTCGGCAAGAAACTTTTCGATACGCGACTTAATCGCATCCCGAACCGCTCGAAAATGGCTCGTAATTTCTTCCTCGGTACCGGTCGCCTTGGCATGATCATCGAAACCCCAATGCCATTTCACGACGTTTTTATTCGAAATCACCGGACAATGCTCGTCTGCATGTCCACATAACGTTATTACATAGTCAGCTCGATTCAAAATCTCCGGATCGATGACATCCGATGTATGGCTGCTAATATCGACGCCGGCTTCCTTCATCACCTGAACGGCGCGCGGATTCAGCCCATGTGCCTCCAACCCGGCGCTTTTTACTTCGTAGCGATCATTACCAAGCGCCTTCAACCAGCCATCCGCCATTTGGCTGCGGCATGAGTTTCCTGTACAAAGAAAATAGACGAGTTTTTTGTTCTCTGACATGGGAAATCCTCCTGTTTATGTTAGGCTGCTTTCTTTGAAAAATACTTCTGTTGAAAGCGGAGAGCGACGTTAACTAAGGCAATCATCACGGGGACTTCAACTAGAGGGCCGATCACGGCCGCAAATGCCGCGCCGGAATGAATCCCAAACACCCCAACGGCAACGGCAATCGCCAGCTCGAAGTTATTCCCCGACGAGGTAAATGCCAGTGTAGAAGTCACCGGATAATCAGCTCCGGCTTTTTTGCCCATGAAAAACGAAATGAGGAACATGACGACAAAGTAAATCAGCAAAGGAATCGCGATCCTCACGACATCGAAAGGCAATTGAATGATCATTTCACCTTTCAGAGAGAACATGACGATAATCGTAAATAATAAAGCGATCAATGTAGCGGGACTGATTTTCGGAATAAAGACGGTTTCGAACCAGGATCGCCCTTTTGCTTTCACAAGCGAATAACGCGTAATCATTCCTGCCAGAAACGGTATCCCTAAATAAATAAACACGCTCTTGGCGACTTCGGCCATCGTAATGTCAACAACGACGCCCTCCAACCCGAACCATCCCGGCAAAATTGTAACAAAGATATAGGTGTAGACGGAGTAAAACAAAACTTGAAAGATCGAGTTGAAAGCAACGAGTCCCGCCGCGTACTCGGCATCCCCTTTGCACAAATCGTTCCAAACGATAACCATTGCAATACAACGGGCTATACTGATCATAATCAGGCCGACCATATATTCCGGAAAGCCTTGGAGAAAAATAATGGCCAGGAAAAACATAAGGATCGGGCCAATGAGCCAGTTTTGAATCAAGGAAATGGCTAACACCTTGCCGCTTCGGAAGACGCGGCCGATTTCTTCATATCGTACTTTCGCCAGCGGCGGATACATCATTAAAATGAGGCCAAGCGCAATCGGTATCGAAGTGGTTCCAACTTGAAATTCATTCAAACTAGCGATAAAGGTTGGAAATACGTAACCCAAGCCAATCCCCAACGCCATCGCAACAAAAATCCATAACGTCAAATAGCGGTCCAGAAACGAAAGCCGCTTTCTCTCTTGTTTGCTCACTTGCTGCATACCCCCTTTACTCGCATGTAACTGTCAGTCCTTGTTGCTCCAATTTCCGCAGCTCCTCGGATAGATCGGGCAAATGGGACAAGGCATAACCGATTTCCTCTAACCGCTTCTCATTGATCGAATAGAACACCCATTGCCCCTTTCGCGTTTCGCGGACCAGTTCAGCCGTTTTTAAGCGGCTTACATGTTTAGAAATGGCTGGCTGGGAAATGTTAAAGATGGGCACCAGTTCACACACGCAGCAATCGCGAATGCGGAGCAATGAAAGTATTTTCAGTCTTGTCGGATCGGCCAGAGCTTTCAGAATATCCGCTAATTTTTCAAACTCCATTGTCATTTTTATCACCTCAAATATAGAACCATATAACCATATTGTTATTTATATATAAAGAAAAGTCAATACGGAAAACGATATTTTATATTCCCTCTACAATAGCCTGTCTAAGACAAGCCCTTTCCGGAGTTCTTATTTTTTGCAATGCAGGCAAATTTAATATTTGCAAATTGCAAATGATTGTTGTATAACTGGTTCATGAGGTGAAGCACCGTGAAAAATGTACGCGAATTATTTCAAATCATGACTCGTCGCTTTGGCTTTCTGGATAAAAACTGCTGTTCTGCCGGTGGTTGCGACATCTCCTTAATTCAAAGCCATATTCTTTACGAAATTGATCGCCAGCACAAGCCTTCCATACAGCAAGTAGCAGAGGCATTAGGGACCGATATCACGACATTCAGCCGACAAGTCCAGTCGTTAATCAAGATGAAATTAGTGAAAAAAACGCCCGATCCCGATGACCGGCGGGTGAATCTGCTTTCCTTAACGACAGAAGGCAAATATGTTGCGGCGTCGATTGACCAGCAAATGAACGACTATTTAAACAAAATTTTCTCACACATGAACGATTTTGAAAAAGATACCGTTATTCGCTCGATCAAGCTATTAAACGAAGCAATGGCGAAATCCGGCCAATGCTGTTCAACCCCTTCATTCGGGTGATCTTTTTTTCTACATTATTCATCTTTGCAACCGGTTATCGCCCCGATCTGTCTTACCTTCACCCCCTCGGGGCGCTGGATGCCGAAGGGAAACCGCTACAGACCGCCGGAATCAGTCTTTCTGTTCCGGAACTGTATTATGTCGGCTTGGAAGGACAGCGTTCCTTTGCTTCCGCCACATTAAGGGGGGTGGGGCCGGACGCGAAGTACGTTGTTCGCAAACTACGACGTTTTGTGAAAAATGACTTATAGGGAGGCAAGTTCCGATGAACTTGAATTGGTTTGCCACGGAATACCTTAATGAAACAGAAGCAGCGCGAAATAGAGCACGGGAAGCTTGGAAATGGCAAAAACCCAAGTCGAGCCGCTTCCTTTGGAGACGGCAACTCACGATTGCAAACACAACAGCTTGTTGCGCCCCTAGTTGCTGCTGATTTTAGGAAAAATTCGAAGGAGAGATGGTTCATGAATCAAGTAACGAACGATCAAATTCGCCAAAACGTTCGCAGCCGTTATAAGGAAATTGCTTTGCAAGAAGTGGGGTCGGGTTCGTGCTGTTTGCCAGCTTCAAGCTGCCACGGATCGGCAGATGACATTTCTTCGAAATTGGGCTATTCCTCCGAAGAATTAACCGCTGTGCCGGACGGTGCCAATCTTGGCCTCGGTTGCGGCAACCCGCAAGCTATCGCGGAGCTTAATCCGGGAGAAGTGGTATTGGACCTTGGCAGCGGCGGCGGTTTCGATTGTTTTCTGGCGTCCCGGCAAGTCGGGGAAACGGGCCATGTGATCGGGGTCGATATGACGCCGGAAATGGTAAGTCGCGCCCGCAATAACGCCGTCAAAGGAGGATTCACGAACACGGATTTTCGGCTAGGGGAAATCGAGCATTTACCCGTTCCGGATCAAACGGTGGATGTCATCATTTCCAACTGCGTCATCAATCTTTCTCCAGATAAACAGCAAGTGTTTCATGATGCGTTCCGCGTTCTGCGCCCCGGTGGTCGTCTGGCCGTTTCCGATGCAATGATGACGGCAGAGCTTCCGACGGAAATCAAAAACGACTTGGATGTTTTTTATTCGGGGTGCATATCGGGGGCCTCGTCCGTTGACGAGCTGAAGACGATGCTAACGCAAAGTGGATTTAAGGATGTGGTGGTCGAATCGAAAGAGGAATCCAGGGCGTTTATTAAAGATTGGGTTCCTGGGTCGAAGGTGGAAGATTACATTGCCTCTGCCGTTATAAAAGGAGTTAAACCATAGCCCAATCGGTACAGCCATAGATCATAAGTAAAGCAAAGCAGTTCTATCGATGTTTGAATAGAACTGATTTTATTTGGTTAGCTCGCCATTGCCCGGCATGCCTTCGCACAGGAGAAGCAGGCTTCAGCACACCGTTGACAATGCTCGTGGCCATGCTTTTTACATTCATTCCCGCAAGCTTCGCAAACGTCAGCACATATTCGGCAAAGCTCTTTTGTGTAGGAACGATTATGGGACATTGCTTGCGCAGTAAAAGCACAAATATCGGCACATTCCCGATCTAGCCGAATACATTCTTTCATCATAGCAAGGTTTTCTTCGTTCAAACACGCGTCGTAACAGTGATTGCATGCCAGCATACACTTTATGCATTCATCAATGCAGTGCTGATATTGCTCATGTGACATCATTCTTACCTCCGCTTATTTGGGTACTTCTTACTTATTACCCATCCAAGCTGAAAATATTCACATTACAATTGACTTTTCCGTAAAGCCAATCTAACTGCTACATAGGAGACAACACCTACTACTGCGACCATCAACAATGGACAGATGAGCATCATTGCCCATGGCCATCCAGAATTCCAGATCATCCCCATCATGATCAGTCACCTGCTTCCTGCTGGTATTTATGAAACATGGTTAATGTTTCATGCCCGGCATTCCGGACATATCACCGCCATCGGTATTGCCCTCGCTTGGTTTTGGTGATGTTTCCGTACCCGTTTTGGCACCGCCGTGCCCGCCATGCCCTTCTCCGGATTCCGAAACGATTTCCAGCATGGAATCGATCTCCCCTTGCGCCGCGGCAGACAAAACATCCTCACTCCCTGTTAACCAAGCATGATTGTATGGACCTTCCGTCGGCTCCTTCTTATATTTCGGCTCAACCGACATCATATAGGACATCACCGAATCCGGCATCTTGTCTTTGTCCGTCCAAATAAGCGGCGCATGTTTACCCAGATGTGAGAATGGAGCCGCCGCAAGCGCCAGGGCAGCAGAATTTTTATTAACGAACGAGAAGTTGTGTCCTGGCGTTGTAATTCCCCAGCCGAAGCCGGTTGCTGGATCTTTATACTTCGCGAAGGCAACCGCGTTCGAATACGGATCGTCCCCCGCAATGCGAACCACTTTCCCGTATTGACCTAGCTGTTCCTGAACTTTGGCCGATATAACCGATTCCGGGCCAAGTATATAAATGTTGGCTTTGCCGCCCCGTGTCTTCAAAGCATCCACGGTTTCCTGCGGAACCTCGTCTTTCTTTACATAAAGCAGCGGCTCGGGCATATGGGCGATCCAGTTCACGGCGGGCATCGTATACTCTTCGCTGTCCATCGAACCAACAATAACCGAAGGCGGATTTTCAATGGCGACAGCGGTATAATAAGCATCCACAGCTTTCGCTACCGCTGCAGGGTTGCCGCCTGCGATTTTATCGATCTTGTAGCCGAGCGCTTTCACTTGTTCCTCTACCTTGGAGTCAAGATCGCCAACCAAGATCACTTGAGTCCCTTTGTTCATTTCGATGCCCATCGGCTTGAGTCTCTTCAATTCGTTAAGCGTAACGTCAGGGATGCCATCTTTATTGACAAACAAAACCGGCCCATTATTGGGATGGTGTATTAAATCGGCGCTAACCAAGGCAGTTTGCCAATCTTTCGAATTCGCAAGAATAACCCCGCCAGGCCGATTCGCGTCGTTCGTAGCCATCCAAAGGGTTTTCGAAACTAGCACCGCCGCTTCCGTCGGGTCGCTTGTGTTGATGCGTGTCGTGTTCTTCGAAGCGACCCATGGCATCGCTACCGAACTGACCGGACTTTGTGCCGAACCGGCTTGCTGTCCCATGTTGTTCATATCGTGCGGGACCGAATAATTTGGTTTGTTAAAGCATCCGGTTAGAGCCAAGGCGGTAGCCGCAGCGAGCATACTGACTTTCAATCCTTTTTTCATGCTTCAAGAAACCTCCCTATTTTTTATTGATCATCTTGCCTTCATTTGCAATTTGTGTCCACGCAGCCCCGCTATTCGTGGAGAGATAGACATCCTTTCGTTCCGTTGCGATAACCAGCTTCCGTTGGATTTCTCGGGTTCTGGGCGATATACGTAATCTCATCCTTAGTCAGCGTTTTGATCATCTCCGGAACGTTATTTTGTCTATTGATTTTGGCCAGCGAAACGTCTGAACCGGAACCAGCAATCAGCACATCGCCTGCGTTCATAAATAGTATGGCCGAAACCGGACGATTTGGAACCAGCGCGGTGAACGTCTGGCCATAGTCCTTCGACAAGTAGATCCCCGCTGTTGTGCCGACAGCGAGTATCGACTCTTCGTCAGGATGCACCGCAAGCGCCGTCATTTGCCCCTGAAGACCGTCCGCTCGACTGCTTGTCCATAATTTCCCTTCATCCTTACTGTAGTAAATTCCCAGCTGATTCATCTTTGAGTTGTTTGCGGATTTGCCACATACAGCGTGTACGAACGGTAACCAACCGCCATACCGTGCAGATCGACCTCTCCCTCAAGGGCCAGAATAGCGATTGTTTTCCCATCGTCGGTGCTTTTTACAAGACCTAACGGATTTTTAAACTTCGAACCTGGCGCCGGGTGGCCACTACTGTAAAATCCGTTATCCGCCGCAGAAAAACCCATATAGTCGTGTTTCTCTCCCGGGGCATCGCTCCACACACCATCTGCATAAACTTTTAACCCGTTATGAACCGGGATGAACAGACGTTTGCCGTCTGCGGAATAACCAAGGCCATGCAGATGCATAAAGGTTGTTTCGGTATTGGAGTTCGGACCTTCCGCCAGTTTGTTCGAGCATGCTGTCATCCCGATGAATAATGCAACCGCTAATGAAAGCATCGCCATCTTTTTCAAATCATTTCCCCCTATCTCTATAAAAAGGGACCTCTAGCAAGTATCCCCTATTTCTTTCCAACTCATTCGATAATTGAAGTTCCTCAAAGTGTAACCGATACTTTTGAAGATCCTGAGTAGATCGTCTACTTTCCCTTGGGAAGCCGTAATGTAAACGTTGTTCCATGCCGACTCTCTGCCGATATGTTCCCGCCGTGAGCTGCGACCAATTCCTTTACAATGGTCAACCCAAGACCGCTGCCCCCGGTCCGGCGATTACGGGACTTATCCGCCCGATAAAAGCGTTCAAACACATAGGGCAAATCCTCTTGTGGGATTCCCGTCCCCGTATCATGAACTTGGATCAAAACATGCTCGTTGTCCTCGCTCCCCTCAACGCGTACTTCTCCGTTTTCGGGTGTAAATTTCAGAGCGTTACTAAGCAGATTCACAAGAATTTGAATCATGCGATCATGATCAACATAGACACGGATGTGAGGGCTTACGAATCCACTTAAACGGATGTTTTTTTCACGATAGGCAGCAGCAACCAGTTCTATACCTCTTTCAATGATTGCCGACAGCGACTCTTCTTTTCTGGTCAATTGAAAACCGGGTGATTCCACATGGGTCAGGTCTTCCAGTTCGGCAACAAGTTGCGCTAATCGTTCGATCTCTTCATAGCAGGAATGGATACGCTCCGGAGTAGGCTCCCAAATCCCGTCTTCCAAAGCGCGCATATGGCTTTTGAGCGTAGCCAACGGGGTTCGTAACTCATGAGCAATGTCTTCTGTCATCGTAACGCGTAGCTGCTCGTGCTGTTGAAGTTGCCCTGCAAGGGTATTGAGTGATGCGCCCAAATCTGCGAGTTCGTCTTTCCCGCGAATGACCACTCTTGAGTTCCATTCCCCTCCCGTCATTCGTTCCGCGATACGTGTCATATGCACAAGAGGAGCCGAAATCCGCCTGGCCACATAAAAGCCGAGAAATATCGCAAGGACAATAGAAAACAGACACGTCCAAATGATCGTTTGCATGAGTGCTTGTTCTAAATGGTAATCGAGTTCTGGAAATTGATGACTCATGCCTGCTTGCGTTTGATACATCGAGAAATGATAGTGTGTGGTTAAAATGAGACTGATGGTTGAAATCAAGACGATACCGGCAGCAATCCCTATAATCATCAGCGCAAAACGGGTATGCAGCCTGTTCATACTGTACCACCTGCAAAACGATAGCCCGTCCCATACACCGTCACAATATATTTAGGCGATTTAGGATCGTGTTCTATTTTTTGCCGGATGTTTTTCACATGCTGATCGATCGTGCGAATATCGCCTTCAAAATCATAACCGAGCACTCTTTCCACGAGTTCTTCCCGCGAAAAAATGCGCTGCGGATGTTTGGCCATGATCAGTAGCAGCTTATATTCATTCGGAGTCAAGCTCACCAGTTCACCGCCGCGGTATACCTGCTGCTTTAATGAATCGATTGTCAGCTCCCCCTCATGAAAGGCGAGCCGGTCAGCAAGCAAATGATAGTCGTCGGTCCTACGTAAGATGGCCCGTACTCGTGCTACCACTTCACGCGGATCGAAAGGTTTGATCAAGTAATCATCAGCTCCAACGGATAATCCCTTGATCCGATTATTTCCCGAAACTTTGGCGGTCAGCATCAGAATCGGCACGGAATGGATTTGACGTATCGATTGGCAAACTTGCTCGCCCTCCATATCAGGAAGCATGAGATCGAGAATGACGAAATCAACCGATTCGTTGTGCACGATCCGGATGGCATCTGCTCCAGTTTCGGCTTCAACCGTCCGATAGCCTTCTTTACTTAAATAGGACACAACGACATCTCGTATTTTGGGCTCATCATCAACAACTAATATGGTTTTCATCATTAACCTCCAAGAATACATGAAGTCTAACCGTACCTTCTCCAAATTCATCCAAATGGATTAAAGGGCCCGAGGTTTCTTCTCATAAAAATAGTTCCACAATATGAACACAAGAGAAATGAGGATAACTGTCACGCTTGTCCATTGAGCCGCGGTAAAATCAAACAAATATCTAGGCGTATCCCCCCGAAGCATTTCCAGCATGAAGCGCCCAAGCGAATACAAAATATTATAAGACAAGAAAAGAAAGCCCCGGGGCCAAAAACGGTTTTTAAGGATAAGCAAAATTCCAAATACAATAAAGTCCCACTGACCCTCCCACACTTCTGCTGGCCATAACGGTTGAGAACCATACGTTTCATACGCAATCGTTCCTGGTGGATAGACAAGCCCAAAATTCGAACCGGTTGGCGATCCAAAAGCATCCCCATTTAATAAACAAGCGATTCTTCCCACTCCCTGGCCAAATACGATTGCAGGTGCCATGATGTCTGCAAATTTCCAGAAATTAATTTTTTTTCGCCAACAATAAATAAGACCTACTGTAAATCCCCCAATAAGCCCTCCTTGGATGGATAAGCCGCCCTTCCAAATCGCAAACGACTCGATAAGGTGCTGAGAATAGTATGCTCCCTCAAAGAACACAACTTCCCATAAACGAGCTCCAACAATAGCTCCCAGAATCACATAAATAACGACATCCCAAAGATGCTTTCGGTACTCCGTACCTTTAGCAAGATAAAAGGCTACCCCTAACGAAAGAAGGATCGCGGCTGCAATCACAGTTCCGTACGCTCTTACAGGAAAGTCTCCAATCGAAAATAAAACAACCCTCATTTAAAGCAGGCCCCCCATATATGGTGTTTGTCAAGTCTAATCGTAACATATGAAGAATCTGTGTAGAGATGTTGTGTTTCCTTGGCAAGTGTTCGTTTCTAAACGGGAAAATAAAAAACCGAGCCCTTAAGCAGGTTAAGGGTCCCAGTTTCATTAAACTCATAAAAAAATTATTTTAGCACTTTATACGCCTCCGCGACTTTTCTTGCAAAGGAAAGCGGCTCCTCAACAGAGGCATAGTGAGCGTAAACGAGATGAGGATGGTCCATTAACCAGTGATTGTGCAAGGCGGATAACATAATCCCGTTTCTCTGTAAATGCCAAGTAAATGGATAAACTTCATCCTGAAGGAGAGCTGTTTCTCCTAAGTTCAATGTTCTTCCTTGGGTGTCCATCGATTCAAAGGACCACATGGAATGGAGAGCAAGACCGGAGTGGCTCGGCCTTCCCAATATGTTTACGTTAATATACGAGCGATCCCGATTCACCATACAGACGCCGTGTTCCACTTTCCCATTCCCGCCAAGTATAAGAGCAAACCGTTGGCAGAGTGCGCTAATATCCTTCATCCAAATCTCCTCAAATTTTTTTATCAGCTTATGCCTATTTAACAAATTGTGTGCCGGATTTCTCTTCCCCGTTTCTTCAAAAGTTCTACATATGAACCGGATATGATTGATGTATCGGCTAGTTAATACAGAAAGGAATGATAACTCATGGCTAGTTGGAAGTTTAAAAGCATATTTGCAATCGGCGCTTTATCCGTTGTATTGGCAGGATGTTCCGGTTCAATGAACGGAATGGATCATTCCAAAATGAATATGGATTCTGGTTCAGCAGGAGAAACGGATCACTCAAAAATGAATATGGAGGGAACAAAAGCATCCTCAAAGATGGCAGATGGGCAGACGGTGAAGCCAGCTGTTCTAACGGGAAAAGAAATTAATTTAACGGCTTCCGTAAGCAATCAGGAAATAGCCCCCGGCAAAACTTTGCCTGTCTGGACGTTTAATAATTCGGTTCCCGGTCCGCAAATACGAGTTAAGCAAGGGGATACCGTAAAGATTAATTTAAAGAACCAATTGCCCGAGCCAGTCACCATTCATTGGCACGGCGTTCCCGTACCAAACGCGATGGACGGCATACCGGGTGTAACGCAAAATGCGGTTCAACCGGGCCAATCGTTCACGTACGAGTTTAAAGCGGATGTCCCCGGCACCTACTGGTACCATTCACATCAGGATAGTGTAAATCAGTTGGATCGTGGACTGTACGGTTCTTTCGTTGTAGAAGGTAAAAACGAGGAAAAAGTGGACCGCGATTACACGTTGATGCTGGATGAATGGATGAGCTCCGGGGAATTGTCCGGCATGAACATGTCTGGCGGCAATATGTCCGGTATGGATCACAGTACGATGAATATGGGACATGATATGAGCATGTACGATCTGTACACCATAAATGGAAAATCCGGTTCGTTGCTGGATCAGCTCCCTGTCAAACAGGGAGATAAAGTCCGAATCCGTTTGATCAATGCAGGCTATTTGTCTCATCAAATTCATTTACACGGACATGAATTCAAAGTTATTGCTACCGATGGGCAGCCGATAAACAATCCGGGTATCTTGAAAGATAATGTGATAAGTATTGCTCCAGGAGAGCGTTACGATATCGAATTTGTCGCAAACAATCCAGGCAAATGGTTGATCGAGGACCATGGCGACAATCCTGCTGTTAAAGGAATGAAAGCGACGATCGCTTATGAAGGAGCTGCCGCGGGTTCCGACAAAGCGAATGAATCGGAGAAGCTGACGATTGTCGATATGAGCCGATACGGCCAACCGGCCAAAGCTAACTTTACGTTAGATCAGGAGTATACGTTGGAATATACGATGAATTTGAACACCGAAATGAAAAACGGAGAAATGGTCTACACCATAAACGGAAAAACATTCCCGGATACCGATCCGATAAACGTCAAAAAAGGAGATACCGTCAAAGTTCGCCTTGTCAATAACTCGAAAAGCGACGACCATCCGATGCACCTACACGGGCACTTCTTCCAAGTCCTAAACAAAAACGGGAAACCGCTTGAAGGGTCCCCCGTTATTAAGGATACGTTGAATTTGAAGCCGGGCGAAGAATACGTTGTTGCATTTGAAGCAGATAATGAAGGGAACTGGATGTTCCATTGTCACGATCTTCATCATGCTTCGTCTGGTATGGTAACGGAATTAAAATATACAGGCTATAAGACTGATTTTATTGCAGACCCGAATGCAGGAAATAAACCAGAGTAATACAAAAATGAGCGCTCACCCGTAACCTGGCCAATTCGTCACATCCGCACCGTTGCGCCATTTTTGGCGTTGGTTCTTGCTTTCGCTATTTTTGTGCCGACAGGGGGGAATCTTGTTGCGAAAAATCAGAAAGACTCGGCCTGCCGAACAACACCTGTTTATCTGAATCAAACAAGTCGCGGTACACGACCTGTTCTCTACTGGAGGAAGCGTCAACTACTTTGCCGTTACCGGCATAAATGCCGACATGAGTAATATTCATAAATCGCCCATTGCTTTCATAGCTCCAAAAAACCAAATCACCGGTTGCTAGATCCGTAAAGCTTACAATAAATCCGTTTTCCAAACAATAACGAGCCTGTTCCGCCGCGGTTCGCGGCAAGTTAATGCCGAGCTGACGATAAACCCACTGGACAAGATAACTGCAATCCGTATAGTTATCCTGTCCAGCCTTCGGTTGGCTGTACGGATCGCCTAGACGAGTCAGCGCCAATTTGACGGCTTCACTGCCCAATTCGCCTTCGGGCAAATGCTGTTGAACCAAATCAAGCTGCTCCGGCGTCAAGCCAATATCCGTATCTTTTCCAAGCATTGCATACATGAGCGGGCGGAACTCCTCGGACAGCATTTCCTTCATTAAATCTATCTGTTCATTTGTAAAGCGATATATTTCTGCCTGTTGCTCCGCAGTTTGGCTAATGACCGTAATATGCAAAATGCGCTCATATCGGGTAACCGTCTCTTCGCCGGTGCTCCCGTCCTCCTTTTCGACAGTAACCGTTTCCTTATGTTCTATTGTCTCAACACGAGATTCCAGCGAATTCATATCCCAAAACACCGAACGGATGATACCGATTCTTGTTGCATCGAGCGTAGCCACATCCATTCCGTTTTCCGAATCCGTGACGGTCTTCACGGCAAAGACGGA
The DNA here is from genome assembly GCF_000829455.1 of Gordoniibacillus kamchatkensis. Lineage (GTDB taxonomy): Bacteria > Bacillota > Bacilli > Paenibacillales > NBRC-103111 > Gordoniibacillus > Gordoniibacillus kamchatkensis. The sequence goes on from NZ_JXAK01000039.1 coordinate 50,494, forward strand.
GATAATGTCCATCCAGTTATCGATTCGCGTATTGTCCGCGCTGCCGGGATAATGATATTCCACCCAGTCTACATTACCAGCGGATTGCTGTATCTCTACCAGTCTGGCGGCAAATTCAGCGTCCAACTCTTGAACGATTTGGGAAAGCGGCTTTACATCGGCATCCGTGTTTTCACCGGACACAAAGATACCGAACGGAGAGGAAATGACAGCGGCTATCGCCATAACAATGCATAAAACTACAATTACCGAACCGCTGAATCCCAAAAGCACCGTCAATCCCTTGACAAGCAACGCGGCGGATCTTTCAACCATTTTAACGATATGACGATTCAATCTCGCTGCAGCTCGCGCAGTCTGGATGGATCGGTGAGCAGACACCACCATCTGCGCAGCCCGCTGAGCTTCCTTGACGGCATTCATTCTCCCTTCAGTTTGAGCATCCGAATAATGGTTAGTGTGATCTACCCGATGCCCTTTTTTTATAAATGGCGATAACGTCTTGAAATTTCGTACTTTCCGTTTGATCGCATGACCTGATTGTTTCACTATTGTAGACGAGGCTCGGTTTAGCGGGTTCACGTATCCATTTGCTGAACGAGATACCGCGGCGGAGAATGTTTCCTTCTTCCCGGCCGGTTTTAGATGTCCGATATCCCGTTTTTGCATTCGCTCAGGATAGCCACCTGTTCGAGAACGATACATAAGCCGGGCATTAACCCGGCTTCGAATAAAACGTTGTTTTCCTGAATGCGATCCAGAAGACAAGACGTATTTTCCATCAATCGGCCTACGGAGACGTAAGCTACGGGCAAGTCGCGGTGTACGCGTTAGCGAAGGCTCCGCATTAACATCAAGCGAGCTATGACTTGCGACAGAATCACCCTCTGACAACAGCTGCCTTTTTAGAATGTGTCGGATTAATCTCTTGTTGATACGCAGACTCATCCCCATATGGACGCGTATCGTTTTTTTCGTAGCCGCTGCGGAATGGCGCTGCGCATGTTCAACTGGAGACTGAGAGGTCTTCTTGTCATTTTCACCCTGCCGCTTGGCACGATCACTTGAACGTTTTACACGATTCAACACGTTCAGGATTCTCTCCAAACGTTTGATGTCTTTCACAACATCTCTGGTTTTAATCTCCTTCATCGTTCCATTCCACTCCCGTCGCTGGCAGCCATTCAGCGGGTTTGTTCGGCCAGCCGTTTGACCGTTCTCTCGTGACTTCGGCAATATTCGGGATAACGAAGATGAATCGCTTCAAAAAAGTAGGGGGCATAGCTGCAATCGAATAATTCGTGAGGAGTGGAGTAACGTTCGCCGCCTGCTTCGGTCCAGCCGTTCCATAAATTAAAGGCGAGCCGGCACACTCGAATGGTACTGCCGGTTTGCCAAGGGGCCGAAAGACCTTCGGGCTTAATGCCGCCATTAGAAAAATCATACAAATTGCTGATATGACTTCTGGTTTCCCGTGAAATGCCCAATGTATAGAAAAGTGCTCGATGGTAGCCGTCGTTGCATTTCCTTTCATCCAGCATCTGAACATAAAATCTCTCGTGTTCCTCATCTCGAAATCGAATCGGATGCATCGTTACAAACCCCTTTCATGGAAAATGAGCGGCTGGTTGCAACCAGCCGCTATCTGAGCATGGTCCTCTATATAACAGTTCATTATGGCAGGAAAATCGGACCCTCCGACGAAACGATTACATGTTTTTGAGCAAGTATTCCATTTGTTTCAAGCCTCTTTGGATCGATTTACGAACCGCCCGCTCATCGACATGTTCGGCTCTGGCAATATCGACTTTGCTCATACCCAAGAAATAATGGGCATAGATCCTTCTGGCGGATTTCTCCGGCAACAGGTACATAGCTTCATAAAGTTGCTGCCGTGAAAGCTTGCGCTCGTAATACTCCTCCGGTGAAATCGAAAGAAATAAAACATGCTGCTCAATCCCATCGTTGCGATCAAGCGAATAATAGGCCCGATGGCGATATGTCCGCAGTCTGTATGCGCTTTCTTCTAATTCGAAACGGCGGATTTCATGGGCAACTTCTTCATCTACATCTACCCATACATCCGTCTTAAAAAAAGAATACAAATCCCGCAAATTTATCTTTTTCATTCAAATCCCTCCATTTTGGTTTGTTGGCAAACCAAAACAGAGGGGGAGAGCGACAGCCAACACTCCCCGGCAAGCAGGAAGCACAACAAAAAAGACCTCGCCGCAGAGCGCGCCAACGCTCGATTGCGACCAGGCCTGATTGTAAAATTTGAATATAATCTTGCCAATTAATTCGCCGTTTGCAGTTATGAGCAATAGGGATACATCACCTTCACCCTCTTTCTCACCTGGCAACACCGTGCGAGAAACTATGCGGGCTATGATGTTTGGCGCTGCCCTATGCTTGGTTCAGCTTCTTGGCGTTCGGGATTTAGCCAACGCCTGCATTGACAAAATAAAATAGCGCCGTAATCCTTTCCGCTGGGTAGCAGGGAAAGAAACGACGCTTGATAAAGAGTGACCACAGAGTTTTCTTGTTGCTACTGCTGCACTGTCTGTCCACGTTATCATCATAGCACGAAATATGTGCATATCGTGTGCATACTTCGTGCAAAAAAAGGGCAAATCCGGTGCAGCATTTGGTGCATGTTCGATACAATTCTGGCGCTCCAATCCTTAAATTTGCATAACTGAGGCAAATCTATGCACAATGCATCTTCTGAATTCATTCAATCTGCTTGAGACGACTCCAAATCCAACAAAACTGCCCGATCTTTGATTTTCATATAGATTTTGTGTAAGATCCGCTTCCGATGATAGAAAAATGCGCGACGGGACAGTGCCAGGCGGCTCATGGCGTCTGAAAGCGCCAGATTATCCATATATCTCAACCGGACAAACTTGCTTTCTTCCGGGTTGAGAGCCGAGAGAGCGTAGTCGATTAAACCGATTCTGGACAGCAACAATGGGATTTCATGTTCAGTGATTTGTATGCGTCGAATGAGCGTTTGCAATACCGTTTCCAGCTTTCTGCCTCTACTATGAGCCGCAACCATATGCAGGGTGCGTGTCAATTCCGGAATGTAAGTGAGTTCGGATTGAACATACTTCAATCTTGCTTTCCAGTCCTTATAGGACTTCAGCCATGATTCAACTTTCTCGTAGGGAATGGGGACTATGTCGGCGACATCACAACTCCCTCCTTGCTGCGCATGCTTTCTTATAGTTTTCCGCCAGTTTGGACGGTCAATCGACCTCGTTGTACATTGTTCACTCTCCATTTCCATCGTCATCTACCCTTCTTTTCTATTTCGCAGAAGTTGACAAGGTACTATTTTCACAACCTTCGCTACTTTTTTACGACTCTCACCTCCGGTAAAATTCTCCTAAGAATATCCATCTGCACCTATCATTTTACCTATAAAGTGATTAAATATGGAGGGTGATTTTTTCATCACGCTATCATTTCTAAAATTGTCGAATAAACGCAAAATGCCTCGAATCGAGTGTGAATCGCTAGCACGTGATCCGATTTTGCCGATCGTACAAGCCTCTTCGTTTCGCTTTTTCCGCTGCTTCATGAACGGAACAAACGTTGAATTTTCGATTGATATTACGAACGTGCGACTTCATGGTATTAGCTGTGACGCCTAGCAACTCTCTAATCATCGGCTGTCTATAGCCCCAACCGATCAACTGCAAGATCTCTTTTTCAGTGGGCGTCAGCATTCGATGTAATTCCTTCCGCTTAACAAGCCCAATTTCATTACGGATAATGGATGCAACATCGGCATGAAGAGAAGATTGCCCTCGATAGGCTTCCCTTACGGCATTTGCGACATCCGCATAGTTGATCTTGGTAATATAATTGATCGCCCCGGCTAGCACAGCTTCCACAATGATTTCAGGCTCATAGAGGGAGGTCAAGATAATGATTGGCATCGTTTTAATTTTCAGAACTTCGGAAATTGTATGGAGTCCATCCTGTTGCGATGAATTTAATACCAGATCAAGGATCATTTCGTCTAAATCCAATTGCGCGCTGGCTCGAATGGCTGATTCCTTATCTGTTGCAATATGAAATATATTCATATCCGGCTCTGTATTGATCAGCCCCGCCGTCCGTTGTTGCCAAATGGGGTCGCTGTCCACCAGCAATACTTGTATCCTGCCTTCTTTCCAACGAACGACTTCATCAACTTCTACGGCATAACTTGCACGCTCCTCCATCTTTTCATCACCTCGTTGATTGTTCTGGAAAAACGAAAAGACACGTACCCTCGAAAGGCCGTGCCTTTTAACTGACAACATAAGAGAGGGTAACCCGGCGATCATTGCACGCATGCAGAAGACCCGTGGCTTTGCGTCCCAGTCTTTCGAACTGGTTTGCCATTTTCCTGTCGGAACTTGTACGTCATTTGTTATAATGCCCCATGTCCATTGTTGTCCTTTTCGTCACCTCGAAGCATACTCTGGAACTCGCAGGGTACGAATGAAGATGCCTTGGGGCATCTCCCTTACATCTCAGTCATCTTTTGAATCACCCTTAACTGCTTTCGTTCTTGTAACCTTAGCAGCATGATCACCGCTTCCGCCCGAGTGGCCGTATGGTCCGGAACGAATTTGCTACCGTCGCGGCCGCGAGCGCCGTGCGGCCCCGCTTGCGAAAAAGCCGGTACATGCAACGCAGCGAACGGATATACTTCGCTTTGATTGCCTCCTGCTTGCTACAGCCCAGCTATAATCGCAGCCCTCCATATATTCGCCTTTGTACAAACCGTTGATCTTGTCGTACACCCGTTCATCCGGTTCCTCCGCCGACAAAATGTCGTCCAGCATCCCCTCGAATGTCGTCACATCGGCAACCCGCCCCATCCAGCCGGATCGCGAACCCGTTTTCGGCTTTGTCTACGCTGATGGGCACGTCATGCTCCTGCAAACTTCTCCGCAAGTAAGACAGGCAAGTATACAAATTTCGCCTTTTTCACATCGTACCCCGGCCAAATCGACTCAATGATGAGCGAGGTATCCGCAGGCGTCCCTTCGTGAGGGAGTTTCCTCGCCGCCTCCATGCCCGTCATGCCCGGCATATGAATTATCCAGGAAAACGGCGTCCACAGGCGTATTGCCCGAAGCGGATTCACAAACCTTCCGACAACTTCGAAATCCCCAATTTGACCGTTTCCAACAGATTGAGCGCATCTTCTTTCATCATCCGCGAGCTACACACGAATCATTGGGCTTTCCTCCTTTGGATGCCTTATGGAAAGACACCTGTAACACACAGTAATAAACTATCCATTCCTATACAATACTGGACAACCATGGACACACTACGGACATATTCGACAGAAAATGTCCAATTCCTTGCCTTTCGTCAGCTTCCCCTATGAACGTCGTCGTCAGCTCTCGCTGTCGATCGACTGAATCAAAAGGCTCTACGTCTATTCAGGCACGATGTTTTCGCAAGGGGGAAATGGGATAACATAAGAAGAGGTTCCTTCGGAAAGTGGTGACAACTATCGCATCGGTCAATCATAAAATATCGTTGCTGCAAGGATATATGCTGATCCTGATGGCGATCGGCATTCTGAATCACGTCATTATTATCCCGCTTCTGCTGACTGCTTCCCAAAGAGATGCCTGGATATCCGTTTTAGCCGTATTGGCAGTATCGCCAGTCTGGATCGCCTGTTTATCTTATATTCTCAAAAACATGAACGGGACGCCGGTCAAAACCTGGTTGTATCGTCATTTCGGCAAACTGCCTGCAACCGGTATGCTCGTTTTTTTCACGATATATATGTTCGTAATGGGCGCCATTTCGCTAAAAGACACCATCACATGGACGATTGCCTCCTATTTGCCGCAGACGCCGGCTTTGGCGTTAGTACTTGCGGGAGTCGGATGCAATCTATTGGCGGCATATGCCGGGTTGCGCGTGATTGCAATCGTCACCGGCATTTTGCTCCCGGTTGTGATCGTGCTCGGCGATTTTGTGATGACAGCCAACTACAAGTATAAGGATTACAGCCTGCTGTTTCCGGTCTTCGAGTTCGGGTGGGAGCCTGTATGGAAAGGCGCATTATATGCGGCTGGGGGGCTTTTGGAGATCATCTGCATCCTTTTTTATCAGGAGCATTTATCCAAACGTCCTCGCTTCGGCACTCTCATGCTGGTGAATGTGCTGCTTGCCGGATTGATTCTGGGACCGCTGATGGGTGCCATCGCCGTGTTTGGACCTGCTGAGGCGGCAAATCAACGCTACCCTGCATACGAGCAATGGCGTTTGGTTCAACTCGGGCAATATATTTCGCACCTTGATTTCTTCTCCATCTACCAGTGGCTTTCCGGCACGTTTGTTCGCGTCTCGCTGGCCCTGTTTCTTATGGTTGACATTTGGAAACCGGGCAAGCGATTGCCGTGGCTCATCCTATACGGCGCGCTGATGATCGTTGTCGTTGTGCTGCCCGTGAGTGATGCACGGTTCCTCGATTTTCTTGGGAGCGTGTTTTTCCCGGCGTCTGTTTACTCTGCTTTGGGCTTGACGGCATTGTTTGTCGCGAAAATCTGGATTTCCAACAGAATGAGGAGGTGAATTCCCATGTTCAAAAGGGGGTTGAGGCCGTTTGTTTTCAAAAAATCTGTCGCCGACTCTTTTCAACCATCCCCTTCAACTTCCGAACGGCCAGCCGTTGAACTGGCCGATGCTTCAGTTATTTTAAATTTGTTCAATCGTTGCGCCGATGTCAAGCATCATACTTACACCTTGAACGCACTGGAGGAACGTTCAACCGTACTATTCGTCTTCTGCGAAGGGATGAGCGATAGCCAACATATGATTCATGAGGTGGTGCTTCCCCGTTTGCAACGTTTTTATGAGACATACGGCTTTACGGACGCGGGCATGCTTCAAACGGCGAGTCAGCTTCAACTGGAACGTCTGCCGGATGATAATTGGCAACGGAAAGCAACACAACAGGTGTTTGAAGGCAAATTGCTCATGTATATTCCTGCGCTTCAGATCATCTGTTCCGTTGATATTGCCAAGCTTCCGGCGAGAAAACCGGAAGAATCAAATGTCGAAGTCTCCGTTCGGGGAGCCAAGGATTGTTTTGTGGAAGAGTTGGCCACCAATGCCGCGCTCATCCGCAAACGGCTTAAATCGCCTTCGTTAGCCTATGAGCAAATGGTGCTTGGCGAACGTACGCAAACCCGGATCGGATTGATGTATATGTACGATATCGCCGATCCAAAGGTCATACAGGAGGTGAAACAGCGCCTGCAGAAGATAACGATAGACGGAGTATTCAGCGCTACGGAACTTGAAGAAATGATTGAACCGACATGGGCGTTATTTCCCCTTATGGCGTATACCGGAAGACCCGACTTTACCGTCAACTGCTTGACGAACGGGCGATTTGTTATATTGGTGGACGGAACGCCGGCGGCATTAATTGGCCCGGCTAACTTAATGCTCCTGATCAAAACGCCGGAAGACATTCATTTTACAGCGTTATCCTCAACGTTCGGACAAATGTTGCGGTTGTTAGGTTTATTCGTGTCGCTCATGCTTCCCGCATTTTGGCTCTGCCTGCTTTCTTATCATCAAGACCAGCTTCCATTTTACTTGCTGGCGACGCTGACCGTGAATCGTCTCGGGATCCCCTTATCCACCGGTCTGGAGATGTTTCTTGCGCTCATTTTTCTTGAAATGTTGCGCGAGGCCGGCGTTCACCTTCCTTCCTCTATCGGTTCGACACTTACCGTTGTAGGAGGCTTAATCTTGGGCGATGCAGCCATTCGAGCCGGAATTTTGTCGCCCGGAATCGTGATCATCGGCGCGATCACGCATGTATTCGGCGCAACACTTACCAATCAGGCGTTAGGAGGTGCGGTGAGCATACTGAGAATCATACTGTTTATATTTTCTTGCATATTCGGTTTATACGGTTTTTTTCTCGGCGTATTTTTGTTGCTGGTTTTGCTGGCGTCTCTTCAGTCTTTCGGGGTTCCGTATCTGGCCCCGATGTCTCCTCCGTTTTTTAAAGATTTACCGCATGCTTTGTTTCGGTTGCCATTAGCGTGGAAGAGAAAGCGTCCGGAGATGCTTCATACGATTGACGATACAAACCGGGGAGAACAATCAAAATGAAAGGCATGAAAATAACAGGAATCTTGATTGCTTTACTCGTCATCACGACCGGTTGCTGGAATATTAAGGAAATTCAAAATATTAGTTATGCAACCGCCATCGGGTTCGATTATCGTGACGGAAAGTACATTGTGTATTTGCAACTTATTGATTTTTCCAGCGTCGCCAAGTTGGAAGGACAACAAAAATCGAGGGAAGCACCTGTATGGGTCGGTAAAGGAACAGGCGCATCGTTTACGGAGCTGCAAACAATTTATATGAGACGTCGCAACAAAGAGTGTTTTGGGGTCATGTTTCCACGCTCGTGTTCAACGAACACATTCTGAAACAGAATAAATTTCAAGATGTATTGGATTTGCTGAACCGTTACAGGGAAATCCGCTATTTGGTTTGGGTTTTCAGTACCAAAGAATCGATTGAAGATATTTTCAACTCAACTCCGTTCTTTAATGAGTCTCCGATGATGTCCATTTTGCACAATCCGGAGGACCAGTATCGGCAACGATCGATCATTTCACCGATCAGGTTGTATCAATTTGTCATGACGCTGAAAGAAGATTCGCGGATGAGTTACCTGCCTGCTCTACGGATTGAGAAAAATCAGTGGGAAGTAAGCAGAAAAACGCATCCGTTGTTAGAATATGCAGGTATAACCGTGTTTTGGAACAATCGGTACCATGGAGAATTGGATCCGGACGATTTGCAAGGATTGCCTTGGATGCATAAAAAGACGGTTCGCGTGCCGCTTTCTCTCGAACGTGAAAAATCGTTAGCGGCTGTATTGGTCATGGAGAAGCCAAAAGTGCGCATCAAGCCGTCTGTTCAAGATCTTCGCGTTTATTTTGACGTCGAGCTAACGGTAAAGGCAGGCATTAACGAATTGCATCAGGAAATGTCCGAGAAAGAATTGATCGACCTGGCCGAACGAAAGATTGAAGAACAAATTCGCCATACTTACCGGAAAGGCTTTGAGCGGAAGGTTGATGTTTATAATCTGGGCGAGTCGTTGTTTCGACGCTATCCCTCGGTATGGCACCGGATCGAAGACGAAAATCATTTTGTGCTGCATGAGGATTCTTTACGAAACATACGAATCCATGTTCAACTGACCAATACGGGAAGGTACAAGTTAAAGCCCAGCCAAACCTAGATGATGAATCTAAAGAAATTCCGATGTTCAAATCATGGATTCGCGGCGCGATTGATGCATCCGATCATTCGCGCTTCCACGTCGGCAGCAATGCCGTAACCATTTTCAACTTCATTGAAGATACTCCGGAATACAAGAATATAATACGTCCATCAAGCATTCTTTCTGAAGACAACCTCCTATTCCATTTCGGACAATTTCGTATCGGATTCCATCCATAGCAGTTCCTTGAACAAAAAAGCAACAAACTCTTCTTCAAGTCCCATGTTCCAAGCTGTCGCTATACATTCGAGCAGTTGCTCCTTGCTAAGCAGCCTCGTGGCAACCCTCCCCCTTATTTCTCGCATTCCATTCTCAGTCTGTTGACTTACGTTTTCCAATAATCGAGTCAGTCTTGTAATCTCCTTAGAAAGCTGGACCACTTGATTATGGCTCAAGCCGATTTCCTGCCGTTTCCCAAACAATACAGTCTGCGCAGCGATCATGACATGATGCATGACTTCTGACTCCTTTTTATCGAATATTGGCTTAAAGGAATTTGTGACAAAATAAACTCCGTGGAAAATTATATCGCAAAGATTTTCAAGGTACAATCAATTGAATAGACTGTAGTTTAAGAGTACTCCATCCCTCTAACCGCTTTGACTACACTTTACTATAGAGAGGGGTTGTAAAAGACGACATGGCTACTTTTGCGCAAATCGTTGGAGCAAAAATTCGCTTACACCGCATGGAGCACAACTTGACGCAAGAACAACTAGCCGAAACGATCGGCATGGCCGCGACATATCTTGGACAGATTGAACGCGGCGAAAAAAAACGTCAAACTTCAAACGATTGAAAAAATTGCTTTGGCATTACATATGAGCGTATTCGATTTATTCAGTGACGAGAAAGAGGCCAATCTGCAACAAAAAAAATGGTTATGGGCCAGCATTCTCTTATTGCTCAAACACAACGATGCTAAACAGCGACAAGCGTATCGTATTTTACGGGAACTGTTGGAACCGGCAACCGAAGATTTGTAGAGAAGTGATTCAAGCTATGAAAATGCAAGCGTTTGGGACGATCAGGACCAACCGCTTACTTGCTTATCTACCGCGATTCTCTATGATAAATGGCAAATGAGGTCTTTACCGATCTTCGGATAAATACGGTTCCTTAGGAACACCTGTTTGGAAGGAGTTGGCGCTTTTTGCGCGAATTATTGGGTATAAAGAAGGATTTTGTCGTAAATGATCTAACTTTATTCAAAAAGGGGGGATCTATTTGTAGGTCCTCAGGCTGATCCCTTTCTTTCAGGATCATAAAAAACGAAACGGCAAACCCATTGAAAAATGGGGGCGCAAAACTTCAGGCCTAAGGATGATATCTATGGTAGCTGGGTTGCCGAAATGATGCTTCCGAGTTCAAAGCTGCCCCAAATCGGGGTGGCTTCTTATTTTGATTCTCCAGCAAAGGGAGTAGCCTCGATGCCGAATATTGAACAATTAATTGTACAAAACGATTTTTATCATGTGTTCCAGCCCATCTTGGGGTTTCCCGAAAAGAGAATCCTTGGTTACGAGGCCCTCATTCGCAGTAACTCCAACATGAATCCGGATCTTTTATTTCAGCGCGCCATGGAGCAGAACAAGTTGTTCGAAGTCGATTCTTTTTCAATTTTGCAGGCGATTTCAGCCTACTTCGAATTTCCGGGCTCACGGGAACATAACCTGTTGTTTATCAACATATTCCCTTCAACTTTGGTCTCGCCTTTATTTATCGACTTACTCGACTCCCTTGTCGAGCGATTCGAGCTATTTAGAAACCAAATCGTATTTGAGATTAACGAGTCCATTTATGAGGGCCTCTTATGGAAAAGCGCTTCTTTCAGAGATGCCGTCCGTTTGCTGCGCAAACTGAATTTCCTGATAGCCCTGGACGATGTAGGAGATGGAACAACATCTTTTCGAAATATTGTGGACGTCTCGCCGGATTTTATCAAAATCGACCGATTCTTCGCCTCTGACTTGAGTACATCCAGGAAAAAACAAAAAGTTGTCGCGCTGTTTGCCGAGTACTGCCATGACGAGGCCAATCTGATCCTGGAAGGAATCGAAAAGGAAGAGGATTTGGATACCGCGCTGTCATTGGGCATCAAGATGGGACAAGGCTATTTATTCGGTAAACCGAATCGGTTAACGTAAACGGTCGAACGTGAAGTCTCACCCGAACATGAAGGAGTAATCAGGATGCAGGATAAACTGAACTATTTCCGGAAAGCCATGCTCTCCTTGAAAATTTCAGAGTTTGAAGTTCCGCCTATGCAGGATTTGTTGATCATCGGGAAAAAAGCCCCGATCGGGCCGGAAGCGGTAAAGCGAATGGCGCAAGCGATATCACCAGAGCAATTTACAATCGTTAAACTGGAGCACGCCAAAATTGAAGCGGTGTTGATTCGGAACTCCCTTCTTCAAATGTTGGACGAACGTTTGCTGATGCAGATCATATTGGAAGAAGCGGACCGGTTGATCAGCGACAACATGGTTCTTCGTTCCGAACTGAAAATATCGGTATCGGTTCAGCGGGAGGTGGAGTTGCAATGAAGGTGGCGGAATTCATGTCAGCCCCGGTCTATACGGTTTCAGCGGAACGGAGCGTCCAGTACGTGTCCGATATGATGAATGAACTGAAAATCGGTTCGCTGGTCGTCACGGATCATGGAACAACTGTAGGGATTATTACGTCGCGGGATATCCGATCTTCCCATCCCAATCGCATTGCGGCCGACGCGATGACCCCAAACCCGGTCAGCATTTTGCCTGACCAATTTGCTTGGGACGCAATAGAAACGATGGAACAGAACCATATTGAACGCCTTCTTGTCGTTCATGAAGATCAGGTAATTGGGATCGTGACCCGCGAGAAGCTTCAAATCAAATTGAACCAACTCGTTGACCCTCTAACGGGACTGTACCGTGCACCTTATATCCAACATATCGGCGAACATTTTCTGAACCGTCGCCAACAATTCCGTTTGCTCTTTATTGACCTCAATAACTTCGGTGAAATCAACAAATTGCATGGGCATCCGGTAGGGGACGATTTTCTTGTCGAGTTCTCCAATCGCTTGCGTGCATTAACGAACGAACAGGATTACGTATGCAGGTATGCAGGGGATGAGTTTATTGTGATTACTTGCCGTAATGAATACGATGGCTTGCAATTAGAAGATGCCCTTTCCCAACCCGTCGTCATTCAAAACGTTACATTGTCCGCATCGGTGGGAGTCATCAACGGCTTTCTCGTTCCCGACTTTTTTTCGCTGCCTTTTCGAGAGCTGATAAGCAGAGCGAGTCTTCTATCCACTTCTTTGAAACAGAAATCTGTTGTATGATGGGGAAATCGACTTTTCGCCAATCTTGAGAGCGGTAAAAAGCGTCAAACATTCTGACACGCGTCCTAAGCGTAAACGGAAGGTTGGCGCTATTATATTGAAACGGATGTTCATCCGATCGGAACGTGTCCGACTGTCTCCGCGATTCAATCCTGCAAATTTTTCTTCCCCCATTGTCTTCTGATCCAGGCCAAACCGAGCAGCGCCGCGGGAATGCAAACCAATACCGTCAATGCCGAAAAAATGATCGAAGTCGATAAAGCGTGCGTCAACTCCTGCAGGTTGGGCGCGACCCATACGCTCATTAACAGCAGCAAAAAGCCGACAGGGAATACGATCGGCTGATATTCACGAAGGTTCATCCATTGAGCGGCGCCCATGGCCGTCACATAAAAGAAAACACATATTTTAACAAATGCGCCCAACACCCAAATAGCCATAAAAAGCGATTCCAGATGGGTAAAGAAATCGGCCAGGTTGATGTATCTGGCGACAATCAGAAAAGGATAATTATAATTTCCCGTTAGTTCCCCCAATAGCAGCAGCGTAACCAGGTTAGATGACACAAGCGTCACAATGACGGCCAGCAAAGTTATCGCCATGCTTTTTTTCACTTTTTCCGCACGGTTTGCAAATGGAATTAAAAACGACACAGTCAGAAATTCGCTGAACCATGCTTGCAAAACAACCGAACCTGAGAGGGAAGGCCCGATACCTTCTCCCATGATCGGCAGCATCTTCAGAATATGAAGATCCGGAAGAAGGGGGATGATCAGAAGCAGAAAGAGCATCGCAAAAACAGGGATAAATACATCGGCAAATCTCGCGATGATTTCCACGCCGCTGCGAACCACAATGGCACAAACGAGCACCATGCTTCCAGATACAACCAGCAACGGCGTTTGAACAAGAAACGCTCCGACTACAAATTCGCCGTATTCCCGCACAATGACGCCGCCTAAATATAAATAGTATAACAGAATAACCAGCCCGAACACTTTCCCCAGCTTTCGACCTAAAATACGTTCGCCTGCTTGAACGAGATTCTCGCCCGGAAACAATCGGTGAATGCTCAGCGCAATCCAGATCGCAATAACCCCGCTGAACGCCCACATCGGAGATATCCACAAATCCTGCTTGGCGAATTGATACGTAATCGCCGGCGTGCTTAAAATAGCCGTCGGAGTTACCGCCAAATAGATCATTTTCCCGATTTGCGGGGCGGATATTTTCCCATTTTCGATCACCATTCACCCGCTCCTTTGCACGGTGAGCTTCTCCAGCAAGTTTACCAGAGGTTTGTAAATAACATCCATCCACTGCGTAGGACCCGGCATTTGGGGATTAATAACAAGCAAGATCGCCAATATCGCCCCCAATCCGGTCAGGACGCCATAAGCCGTCTTCTCCCTCTTGGTATAAGACGGCATGGCGCGCCAATCATGCAAAATCATTAAAGCGAGCACTGCGGCAACGCCCAGCAATCCCCCCCATATCATGATCCAATCATCACCTCTGTTCCGGCTTGAATATGCTTTTGTTGGTCAAGCCGGGACGGACAACTTTGACCTTAGCTTGTACGTTGATTTCCAGATTGGAATAAAGATCGTCCCAGCGACCCTTGTTTCGATTCCACTCCCTCGGGTACTTCCGATAGAAGGCATCCGCAAAGTTGAAAATATCGGATTTCATCTCTTTTTGCGCGCGTCTTAGCGCCATTTGAATGCGGCGTTTAATATCGTCTTCCAATTCGCGCTCCAGCTCGTTCATATGATCCGGCAAGGAAAGATCAAACTCCGATGTATTCTCAATGATGTCATCCCGCGTCTCGATCCGAACCGTGAGGCTCCACTTGCTTCCTTCAATGTGCGGGATCAGCTCCGTACGGCTTCTTAGCAATTGAAGCGAAACAAGTCCCTTGCCTTTGCCCGGCGAAACGGTTACCGTCGCTTTTTTCACTTCGTTTCTCAACCACATGATTCCCCGCGTCTCGGCATCGTTCATACGCCCGATCATCTTGCCGTTTTTCAGGACTGCCGTGCCGTTAATGTGAGCGAACGCGGCCTGTTTTCCATCGCCAGGCTTGATTTCTACCCAGGGAATGACAGCCGACCTGGATCTTCCCGCCATCATCTCCGCCAGTTCTTTCATCGTAATATTCAGCCCGGTTTCATTTTCTGCCATTTTACGTAAAGCTTGCGAAACCGAGCGTTCAATCGGCGGATCGAGCTCCAGTACTTCCTTGGCGGGACTCTGGCTGACGAAAACATTGGCCCGCTCCCTCGGAATCGGATGTCTCGTCAAAAATTCCATCGGTTCGGCTAGTCCTTCTTTCGCCAGCCGCTGACCGAATACGAACACTTCGTCCTGGCCCCAAAACACTTTGCGGCTTAACACTTGCTGCAAATGGGATTCCGCATCGGCCATCGATACACCGCGGGAGGAACGAAGGACCGACTTGCCGGAACCTCCGCCGGTGTCTGAAGAAAAGCTGCCCGATTGTTCGGAGGAAGAGGGCGATATCAAATATTGCTTAACGGAGAGTTCCAGTTTCCGATCTTCCGTCAAGTCCAATCCGCCGGCCGTAAGAATCGCCAAATCGTTAACTTCGGTACGGTCCCAACATCCAGACAGCAACAGCACCGAAACAATCGGGATGACCACTATCCATGTGCGCCTTGCTTCCATCTTATCAATCTCCTGATTCCCCTTTATGCGGGCCCGGGCGTTGACCGTGGGGCTGCCTTCTGGGATTCCACGCCCCCGTCATGTGGGGACGTTTGGTCATGAGCCAGCGCGGAGCGCGCCAGAGCACATCGTTCAGGCTGCGCCACTGCATCGGGGCCAGCGGGGCCATATACGGAGCGCCGAACGAACGCAGTTTGAACAGGTGATTCAGAATAAGAATGCCCCCCATAATCAATCCAAGCAGTCCGAGAAAACCGGCAAGCACCATCACGGGGAACCGCAGCAGTCTGATGGCAATGCCGACGGTAAAACGGGGAGCCATAAATGACGCGACGCCCGTAATGGCCACGACCATTACCATCGGCGCAGAAACGATACCCGCAGCAATGGCCGCCTGACCGATGACCAGCGCTCCGACAATACTGACGGCGGTGCCGATTTGCTTCGGCAGCCGCGCTCCGGCTTCGCGCAGCGCTTCAAACATGGATTCCATCAACAATGCCTCGACAATGGCTGGAAACGGGATTTGTTCCCGGGATCTTGCCATCGTAATCAACAAAGCGTTCGGTATCATTTCCTGATGGTAAGTAATAACCGCAACGTAAAAGGACGGTCCCAGCAAAGAGATCAAGAAGAACAAATAGCGCAGCCAGCGAATTGCGGTACCTACAACATACCGCTCGTAGTAATCTTCCGGCGACTGCAGCAAGGAGTAAAAGGTGATCGGCGCGATTAGCACGCTGGGCGTACCGTCGATTAGCACAACGACATGTCCTTCGAGCAAATAAGCGCTTGCCACATCCGGCCTTTCGGTGGAGAGCAATTGCGGGAACGGGGAGAACGGGTTGTCCTCGATCAGTTCTTCGATGTACACGCTCTCCAAGATGCCGTCGATCTCGATTCGTTGCAGACGGCTCGTCATTTCTTCCACCAATGAGGGGGCTGCAACCCCCTCCAGATAGGCGAGCGCAATCTGTGTACTCGTATATTTCCCCATGCTCATCGTCACGATTTTGAGATGGGGGGTTCGGATTTTACGCCGCAACAGAGCCGTATTGGTGCGAAGCGACTCGATGAACCCTTCCCGCGGTCCGCGCAGAACCGATTCGGCGGACGGCTCATCGATGGCCCGTTTTTCCCATTTCGGCAAGCCGATCGCCAGTCCGTGAGGCTCACGTTCCATCAGCAATACGGGATTGCCGCCGGATATTTCTTCAAGCACCTTGACTATCGTATCCACCGGTTTTATCGAGGAAACGGCAATTTTTCCGCGAATGTCTGCCAGCGTGAAGTCCATAGGGAAATCCTGTTGCAGCGGAGCGAGCACATGTTGATCCACTTCTTCGATATGAGCCAGACCGTCGATATAAACGAGCACAGCCTCCATGCGGTTGCCTATGCAGAACTCGTGAAAAATCACGTCAGAACAACGGGTATACAAGCGCTGAAGCGCCTGAACATTTTCGGCCAGGTTTGCGGAAAGAGCCTGATCGAGTTGCCGATTTTCTTCCTGATGAGCAAAGCGTTCGGCCTCGCGCTGATTGGAGCGCGGGCCGCGGCTACCAAATCCGTTCGTTTTCCCCATGGCGATCCCCTCATGTTTCATTTCCATTTTATTGTTGGCAATTTATTCCGTTTTTAATCGGTGTCGGGGAGAGGAAGCACACACCAAAAAAATCCCGATCTCCATTTGATGAGGGGATCGGGACTTGCACTCAAACTTTGAATTTGCCGACTAAGGCTTTCAGGGAATCCGACATTTCGCCAAGCTGGCGAGCGGTTTGCAGCATTTCCTGGCTCGTGGCCGCCTGCTCCTCGGTCATGGCCGCAACCTCTTCAGTGAACGAGGCGGTTTCTTCCGTAATCTTCGTAATTTCCCGAATGGAACCTTCAATCGCTTTGCTGCCGGCGGACATCTGTCCCACAGAAGCGGCAACCTCCATGACTTGAACGCTCAAGTTGTTCACTTCGTTCATAATGGCCCGGAACGACTCGCTGGCTTTCATCATGGCCTGAACGCCATCCTTGACGCCATGACTGTTCTCATTTACTTTCTGGACGAGTCCGTTAATGCCGTTCAACATCACTTCGATGGTTTCATGAATCTCAAGGGTCGAATGCGCCGCTTGGTCCGCCAGCTTGCGGATTTCACCGGCGACGACGGCAAACCCTCGGCCTTGTTCCCCGGCTCGCGCCGCTTCGATGGCGGCGTTCAGCGACAACAGATTGGTTTGATTGGAGACGTCCTGAATATATCCGACCACATCCCGAATTTTCTCAGACAGCGATGCCAGTTCCGCGGCGGAAGCTTGAATGTCGGAAAATGTTTCTTCGATCTGGCCGATTTTTTCCGCATTTGCCTGCATTTCGCCGGCATTCTCCGTCGCGACGGACTGGGCTCGCCTGGCAAGGTTGGAAACGTCGGTTGTCGTGGCGGCAACCTGCTCCAGTCCCGATACCGTCTCCTGCAGAATCGCCGACATCTCTTCCGTCTGGGATACTTGTTGCTCCGCTCCCTGCGCTACGCGCTGGACAGATTCAGAGATTTGATCGGCGGCTTTGTAGCTCTCGTCTGCGCCAACCTTCAACATGGATGAGGAGCGTTCCAATTCCTGGGTCTTCCCTTGAATATCTGCGATCATGCTCTGAAGACTGGATAACAACAAGTTCGTTTGATCCGCCAAGTCCTTCGTTTCGTCTTTGGTTTTCACTGTAATTCGTTTCGTCAGATCGCCGCCGGAAGAGGCAATTTCGGCGATGGCGTTCCCGACTTTGCGTACGTTTCTGGCCGTCAATGCGCCGGTGAAGAAAGACGAGATAACCGAAACGATAAGTACCAGAAACAGGGAACCGTACAGTTGCAATCGGAGTTGACCGTTTTTCTTTTCGAGCGCCGACACCCGATTCAACGTGAGCTGTTTTTCGATGGAACGGAACGACGAAAGCTGCTCGCGCAGGGCATCCATATCCTGCTTACCCGGATCGTCCTGGAAAAATTGCTGAAGTCCCTTGTTGTCATTGGCCTTTTTCAAGGCAATCACTTTCTCGCCGGCGTTTTGAATCCAATGTTCCACATTTTTTTGAATGGCTTTCAAGTTGTCCTGTTGGCTTGGATTGTCGGCAACAAGCTGGAAAAGGGCCTCATAGTGCTTCTGCCAATTGGTTTTGCCGTTGTTGTACGGGTCCAAATATTTGTTTTCCCCGGTTATAATAAAACCTCTTTGACCGGTCTCCATATCTACCAGATCCTTCTCGATGGACTGGGCCAGGCTATGTACTTGCATATCATGATCCGTAATGAATCTCGTTTCTTTCTGGAAGGAAGATAGTTGCCGGGTTACGCTAAGAATGGCGAATACAAAAAAAATGACGACGACCAGAAAGCCAAGGCCGATTTTATTTTGGATGCGGTTTAGACGAATGGGTACAGTTTTCATAAATTTGAGCGCTCCTTGTTGTAAGTTGAATTCAGAATCGGATTAACGTAAAATGACTTTGTTCAAATCGTTTAGTCTTTGTCTGTAATGCACATGTCAATCATTGTGTTGGCTGAATTTTTGCTTGTACATTCTCTTGTCCGCCATTCTCATGAGCTCGCCAAGATCGGCGCTCTCGTCGGGACAAACCGCATAACCGACAGAAAGATACACGTGCGTCTTCAATTCCCCCAGCGATATCGACAGCGCACTGCCAAGACGTCTCTGGAACGCTCTGGCTCCTTCTTCGTCGGTGTACGGCACAATGACTACAAATTCATCGCCTCCCCATCGTGCAACATAGTCGTATTTGCTCGTTGTTTTTTCAAGCAGGTTTGAAAGTTGACATAACACACGATCTCCGGTTTCGTGGGAGTATGTGTCGTTGATATACTTGAAGTTGTCTACGTCAACATAGAACACGATCAGTTTTTTTCGCAGCCTTTGAGATCGGCGAACCAGTCTGGGGAAAACGCGCTGAATGAAGCCGCGATTATACGCCCCGGTCAAGTCGTCTCTATGCGAGAGCCGCAACAGCGTATCGAACCGCTTACCGCAAAAGTAACCCAACGGCAAAAAGACCGCGAGCGACATGGCCACGGCCTTATCCACTGCCTCGTAAGCATGCTTAATATAAATGAGCAGAACAGCGACAAGAGAGATAACGAAAACGACAGCCGTAACGCGACCGATTTGTACATAAACCCCCGGCTACTTCAACGCTTTGGAAAGCGTCTCCAGAACTTTCTCCCTCTGAAACGGCTTGACGATAAAATCCGCGGCTCCTCCGTTATGATCACTCTCAGCATCATTCTCATGAACGCCGTATCGTCCACAATCATAATTTTGGCCATGACAACCTCCCTCATACCAATGCTCTCAAAGGCCTATGATTCCAAACTTATTATACTCGAAATTGGCACATATTTCATAGTCCGCCGTTTAAAGAATCAGACCATCCGTATTTTTTGTCGAGATCATAGTTATTCATTGGCAAGAAGGGGCTGACCTCAACAGAGACCAGCCGCTTCTCGCCACTTACTCCTATTCACCAGGCTTAGTTGTCATCAAGCTGTACAATTTTGTGTGCCGCGGGAACTTGTCGGTAAACGGCACAAGGGAACTACCTACCTTAATCAGTCCATTCCCTGCGTCAACATTGGTAATATAAGAGAGTTGCAGGTCTGAAATATGGAGAAGCTCGGCAAGTTCCATCCGATCGGTGCTTGCCTGATTCAGCATGACAATGAACTCGCTGTTTGCCAACATCGTGCGGGCTGTATGGCTTTGCAGCAAATCATCCACGTTTTGCGTAATGCCCGTACAAAAAGCGCCATACTTTCGGACGCGCTTCCAAAGCGTGAACAGAAAGTTGGCGCTGTATTCATGCTGGAACAGAAGATAGATTTCGTCGATAATGATAAACGTATTTTTGCCTTTAACCCGATTTTGCGTAATCCGATTCAGGATGCTGTCCAGAACAACCAGCATGCCGATCGGGAGGAGCTGTTTGCCCAAGTCGAGAATGTCGTAGCAGATGAGCCGGTTATGGACATTGACATTGGTCGGCTTGGCGAACGTATTCAAACTGCCGGAAGTAAACAGCTCGATCGCAAGCGCGATGTCCTGCGCTTCCGGCTCCGATTGCTTGAGCAATTCCGCGCGAAAGTCCTGAAGCGTCGGCGGCTGTCCCTTATAGTTGCTCTGCAAATACTTCCTGTACACGCTGGCGGTACAACGATCAATGAGCGACTTTTCTTTGGCTCCCAGTTGATACCCGCCAATCAATTGCTCGCAGAGCGAGAGGACGAATTCCGATTTGAGAATAATCGGGTTGCTCCGTCGCCATATTGCCGGTTCATATCCATCGCATTGATATGGTTGGGCGAGGTGGCGGATATATGAATCGTCTCGCCGCCCATTGCGTTCACCAGCGCGGAGTATTCCCGTTCCGGGTCGATCAGGATAATATCGTCGTCGCTGGACAGCATCTGGTTGACGATTTCCCGTTTCGCGGTAAAGCTTTTGCCGGAACCGGATACGCCGAGGATAAAGCTGTTTCCGTTCAGCAATTGTTTGCGGTTGGCGATGATCATGTTTTTGCTGATTACATTTTGTCCGTAGTAAATGCCGCCCGGATGCACGATTTCCTGTGCCCGAAACGGAATAAAGACAGCCGTGCTTTCTGTCGTTAACGTCCGCAGAGCGTGAACCTTCCGCAAGCCGTAGGGGAGCACCGTATTCAGGCCGTCCATTTGCTGATAGGTAAGCGTGGAAAACTGGCACAAATGCTTGCGGGCAGTTGTGAGCAGCGCCTCCGTATCGCTGTCGAGCTGCTCCTTGCTGTCCGCAATGTGGACCATCGTCAGTAGGCCGAACATCATCCGCTGATCGCGGGTGGTCAAGTCGTTCAGAAATTCTTTGCTCTCTTTGCGTTGCTGCTCCATATCGTAAGGGACCACGGCAGAAAAATTGTTGTTCCGGTTTTGTCGCCGCTGCCAGTTGGTGATGTTCGTCTCCACGCCGAGCAAACGGCTCTCCACTTCGCGAACGGCCTCGTCGGTCGGAATCGGGATGATATCCAGCGACAGCAGCAAATTCCGGTTCAGGTCGCAAAGCTCGGACACCATGCTGTCCTTAATATAGCTGGCGTATTCCCGCAGAAAGATGACGCGGCCAAAAAAGTTGCCCATCCGAAAATGATCTTTTTCAAACTCGAATGAATCCGGGCAAATGTAGTCCTTGAAATCATGCCCCTTGCGCATTGTTTCGGACAGATGGAAACGAAAATCCGCTTCCTCGCCGATCCGGAAGAAATCATGGAAAATGCGCAGACGATCGGTTGCATCCAGTTCGATGCACTTGGAACCGAGAAGGGAAAAATGCGACATCAGTTCGTCTCCGACTCTCGCGAAGTATTGACGGGCTTCTTCCACATTTTTCTTGACGACCGAAATGGTAACGTACTTTTCCTGAATTGTACCGTTCGCGCCGATGGCCTTTGCGAGCAACATCTCGTTGTACTCTTGCCGGTACACATCGAGATGGTCTTGCCGTAGCGGAATCAGAATCGAGCTTTCAAAGTCGGCCCGATTCAGACGCCGGTTATGGATTGTAATTTTCGTGGTCGCTCCGCTGTCAAAGGAATTGAGCAGCTCGGAGTAAGACAAAAACATCGCTTCCTTGTCTTCCTTGGACGCTACGGCGTAGTTGATATCCTCAAACCGGTACGATTTGGAGAACTTGTTGCCGACAAAAAAAATCCCGTCCGGCCAGAGGGCACGAATCGGGATGACTTGCTGAACGCCTTTCGGGATAACAAATCGTTCCTTGTCCTGCTTGATGATGCGTCTGAGCGTTTTAATCACGGCGCTTCATCCTTTCCTGCTCACGATACTGCATGCTCTTTTTCAGCGC
>NZ_JXAK01000040.1 GCF_000829455.1 Gordoniibacillus kamchatkensis
TCTCTCGGTTATCTTTCGCCCGATCGATTCGAGGCTCTTTACTACAAAGGCATTAGCTAAATTCCCTTAATGAGTGTCCACTTTCTTGACAGAGGTCCAATAGTTCCGCTATTGCTTGGAAAGAGTGAGGCTGGATAAACCTTAGCGGAACACGGTTCCGTTATTGGCCCGGGACAAAAGAGATTCTCGCCGAAAATGCGCATATAACGTACTGTCGTTCCGCTAATTCCGGGAAATATCCGGGAAATAGACCAATAACGGAACATATTTCCGCTAACCAACCGCAAGGAACTCAGCAACCCGAGGGTGGAAACGCGCGACGCAAGCCGCTACCTTCTCACCCTTATTTTATGCGCCTTTGCAAGCCCCCTCCTTGCGCGATATCCTCTCTCGCCTCCGTAGAAATGACTTGGCGCAAATTCCCGTTCCGTCAGCCGAAACCATGACCAGTGCATCACCGGCCGCTCGGCGGGCCGGTTTTTCTCTCCGCCGGAGATTTTTGCTACAATAGGAGCGTTGATACGGCTACGCAGCATAAACGGGAGCGAAAACGACATGAACCAATACGACGTCATCGTCATCGGCGGAGGCCCGTCCGGGCTGATGGCATGCATTGCGGCCAGCGCCGGGGGAGCGAAGGTGCTGCTCGCGGACAAGGGCGACAAGCTCGGGCGCAAGCTGGGCATCTCCGGCGGCGGGCGCTGCAACGTGACGAACAATAAAGAGCCGCAGGAGCTCATCAAGCATATTCCCGGCAACGGCCGGTTTCTGCACAGCGCTTTGGCGGCGTTTGGCCCGCGCGATATTATCGACTTTTTCGGCGGGCTCGGCATCGCCTTCAAGGAAGAGGACCGCGGACGCATGTTTCCGTTGAGCGACAAGGCGAAGACGGTCGTGGACGCGCTTGTCGCGCAGGTGCGCCGGCAAGGCGTCGATATTCGCACGGACTGCCCGGTACGCGAATTGCTGCTCGGCGACGGCCGCGTCCATGGCATCCGGCTGCGCAGCGGCGAAGAGGTGCGTTCGCGCTGCGTCGTTGTGGCGACGGGCGGCAAATCGGTGCCGCACACCGGATCGACCGGCGACGGCTACGCTTGGGCCAAAGCGGCCGGACATACGATCACCGAACTGTATCCGACCGAGGTGCCGATCACGTCGCGCGATGCGTTCATTTTGGACAAAGAGCTGCAAGGCTTGTCGCTGCGGGGGATCGAGCTGACCGTCTGTAACGACAAAGGCAAGCCGATCGTCACCCATGAGGGCGATATGATTTTTACTCATTTCGGCATATCCGGCCCTGCGGCGCTGCGCTGCAGCCAGTTCGTCGTCAAGGAGCTGAAGCGCAGCGGTGCGGATGCCGTGCGGCTCACCATCGATCTGTTCCCGGACCGAAGCGTAGACGAGGTGGCCGCCGAATCGCTGCAGCTGGCGGGCCAGGAGCCGAAAAAAGCGCTCAAAAACGTGCTGCGCGGCTACGTGCCGGAGCGGCTCATCCCTTTGCTTCTCAAAAAAGCCGGCCTCGACGAAACCGTGACGTTCGACCACATTCCGAAAGGGCCGTGGCAGGAGCTCGCGCGGCTGCTGAAGGCGTTCCCGCTGCGAGCGACCGGCACGCTGTCCATCGAGGAAGCGTTCGTTACCGGCGGCGGCGTCAGCCTGAAGGAGATCGACCCGCGCACGATGCAATCGAAGCTGGCCGAGGGGCTGTTTTTCTGCGGCGAAATTCTCGATGTACACGGCTACACAGGCGGATATAACATTACAGCGGCGTTCTCGACCGGTCACTCGGCCGGCGCGCATGCCGCCGAGCTGGCGCTAGGCGCGGGCCGCGAGGCTGTGCAATAAAGCTCCGGCGGCTCCCGAGCCCGAACGATCCATTCGCACAAAAAGCGTTAACCCGCCGCCTATAGGCAGCGGGTTAAACGCTTTTTGACTTGCTCTTGTCCCCCATCGCCTTACAAATGTACGCCGGGCGAGAAGCCGTCATACGTCTCCTCTGACGGGTCGAATTCGTCATAAAGCGGCGCGGCGGGGGCGTCCGGCGAACCGCCGGCTTCGGTTGCGCCAGGTTGCACATAGCTTTCGCTGAAATCTTCGTTAACGAAATGCGCCGGAATGCGTATCCCTTCATCGAGATCGTACGCCATCTGGTACAGCCGCTCTTCCGGCATCGCTTCGCTGTGCTCGGTCAGGCGGCCGCCGTACGCTTGGGCAATCTCGAGCGCCGACGTCACGTCCTGCCCGTCGACATGAACGTGCAGCATCGTCTTGCCCGTTCCGTCGACGAAACCGGACTTGTAGCCGAGCTCTTGCAGCGTATCCATCGCCAGGAAGGCGGATCGTTCTTGCTCGAATTCGAAAAAAATCGGTTGGTCGCTCATGGCTGGCCGGTATCCTTTCTTCTGCGTATGTCGCTCGGATTCGAGCTTAGGATACGCAGCATTCGCCGCTTCAATACCAAATTGTGGCCACCGCCGCGATGAAGTAGGCGATAGCGAAGCCGGCGGCGGCAAACACGGCCGCTCCGATCCAGCCGCCGACGGCATAGCCGAACGCCGCGCTGACGACGAGAAAGCCGGGCAGCATGAGCAGGTGCGTACATTTGCGCAGCGCACCGATGCGGGTCCGGTCGCGCCAAGGCAGCAGCGCCAGGAACGGCGCCGCAGCGACCTCCTTGCAATATGCTTTCATCCATAGCGAGAGCAAAAACGCGCAGCCGAGCCAAATTGCCGTCCGGACCGGCGCAAACGAGACGGCGCACACCGCGATCGCGGCGGCCGACGTGAACATGGCGTAGAGGCGGAGCATCGTGAAGCTTCGCAGGAACGACTTCAGCAGCACCTCGGACAAGCCGGAGATCGGCGACCGGTAGCGAAACAGCGTCTGCGAGCGGCGGAAGACGAGCGGCGTGCGGCGCGACTGCGGGCGAGGGGCCGCAGCAAAGCCGTTCAGCAGCAAGCCGGCAAGCCGCAGCTTTGCCCGCTGCTCCAGCTCGGCTTCGCGCAGAAACGCGCCCTGCTGCCGCAGACGTGCGCGAGCGAACAGCAGCCACGCGCCTGCCAGCGCGACCAGCGCTGCGGGATAGCCGGTGGCAGGCGCATAGACGGCGAGCAGCGTAGCGGCGATGGTTGCGAGCGCCGAAGCCAAAGCGAGCCCCGCTTGCGCAAGCCATAGGCGCCAGCCGGCCGCTAAGCGCAGCTGAAGCAAGTAGCGGGCCAGCCCGGCGACGAGCCAAAGCGCCCAACCGGCGCCGACGAGGCGCAGCTGCAGCCCGGCGGAAACGGGCATCGCCCGCAGCAGCGGGAGAAGGAGCCCGGCAAGCCCCGCCGCCGCGAGCGTCTGCAGCGCAGCCGAATAGAGCAGGCCGAGCGCCAGCATGCGCCGCGTCCAGCGCCGGTTGGCGCGAACGAACAGCTGATCCGGCTCGAGCACGAAGAAGCGGTACCCGCTGCCTCGCAGCGACAATAAAAAGAACAAGCCGCTCAGCGCTGCCGCAGGCACGAGCGCGAACGAGGCGGGCGGATGACGCCACCAGGCTATATATTGAATGGAGGCGTATACGAGCGCCGGGATCACGATATAAAGAGCAACTGTCCAGTCCACAGCCGCCCGGACGATCCCAGCTTGAAAGCGGGCGTTCGCCCCCGCGCGGTGCAGCCACAGCTTGGCCGGAGTTGTAACGGGTATCGCCATTTCCTTGCAGCTCCCTTCATGCAAGCTCATGAAAGCAGTCGAACAAGGTGCCGTCCGGCAAACCGCTGGCGGCGCGCAAGTCGTCCAGCGTCCCTTGTGCGGCCAATGTGCCGTCCGCAATCAATACGAAACGGTCGCACATCCGCTCGGCGGCATCGAGCACGTGCGTACTCATCAGCACCCCCGCCCCTCTCTCCCGCTCCGCCCGGAGCAGCTCGAGAAACTGCTTCGTTCCGCGCGGATCGAGGCCGACGAACGGCTCGTCCACAATATAAACGTCCGGCTGGTGCAGGAAAGCGAGAATAAGCATCAGCTTTTGCCGCATTCCTTTGGAAAAGCTGCCCGGCAAATGATGGCGCACGTCCTCCATCCGGAACTGCCGCAGCAGCTCTTCCGCCCGCCGGATAAACATGGGCCGCTCCAGTTCGTACACGGCTGCCGCCGTCTCCAAATGCTCCCAAAGCGTCAAATCGTCATACACGACGGGATGTTCAGGAACGTATGCGTAGCTTGGGCGTTCCCCGGCCCATTGCATGCTGCCGCGCATGTGCCTGATCATGCCGAGCATAGCTTTGATCGTCGTGCTTTTCCCGGCCCCGTTATGACCGATGAGGCCGACGAGCTCGCCCTGCCGAAGGCCGAATTCGATATCGCGGATCGCAGGCGAATGCGCCTCATATCCGGCTTCTTCAATGCGTACGTGAAGCAAATTCATGAACAGGTCTCCGATCGTTCTGATTCCGCATGCGACATTCGCCTTTTTACGATACACAATAGAGGAAGCGATTGACAAGGTCCGGCCGATTTTGCCATAATGGTTCCCAAGCAGATCCGCGCCTGAGGCGGGAAAAGGAGAGCAAGCCATGAAACATCACCCTCACAAAATACTCGACTGCACAGTACGCGACGGCGGGCTCGTCAACAACTGGGATTTCAGCGTCCAGTTCGTCAAAGATATGTATTACGGACTTAGCGATGCCGGCGTGGAATACATGGAAGTCGGCTACAAAAACTCCGCCAAGCTGCTCAAGGGAGCAGACTCCGGACCTTGGCGGTTCCTGAACGAATCGTTCCTGAAGGAAGTCATTACGAATAAGACCGGGACGAAGCTGTCCGCGCTCGTGGATATCGGCCGCGTCGACGAGAACGATATTTTGCCGCGCGAGCAGAGCCTGCTCGATCTGATTCGCGTCGCCTGCTACATCAAAGATGTCGACAAAGGACTGGAGCTCGTCCAAAAGTTCAACAGCATGGGCTACGAAACGACGCTGAATATTATGGCGCTGTCGCACGTTATGGACAACGAGCTGACGGAAGCGTTCGAGGAGATTCGGCAAAGTCCTGTCGACGTCGTCTATATCGTCGATTCGTACGGCAGCATGGATTTCAAGGACATCGACTATCTCGTCGCCAAATTCCAGCGCCTTTTGCCGGAAAAAGAGCTCGGCCTGCATATGCACAACAATATGCAGCTGGCTTTCGCCAATACGATCGCCGGCGCAGCCAAAGGCGTCACGTTCCTCGATTCCTCCGTGTACGGCATGGGCCGCGCTGCCGGCAACTGCCCGACGGAGCTGCTTGTCAGCTACCTGAAAAATCCGCGTTACGACGTGCGCCCGGTACTGGACATTATCGAGCGGCACATGATCGCGATGCGGGAGAAGTGGGAATGGGGCTACATCATTCCGTACATGATCGCGGGCGTGCTGGATGAGCATCCGCGCGTCGCCATGGCGCTCCGCGCCTCCGCGGACAAGGACAAGTACGTCGATTTCTACGACCGCCTTACCTCGGTGGAGACTGCCCCGACTTCAAAAGACTAACCAATGTGCTTACCCCCCGGCCTGCTCCGTGCGAGCTCGCCGGTTTTTTTTCGTTCAACGCCTGCTCCCTTGCATGAACAAGCCATAATGCCTTGTCAATTGGCCGTCACATACATTTCCGCCCCGGCGCGAATACTAGAGCCAAATTGCGGGGGGTGGCGTCTTGACTCGCATCTTGCTGATCGAAGATGACGATCTCATTGCAAGGGCTCTCGAGCTTGAGCTCGGCCATGAGGGCTACGAGACGACCCGGGCGAAGGACGGACGGGAAGGGCTGCAGCTGGCCCTGAACGAAAGCTGGGACTTGCTTCTGCTTGACATTTTGCTGCCGGAGCTTAGCGGTCTTGAAGTGCTGCGGCGGCTGCGGCAAGCCGGGCAAACGATGCCCGTCATCATGGTGACCGGCCGGGACGAAGTGCCGGATCGCGTATCCGGGTTCAACCATGGAGCCAACGATTACGTAACGAAGCCGTTCGCGATTGAGGAGCTGCTCGCGCGCATCCGCAATTTGCTGCAGCTTACCGGCAAGGACGAAGACAGCGGCGGGCCGTCGGTGCTGCAATCGGACAGCCTCGAGCTGCAGATGAAGAGCAGGTCCGTGACGAGAGACGGGAAGCCGATCGAACTGACGCCGAAGGAGTTCGATTTGCTTGCCTATCTGCTGAAGCACAAAGGCGAAGTATGTACGCGCGAACAAATTATGGAGGACGTCTGGGGGTACGATTTTGTCGGGGAGACGAATGTCGT
The DNA here is from genome assembly GCF_000829455.1 of Gordoniibacillus kamchatkensis. Classification (GTDB taxonomy): domain Bacteria; phylum Bacillota; class Bacilli; order Paenibacillales; family NBRC-103111; genus Gordoniibacillus; species Gordoniibacillus kamchatkensis. The sequence goes on from NZ_JXAK01000040.1 coordinate 6,264, forward strand.
GGACGTCTACATCCGGTACTTGCGGCAGAAGATCGACAAAGGGTATCCGCTGAAACTGCTGCAAACGGTGCGCGGCGCCGGGTACATGCTGCGCGAGGAAGCGCCCGGCGATGGCTAGAAGCTTTCTCATATCCGCCCTGCTGTGGCTCGGCATCGTCCTGGCTGGCGTCAGCGCCTATGCCTATTTCAGCTTTCATCAAGTTACTTTGTCAAACGAGACGGACAGCCTGCTCCAGCTTGCAGCCCAAACCGCCCAGCTCCTTAACGACGATCCAAAAGGGGGTCAAGGCTCATCCTTCTGGGGCACCTTGGTCGCTCCGGGAACGCTCGTGCGCTGGGTAGACGCTCAAGGTCAAGTCAATGTGGAGCTTACCTCGGATCCCGACTTGACGTCCCGCCCCGCTTCGTTCCGCAATTTGTCGCGTCCGGCAGTCATCGAGCGCAGCAGCGACCGGGCTTATGTCATGGCCCCCGTCTTCCGGGGGAACAGCCAGACCGGCGTCGTCGAGTTCGGACGACGCTGGACGAAGCTGGCGAGTCAATGGAAACAGTTCGGTTACGGGCTCGCCGGAATGGCGGCAGCGGCGCTGGCGTTAACCGCAAGCGGCTTGGCCGCAGCTGCCCGCCTGAACCGGGAAACGTCGCTGGAGAAGCAAAGACGGTTTCTGGCCGATTTGTTCCATGAGCTGAGAACGCCGCTTACAGTCATCGAAAGCTACGCCGGCATGATGAAGCGGTGGGCCGGCAGCGACGTCAAGCTGCGCGAGGAAGCGACGGAGGTCATCGTCTCCGAAGCCGCCCGCCTGCGGCGCCTTGCCACGCGCCTGCTTTCGCGGGAAGGATGGAGCGGCGTAGACGATCTCCCTCTGCACGCCGTCACGTACGATCTCGCCGGCCAGCTGCGCGGTGTGGCGGAACGAATGTCCGAAGCGTTCGGCAGACCGATTCGCGTCCAAACCGGCGTTTCGGACAACAGACCGCCCGATGTAGACGGAGGCGCAGCGCCGCGGCAAATGGCGCCGCCCCCATCCTTGCGCATTACGGGCGACCGCGAACAGCTCGAGCAAGTGTGGATCATTTTGCTCGACAATGCCATCAAGTACAGCGACGACGTGATCGAGATCGAGCTTTCGGAGCAAGCCGAAGACGCGGAGGTCGTCATCAGGGACTACGGCATCGGCATTCCGCGCCGCGAGCTGCCGTATTTGTTCGACCGCCATTACCGCGGCAGGAGTGCCCGTCTATGGCGGGGCGGGTCCGGACTCGGCCTGTCCATTGCGCACGGCATCGTTCACCGCCACGGCGGCACGATCCGGATCGACAGCATACAGGGCAAAGGAACGTCTGTCACCGTTACGCTGCCGAAGCGGTAGCGGGCTCAAAAGAGATCGGCCCCGATGCGCGATGCGGGCTGATCTCTTTTTTGCTGTCCGAAAAGCCTAATATTCAACGTAGGTGTCAAAGTAGTTGCCCTTTTTCCGCTTCCGCGCATACACTTCGAGCGTCCCTTCGCGGTAGCGTGCCCGCGCCGAGTTGGCGACGACCGGGGCCGGGAGCGAAATGAAGGTCGGCTCGCCGCCGGGAAGGCCAAGCAGCTTGATCCGGTCCGACCGGACCAACACTTGCAGCGCTCGCGGGTTCTCCTTGGGCGGGAGCTTGATTTTGGCGATGATGTCCCGGTGCGTCTCGAACACCTCCGTCGAGATGCGCGGCTTCTCGCTGGTAACCGCCTTGCGCCCGCCGTCCTTACGCGCGAGCCCTCCCATCGCGAGTCCCCCCGGGAGCGCTTTGGACAGGGCGTCGCGGACTATATTTTGCACCCAATCCGGCTGATTCAGGAACTGACCCGCAATGTTTCCGGACGGGTTCATAAAAGACAGCTTGTCGCTGATGAACTTCTCGATCTCGCTCCACATGCCGCCGCCTCCGCGGCTGTTGTTCGCAGCGCTCATGCCGGATTCCCTCCACTTCTTCTCCCAATATATGCGCGTCTGCACGGCGGTGTCACTAAGAAGAACGGCCAAGGCCATGCGTTTCGGTCGCCCCCCCTTTTTCGCCCGGAAACCGACGGAGCAGGCGGAAACGGCTCGGTCCGCTGTTTGGAGACGTGTGCTTTTACCGTAGCGAAAAAAAGCAAGCGCCGCCGAGGGCGAACGAATGGGCAGAAGCCCGCATATACTGACAGCAACAACCGCATCTGACGCTTTGGCGCACGATTTCGATCAGATGACGCAAGGAGAGAGAGCGCGATGCCGGCAATCGTAGGAAATGTGAAAATCATAAGCGTGGGTCCAAGCTCCGTCGTGCATTTCGGCGACTCGATTCTGATCGCTCCGGTGAGCACGACGAAGACGTACGCCGGCGCAGGCTCTTTCAACACCGGCGATTTCCCGCGCGTATTTAACGGCACCAGCACTACGAACGTCTCCGACCAAGACGTCGTAGATTCGTCCCCGGCGAAGGTGGCGACAGTAGCATGAATTTGACGGTTCATCAACAAATTATTATCCAAACGCTCAAGGTCGGTTCCGTTTCGAATTCGTCCGTGTTGCAGATCGGCGCGGCTGGAGTCATCAAGTCGCTGTCCAATTTGTACAATACCGGCGGCTACACCCGTCCTGCCCCGCCTTTGGCCGGGCCGAGCGCGGTATCGCTCGTTCCGCTCCCCGCACCGGCAAGGTAACCCGGCCTAGCCGAACTAACATGAGGCCGTCCCGCCCTGCATAGGCTAAATGAAGAGGATGCTGGCGGCGAGGGGGGAGAGTTGCGATGGAAGCGGGCGGGGAACCGACTTGGCCGGAATATTTTCGCCGGTTGCAGGCCTATTTGCAGTGGCAGACGGAACGCATAACGGAGCTGCAGCGAACAGTCGCATCGCTTCAAATCGAGCTGGCGGCGTTAAAGGAGCAGAAGGGCGTTCGCATCGACCGAATCGAATATAGCTTCGATCAGCTCAAGGTGGAGCGGCTGGACGGCACACTGAATATCGGAATTACCCCCGGCGGGCTCAAATCGATCGAGGAGTTCGCGGTTAACGGACAGTCGACGACGATCGGGGGGGAGAAGCAAGGGCCCCTCGGCGGCGTCGGCCCTTTCCCTTCGGCGGTCGACGGGCAACCGCAAGCGGTGCCGGGAACGCCCGGGATGCCGGCAGCGATGGGGACGCCGGGAACTCCCGGGATGCCGGGGGCGATGGGGACGCCGGGGGCACCGGGAACACCAGGGGGGCCCCCTTGCCCACAGGGGCCGGCTCCTTATCCGGGCGGGATGCAGCCCGGTTTTGCGGGCGAACAGAGGGTGCCGGCGTCAACATCGCAGGCACGCCCGAAGGCGCGGTAGACTGGGTACAGCAGATCGGGCAGCAAGTCAAAATGTTTCTCGACGACGATATAGCTGAAGATTTGCGCCGCTGGGCCGACGAGCGCAAGCTGCCGCTCAGCCCGGAGGAGCAGCGGCTCGTGCTCGACGACCTCCGCGCGCAGCTTGACGACCGGGTGCGGTATTATGCGAAACAGAGCGGCAATAAAGCCGCCGTCGGGCAAACGTTCGAATCGGTCGCGCGCGAAATCATCGAGCGGACGAAGCGGGATATCCGGACGGCGATTGAAACGTATATGGCGGGTTTCCGTCAGGAGGAGGAATCGTAATTGGACTTTTACGTCGAAAATAAAGAGATTGCCGTAGGCGCGATTCGGATCATAGGCGTGTCGGCTTCGGCGGTATTTCTGATCGGCGACACGGAAACGATAATGTGTTCGTCGATTTTTGATACGCCGCCGGAATCGCTCATCATCGGCCGCAGAGCCTCGCTGCCTGCGCCTTCGGGAACATAATGCGGACGTCCGTTGTCGGCAGCCTCAAGGTGTTAGCCGTCATTTTCCAGGCTGTCATCCATGTCGGAGATACGCGATATATCCAGGCGAAAACCAACGCATTCGCCTTGCAGCGGCAAATTGCGGACTTTGAAAAGGACGAATTCCCGCTCGAGCAGTTCCCCATGTTCCGCCGCCCGATCCCCCGGTTGTCGCCCGCTGAAAACGTTCGAATGGTCAAGCGCGATACCGTCCCGTTCATCACCGTAGGAGCCGTGAAAATCAATGCGGCTTCGACGAGCGCCGTCGTGCAAATCGGCTCCAACGTGTGCATCGATCTCGAATCGCGCATCAAGCACATCCGGCAATTTACTCCGCCGGCCGGCGGAGCGGCAGCCGGCGCAGTCGGCGCAGGCGGCATGGCCCCGGTGCCGCTCGCCGCCCCGGGAGCCGGGCGGTAAGTCAGGCGCGCGAATCACCGATTTGCGGCAAGTTTTTCCGTCCAAGCATGATAGCCTCAATGCAAGGGCAATTGCTGCATATAAAGTTTACCTGATAAAACATGTCATCTCAAAAAGGATTCCCCCGAGGGCCGTGAAGTACAGGGTATACCCATCCCTGATTTTCTTCGGCCCTCCATCTGTTGCAATGCCGGCGGTCACAAGTCTATGATAGAACTGGTCGACTTCAGCCGGAGTTTCGACGTAAAATCCGAGGTGAAAGTCTCTAGGGTACGTCTGAACTTCCTCTCCGTCTGCCCGCAGTTTGCTCAAAACAAGGGTGAAACCGTCTCCATCGCTCATTACGGCAATGGCATCCCCCTTCTGGTCAAGCAGTTCAAAGTTGAACTGGTCGCGAAAAAAATCCCTCGCTTCAGACAGATCGTTCACACAAAGATTCAAGTGATTAAGTTTCATATCCATTCTCCTTTTTCGATCTCATGTACGTTTCGCTTCATCTTTTACCTAACACTTATAGATTATTCTAATGGTGTTAGAATTTACTGCTGTGCTATACTTGTCAAGTGAAAGGGTGGTCTGCATGGCTAGAAGACGAACGTATCCCCAGAGCTTCATCCCTGGCCTGGAGGAGGAGACTGCACATATTCCGCTGGATCGGGGCCGAATCATTCAAACGGCGTTACAGGTATTAAACGAGATCGGTCTAAAGGAATTAAGCATGCGGAAAATTGCCGACAAATTGCAGGTGAAAACCGCGTCATTATACTATCATGTCAAAGACAAAGAGCAGCTGATGCAGTTGCTTCTGGATAAAATATGCGGTGAAATGGTTTGGCCGGAGCCGTCGCTCCCTTGGAAAGAACAGATTTTGCAATGGGGGGAGCAGTTTAGAAAGGTTGTTCACTCTCATCGGGATGCGGTAGAGTTGTTCAATTCCAGCCTTGCAATGGGTTATGAGCGTTTGACGCAAATCGAGAAGCTGTACCAATTATTCGTCTCGGCAGGGTTTGCGGATGCCCAGGTTCCTTGGATGGCATCCATGCTGAAAAACTATGTGCTCGGATTTGCGGCCGAAGAACTTCGGCTGAACGCGTTTGCCCAGCAAGACCGTACTTCGAACGAGGAGTTCGGAGAGCAGTACAGCCGGTTTTTCCGCCAATTGCCGAAGGACCTGTTTCCCAATATGATACGTCTTGCCCCTTATACTACAAGTACTGATTGGCGGGAAGAGTTCCATTTTGGACTTCATGTTTTGATAGATGGCTTTTCGATGCGACAGCGCGCCGAACCGCATCGCCAATAACGGCATCGTATGAAGGAGAGCGAAACGGCCTGATGGAGGCGGATCGTTTATTTTGTTGAATGCTTTCGGACGTTATTTCGTGTATTCGAAACGGTCCTTTCTATGTGATAGTTCTGGCCTGAGTGAGAGCGTCGCTGAAAAGAGGGACGCCGGGAACTGTAACGAACATGTTCGTTAAACAGCGCCCGCCGGGGCGTTGTTAAGGTCCTGTTATGCGGATACCGGCTACAGCGAACACAAGTTCCATGCTGTAAGACCAAAATTCTTACTTAGCGCACAATGTGCGCTATTCAACGGTTTACTCCACTTATCTCTGAATCAGCGTCTTAATGGTCTCAAAATAGCGAAAATGGTCTCTGTGCTGGGTCCATACCTTCTCCGCTTCAAGCAAAACACTTCTATCTGTGCAACGGGAGACGCAGAACGTCAGTTGCGCGGCGAAGCACTCTCTGCAAGCCAAAATCCCTCAACCCTAGGAGCTCCGGTAGCAGCGAAAACCCGCGTTCCTGCTTAACAAAATTCGGCCTCTTCAAATAGGCACGCCGAGCCGGGACGTCGCCGCAATGCGGCGACGCAAGCAGGCGCAGCTCCGGGAAGGCGGAGCGAGCGCACTGAGGCACAGTCGCCTTCCGCGCTCGGCCCAAAACAAAGCCCGCCTCGCTCGAAGCGAGGCGGGCTTTCGTCAGTGCGCGGCCGCCGCCGCGAAGCTCGGCGCGAGCCGCACGAGCAGCGCGGCCATCTGCGCGCGCGTGATCGGCGCCTGCGGGCGGAACGTGCCGTCGCCATAGCCGTCGACGACGCCCTGCCCGCTTAGCGCCGCGATGACGGGTGCCGACCAGCGATCAGCCGGCACGTCGCGGAACGGCGGCCTGGCGGCCGCTGCCGCCGTCGGCAGCGCGAGCACGCGGGCCAGCAAGGCGCACAGCTGCTCGCGCGTGAGCGGCTGATCGGGGGCGAACGTATCGGCCGTAATCCCGTCGATATAACCAAGCTGCAAAGCCACGTCGATATCGTGCTCAGCCCAGTGATCGCGCGGCACATCGGCGAACGGGGTTACCGGAGCGGCGGGCGCATCGGACAAGCCGAGCGCGCGCACGATCACGGCGGCCCCCTGCGCCCGCGTCAGCGGAGCCTCGGGGCTGAACACGCCCGGCGCAGTTCCCGTCATCCACCCTTTTGCCGCGGTTGGTTAATGTCGGCTGCCGCCCAATGCCCCATCGTGTCGCGGAATGAGGAGCCGTTCACCCAAAGCGAGTAGTTCGTCCAGGTCGAAGGCGTCTCCTGGCCCAAGCTCCAGCTTCCCGTCCCCTTCAAGCCGTACTTCCCGACAAGCGCCAGCTTCGCCTGCAGCGAGCGGTCGGTTTCGTACCAGATCGTATAAGTCCCCGGCGTCAGGTCGCGCCCTAATATTTTCGTTGCCGGATCGCCGGCATTAACCGTAAACGTCGCCTTCATCGACTGCTGCGTTTCATCGTACGCCGTTGTGCCGTTATAGCGGGCGACGAGCGTATCCGCCATGTTTTCGGTCACGCCTGTGCCGTCAAAGCTCGCATCGCCGTCCTTCCACAACCGCCCGTAAAACGGCACGCCGAGCACCAGCTTGTCCGGCGTCGTCACCCGCAGCGCCGCCTGGATCGACCGCTCGACAAAAGGCAAGCTGGCGACCGGCCCTGGCGTCGGATCTCCCGGGTAGCTTTCGTCGTAAGCCATAAGCATCAAATAGTCGCTGTACTGGGCCAGCTTCTGGTAGTCGTAAGCCGCTTCCCAACTTGTCGCCATGCCTTCCGCAGGCGGCGGCACGGCAACCGACAGCTCGGCCCCGGCCGGCAGCTTGGCCCGCAGCAGGCGGACGAAGTCCGTATACGCATCCCGGTCGGCGCCGGTCACGTTCTCGATATCGATATCGATGCCGTCCAGCCCGAGCCTCGTCACTGCCGCCGCCAAATCGTCGCTCAGCTTGTCCCGCTGCGCCAGCGCGTTCTGCCCCGCAGTCCTGTCCCAATCGTTGGTCAAATACGGAACGACGCGCAGGCCGCGGTCGTGCATTTGCTTCGTGAACGTACCTTCCGCCTGCGCCGTCAGCTTCAGGCTGCCGTCGGCATTCAGCTCGAAATAATTCGGCTTTACGAGCTGCAGCGCCCCGTTCGTAGCGTCAACCTGCTTGACGTAATCGCCCGGAATGCCGAAATAAACGTAGCTCGAATTGATTTTGGCCGCAGCTGTGCCGGATTCGGCATAGACGGCCGGCGCCGGCGCGGCAGCGGATACGCCTGCAGCGGCGAGCAGCAAGGCGGTAAGTGCGAGATGGCGCAGCGGTTTCCTCATTTATGTAGTCCTCCCGACAAAATGTAAACGTTAGCGGGTCGCAACATGCGCGCACTCCCTGTTCCCACTATGCAGGACAACTATCCTTTCCGGCTAGCTGCAAATGTTGGCAGAAAAAATGGCGCCGCTCCCATTGCGCGGGAACAGCGCCATTTTGTATGTGCCGCGGCCTGGCAGCCGTCTGCCTTTCACACTTCCACGCCAGCTCCTCTGTACAGCTCCGTTCCTTGCAGGAACGGCGTCGGCTCGCCGACCGCGTGCAGGTGCAGCCGGTGCAGCGCGCGCGTGCAGACGGTGTAAAACAGCTTGCGCTCCCGTTCGCTGCAGTATACGGCAGCACCGGCGTTGTAGACGACGACGGCGTCGAACTCGAGCCCTTTGGCCAGCGCCGCCGGGAGTACGGCCAAACTCGAGGAGAAGCCGGCCGACTCCTTGGTGACGAGCTGCAAAGGCGGCAGCCCCGCCGCCTCCGCTCCGGCCGCGGCGCGCGCCGCCTGCAGCCGCTCGAACGCCTCGCGCGCCTCAGCCTGCGTCTTGCACAGGACGGCCATCGTGCCGGCGCCGTCCGCGCGCAGCCGCATCACGTCGCGCCACACTTGCAGCGGCAGCTCGGCAGGCGCCGCCGTATAAAGCTGCGGCGGTTCGCCGCCGCGCTCGAACGGCTCGACCGGCTCCCGCTCCGGCAGCACCGCCGCCGCCAAGCCGGCGATCTCGCTTGTGGAGCGGTAGCTTTTCGTCAGCCGGTAGATGCGTGTGCCTTCTTCCTGGAACAGCTCGGCGATGGAGCGGTATTCGCCGCCCCCTTGCGCGTGCTGATAAATGCCCTGGTTCCAGTCGCCGAGAAGCGTAAATTTCGCCCGCGGAAACAGCCGCTTCAAGTAAGAGAACTGGTACGGCGTGTAGTCCTGCGCCTCGTCGATGAGCACGTGGCGGATCGCCGACATCGTTTGCCGCCCCTCGATGCGCCCTTTCAGATCGACGATCGGCGTCGCGTCCTCGTACGGCACGGCGCCGCGCTGCAGCCGCAGCAGCGTATCGCGGCAAATGCCCTCCCACAGCCCGGCAGACGGCCGCAATGGCGCAAGCCGCTCAGGGCCGGTCTGTTCCAGCTTGCTCCACAGCTCGTCGTCTTTGAACAGCCGTGCGTAAAGTTCGCCGAGATCCCAGAACTCGAACCGTTTCGCCTGTTCGATGAGCGGCCCGTAGCGCTTTTTCGCCTGCTTGCGGGCCATCGCCTTCAGCTCGGGCTCCGTGCCGAGGTAGTTCGGCGCTTTCAGCAGCCGCCGGTAATAGCGCTTCGCCGCTTCCTCCTTCAGCTCTTCCAGCTCGGCGGCGAGCCATTCGGAGAGCAGCTCCATCCGCTCCCACATCGGCCGCTCGGTGCGGTGCGCGTAAAACCGTTCGGCGATACGCGAGCCCTCCAGCACGACGCGGTCCTTTACCGTAAAATCGATGAAGCGCATCCCTTCCCGCTCGAGCAGCTTAGCGTACGCCGCAATGGCGTCCGCGAAGGCGGCCGACGACTTGAAGCGGATGCCTGCGCTCCGGACCGCCTGCCGCGGGTCGCCTTCCGGCTCCGTCAGCTGCGCCTCGAGCTGGTCGTACGCGTCTTCCACTTTGGAGGCGGCGGACAGCTCGCGTTCGAGGTGCTCCTGGAACGTCGTCTGCCGCATATTCGCCTCGCCCAGCTCGGGCAGCACGTTCGAGACGTAATCGCTGAACAGCCGGTTCGGCGAAAACAGCACCATATTGTCGCTCGTCAGCACGTTCCGGTACCGGTACAGCAAGTACGCGACGCGCTGCAGCGCCACTGACGTTTTGCCGCTTCCGGCAGCACCTTGCACGATGACGACGCGGCTTTCCGTATCACGGATAATCTCGTTTTGCTCGCTCTGGATCGTCGTGACGATGCTTTTCATTTTGTCGTCGGCGCTTCGTCCGAGCAGCTGCGCGAGCAGGCCGTCGCCGATCCGCAGCCCGGTGTCGAAATAGTCGAGCAGCCTGCCGCCATCGATCAAATATTGGCGCTTCAGCGTCATTTCGCCGCTGATCGTCTCGCCCTTCGGCACTTGGTACGAAGCCGGCCCCGGCGGATAATCGTAAAACATCCCGGCGATCGGCGCCCGCCAGTCGTAGACGAGCAGCTCGTCCGTGTCCGGATCGACGAGCGACATGATGCCGATGTACACGTTCTCGCGCAGCCCCGACTCCGTCTCGGTAAAATCGATCCGCCCGAAATACGGCGCGTCCATGCTCCGCTCCAGCTTCTGCAGCGTATCGTGCGCGTGCAGCAGCGTCCGCTCCTGCTGCCGCAGCACGCCCGCTTGCGCGCGGATGCTGGCCGCCGTCTCCATCAGCTCGTCGTCATATTCGGCGTTCAAGCTCACGTCGTCCCAAAAATCGCGCCGGATTGCGACGACCCGCTCCTTGCGGTCGGACACGAGCTCCTGCAGCTTCTCTCCCAATTGCTCCATGCGCCGGACGATGGCGGAGAGCCTGCTTGCCTCGCGTTCAAAATCGGTCTTCTGGTCTTCCGGCATATCGACTCTCCCTCCTTGCGGCCGTTTTCTTTATTTTAATATATGCGGTGAATAATGTCTTCGAAATCCGGTTCTTCCATATGGACGTCGGCGATGTCGCCCCATGCGCCCGCCGCCCGCAGCACTTCCATCGTGGAAATGAGGCTGCGATTGCATTCAAGCGTCACATAATCGTCGCCGCGTTCCGCAAGCCGGAACGGCTCTTCCCACCTGTCGGGAACCGAGAAGCTGCCGCCGAACGTCACTTTGACCGTAGTCGGAAGCCCGATCCGCTCCCGCAGCGCTTCGATCGAGCCGTCGTAGGCGAGCTCGCCGCGATTGATCACCATCACGCGCCGGCACAGCTGCTCGATATCGTCCATATCGTGCGTCGTCAGCAGCACGGTGACGCCGAAATCGCGATTAAGCGCCTGCAAAAACGTCCGGATCCGCTTTTTCGCCACGACGTCGAGCCCGATCGTCGGCTCGTCGAGGAACAGAACATCGGGCGCATGCAGCAGCGCCGCCGCCAGATCGGCCCGCATCCGCTGGCCAAGCGACAGCTTGCGGACCGGCGTCAGCAAAAACTCGTCCAGCTCCAGCAGCTCCGTTAGGCGCGCCAGCCGCTCCCGTTTGTCCCGATCCGGCACTTTGTACATCGCCGCCAAAATGTCGTACGAATCCCGCACCGGCAAGTCCCACCACAGCTGCGACCTCTGCCCGAACACGGCGCCGATCCGCCGCGCCACATCCGTTCTGTGCTTGTGCGGACTGAGCCCGGCGACGCGCACCTCGCCGCGGGTCGGATGCAGGATGCCTGTCAGCATTTTGATTGTGGTCGATTTGCCCGCCCCGTTCGGCCCGATATACCCGACGAATTCGCCCCGTTCAATCGTAAAGCTGATGTCGCGGACCGCCTCTTTATCGGTGCGCGCCCGCGAGAACAGCGCCCGCGCCGCCGCCCACCGCCCTTCCACAGGCACCGGAACGCGGAACGTCTTGCTGATGTTCGTTACGGATATCATGCGTTGCCTCCCTTTGGATCATTCACCAACGATTGCCATTGGGCTGCTTGATGCCAGCCTGCGGCTCTGTGAGGTAACCCGCCGCAAACCGCCTGGCTAACCGCTCGGCTGCCCGCTGCTGCGGCTCCCCGCTCAGCTGCCGGCGCTCTGGTACCGGCTCAGCCCGAACCGCCAAAACCGCATCGACAGCGCCAGGCATCCGGCCGTAAACAGCGCCGTCGCTGCAAGAATCCATCCGCCCAGCTCGCCGCGCACAACGTATAAGGACGGAATATAGTTGGCGAAGCCGACCGGGATCGCCGTACAGAGCACGTAGCGCAGCCATTTGGGGTATAGCGACAACGGGTATTGCGCTGCGAAGCGCGCCGAATCTTCGGTAATGACTTGCAACTCGCGGATGCGCGTAATCCAGAAGCCGGCGGTTGCCGTCGCGAGGCCGATCGCAAAGCAAATGATGGCGCCGCACAGGACGACGAACAGCGTCTGCGGCACGGCGAGCCAGCTCGTCTGCCCGCTGCCGATCAGTACGCTCAGGCTGATCGCGAGCATGACGGCGCTTTGCAGGAACTCGGCGACGTAAATGGTGACGTTCTGGGCCATGAGCGCCAGCAGCACCGGGACAGGCCGCGTGAGCATCTGGTCGAGGTCGCCGCTGACGAGATATTTTTCCAAATGGTGCACGTCCGACGCCACGGTACGGTACAGCGTTTTGCTGAGCAGTATGGCGCCGTACAAATACGCCACTTCGTACGTGCTCCAGCCTTGCACGCTGCCGAAGCGGCTTAGCACGACGGCGATGAGCGAGAACTCGACGACATTAACAACCGCGGCCATCAGCGTCCCGAAGACGAAGTTGAACGGGTGCTGCATGCGGCTGCGAAAGCTGGCAATGACGAGCATGCGGTACATGCGAAGCATCGGCGGGCTACCCTCCTTGTATTTCGAGCTTGCGCCGGGCGAGCCGCGTCGCGCCGAGGCAAAGCGCCGTCAGCAGCGCCCCCCACAAGGCGGAACCGATAATCGGCTGCGGCCCTTCCAGCCCCATAAACAAGCGCGTCGTATGGTACTGTATGAACGGGTACGGCGTCGCCGCGCTGACGTGCCGAAGCCAACCGGGCAGCCATTCGAGCGGAATGAAGAAACCGGAAAGCAGCAGATGGCAGGCGTAATTGACCCAAAAGAGCCAGCGCGATTCGGTCGTCCATAGTGCGGCAATGCCGATGAGATACTGCAGGCAGATGGCGAGATAAGCGGAGCATAGCAAGCTGAGTGCGGTCCAGCCGTAGACGGCCGGGTGAGACGGAAGCGGAAGCCGAAAGAAGAGGAAGTAGAAAATGAACAGAGGTACCGATTTATAAAGCGCCTGATAGGCGATGTTCCCTACCTCCCGGCTTACCGTTTGGTAGAAGAGCGGCGTCGGCCGCATGAGCTCGAGCGAGATGTGGCCGGTGCGGACGCTTTGCTCGAGGCCGAGCCCGTTCGTCAGGAAGAGCACGATATGCAGCACCGACTGGTTGAAGGCGACGTAGGCGACCATGCCTTGCGGGCCGTAGCTGCCAAGCGGCGAAGCGGCGCCGATGCCGGCCCATATGGAGGCGTAGACGAAGCCGAAAACGAGGCTGCCGATATTTTGAAGCAGGTGGGCCATCCGGTATTGCAGGTTGCGTTTGAACGACTTGCGCGCCAGTACGGCGAACAGCATTGAACCCCTCCCCGCATGGAACTATTTTCCGTTTCCCGAAAAAAAGAGAGCGTTTTTAATCATACTAAAACGTGGCTGGTCATGCAACAGTTTTTTTGGGCAGCTTGCATGTGTCAGACTTACAAAATTTCCATTAAATCTACAAATAGGAATCGAGTCCTAGTTGCACAATTCGACAAAACAGGCGTTAAGGAGCATGTGTGGTACTGCGGAAGCGCTTATAATGATCATAAAGAACCGCAACACCTCCTTCTGCGTCCCGATAAAGGCAAACCCGGCGAAAGCGGCGACGCAAAGCTACAGGGGCTTCGCCGTTAACGTTAGCGGCATGCCAGCCAGCTGCCGAAAGATTTTAGAGGGATAACCGGAGGTAATCGGCTGGGCGCTGCCCGGCTCGGTTGCCTTTTGTCGTTGGAGGCCAGCCTGGCGGTTGTCTTTTAGACAAAGGAGGCTTGCCGCATGAAAAGAACGTCCGTCCGCATCGCCGCATTGATGGCCGCGATTATGGCTGCCATGCTGCTGTCCGCCGCATCCGGCGATGCGGCTCCCCCCGCCCGACCGCCGAAACGGCGGAACCGGTGACGCGCGCGGTTACCGCCGGCCGGGTGACGCATACGCCGTTTTCGGTCGTATCCCCGTTTGCCCGTTCGACACGTTTTGCGTTTCCTTAGCGAAATCTGCTTATTCTCAGCCGATGGACAGCCGCAGCGCATACTTTCTCATGTAACCTAAGCTTCCCTTCATCCGGTCTCGCTTGCGCGAACTGGAGGGGAAGCTTTTTTTTGCGAATTGCTTTGGCAACGATGCCGATTCGTTGTATGATTACGAGAAACGCTGTCGGGTGTAAGATAGCTAGGGGGAACCGAATCGCATGAACGACACGACGCTGCGGATCGGCATCGACGCCGGAGGCACGCTGACGAAAATCGCAGCGCGCCGCCCGGACGGCCAGTTCCGCTTTTTAAAATTTCCGTCCGCTGACGCCGGGCGGATCGTCGCTTGGCTTGCTGCGGAAGCGCCGGGAGCGGCGCTCGCCTTTACCGGCGGCAAAGCCGGCAATCTGCAAGCTCTCGCCTCAGACCGCATGCCTGCGGATGCGGCGCATATGCGCGCCGCCGTTACGGTGCCCGAATTTGACGCGACGTGCGCCGGTGCGCGCTGGCTGCTCGGACGGGACGAGCGGAACCTCGATTCGTTTCTGCTGACGAATGTCGGCACGGGTACTTCGATTCATTACGTTACGCCGGACGGGCACGAGCGGGTTGGCGGTACCGGCGTCGGAGGCGGTACGATACTGGGGCTTGCCGCGCTGCTCGGCGGCATCGGTGCTGGCCTCCGCAGTGGCGGCGGGGATAGCGCCGTTGCAGAGGCTGGCCTTGCGGAAAAGCTCGATTATGCCGGCTTGGTGGCGCTAGCCAGGAAAGGAGACCGGGCGCGCGTCGACTTGAAGGTGTCGCATATTTACGCCGGAGTCACCCCGCCGATACCGGGCGACTTGACGGCCAGCAACTTCGGCCATGTCGCAAACCAGACCGAGCCGATCGGGCTTGCAGACGCTCTCGCCTCCGTCATCGGGCTCGTCGGCGAGACGGTAACGACCGTCAGCGTCCACGCCGCCCGCGAACTCGGCACTGCGGACATCGTGTACATCGGCTCGACTTTTCTCGGCAATACGTTGCTCGCCGAAATCGTCAACCGCTACACCAAGCTGCGCGGAGGGCGGCCGTATGTGCTGCCAGACGGCGAATACAGCGGCGCCGTAGGCGCTCTGCTGGCGCTTTAGGAGAGCTGCGGCGGTCGAAAAAGGCGCCGGTCTGGGCTGTATCGATTCGACGCCGCCCTGTTCATACATGTTCAGTAACAAAATAGGCCTCCTCTCCGTCAGTAACGGTACAAACCTACTGTACGGATAGGAGGCTTTTGCCGTGATTGCAAGGCTAAGATCGATATCTTGCCGGCGCGCGCTGACGTGGCTGTTTGCCGTCGCCCTGCTCTTGGCCGCATGCTTCGCCGCAGCCTCGGGCTCCAGAGAGAGTCGGGTTTATGCGCCTGTTGCCGTGGAGCAGGCTATCGCGAGCGAAGGAGCCCGGCTCGTACCGCTTCCTCCGGCGGATACCGAGCCGAAAATTCGCGCCGTTACGCCCCGGCGTTACTTGATCGGCGCCGTGCCCAACGATTCGGCGCAGCGGGAAACGATTGCGATTTACGCCTTTCCCACCGAAGCGGAACGCTTGAAGGGCGAGGCGGAGCTGAGCGCCTCACTGGCCGCAAGCGGCGGATTGCCTCCCGCCCTGTTCGGTCGCGGCAATATTTTGATCCTGTACAGACCGCTTGCCATCATCAATCAAACCGGTACCCAGTACGGCGATCTGCTGCGCAGCGCCCTCGCGTCGTTGTGAGCGGAGTGACGGTAGCGGCACAATGACGGGTAAATAGCGCCACATTCGTCAACCGGCGCTGCTGAAACAGTGGGAAAAGTCAATTTTGGGACTGCAACGTCACACGGTTCTGCTTAGCAGGAGGTTTTTAGTTTGTTGAGAAAACCCTGCTTTCGACGGAGACAGAGCGATTCGAAGCGCGGTCGCCCCTGCCCCGGTTAGCGGAAATTTGTTCCGTTATTGGTTTATTTCCCGGATATTTCCTGAAAATAGCGGAACGGGAGTACGTTATTTCCTCATTTTGGATGGGGGCCGTTCCGGTGCCGGGCCAATAACGGAACTGTGTTCCGTTAAGAGTGCTCTGGTGTCGCTTTATTCGTACCATAGCGGAACGGTGTTCCGTTAAGGTTGCCAAGGAAAGCCGCATTTCGACGTGTGCACCGGATGGAGTCATGTTTTGGCGTTTGGAAGTTCCTCCAACCCCCCCGCCGGTCGTCACGCAGTGCGAGATTGCAGCCGGTAGCCTGCCGCCCCTGGTGCTTGCCGCTTGCCCGGCAGAGGGCAAAACGTCACCCTGGCCCAATCAACAGCGCCTCGAAACAGCCGCCGGCTACCGGCGGATGCCCCAGTTGCGCGGCTTCGCGGCTTGTGGTATGTTTAAATTACATTGTTTTTTTGAGGAGGTGAAGGTAGGAATGAATCGCGAATGTGTGAATGACTTGCTCAGCCGGTTGCCGATCGCAATGGCTGGCATCGTGCATGCGAAAGCTGGCAACGCTACACGTCTGTCCATTTTTCCATATACGATTTCACCATTAGCGAAACGGTTCCTGCCTTGACTTCAAACGGAGCATGCAACTCCTTTTGATAGGCCGTAGGGAAGTTTCCCTGCGGCTTATTTTTGTTGTCGGGGCGGGAGCGCGGAAGGAGAATCCCTGACCATGACGATATTGAATTGCCAGCAAGTGCAAAAATATTATGGCGCCAATCTGGTGCTGGACAATGTGACGCTAGAAGTGAAACAAGGCGACCGGGCCGGACTGATCGGCCGCAACGGCTGCGGCAAGTCCACTTTGCTGCAGCTTATCGCCGGCTTGACGGCGCCGGACGGCGGTACCATCGCCCTGCAAAAAGGCACCCGCGTCGGCTACTTGGCGCAAATTCCTGCCGAATTCGAAGCGCTGACCGTGTACGACGTGCTGGCCCGAGGCTACCGCGATGCGATGCAGTGCCGGGAAGCGATGTCCGGGCTGGAGCAACGGATGGCCGTGACGGGTGCCCCGGACTTGGATGCGATTTTGCAGCAGTATGCAGAGCTGCAGGAGCGTTTTGAACGGGCCGGCGGCTACGAAATGGAAGCACGCATCGTGCAGGTGGCCGCCGGGCTGCGCATTCCGGAAGCGCAATTTCCGCGAACGTTCGGCACGCTGTCCGGAGGCGAGAAAACGAAAGTATGCCTGGCGTCGCTGCTGATCGAAAAACCGACGCTCCTGCTGCTCGACGAGCCTACCAACCATCTCGACGTCAACGGCATCGAATGGCTCGAGACGTATTTGAAAGGATACGACGGCACCTGCATTATCGTTTCCCACGACCGCTACTTCCTTGATCAGGTCGTAACGAAGGTAATCGAGCTGGAGGACGGCGAAGCGTTCCTGTACCGCACCGATTACACGGGGTACGTGAAGGAAAAGGAAGAGCGCCTGCTGCAGGAATTCGCCGCTTACCAGGAGCAGCAAAAAAAGATCAAGAAAATGCAGGAAACGATCAAGCAGCTCATGGAATGGGGACGGATCGGCGGCAATGAGAAGTTTTTCCGCCGGGCCGCTTCGATGCAAAAAGCGCTCGACCGGATGGAGAAGCTGAAGCGTCCTGTGCTGCAGCGCAAAACGGCCGAGTTCGAGGCGGAAGCAGCCGAGAGGTCGGGCCGCAAAGTGCTGGCGCTGCAGGCGGCCGTCAAACGGTTCGGCGACCGCACTGTGCTCGCCGGTGCCGATGCCCTGCTGCTGTACGGCGATCGGGTCGCTCTCGTTGGCGAGAACGGGGCCGGCAAGTCGACGCTAATGAAGCTGATCGTCGGCGAGCTAGCTCCGGATGAAGGAAGCGTCGAGCTGGGGGCCCGCGTTGACATCGGTTATTTGGATCAGCAGGATCGTCCGAATAGCAAGCAAACGGTGCTGGAGCTGTTTTGCCGGGAAGCCGAAGTGACGGAAGGCGAAGGCCGGCGGCTGCTGGCCGGGTATTTGTTTTACGGACCCGCCGTGTTCAAATCGGTCGGCTCCCTTTCCGGGGGCGAATGGACGCGGCTGCGGCTGGCGCTCCTTATGCGCCGCAAGCCGAACTTGCTGCTGCTCGACGAGCCGACCAACCATTTGGACATCGCCTCGCGGGAGGCGCTGGAAGAAGCGCTGGAGGAGTACACGGGGACGGTGCTCGCCATCTCCCACGACCGCTATTTCATCAACCGGATCGCCCGTTCCGTATGGGAGCTCCGGGACGGAACGATCACGCCGTTCGTCGGCCATTACGACGACTACCGGGCGAAAAGCGCCGAACTCCGTGCCGCAAGCCTGGCGGATCGCCCGGCACCCGTTGTCCCTTCGCAAGTTGCGAAGCCGCAGGCGGCTCCGGCGGACCGTCCGGTATCCGCAGCGGGCAAAGCCGCCGATTCGAAACGGAAGCAGCAGCTGGAACAAGCTATCAGGCAGCTGGAACAAGACATTGCCGACTGCTCTGCCCGGCTGGACGATCCCGCTCAAGCGGCGAATACAGCGCAGCTACGGAATGGTGGCAGCACCGGGAAACGATGAAGGCACAGCTGGACGCCATGTACGAACAGTGGCTGGAGCTTGCGGAGTAGGCCACAACAAAATACAGGGCGTTAGCTCAGCTGGGAGACCCCATCGCTGGCAGAGTTGGGGTCACAACAGAATACGGGGCATTAGCTCAGTTGGGAGAGCGTTGCACTGGCAGTGCAAAGGTCAGCGGTTCGAACCCGCTATGCTCCACCAAAACGCCTGAGAACCCTTGATACATAAGGGTTTTTTCTTTTTGTCTGTCAGGCTTCTGAGGCTATCGACGTGTGAGGAGATGACTTTCCGATTCTTGATGGCCGCTTCAGAGTTCGCTCATAAAGTGGCCGTGGTCACATCTGTGGTCACAAAACAATTTTATTGGTTGATGTGGTCACGATGGTCACAAACCCGCGAAAACGACAAAAAGTTTCGTTCCGCATGACACTTGCCATACTGTACAAAACTTTTTGGTCAAAGCATATTTTCTTTTCCGAACAACATGTCGCCATACTTCTGAGCGGTTTCTTTGTGGATGCTTGGCAATACATGACTGTAAGTATCGAGGGTAATTCTGATATCGGAGTGTCCTAGAATTTCCTTTACGATCTTGGGGTTTATCCCTTCCTTTAACATCAGCGTTGCAACCGTATGCCGGAGGTCATGAAACCTGATCTTCGGCACTTCAGCTTTTTTGATGATCGCATAAAAGCTTCTTAGAAGATTTCTCGGAATGACGGGCGTACCGTTGCTCGTACACACTACAAGATTCAAATCTTTATACAACGGCCCGCAAGCCAGCTTTTCTTTAGTAACAATCCGCTTATGTTTTTTCAACTCGGCAACCGTCTTATTGTTGAGGCTGATATTGCGTGTGCTGGTTTTTGTTTTGGTCTGTGCCGACAACTCCTTTCCGTCATGGCTTAACGTCTGTCTTACCGTCAACGTGCCATTTTCAAGGTCGATGTCTTTCCATGTCAACCCGAGGATTTCGCTTTGTCTCATTCCGGTGGTAAGTGCCAGCAGGAAGGCAATATACAAGCGATTATCGCGTGCGGCGTTCAAGAATGCCGATGTCTCCTGCAAGTCCCATACCATCATTTCCTTCTGCGATACTTTCGGCGTTTCGGCATCTCTAACCGGATTGAAGGATACGTATTTCCGTTTGACTGCCGCCTCGAATGAGCTTTTTAGCACTTTGTGAACGTCGAGGATGCTCCGTTCGGATAGCCCCTTTTCCGTTCTCAGCTTGATGTAGAATTTCTCAATCATGGCGGTGGTGATTTTAATGATCTCGTGATGCCCGAGTTCGGGAATTATGTGATGCTCGACCCGCTGGGTGTAGGCCTGCAAGGTGATTTTGCGAAGCTTGACCGACTTGCTCTGAAGCCATTCCTTCAAAAATTCCGCGAACAACATTTTGGACGGCTTGATATAGGTGTTATTGTCCAACTGCTGTTGCAACTTCCGCATTTCACGTTTGGCTTCCTTTTCGGTGCGGAAACCACGCCGCTTAATCTGCTTTCTTTTGCCATGCTCATCTTTCCCGGCGTCGATTACAAAATAAAAAGTTCCTCGTTTTTCATCTTTCTTTACACTCATGCAAATAACCTCCAGTATCCTTGAATATGAAATAAAAAAGGTGGGCTTCATCAGCACACCGGAACTCAGAAGCTCAATTTAACCACCCCCTTTCTTGGGATGCTTGATGAGGTATTCATAATCCTCGCGTGAGATAAGACCTAGATCGATGCATTCAATCAAGAAACATCTTTCTTCCCACTTGCACCTGCATTTTTTCTTCGGCTGAGTTACTGGTATTATCTTTTCCTCAGACTCAATGATCGGAGCCGCAAATTCAACCCACTTTTCGCCTTGTCTGACCCTTCCGGTACTAATCATTGGTTCGCCTCCATCATGATTGATTTGCTGAACCTTTCAGCCATGCCAGAAATACGGTCTTTGACACCATGATTCTCCGGCCCGCCCGGGCAACATGAAGCTCCCTGAGTTGACTAGCTCATACGCTTGGCGGCGGCCTATGCCCAAAATTGCTTGGATATCAGATACGCTAAGGACGGATGGGTAGTCCTTCAGTTTTTTCTTTTCCATGTTAATCATGCTCCTTATTTGTTATTTTGTTGACTGCGGCCCTCTCAAGAAGCTTACTCGTATACTCACGGCCTGCTTTCTCAAGTGTCATTAGAGTATCGTTGTACAGCTTTTGAGGAATCCAGACATATAGCTCCGGGTTATCCCTGAGTTCAATGTGTTGTAGTGCTTGGTAGGCGGGAGAAGGAGTTTTGTCGCTTGGACGATAGCCGGGATTGATAAACCGATCTATTTCATCCATTGCATGAATCATACTTGCAACAACGCTCTGTACGTGTGTCCGTTGATACAATTCCTTTGAATGACTATTAAAGATCATCCTTCTGTCGCCATTCGATGCTTCCAAATAAGCGACTACAACGAATGTATAGCTATCTTCATCGGCTGGATTCATTTTAGTTGCTGTTCCGAGATCTGAGTATCGATTTGCAATGACGGCAGGCTCGATTTTTTCATCAAAGGACAGCGGTTTAATAATGATCGTCTTAGGCTCTCCTTCGTAAAAGTCATCGAAGAAAACATCCATCGCAACATTGAAATCCTTGCTGATCGCACGAAGAATCTTTGAAGGTATGTCGTTTGCCTTATTCTCCAGATAGGTATAATTCGATTGCGATACACCAATCCGATTCGCCAAACTTTTGCCGCTATACTTGTTGCCGTATTCCTTTTGTAAAAATTCCCTTATGTATCTCACCCTCCCTCCCAAATCTAACGTCCTCAACTGAGCGTAATCCATCGAACTTAAAACCATTTCTTTGTTCACGGTTGTGTCCTCCTGATTCTTGGTATGGTTTTTATTATACTAAGGATATAACTAATATTCAATAGTCTATTTAATTTTTGATAGTTTTTGTGTATGTTAGGAATCAGAATTCGTCAAAACGTCTGTTATACGTGTGACAACTACGTCATGGATGACGCAACGGAGGTAATAAAATGTTCGATACAGTCTGGTTGAGTATTCCGTTTAAGTTGACGGACAGTGAAATGAAGCGAGTGTTTACCAAAACCAACAGTACGAAGCCAAATGTAGACTCGGGTACGACATATTTCCTGCCGCTTGTAGGCAAAGCAGAAGGCGATCCGCATCTTACATATGTGCATAATGATGAAACGGGCAGATCGTACTTGAAGGTTCAGGTTTCGATTCCCAAGTTTCTGCGGGGGAGTAACGTATACGAAATTAACGAGCAGGACATAAGGAATTTCTTTATTCTTCTGCGGAAAGTCCTATCGAAGAAACTCAAACTTCCATTAAACCGCATTCCCCGAATTGAGGATTGGACGGTCACTAAGCTGGATGTTTGCAAAAACTTTCATACGGGCAATCAAGTGCAACAATATCTCAGAGTGTTGGCCAGCGTGTATATACCCAAATATCAAACACACCCCATCCATGCGAAGGGGAGTGCTGATGTAGAGACAATATATTGGGAAGCGAGCCGCCGCCGATTGAAGTTTTATGACAAAGAAGCAGAAATGTTAAAGAGCAAGAAATCTAAGAAGAAGCATAGAAGGCAGGCCAAAGGAATATTGAGATTCGAGGTCACGCTATTGCGTACAGAACTTCGACGGTTAGGCATAAGAAAAGCAGAGGACATCCTTACATCGAGATTCGCATCGAAAATACTTCAAAAAGAATTGGCTAAGTTGGGTGTTACGAATCTTCGCCCGATATCCGGTTTGACTGCCGCAATAAATAAAATCAATAGGAGCAATTTAAGCAAACAGCAAAAAGCTTCGCTGATAGCATTTATATCGGAACAGTATTTCTGTGGAAAAGGTAGTCGCTCTGCGAGGACAATTCAAAGGAACAGAAGATTGCTAAAGCAGATTTTTGGCTCAAGCAATATAGTCATTTCCGAAGTGAGCCTTCCACCGTTAGAGGTTAGCAAGAATGATCAACAATGACGGCAATAATGTGGTTGGGCCGCGAGCGAAGCGAGCGGCCCTCTTTCCATCGCAAACATGGTGGTCACTTTACTTGCAGAGCCGACTGGCGGTAATGAGTCGCATTAGTCATCAAGGCCGAGCGAAGCGAGCTTTGTACCAGCCTTGATGACGGTGCCACAAGCAGACACTTTTGACTGCCCTTAGCGTCAGCTAAGGGACGCCTCACGGCGAGTGACGGGATTGCAAAGGGTGGTAATCCTTTGCGTTTCCCCCGATTGCTTTTGTCGGGGGACGGAAGGGGGCGATCTTTTTGTTTTGAGTATCGCTACTTTATCCCGGTACATCGCTATGTAGTAATGGGGGGCGGGCGGCGAGCGAATGCGAGCCGCCCAACTTCCCAATGCTGGCATGTCTGAAGATTTTCATGCAGAATCAATCGGCAAGCATTTCAAACCACAACTCTGCTTCCAGCCCGCCTAATGTTTGCAATACATCGGGAGGAACAGCGACCAAATATGCGTCATTCTCAACGGTGACGGGTGTTTTATAGGCGTGGAATGGCATCGCTACCGCAGACCGATGAATCCATCGGCGGCGGCCCGCAGAGACGATTAGTTCGGTGTCAGTAATTGCTATTCGCATCATCTGCTCTTCGGCACTTAAAACAAATCCGTGCGGGAACAGCAACCCTTTCTCGCTCACTATGAGGCTGATACAGGCGTTCTCACTAGCCGATAGACTATTCATACCATTCGGCCCACCACCCCCCTTAACGGTCGATTTCACGCCTTTATAGACGTTGGCGATCATCTCCGGTAGTCTACTAAGAAGGTTTACCATAGAACGGTACGGCATCCGCAACACCGCGTCCGTATTGATTAGCAATATTCTTCCTGCACGATCAAGCATCATGCTTGCAGAGCCAAATGATTTGAAGAAACGTACTCGCCATCCGCCGCCGCACAGATTTTCAATGAGCCGCCGTAAGAACTTCAACTTTCGTTGCACGCCGCCATCTGCAATGTCGTCAGCCAGCAAAGTTATTTCAAATCGTTTCTTATCAGCTTCAGTGAAGCACACAATGGTCTGTACAGTACCTGCGGGGGCATTGAGACGTGAATCTTCATCAATGTGTACGATGATAATAATTTGCGGATGAAGCCCGACAACGCTATCCGTATCTGCTTGTTGCACCGCCGCCGGTAAAAACTGCTGTTCGTCATTTTTGTTCATGTAGATCGTCCTCCAACGTGTGATTTGATGATGCTTAATGAAATGGATGAAGCCCATCGATAAACCGGGCGAGAATCGCTTTCTGAAGGCGTATATGACAATACCTCTGCATAACGTCGGCCTGAATCTCCGCCAACACTTGAATCAAAATGCGGGCCTCATGGTCATCATGCTTGCCGCGATATACATCAACCAGCAGTTTATCAATCAGCCGTCCGCACGAATCAATGCGATGATGCAGATCATCGGCGGCGACCACCAAACGCTCGTACTCTTCCAACCATTGTTTACGCATATCTGTTGCCTCACTTTCATTGTGAAATGAAAACAGCGGCCCGCTAAATATGAGAGCGAACCGCTGTTAAAAGTGCAGATTGTTGAAGATGAATTACACAAGGCCACGCTCTTTAAGACTGCAATAGCTATCTCCCGCAACTATAATCGAATCCAAAACATCAATCCCCATTAGTTCGCCACACTCTTTCAAGCGAACCGAAAGCTGTATATCCTCTGGCGAAGGCGTTGTATCACCACTCGGATGATTATGAGCAAAAATCAGGGAGGAAGCCGATAATTTGCAGGCCATTCTGAACAGTTCGCGGGGATGAATTATGGCACTATTAAGAGACCCAATTGCAATTGTTACCGGCGTATTGTTTATCAGCATGTTCTTAGTGTTCAAAAACAGGCAGACCCCATGTTCTTGTTGCAGATACCGCATCTCAGGAATCAAGATATCGGCGGCGTCCTTCGGAGAACGAATCACATATGGATTATTGCGGATAGGTGCGTTTAACTTTCGTGCAAGTTGCAGAGCGGCAATGATCTGTCGAGCCTTAACCTTTCCAATGCCCTTGATGGCGGTAAGTTCCTGCTCGGTTACATTCATCAACTCAATCAGCGACGGAAACCGGGAAAAGATTTCTTCAACAACATACGAGCCTGGCTTTTCGGCCAGTGCTTCGGCAAAAAGCGTTTTAATCGAAGACAATTCATATACATTCATGTATTTAACCTCCATAAAATGCAAAAGGAGAAGCCGCGGCGGCCTCTCCCATTGCGTGATGTAATTAAATCCGCTAAGATTAGTACAGGTCATTTTTCTTTGTCGCTCCGTTATAGACGGGCGGCTTTTTCTTTGCCCTCGATCTCTTCGATCTCCAGTTCAATAAGCACCAGTTTCGTCAGCACGCGGGCGTATTGAAATCCTTCCTCGGTATGCATCGGGGCATCTTTGTCCAGCGTGCGTTTCACCGACATCCAGAATTGTTTTTGCTTCTGAAGTGTTTGCAGACGATCCATGCGTATCACCTCCTTCGCAAGTAATAAAAAATCCGTCCATCGTTGCCCATCAAAGCAACATTAGACGGATACTTCGTGCTTCACGTAGTATGTGATCAAGACTTCAACTTGCCCGTTCTTCAGGGCAACGACAGCGTATTTGTTACTGTCGATCTGCACGCTGTATATAAAGCCCTTCAGTTCACAGTAGCCGAGATATTCCTTCTGGCTGTTGCGTTTGAACGCCTGATAATCCATCTTCGTTTCACCTCCTTGCCTTAGTCTGGAACCGACGGTCATTTTGCACCTGCATGTTTCCGGTGAGACTGGGGTTGACGGCTGAAATACTTTTCAAAGTATCGCCGCATGTAATAGGCCGCTGTCTCATCGTCCAACTCCCAACAGCGTCTGAACCATGCGTACAGCAATGTGCCCGCGATTCGCACACTGCCGTTGGCGACCAGCCGCTTTAATAACGTCTGCAACTCATCCGGTAAACCTCTGCGTACGACCATTTGCGTTCACCTCCCTTCCATGTTCCGGCACTCTCACAACCGGTGATTTTCACTGTCAAATGCCCACGACAAATAACCCGCTTTGATGCAAGCAGGCAAATCAACGATATTGAGTTAAATGTCAGGCTGTTAGGACTGCAACCGCACGGCAATCCGCAACTGACGGCTCAAATACCAACCGTCATGCTGTAAATCCCGGGCGATCTTGCCGTAATCCAGATATGGGATCACTGACGGCGGCACATGGCCGAACAATCCTTCTTCTACCATCTGCTCCGCAACGTCGGTCAAATCATCGATGTCGTAGTACACGATGAACTCCCCGGCCTGCAAGGCCTGAATCACCTCGTCACGATTGCCGAGAAATTCACACAGTGCCGCAACCAGCCTGCCGTCGTAACGGCTCAATATCTCCATATCGTTATTTATGGCAAACACATCCTCGTATTCGCCAATGGCAAAGGGAGATTCATAATCATGAATCGCGTATTCTTCATCTTTGCCAAGCACATCCCGGATGCATTGCTCCAGTTCATGCCGTTCTATTGGCAACGTGACCCAACGGCCAACCAGTTTCCCTTCGTTGTATTTCGCCAGATTGGCGATATACACGTTGATCAACATTCTGCATCTTCCTTTCTTACCATCAATTTCAGTTAATGTTCAGCGGCGGAGCAAAAGTTTGTCGTACTTCACATAGCACTCACTGCATACCACTCTGGATTCGGGCACGGAATAAACAAATGCATCAACAAAGATGTCCTCTCCCTCCTGCACATCCAAAACCTTTCCGCAGTCATCACAATTCACTTTGCCGCTGTCGAATGATTGGGTATTGACTGGACTTTGCTGATTGATCGCCGTCATTAAGGGTTTTTCCCAAAAAGGCAATTCTGATCAACGATAATCGCTTCCGAAACATGGTAGCACCTCCTTTCTTTGTGATTGGGCAAGCCTCTCACCTTGCCGCTGTGTCCTCGCTGTCAAAACGCTTATTATCGCCAGAAAAACAAAAAAGGACTGCTGTCTGCCAAATAAGCAGACAACAGTCCTATGCAACCGGGTGGGGCATGAAACGGCAGGCCCCCGCCTTCAATTATGCACGGGGGTGCCGCCGGAAAATGTGTATCATTTTTCCTCTATATAGGGCCGATTATTGCCGTGCAAACGATATTTTCAACGGTTCTTCCGATCAATGGTGTTTAGAAACTCACGGGCCACCGTCAGAACAAAGTCCACTTCTTCAATTTGACGCTCACTCAGTAAAGTGATCATGTCTTCGATCTTGTTTTGTATTTCGCCATTCCCAGAATGTTCCGTTATTTCATCTATATCCTCAAACAGTTGAGCGGGCTTCACACCCAATGCATTGATTATCTTGCCCAACGATTCCAGCGATATATTGCGGGTTCCACGTTCAACATCACTTATATAGCTGAAGCTAAGGCCGGATTGTTCCGCCAGACGTTCCTGCGTCATGCCTCTTAACTTTCGAATCTTGCGGATTTGTTCACCTACCATTTGCTTGAAATCCATTATGTATCACCTCTACTTCAGCTTAGTAGAGTGTGATTGCGACTTTTATCCTAACATAGTGACAGTAATACTACACTGATACGTGAAGTTTGTTGTATAATTGCCTTGGATACATCTGCCAAGATTCTACAATTTCTATCAAGGGGGGACATATATCAGCAACCGAAATGAGAGATGAATGTGAACCATGTTCGAAGGGACAAGGAGAAAAGATAGCCATGATGCCCATCCTACGCTACTATCCTATCCTTCAGTCCATTGATAATGTAGCTCTGTTTTTTCAGCAGATTTATAGCATACGGAGGAATGAAAATGGTACATAAGAAAATTGCATCTGCATTAATAGCACTTCTCATGATATTCACCCTGACCGGAACGATGTTTGCGGCTCCTGTTGAATACGGCGAAGAGCTTCAAAACATGCCGCAGAGTACGCCAACAGTATCGTTTACCGATTTGCCGAACACCCATTGGGCGTATAAATATATCGCTGAAATGGTAAACAAGAAAGTGCTTGAAGGTTATCCGGATCATAAGTTTCGCCCGGATAACACGATATCTCGTGCCGAATTTGCAACTATCATCGTCAAAGCGGCTGGTCTGCAAGCGAAAAAAGTCAACTATTCGTCGTTCAGCGACGTAAAGGTAACGGATTGGTACTCGCCTTGGATTGAGACAGCGAAAGACTACCTTACCGGTTACAGGGCGGCAAACGGTGAGTATATCTACAATCCGACAGCACCGGCGTTGAGGGAAGATATTACCATCGCCATCGTCAAACTGAAGGGGTACGATGTTGCACGTCTGGCCAATCGCTCCATCATCGAAGCAATGTTCAAGGATTACGAGGGCATTTCGGAAAGTGCGAAGGACTACGTTGCCATCGCTGTTGAGAACGGTCTTGTTTCTGGGTATCCCGATGAAACGTTCCGTCCGCAAAACAGCATCACCCGGGCCGAAGCCGCCGCGTTGCTGTGGCGGGCATTCATGTATGGCAACGACAACAAAGGCGTCGGAGGGGGCGACCAATCGACGACAACCCCAACAATACCTACACCGCCCGTAACTCAACCGGGACAAACAACACCAAGCCAGCCGCAACAACCGTCGCAGGCGGCGAAATTCAGCGTGGATACCCTTGTTGGCGGGATGGGGGCCGGTATTGTAGATGGGCCGGTCAGACAGGCAAAAATATCGTCAGTGAAGAGCATGACTCTTGATAGAGACGGAAACATTTTCTTTCTTGACAGTGCAGACAATAAAAATAAAGTCCGCAAATTTAATAAATCAAATGGTACAGTCGAAACCATCACAATAGACCGCTCATTCGACTGGGATTATAGAAAAGACGGTAAAGCAGTCCACTACGACTACACGAAATTAATCCCGAAAAAATTGGTATACAATCAAGCAAGCAATAAAGTCTATTTATTAGGGATGAACGATGCCAGTGAACTAATTTACGAAATCTACCCAACAGTACAAATGGCAGTATATAATCTGAATTCATATCGCTCGATATACAAATCCTATAACTTTTTTCAATTCTTAAATGACAAAACACTTGTATATGCAGAGACGGAAAGTGATCGTGGTGAATCTTTTGTTTATCAAGGGGAGACAGGTTCGGAAGCTACTCGGATTGCCGCGAGCAACGATCATACTGGAGTGAAGTTTTGGACTAATTTCTATGCGTCTTATTGGGATGAAGATAATAAATATGGCAAAGGTGACGCGGTACTAACAGATTCAGACTTTTATGTTTTTGACACTGGCAATAAGACTCTCAGTAAGATTCATCTATTCCCTCGAAAAGTAGAGTCCATCATCAAATTTGACAATATGAGCTTTGATAGTCTTACAGCTTATGAAGGGAAGTTTTATCTATCCAGCGGTACGACAATTTATGAGTTAACCACAGCTGGTAAGCTGAACATCTTCATCAACGGCAATGACCTGACCTACAACGACGGCAATCCGATCAAAAAAATCAGTCAATTGAGTTTTGACAGCAACGGTAACGTCATTATTTATGATGACGACAATAAAGCGATTCGTCGCATCAATTTGTAGTTTTCTAATCAATCTGTGGGAGCCGCTGTGCTCCCTCTATTTACATTAAGACTTCACTCCAAACATACGAAAGAAGGTACATTCAATGGCAACCTTGGCATTGCTGTTAAAAATCATCGGTGCTGTTTCGGAAGTTTCCGGCATTGTACATATCATTGCTTCGATTAGAAAGAAGAAGAGAACACAAATCGGAATCGGATTCATCATTTTGGTTGTTGGCGTAATTTTGCTTGTGATTGCGACTAACATCGAAGACAAGATGAGAGCCGGATACTACTAAGCATTGAAAGGAAGGTAACCAGTGAGGCTGTTTATAAAGATCATGTTCTCCTTGCTAGCGTGTTGTATTGCCGTCGTAATGATCATCAAGCTCATACCGAAGGAACGGTTATTGTTATCCGCAGTAAACGAACGAGACATGAACATGGTGGACTGGATGTTGAAACTCGGGGCCGATCCGAATGCACATACCGATTCTGCGTACACACCATTGAATCTTGCTGTCAGAAACGGCGACATAAACATGATAAGAAAACTTCTGGCCCATGGTGCCAGTCCGAATGAGCAAGCGAACTATGGAAGCGGGGAGAAGATACTCGTTGGCAATCTATCTATCGCCATAAATTACGTTGATGATCCGGTGCCGGTCATTCAATTATTGATTGAAGCGGGCATAAATGTTGCTAATGATCCATATGCACTGAAAGATGCAATCGAGAGGGGACAAATAAAAGCAGTCGAGTTATTGATTCGGCACGGGGCCGATATCAACGGCGGTCTTCAGTTCGCGATCATGTATGACAAACTCGACATTGTCAGATTGATGCTGGAGAGCGGTGCAGACCCAAATCAAGGAGTCATGCTGGCCAAAATGACGTATAACCAAGAGGCATTGCTCATGCTTGAAGAAGCCAGAGCAACCGTAACCTCTCCGCCGCGGGAACAAACACATCCAGAGGACTATACAACCGTTAACGGTGCCAAGATTCGGCTTCATTAACGAGAAAAGTTACCTCGAAGATTACGGCAAAGGAGTTAGACATGAACTGCACAAATTGCGGACATACACTACAGGACAATCAAAATTTTTGCGGGCAATGCAGGCAACGGATAGATGCCGGTAATAATACCAGCTATCATCGACCGCAGAACATCACTGAGACCCAAACGAGTGGTGTTTCCGAAGAAGAGCTTTCTTGGTTCATTGGCAAAAACGCCGATGTATACTTACAGAAATGGAGACGCAATAGCCGTTGGAACTGGCCTGCCTTTCTGTTTGATGCTTACTGGCTGATGTACCGAAAGATGTACCTTTACTGTGTCTTCTATCTCATCATTTGGTTTGTTTGGAGCAACGTGATTGTTGCCTCTGTTTTCAGCGAATGGAACCCGATCGAGAGCCCCGGCCTTCTCCAATTGGTGCTGGTTATCTGTTGCATCCCTAAACCGGTGCTGGGCATTTTTGCAAACAAGTTGTATCTATATCAAGCAAAAAGGAAAATCATCGCCATTGTCCGAGACCCAAATAAGCATGAGTCACGGGAAGCAGAGATCACAGCGTCAGGCGGAACGAATTTGGTATTGCCTATTGCCGTATTAACGATACCTTATTTACTGGCATTGCTTGCAGGTCTGTTTTTCTTTTTCAAATACTATCTGACGTTTAATGACGCTCTTGGGAAGGCAACGGTAACGACCAAGACGGCGGTGACAAATGAAAGCCAAGCACCAGCGGCTCAGACAACCGCTCCAGCAAAGTGGGAGAGTACGGACAGGATTAATATTCTGTTATTGGGCGGCGATTCCCGGAAGAAAGACGAGATTCATTCTGCGGACAGCTTGATGATCGTTTCTATCGACCCTGCAACGAAAAAAATGAAATTGCTCTCCATTCTCCGTGATACATATGTAAATATTCCGGGTTTTGGTGAGGAGCGTATCAGCAGGGCAATTACAATGGGTGGTTCCAGTTTGGCAATGAAATCAGCAGAAGAATTGACGGGTATTCCAATCCAATATTATTTGTACATGGATATGCAGAGCTTTATCAGATTGATTGACTCAATTGGCGGCATTGACCTAGAAGTAGAGAAAAATATGAACTATGTCGATTCCAATGAAGACTCAATGTACGAAATCCATTTGAAAAAGGGCTATCAGCACTTGGACGGAATACAGGCATTACAGTACGTTCGATTCCGGCATGATGCAATGAGCGATTTCGCCCGTACGGAACGGCAACGAAAGTTTGTGAAAGCTGTCGTCATAGAGTTGCTTACTAGAACGAAAGTTACGGAGCTTCCAAAACTAATACTTTTTTTCGAGCCGTATATCGAAACGAACATCAGCGACGATGATATGATAAAGCTGAGCAAGCTGGGCTTTGAGATCGACAGGGAAAGCATTGACAGCATTCAATTGCCGCCGATGGAACTCATACAAGAAAAATCAGTGAACGGAAATGCCGTACTTTACGTTGAACCTGAGCAGGTAAGGTCATACGTAAAAAGTATACTGAGCGATGATACCCGGGCTCAAAGCGATTAATATCAGTAGAGCAATATTATTGATATCGGCATCAAAACTATCTATATCAACAGAATCGGTATGCGGCGGAGGGGGCGAGCCTCTCCGCTTTATTAATGATGGCCGAAAGGCGGGATTTTGTCTCGGATTATGGATTGCATATTACCTTCTTTGCTTCGTGCTTTATTGCTTAAGGGCCGTTTGCTATTGGCGGGTTTCATAAGGAACGTGTGGTATGCCAGAACAAAAGGACGGATAAAATTACTTCGATCTTGCTATTAGTGTTCTAACTCTACGTGCCGATTCAAATCGAATTCGGCTTTTTTATGTAGATGTTCGTTACAATTCGTCACTATTGACGATATATAGAATATTGATCACCCTACTGTAAGCATTCACCGATTGAAATGTCGGCGTAGGACTAATATCCATAAGGATTTCAGCTTGTGCCAAGTGGTACTGAGCCAAAAAATTGCGATTTTGGCGTCTTTACTCCCAATAGGGGTAACAAAACCTAATTGAGTTCAACATATTGATCAAGATCAGGAAGAAAGGCCCAATTCCTTGTGATAGAATTAAGAA
Organism: Gordoniibacillus kamchatkensis; assembly: GCF_000829455.1. Lineage (GTDB taxonomy): Bacteria > Bacillota > Bacilli > Paenibacillales > NBRC-103111 > Gordoniibacillus > Gordoniibacillus kamchatkensis. The sequence goes on from NZ_JXAK01000040.1 coordinate 38,335, forward strand.
GAATCTGTCGTTTAAGAGATGGCAAGAAAGTATTATTCAGAATCATTGCCAATCCCACTAATCAACGGGCCGTCCATGATATGATCACTCGGTTGAGAAAAGAACGCAACGCACGAGCTTCACGAGTTAAATGAAGGTGATGGTTTGAGTAGCCGGACTTTTTTCAAAACTCCGCTTGGAGCGGGAAGTCATACGATCCCTATTGCCCAAACCGCAAAGACTGAAACAAGCAAAGACCTGATACCCAATACTGATAAAGATGCCTTTTTCTTTCGATCATTGGAGAAGCAGGGAATCTATTTGAATGAACCGCAAATACATGCTGTACGTCATTTCAAAGGGCCATTGCTTACACTTGCAGGAGCGGGTTCGGGCAAGACTTCAGTTCTGGTATGCCGGACAGGCTATCTGATCGCAGTTCGTAACATCAATCCGAAAAACATATTGCTGGTCATGTTTTCCAAAAAAAGCGGCAGAGGAAATGCGTGACCGAATCGCACATTTACCTGGGATGGATGAAAATATTGCGGCAACCATTCAAGCCCGCACGTTTCACTCTTTTTTGCTTAAAATCATTCGAAAACATGTTGTAACACAAGTCATCTTGAGCGAAACCCGTTACCAGCATATCCTGCTGAAGCGTATGAAAAGGACTTGGAGGACGCTTATCAACCAGAATCGTTACTGTCCCTTATCTTGTTGTTGTTTAGCTTTTTCATAGAGTTTGTTGAGATTTGGCAATTTGCGACTGGTCGAAAGAAGGAGATCTTTGTCAATTGTTGAACTTAATAATAATTTAGTTAGCTTTTTACATACATATGATTTAGTCCTAATGGCTGAGGTGTTATTATGGCTGCAATTGATGTCCGCATAGATAAATGGAAGAAGCGTCTTCTTGATTTGGGCAAGAAAAACAGACTCATCAACTATCGAGAAACCAAACGTTCCAACATCAAGATAGTAGCCCCTGATCTCGCTGAATTGTTTAGACTGCTCGTCGTTAATGAAACAGCTTTAGAATTCCCATTCCCATTTGAAGATTTTGATGACGATGAAGACGAAGTTAGTGAACCATATACTTCAACTGGCGATTTACAAACCAATCAAACCATCAAAGAGCAACAGAAAACATTAAGAAATCTTAGAAACAAAGCAAAGACAGCACTTGAAGAGCAAGGTGTCAACATCCTATATCTTTCATTTGGTTTCTTGAGGTGGAAGGAGAACCAAGACTCTGATCAGATCATCACCTCCCCCATCGTACTTGTTCCGGTATCACTTACACTAGAGTCCATTACCTCGCCCTTCGTCCTACGTCTACATGAAGACGAGGTCGTGGTTAACCCAACATTAAAATATAAAATGGAACATGAATTCGGAATTACATTACCTGAATTCGATGCACACGAAGATAGCATTACCGAGTATCTCAACAACCTCAATAAATCTGTTAATAAAAACAAATGGGAAGTTGCTTTTGAGACTGGATTAAGCCTGCTCTCTTTTTTGAAAATAAATATGTACGAAGACCTGGATAAGAACCAGGATAAGATAAAGGCACACCCGGTACTTCTAGGATTGGCTGGAGACAGAAGCCAAATCAAAACACTGCCTGCAGAATTCAATCAGTATGATCACGACAGGAAGACTCGGGCTATTGATACATTTCAAGTCGTTGATGCAGATTCTAGCCAGCAAGACGCCATTCTTTACTCCAAGAAAGGTGTCAGTTTTGTGCTGCAAGGGCCCCCTGGTACTGGAAAAAGCCAGACCATTACAAACATAATCGCTGAGAGTCTTGCTGAGGGAAAACGAGTGCTATTCGTTTCGGAGAAGATGGCAGCACTTGAGGTTGTACACAAACGATTGACGCAAGCAGGCTTATCTGATTTTTGCCTCACCCTACATAGCCATAGAGCTAATAAGAAGGAAGTCCTAAACGATCTTGGAAATACATTGGCTCTTAGTAGATTTAAAGTTCATGATGAGGCAGTCTCCCAACTAGAATTACTTGAAAAGCAAAGGGAAAAATTGAACCGTTATATTACTGAACTTCACACTCCCATCCAGCCTCTCAATCTAACACTATACAGTGTTAATGGGAAATTAGCTAAGTTATACGAAACTCCAGATGTCATTTTCTCCATTGACAATGTGGGCGAAACGACACCGGAGAAGTTGAATAGATATATTTACCTTTTGAATGAACTCTCCAAAACCATCGGAAAAATGACGGAGGACTACGCACTCAACCCATGGAGAAACTGCATAGTCCCCAATGTTTCGCACGAACTTCGGCATGACATTGAAACAAACTTAAGGAAGTTGGCCCCCGCTTTCCACGTACTTGTAGAGAATTTTAATAAAGTTAATAATAACTTCGAACTGAACAGGGATTTGACCCTGGCTGCAACAGAGGATATCCTTGAGATTTTCGATATCTCGGAGAAATCACCAGGAATTCCGATTCATTGGATAACTACTGAAGATATTACTCCGCTTATTCAGCAAGCGGAGAAATATCTTGCAATGAAAAAGGAATATGAAGATTACCAGTCCGAGTTAGGCAAAATTTATGATAACGATTACTTCAATCTGCAAGCTGAAAATACAAAATCACTACTCTTATCAAGGGTTACAACAGTTAGGCCTATATTAAATGAGGATAGTTTTCCAAGTGACAATGATATTTTGAGGTTCGCAAAATCGATCATTAATGAACTGACTTCCATTTGCGGAAAAATAGAAGCTGCTTCAGCCGCGGCAGAAAGTATTTTTGAAACATTAAAAATTCCTTATAAAAGATCGATCATGGGTTTAGAAGCACTTCATACATTATTGAGCTTCATTCTTCTAAATCCAAGACCTACTGAGGCATGGTTTGACCCTGGTAAATATAATGCTATTAAGAAGTTGTCAGAAGAAGCAAAGAATAAGTACGATCAGATCAATAATCTCACAACATCCATAAGCAGCCGCTTCGATAAAGAGATCTTTGACATTGATTATTCATCTATGCTGAAACGATTCAAGATTGAATACACTACTTGGTTCAAGGTTTTTAAAAGGAGCTACAGAACAGATAAAAAACAAATTCGTGTTTTAATGAAAGATAATTCTCAGAAGTTCGATGATCAAACCATTATCTCTGTCTTAAACGAATTAAAAGAAATCGCTGATATTCATTCTTGGCTAAATGAAAATGAAAAGATACTTACTCAATTATTGGGAAGCCATTATCTTGGGAAAATGACTGATTGGGGGCTCTTGGATCAATCGTTCAAACAATTCTCAAGCATTCTCAACTGTTTCTCAGGTGAGCCTATTCCTGTTAGCGTTAAAAACTTTCTCGTTGATGGAGAAGCGAATTATCAGGACATTAAAACACGACATGAGAAGCTTGGTATCATAAAAGACCCTGATCTGGTTCTTACTCTTCAAAGGATACTGCCATCTACATCCGATTATAAGAATTTGGATGTATCAGTACTTCTTGAAATGGTTACCGGTGTAATGAATTCACTTCAAGTACTGGATGGATTGTTTACAGAAGTGACTAAGCATAGTCATAAAGAACTTTCATATGACGAAGTTATAGATGATCTCTCCAAGTTGGAAATTATTCAGATTATTGATCGCACAATCAATAAGGAGAGCGATAACCTAAAAGAAAACTTCCAGAGTTTCTTCAACGGTAGTATCCAAACTGATTGGGGCTCCATCTTAGGATCATTATCTTGGGCCGGAGATTTTAAGAAGTTACATGAGAAGTATTTATTGCCACAGAACTTTATTGCTCGCATTTGTTCTGATTCCTCATATGTTGCAGAGGTCTCTTCTTACAAGAAGATTCTTAAGGATAGCTTGAATCATATACAGAAAGAATGGCGATGGTTTGCAAACCTCTTTGACAATGTAGAGGAGTTACAACGAACAGACTTAACCTCCATCTTATTAAAGATCAGCAAATGTCTGAACAACATATCATCTCTGGAAGAATGGATTGATTTCCGTAGCATCAGGGATGAGTGTAAGAAAGAAGGATTGTCGGAGTATGTCCAGAAAGTAGAAGAACTCAAGATCGACAAAGATCTGATAGTCGGTACATTCCTTAAGCGTTTCTATCGACTGTGGGTAGACTCTGTAATCTCAAAGTTTCCTGCAGTTAATTCTTTCCGTAGCCGCAGCCACGATGAGATCATACGGGAATTTAATCGCCTCGATATAACTCAACTTTCCTTGGCAAGAACAAGGATAAAAGAACGTCTTGTCTCAAGGTTGCCAGATTTGAACATGGCGACAATGGCTATGGATGAGATTGGAATATTAAAGCGTGAACTAGGCAAACAACGCAAAATACTTCCACTACGGAAACTATTCAAGGCGATACCCAATTTATTACTTACTCTAAAACCATGTTTGATGATGTCTCCCCTTTCCGTAAGCTTATTTCTCGATGCAGAGAACTATAACTTTGATGTGGTAATCTTCGACGAGGCATCACAGGTTTGTACTGAAGATGCAATAGGAGCAATTATGAGGGGGAAGCAAGTCATTATTGCCGGAGACAATAAACAGCTGCCACCAACCAACTTCTTTGCCGCGAATACTTCAGATGGAGACTTTGATGGCGATGGAGCAGACGATGAAGAATTTGACGATACCGACGCATTTGAGTCTATTCTTGATGAATCACTTACTGTTCTGCCGGAGCGAACACTAAGATGGCATTATAGGAGTCGCCATGAACACCTGATTGCTTTCTCAAACGCCAAAATTTACAATCATAATTTAATCACATTTCCTTCTCACATTGATAAAGTACCTGACCACGGAGTCGAGTATATTTATGTTGAGAATGGAGTTTATGATCGTGGCGGTAAGAAATGTAACGTAAAAGAGGCAACACGTGTGGCTGAATTGGTTTATGAGCATTTCCGCAACTACCCTGAAAGATCCCTAGGAGTTGTCACTTTTAGTGAAGCCCAACAACAGGCCGTTGAAACAGCAATCCGTCAATTGCGTCTTCAAAATCAGGAATTTGAAAAATTCTTCAATGAAGATAAAGAAGAAGCGTTTTTCATAAAAAACCTTGAGAACGTGCAGGGGGATGAACGCGATACCATTATCTTCAGCATTGGTTATGCAAAGGATTCAAATGGCATTATGTATATGAACTTCGGGCCTTTAAGCAGATCCGGCGGCTATCGTCGGTTGAATGTTGCAATAACTCGAGCTAAATATAATGTTAAACTTGTTGGATCGATCCGGCCAACAGATATTAAATTGGAGAGCACAAATGCTGAAGGTGTAAAGATGTTACGATCTTATATAGAATTTGCAATGAATGGGCCCGATGCAATTCTTAATGAGCTGACATATTCCGATTCGGTTAACGTTGACTCTCCATTTGAAGAGTCTGTGTATGACTTCTTAGTAAAGAATGGATTTATGGTTGCTACTCAAGTTGGTTGCTCCGGATATCGAATCGATCTTGCCGTTAAACATCCTACGTTAAGTGGCAGGTTCGTCCTTGGAATAGAATGTGATGGAGCTACATACCACTCTGCTAGAACGGCTAGAGAACGTGACAGGTTGCGTCAGACCATCTTGGAGGACATTGGTTGGAAAATCTATCGTATATGGTCAACTGACTGGATTAAAGATCCTATTACAGAAGGTCGTAAATTACTGGATGCTGTCAACAAGGCCATAAGCGAGTACAAGGAAAGCAATGTTAATTCTGGATCAATGCATAAGTTTCAAAGCGAGCTCTTACAGCAAACGATTGGTATCGAGATTATAGAGAACCCCACGGATCTTGGTGAACATACTTACGATAACCCTTATTCCTTTGACTACTATGAAGAAGCTAATGTCTATGAGGTTAAACGTTATTCCGATGATACGACTTATCTTAAGAACGTGATTAAGTATGTTGTCGAAAAGGAATACCCAATCCATTTTGAATTGCTGTGCAAAAGAGTTGCCGGGCTGTTTGGCAATCAAAAGGTAACAGTAAAAGTGAGAGATTCAGTTAACTATGTAATCAGTAAATACCTTACCGATAAGTTGATGAGAAAGGGTGATTTCCTTTGGATTAAGGGAGCTGAAAACATAAAAGCCAGGGTTCCGCTTTCAAATGACGTTGGAGTAAGATCAATCATATTTCCAAAGAAGAGATCGCTGAGGCGATGCTACAAATAGTTAGTAAAAGTTTTGGAATCACTACAAACGACCTTTATTCAGTTACAGCTCGGGTATTCGGATTCAGCAGAACCGGCGGCAATATTAGCAATGCAATGCAACAAGCTTGCGATTATCTCGTTGAATCAGGGGTTGTTAAAAATCTTAATGGAAAGATCGTTCTTTAGTCGTTAATTTTTTCTAACCACAATTACTAGGAGGATTTATTTTGGAGCAATTAATTGAAGTTCTACAAGAAATTAGGGACGGAATTTACTCAATCAATTCAAACATTGAGGACTTAAAAGTATCTGTTGAGGAACTCAAGGGACAAGGTCTTTATAATTCAATATCAGATGTATACGATAAGTTGGAATCATTAGCAAGTGATATCAAAGGCAATGGCCTATATGATAGTCTTAGTGATGTTTGTAATAAATTGGATGAGATCTCTACTATACTAAATTCGATAGATACTAATACGATGTGAGATTATAAATATTGTTTGGAACCATTTTTACAAAATCACGTAAACTAATCGAACAATTTTCAACCGTTAAACAATCATGCTGAACCTTTTAAAAATGAAAACCCAGTTTGACCAAGACGCGTTCTAACGGAACGGTTGAAGGAGCGAGCCCGTCTATTGGATGACATTAAAACTGGTATACAGTGTGGCACCGCCCCGTACACCATCAGAGATATTTCTTATTCAGAGTCAGAAAAGGCAAAAATCCAATAACTACGCGGGTTTTCTAACCGCCACGTATACCGAAAACGCAGAAAAGAGACCTAACACGGTCTCTTTTCTGATAGGTATGGTGGAGGCGAGGGGATTTGAACCCCTGTCCGAAAACATCGCCACACAAGCTTCTACGGGTGTAGTGACAGTTTTGATGTCACCCTCGGAACTCCCCGTCACCGGATTCCCTTCGGGTCAGCCTGATCGTCTTCTTCCGTTAGCCACAGGCGGAGGCTAGGCGGCGTATCCCACTAGGTTTAAGCCCCAATCCCGGCACATGGGCGATGCGAGGCAGGAGCACGCCTGCAGGTTATTAAGCTGCTAAAGCGTAAGAAGGTTGTTGTTTGCCATTTAAATTTGGCATTCGCGTTTTTAAGTGGCGATGATTCTTTAATTTACATTGACAAATACTCATATTCGCTATATGGATTAAATATCTATATTAATTCACTAATACAGTTAATAGAACTAATGTTTGGAATAAATCAATTAATTTGAATTCAATTTAATATATCCCTATCGTATAAAGGATATAAATATCCTTCAATCTTTATCTTTATATCTTCTGATCTGTTCCATCGAATATTTCGTTTTGTTATAAGGCCGAACTCGTCATGAATTCCACGACGAAACTTTACAATGGAGCCATACCAATTCATAATATCAAGCATTGAATGATTTAATCTCGCTGTAAAGTGTATCGCCCTTTTTCGTTTTTTTACCTTTACGCTTTGTATTTGACCGTCGTCAAGAAATAACATTAATCCAAGATGTGATTCAAATATTATTTGTTTAATCAAGTCCATTGATGTCTTAAAACTATGGAATGCAACGAGCATCTTCATCTCTTCTTCATCATTTGCTAACCCAATCAATAACCTTCTACGACTTTTGCTAAAATGGTGTGATTGCTTTTCTATCTTCGATTCAAATTCATTAATTAACGGAGGTAATTCCATGTTAGAAGGATTCATATACTTTATTATTTCTTTAAAAATACCTGTTCTTGATACTACTACGTGTAAGTCTTGAATTGCTCGCCGTAGTTGCGGTGGGGTACTAAAGTCAGCAAATGATTTAGGAATTTTATTGGGAACAAATAATTCTTTTACAAAATTCTCCATCGATCTGCCAAAGGATTCACATAATGAGCAAAAAGCCTTTGTTTCATCAGATTTATTAATCTCGTCAATTTGATTTTTTAATGGCAACGGAAGGTCATCTCTATTTGAATTGCCAACAATAATGCTTAATGAAGCAGGAAAGGCATAATAATGCAGCATTATTGTTCTCATTTTATTTAAACAATCCCAAGATTCATGGGAAAGCCGCGACTTAAGATTTTCATGTAATTGATAAAGCTCCTGTCCCTCCTTTATCCTCCGCAGGATCTGACCGAGCCGATAACTCGCTTCAGATAAATTCATTCATTTAACCCCTTTATAGATTTTAATTTATGTGCAGTTATTAACCCTATAGCATTATTTAACTTCCAAACGTCAATCAATTTTAAAGCCTCACTTGACTTACCATGGACAACTTCATTTCTTAGAGTCCTCGCATTTTTTATTCTCATTATATCCTCCTCAGCAATAGGTACATTTAATCTTTGTATTAAACTACGCATCTTCGATAACAACGGAGCGTCAGTAAGGGCATGTGACAATTTCTGTTTAAGCTGTTGAATTATTAATTTTTTTTCTTTTTCATCTCCAATATAAATTTCATTTAACGCCTCTAATGATGCTCTAATTATCGATTCTTGATAATTTGGCGATATTAATGGTGGAGCTGATTCGCCGGCAATAACAAATTCAAGTGCAATAATTGCATATATTATTTGGTCTTCAGCATTATCGGCATCCCAACTTCTTCTAAGCCATTTTAAAGCACTAAACAAAGACTCAATTTTCTTATTTTTATTATCAGCCAATTCAAAAAATAGTGATTCATACCATTCTAATAAGGATAACTTGCTATTAAAATTATCATCTAATACAAGAGCCTCAGGCTCTATTATTTTATCGGTATTTGTTGCAATATACTCTCCTGTGAAATTATCCTCTATATAAAACCAAGAACTCAATTCGGGCTTTGGTGTAAGTTCATCTCTTTTCCAATATTGTACCTTATCTGTTGTCGAAAAACCCTGAAACAAAGTATCTGATCGTACTAGATGCATTAGAACATCTAGTGATTGTTGAATTTGTATTTTGGCAATATTATAGGCGTCATATATATTATCATTTTCAATATGAATAATAGCTAAAGTATTATCCTTGAAAATGTGGGCATCATCTTCAAGTAACTTATAAATATTTTCCAATTCACGAGTATTTTGACCAGAGGGAGTTAATGTTACGTTAGCTAAGCCAATTGAGCTTTTTAAGACTAATTTATAAATTGGCACCATCACCGTAAACACTCGTTCACTTTTATTAAATCCCTCTATATTGATTTTTTCATCGCTTAGTCCAGAATTTCGCATAATAAAATATGCAAGATTTAAAGGACTAACTCTTTTTGCGACTAACCGGCTCATTTTTGCTTTTTTTTAAATCATAAACCATGGATTCAATATTAAATTTTACGACCGCTTTATCTATTAGAAACATATTGGTACAAATACCTGAATACTCTAAGTTAAAACCATCACCGTAGTCAATATAGATTTTCACGTCATCTAACAAATGCATTTTTTTAAAATTTTCAGTATTTCCCATCTCCATAAAAATATTTATCTTGTCATCACTGCCTTTATACCCGACAAATTCAAACACTAATGGTTCGAAAACTAGGGATGAAAAGTCTATTTTTAAACTCCATAATTCAGACTTATGCTCATCTCCTGAGTTGTTTAACAATACAGATATTTTATCAGTAAGTTCAAAATGAACGTCGCTGCCTACTGCAATCTTAGAATTAATTTGTTGCAACCTTTCTTTCGCTTCCTGAATCTCAATAGCCGTTAATGGCTGAGTATCGTCTGAAGAATCTGCAAGTTTCTCCATTAATAAATCAAAGGATGTAAACACCTGTTCTAATGTCAAATGCTCAATTCTTCTTAACCTTTGGCTATAACCAACAAACATATACTTATCACTATTTTTGTAATCTTCATTAAATGGAGCGATAACTATTACTTGATCAGTACTCAAACCCTGAACATGGCAAATTATTTGGTAAATTATTGAAGAATTTATAAATGGGCCAATTGGTATACTCACTCGATTAAATTGTGAAGCTAATAGAAGATTCGACATTTGTATATACTCCATATGATAAAGTAAAATGTATAAGTTAGACTATATTCATGTTTATTGCCACTGGACTTCAAAACCCTTACAATACAGATACTTCCGAAATTGAACTACGGGTTTCTACGGGTTTCTACGGGTTTCTACTATATCTCCGACAATGCCACCCACGAATTGAAATACTTCGACCGAATACCTTCTTTTGCATGAACAACGCCGCTCAATTTGCCATTAAAATCATCCAGCGGCACCTCGGCGAAACAATCATCTTTGTGATTGTATCCGACGATTATATCGACTTCCGTTCGATTGTACCCTTTCTTCTCACCGCTGACAGGATTAAGCGAGTATGCTTCAAGCACATACACAGGATATGGCAACGGTGAATTTTTATAAGCGGAATCTCGTTTCAAACTCTTAACTTGAATTTTAATGAACCGCCCATCCTTTTCCGCTACAAGATCATATCTGCTTGCACCTGACAGCGGTCGACTGACAGTTTATCCTAGCAACATCAATTTGCCTGCAATAACGACTTCACGTGCATCAGCCAGATATTGATGACCCGGATCATTCATTTATTTGATGTTCTCCCTGAATTCGTTTACCCGCGTCCATATTCATTACTCCTCTAAACAACTGTTTCGATTTTTCCAATATACAGTGGAATATTCGATGGCACCCTGGAATTGCCGGGCATATAAAATGGACCGGATAGTTTGCCAACGCTTATTGATTGCCGACTATCCGATAGCAAAGCTATAAAAGCCTCTAAATCCAGTTCATTATTCTTTGCTTTATCCGTCTTACCTGTTGCCGGAATGAACTCATGTATTATAAAAACTGCCTGTGTCGCCTGCTGATTTAAGGCCTCGATAAGCGTTCCGGCGACAGCGTGAACTAGTTGGTATCGAAGTGTGGATACTTCGGTGTGGCCAAATAACCCCATTGCCAGTTGACGAATTCGGTCGGGAACACGGCTTCGTGGGTTGGACTTCAGACTAGATTGAACGTAATCACCAATTACTTCCCCAAACGGCTCGTCCGCTTTTGCTTCAATCGATATTAAAACACGGTTATCCCGTGTGTTTCCAAGCAGAATCATATCATGGATACGTCCGCTCCCCTTGAAATCGTCGAGTTTGGTCTCTTTCTCGGGAATTCCAGTCTCCATCTGAAAACAATTTGTAGTGGGGTGTGATTGGAGAATCGCTGTCAACTCGGCAGGCATTTGTGCTTTACCTGTTCTGAACCATGATTTGGCTAGTTCTTTGGCACTTCTTCCATGCCGCCATTGAAGCTCTTTTTTGGCTGGCGGAGAGTAGCGAAGCCAATCATCCGTATTAGCAATGATATTGCCATCGGCAGAATGGATAGTAATCATGACTTAGCCCCCTTATCAAATAATGCTTTCGTATAGCGGAAAGAGGAGGCCAAAGACCTCCCCAACATCTCGTATTTCACTAAAGTTGACGCTTGATCGCCTCAACAAACTGCTCACGGTCAGGCGGGGTTTCATATACAACCGCGTTCATCAAGACACTGTGTTCAGTTCCGACAACTTCTTTCAATTTCAATCGATAGTAACCTTCCTCATCCTTTTCAGAAGTATCTAGCGAGTATGACATAAAGACAATACTCGTATTCTCGTCTTTCGGATTAGTTGCCGCAAATCTAACCCTTTCCCTTATGCTTTCCAGAAGGAAGTCCTGTACAACTGCAACAATTTTCTTTCTCCAAGTTGAATGAAAGTAACCCTTCTTAATAAGTTGTGTAAGATACCTCTTATGGACGTTAGCTGTATTAAAATTGTATTTCGGCGGTCTTTCCATGACTACTTGGCTAATGTGATCGGTATATGCGTCCGATACACTGCCTGTAATGTCAATAGCTTGCAATTCGACAGATACAAACTTATCAAGAACCGGGAGAGTTGAAGTGTCGCATACAACCATATCTACGTTCCCGATCTTGCCCATTTTTATCTCTCGGACAGCCTCAATCTTCTCACGATCATACGGACCAACCCAAACATGTTCAAGTATATCTCCAACGATGTCTGCTGTAAAAAACCTTTTCGGACAAACAATTACTGGTCTGCTTGGAACACGATTAACACCCGAACCGCTCTGCTTCCATAAAGTACAGACTGGAAATGGGTCTCTCGTGTTATGGCCCCTTTTTACACACCGTTCACTAATGAAAGGGCAAATGTAATCAGCGTTTACCGGCTCATGCATTTCATCTGCAGGACATCCAAGTATCTCTACAAAAACATCAGTGGACTTCAATCAATTTCTCCTCCGAAGCGGCCTCATGTTCGTTCATCACATTGATGATTTCCATTGCAACGGCTCTTGCAAGCAATGGAGGAACAGCATTGCCTACTTGTTTATATTGTTCGGCTTTAGGTCCAAGAAATCTGAATTTATCCGGGAAAGATTGAAACCTCGCCGCTTCCCTTACCGATATGACCCGATCTTGCGTTGGATGGAAATACGCTCCCCAGTGAGGGTCACACTTGGTTAAAATCGTACTACTGAGCCCTTGGAGCGACAGTCTGCCATACCGCTTGGTGTGATCAGAACGTTTTGCCTTTTTCATTCCGGCAGGCAGTAAATCAACAGGAATGTCTCTCCAGCTTCCACCCTGTTTGATGTACGATAACCGCTTGATGTTAATATCACTAAGGTTCGGAGAAGTATGATTAAACACCATCAGCGATCCGTCTCTTACGTAACGCTGGTATTCGCATACTCTTTCCTGAGTGTAATCCATTTCGTCTGCTCCGCCATTCACTCCGATTTCCGGCAAATCCATAATTGCTTGCTCTACATTTACAAAGGGACGGTTCACTCCATCATGTGATGGCTCAGGAAACCGGATGGGCAAGCCAAGCCTGTTCCCTATAAAAATAATACGTCTTCTTTCCTGAGGGACGCCGTACTCCTCCGCTTTCAAAGTCTTGCATTCAACTTCGTACCCCAATTCAGTTAAAGAGCGTATAATTTCCTTAATCGCCAATCCGCCTTCAACCGAACTCATTCCGGTGACATTCTCCATAACAATCCACTTTGGATACAAACCTTCGACGATTCTGATGTACTCTCTAAAGAGCCCGGAACGTTCGTCATGCATGCCCCGTTGATGATTATACACACTGAATGCCTGGCACGGAGGACCGCCCGCAAGACAGAAAAGCTCCCCTCTCTTCAATCCAGTCCGTTTCAAAATATCTTCTGCTTGAATATCTTGAATCGGCCCATCAAAAAAGATCGTTTCAGGATGGTTATGTTTGTATGTAGTAGCCGCGTGATCGTCAAAATCATTTGCCGCAAGAATCGTAAATCCTGCTTGTCTTAAACCTTCCGAGAGGCCTCCTGCTCCGGCAAATAAATCAACGCATGTGTAAACCATAATCCAGCACCTCACTAATTTGTTTTATTATTCGACATGAAATTGCCAAATCCTTCACCGAGTTGATGAAATCATTATACCAAACATTTGTTCGTGATTATAGATAGCAAAAAAGGGGCCTCGCCCCTAAAGTGGATTAGTCTGCCTCTACTTATTTTCTTAGTTTACCCTATCAATAGATACGGCGATCTGTATCTGTGGTCACAACAATGGTCACAAAACCCCCGAAAACAGCCGGAAACCTACGGATACATAAAAACAGAGTGATGCCCGAAAACCCTTATAGGAGTAGGCTTCCGGGCATTTTGAGATACGCGAGGACAGTACATCTCCACACTGGCAGCGATGAGGCCAGGGGTTCCACCAAACCTGTTCAGTTAACGGCTGTGAAGCCAATGGGCCAGTTCGATTTTTGGGTAATCATTTCTAGGATGTTGCAACGTAGACGCGGGTATGTTAAGATCGTGCTGACACTTAACGATTGGAGTTGAAGAGGATAATGTAATATTTCTTGCCACTTTTTTAAAGAATAAAGCAGCATTTGTTTTATTCTTTATTGGCAAGAAAGTTACCTTATTCTTTTCACTCAGAAAATATATCTTTTTCATACCCTGTACCGGGATGGATTTGCCGTATTTTTGAGCTGCAAGAAAGGTAACTTTCTTGTAGCTCTTTTTTATTTTCACAAAGGAGGTTGCAGACACATGTCATTGATCAAGGTAACGAACCTGACGTTTGCTTATGACGGCAGTTACGACAACATCTTTGAGAATGTAAGCTTTCAAATCGATACCGACTGGAAATTGGGCTTTACGGGGAGAAACGGCCGGGGCAAGACCACGTTTCTCCATCTGCTGCTCGGTAAGTACGAATACAGCGGAACGATTTCGGCGGGCGTCAGCTTTGAGTACTTCCCATTCCATGTTGAACACAAAGAGAACCATACCGTCGACGTCGTCGCCGACATCTATCCGGAATTTGAGCACTGGCAGCTCCTTCGTGAGCTTTCGCTGCTGAATGTGTCGGAGGACGTGTTGTACCGGCCGTTCGAATCGTTGTCGAGCGGAGAACAAACGAAGGTGCTGCTGGCGGCCCTGTTTTTGAAGGAAAACCGTTTTTTGCTCATTGACGAGCCGACCAACCATTTGGACCTGCATGCTCGGAAGCTGGTCAGCGATTATTTGAACGACAAGCGCGGGTTTATTTTGGTGTCGCACGACCGGGCGTTTCTCGACAACTGCGTGGACCACGTTCTTTCGATCAACAAGACGAATATCGAAATCCAGAAGGGAAATTTTTCCGATTGGTGGGAGAACAAGCAGCGGCAGGACAACTTTGAGATGGCCGAGAACGAAAAGCTGAGGAAGGACATCAAGCGGCTGTCCGAAGCTGCCAAGCGGACGAGCAACTGGTCGCACGAAGTGGAAAAAACAAAAAACGGTACCCGCAACTCCGGCTCCAAGGTCGATAAAGGGTACATCGGTCACAAGGCCGCCAAAATGATGAAGAGGTCCAAATCGATCGAGCAAAGACAGCAATCCGCGATCGAGGAAAGATCCCAGCTGCTTCACAACGTTGAAAGCTCGGAAAGCCTGAAAATATTTCAGTTGGCGTATCACAAACAGCAATTAGTCGAGCTTGACCGCGTTTCGATTCATTACGGCGAGAGGAACGTTTGCCGCGACGTCAGCTTTACTGTGGAGCAAGGAGACCGCATTGCGCTCTCCGGTCCGAACGGCTCAGGCAAATCCAGCTTGCTCAAACTGATTTGCGGCGAGGAAATTCCTTATTCCGGCACTTTTCGAAAAGGGAGCCAGTTGAAAATATCCTACGTTTCGCAGGACACCTCACACTTGCAGGGCAATTTATCGGAATTCGCCAGAAACAGCGGAATTGACGAAAGCTTGTTCAAATCGATATTGAGGAAATTCGATTTTTCGCGGTTGCAATTCGAAAAAGACATCGCTTCTTTTAGCGGCGGTCAGAAGAAGAAGGTGCTAATCGCGAAAAGCCTCTGCGAGCGGGTTCATTTGCACGTTTGGGACGAACCGCTCAATTTTGTCGACGTCATTTCCCGGATGCAAATCGAAGAACTGCTGTTGGAGCATTCTCCGACCATCCTTTTTGTGGAGCATGACAGCGAGTTTTGCAAGCACATCGCGACAAAGGTTGTAGAACTGAAAGAGATCAACCATTTCTAGGAGGATGAAAGCGATGGAGATTGAGGTAGTAGATGATGTTATGAACCGGATCCTGTTAGGTGAAGCGGTTCACAAAAAAACAAATCGGTTGCCGGAGGTTTACCCAACTATCGACAGGTGTACGTAGCGATCCGTCTGCAAGCGTATGCGCTTTTTCTGTATAGTTGGTTAATGACGTGTCAAAGCGCCAACTGACGGTTGCTTTTTACGTTTTCTCCGGCGGTAAGGAGAAGACATGAGACTAACCTCGAAATATGAAACAATTCGGAGAATGTTATCCGACTTCAAGCAGCCCGAGTATCGGTATGCTCAGATTATGGACGCGATTTTCAAGCAAAACGTCGGCGAATACGGACGGATGACCATACTGCCCAAATTTTTGCGCGACGAGTTGACCCGGATGCTTGGTCCGAACGTTTGCAGCATCGTTCCGGTAAAGGAACTCACGTCGAAACAGGTCAGCAAGGTGCTGTTTGCCATTGCAGGTGACGAACGCGTTGAGGCCGTACGGCTTACTTATGAGCGGGGGTGGAAATCGTACTGCATTTCCACGCAGTGCGGCTGCGGATTCGGGTGCAGGTTTTGCGCTACCGGTACCATCGGCCTGAAACGAAATCTGACCGCCGACGAAATTACCGACCAATTGCTGCACTTTCGCTTGAACGGCCACGCCTTGGACAGCGTCTCATTCATGGGCATGGGGGAGGCGCTCGCCAACCCGCATATTTTTGATGCCATGACGATTTTGACCGACCCGCATCTCTTTGGTTTAGGACATCGACGAATTACGATTTCCACCATCGGCTTGCTGCCGGGGATCGACAGGCTGACACGGGAGTTTCCGCAGGTCAATCTAACGTTCTCGCTGCATTCGCCGTTTGACGATCAGAGAAGCGAGCTGATGCCGATCAACGACCGATTCCCGGTCCGCGACGTGCTGAAGGCATTGGATCGTCACATCCTCCATACAGGGAGAAAGGTGTATATTGCGTATATTCTTCTTCGCGGAGTCAACGACTCGACGGCGCATGCGGAAGAAGTTGCCGAGTTGTTAAGGGGACGGGGACCCGGGGAACATCTCTACCACGTTAACCTGATTCCATTCAATTCGACCGACGTTACGCCAGACAGCTATCGGCAATCTGATCCTGATCGGATTAAAGCGTTTGTTCGGATCTTGAAGTCAAAGGGTATCAGCGTCACGGTCCGAACCCAATTCGGATCGGACATTAACGCGGCATGCGGCCAGCTATACCGCTCCGAATAATCGATGTCGGAAATGAAATTGATTACGCCGGACGCAGCGGGACTGCGACTGGAAAGAGAACGGCTGCCGTGAAGATGGCAGCCGTTTTGATTTGCGGTGTAGGCTTTCAAGTAAATAAAAGACAGTCATACCTGAAAACCGGGAGTTATCGATTGGGGCTATTTGCTTTTGTATCAGGCTAACGATTTCCCCGCTCCGGAGAAACATGAACGTTTGAATATGACATACTGTTGTCATATTCAAAATGTTAAAATATGCTAAGTCCATCCAAAAGGAGAGATACCATTTTGAGTACGAAGATAGATTACAAGAAAGATTTTAAACAACTGTATTTGCCGAAAACGTTGCCGGAAATTGTGGAAGTGCCGAGGATGCCGTTTATTATGGTCAACGGTTCCGGAGACCCTAACGGCGAGGAATTTGCGAGAGCGGTGGAAGCTTTGTACAGCTTGAGTTATGCGGTGAGAATGTCTTACAAAAGTGACGATGTACCGCCTGGATACTACGAATATACGGTTTTTCCGCTTGAGGGTGTGTGGGATTTGGTTGATCGGACCAACCTGCGACACAAAAAAGCAATTTGAAGTATACGATTATGATACGCCAACCCGATTTTTTGACAGAACAATGGTTTGAGCGGTTTCTTGAACACGCGAAAAAGAAAAAACCGAATCCGTTTCTTGAGCATGTCCGGTTCGAGCATGTGGAAGAAGGATTGTGTTGTCAAATGATGCATATCGGAAGCTTTGACGATGAACCGAAAAGCTTTGCTCGAATGGAAGCGTTCTGCGCAGAGAATGGTTATAGCCGTGCCAGCAAAATTCATCGGGAGATTTATTTGACGGATCCTCGAAAGACGAAACCGGAAAAGCTGAAAACGGTGTTAAGATTTCTTGCGAAGAAATGATTATTCGCGTCCAAACACAAATTAGGGCAGTGAATCTGGCCACGGTGGGAGTGCGCATCACCGGCAACTAGGAGATCAGCGGCGGTTCAGTCCGCGCAACAGGTAACGAGGCTGTAGGGCACGAACGCTAAAGCCACACTAAAATCAGGTTCTAGTGGTGTCAAAGCCGCAGACGTTCACAATGGTGAGGCCGCCCGACAAGAGGGCGGCTTCACCTTCAACGGCTGCCTGATGAACGCTGCGCGTCCTTCACTAGGCACGCAAGGTCATTACTCTCGAAAGGCTTTTTGCAAATCCGCAATGTTAAACTTTTTCATCTTCAAGAACGCCTTCGTGACGCGATTGCGTTGTTCCGGCGTGCCCCCGGTCATCATCTCGTCCATCGCAACAGGGGAGATCTGCCACGAGACGCCGTATTTGTCTTTAAGCCAGCCGCACTGCTCGGCCTCGGGCACGGCGGAAAGCTTTTCCCAGTAGTAGTCGATTTCCTCCTGCGTCTCGCAACAGACCATTAGGGAAATCGCCTCGTTGAAATTGAACCGGTGTTCCAGCGCTGCGTCCATTGCCGCAAACCAGGTGTTCTCCAGCATAAAGTCGGTGAACATAACCGTTCCCTCTTTGTTCGGCTCTTGACCGGGGCCATACCGGAAGAGGGCGCCGGGTTTGGCGTTTCGGAAAACCGAAAGATAGAACTCGCGTGCCTCTTCCGCCTTGCCGAAGTTGTTGTTCGCAAACATCAAGGAAGGGACAATCGCGGGCCGCGGCTCCCCGTCCGGATTCGTCAGGATGAGCTGCCATGTGACACCGTACTTGTCCTGGATCCAGCCATACCGTTCGCTGAACGGGTATTTGTCGAGCGGCATAAGCGCGGTGCCGCCTTCGGACAACTTACTCCACACCTCGTCTATCATTTCTCTCGCATTTTTATCCCGGGACGGATCGAAGTTAACGATAAACGAAATGGCAGGATTGAACTTAAAGAGCGGCCCCGCGGAGATGGCCATGAACGGATGCTCCCGGACGTTGAACGAAACGAGATCGCAATCGCCCGAGGGCGTGTCGCGCAAGGTCGTCGCGCTCGTGATTTTGGAGTCCGGGAATACGGAGCAATAGAACTCCGCGGCTTCTTTCGCCTCCTTGTCGAACCACAAGTGCGGGGTGATGGGCTGGATAAGCTGCTTCATCATATTTCCCTCCTTTTGTAATAAGGCGCATACCTTACTTTGATTTTAACAAAAGGATTGATCCTGCGTTTCTTTCCGATTGCTGTTTTAATAGAATTGTTCAAATCATGTAGGCGGCAACCGGGTGAAGGAGCAACCATAAGCCGTAAAATGCCAAGTTCCCGCACCGCTCTCAACAAAAAATATTCCCGGGAACGTGTTCCACGAATTGCGTAGAAAATTCGATACGGTTTCTTGAATCAAAGCGCAGCATAAAGAAATAAAAGCGGGAACGCCGCCATCTCGCAAGCGGCATTCCGCTTCCAAACGCCCCGCCTACTGTGCGGCCGCCGGCCGCTCTATCGCCTTATCGGCTTCGCCGGCGTTACGTTTTGCCGCTTCGCGGTCGGCCTGCATCTCTTCCACCGTCTTCACCTTGAGCCGCGCCGCACCTTCGTAGCCGTCGCGCGTCGGCAGCCGCGGTCCGGCCGCGATGCGCGCTTTGGCGTCTGCGATGGCGTCTTTGTACTGCGGCAGCCACTCCTCCTCGGCAACGAGCATATCGTCGACCATCTGCCATATTTCCGGCGGCGTGCAGACGGCGCCGACGAGCGGATCCATCATCATCGCCTGCCGCAGAAGCTTGTCGTCGCCGCGTACGGCCGCTTCTACCGCTAGCCGCTGCACGGCAATGCTCGCGTTGCACACAGCGGCGCAGCCGAGCGGCAAGTCGCCGACTTGCGGCATGTTGATGCCGTTGCGGTCAACATAGCCGGGCGCCTCGATGACAGCATCGTCCGGCAAGTTGGCGATAATCCCTTTGTTCACGACGTTAAAATGCCCCCGGTACACGCGGCCCGTCTCCAGCCCTTCAATGATGTACGAGCCGTGCTCCTGGCTGCGTTTCTCCGGCACGTACGGCAACGCCGGCTCCTTCATCCAGTTCGGAAAATCGGTCTCGAACCAGTTCCGCCCCTCCGTGCAAACACGCAAATATCCGCCCGTTTCGCCGTTGATCCACGAGCCGAGATCGATCCAGTCGCGGATCTCGTCAGGCGCTTGCGGTACCACGGCACGTATTCGCTTAAGTGTCCGTTCGACTCCGTGCTGTAATAGCCGAAGCGGCGCAGCATGTCGATGCGCACCTTTTCCGTCTTGCTGAACTCGGGATGGTTCTCGAACGCCTCCAGCAGCCTGCCGGTCATGTCAATTCCTTTATGTTTGACCGATATGTACCACGTCTGATGGTTGATGCCGGCGCAAACGATATCGACTTCTTCCTTCTTCAGCCCGAGCGCCTTGGCGATTTGCCGGTGTCCGCCCTGCACGCCGTGGCACAGCCCGACGGTACGCACGCCGCCATACTTGTTGCACGCCCAAGTCAGCATCGCCATCGGATTCGCGTAGTTCAGCATCAGCACGTCCGGCTCCGCCGCCTCGCGCACGTCCTTGCAAATGTCCAGCATCGCCTCGATACCGCGCTGGCCGTACATAATGCCGCCGGCGCACAGCGTGTCCCCGACGCATTGATCGACGCCGTAGCGGAGCGGAATGTCGACGTCATGCCGAAAAGCTTCAAGCCCGCCGACGCGCACGACGACGAACACATAGCGGGCCCCGCGCACCGCTTCCCGCCGGTCGGTCGTCGATTCGATCTCGATCGCCAGGCCGTTTTCGCGGATGTCCCGCTGGCACAGCTGCGTCACCATGTCCAAGTTGCGCGCATTAATGTCCGTAAACGACACCCGGATGCCGCGAAACTCCGGCACTGCCAGCAAATCCTTCAGAAGCCCGCGCGTAAAGCCGATGCTGCCCGCCCCGATAAAAGCAACCTTAAACGACATGAGAAAGCTCACTCCCCGTTATAATGCGGCCCAAGAAGAACCGGCCAACGCCGTCCTTTCCCGGCGGCTCCCGTTTCTCGCTCGGAATCGGCCTAAGCATTAGCGCAGCTTAATCCTATCCGACACAGCAAGGATACACGGTTTACGCCGCTCTTGGGCTATCTAGGCAAAGTGTAGCAAACCGCCGCCGGGGAGCGCTTTCAAGATCGTCACCTCTATCGCCGCGCCATGTACAAAATCCTAACTTTCCGCACCATGCCCTGCGGTCGTCCGGGCCTGACTTCGGTACTGCTGAGGCGTCAGTCCGGTATGCTTCTTGAACACCGCGCTGAAATACTGCCGGCTGCCAAGGCCGATGTAATCGGCAATATCGCCGACCGGCACATCGTCTTTGCCGAGCAGCATTTTGGCTTTAACAATCCGGTAAGACGTCAAATATTCGAGCACGGTGACGCCCGTCTGCCGTTTAAAAATGCGGTGCAAATACCCGGGATGCACGTTCACGGCGGCGGCGATGTCTTTGACCTGAAGCCCGCAGTCGTAATGCTGGTGCATGTAGCGGATCGCCTGCCGCACATATCGCTCGCTTGCTTCCTGCCCGCTCTCCCTCGCTTCCGCCGCAAGCCGTGCCGTCTGCAGGAGCAGCTGCGCGAACAGCAGCCGCACCATAAGCTCGCGTCCGGGCTCGCGGCTGTCCAGGTGGAGCACGAGGCTGCGCAGCGCATGCTGCACGTCGCTCGGATCGCGGAGCACAAGCACCGGCTGCGCCTCGCGCAAAAAGGCAGCGAGCGCCGGATCGCCCTCTGCCAGCTGCCTAAGCGCGGGAAAAGAGCAAGCCTCGCGAACGAAGACGAACTCGACGTTCAGCATTCGGCAAGGCTGGTCCTGGCCGACGAGAAGCCGATGCGGCACGCCGGCATCCAGCACGATGAACTCGCCTTTGCGCAGCGCGATCGCTTCGCGCTCCGTATGCACTTCGCAGCTGCCGGAAATGACGTACATGATTTCGGCCCGGTCGTGAGCGTGATAAGGCATCTTGAACCCGTCCCACTGCCTGTAATAATAAGCCTCGAACCGGGGATGGTAGTCGCCGTCCAGAAGCTCCGGCCGGTACAGGCTGAATCGTTCCATCAAGCGTTCCCTGCCTCTCCTCTCGATCGAACCGTTTCCTCCATCATACCCTCATTTTCGGGCGGTTGAAAATAGAGCGGCACATAGAAAAAACGGCCCGCTTCGCAGGCGTACGCTTGCGAATGAGCCGTTTTCGATCATCGTTGCGGTCGGGGGTCAATCTCTTCTAATATGGCTATGAAATGCGGTAGAGCTGTTCGGCCGAGCAGCCGCCGGCGGAGCCGAGCCCGAACCGCTTTCCCGCAGCCGTTTCACCTGGTCTTGGCAGGAGCTGCAAATGGTATCGACTTTGATCGGCTTCCCGCACATCGCGCACGGATATTCGAAATTTTTGGCGCCTTTTGTCGAAATTCTGCCTTCGCGGATAAATTTCAATATCAAATTTGTCGGAACTTCCGTCGCTTCATGCAGTTCTTGCAGCGTACAATCCATATGCTCGCGCAAATAGTCGCGGCATGCCATGTACTGTAACTCTTCCTTTTTGATGCAGTCCGGACAAATGTCTTTTAGTGCTTTGTTGAAGAGCCTGTGGCAATTTATACAATGCGCTAATGCCATGATGTCCTCCTCCAAGCTGTTTGTAAATCTATTATAAGATTTTTGCCGCAAACCGCAAATCATTTCATAGACCGGTAGACTGCATTGGAAAAATAGAAGGCGGCACGCCCTCGTCGCAAGGAACGTGCCGCCGCTATTCTCAATCTGCTCTGCCTTTGATTTGCTGCAAAATCTTTTTGCCCGTCGGCGTCTGCGCGAGTCCCCCTTTGGCGGTCTCGCGGTGCGCCTCCGGCATCGCGCTGCCGACCTCCAGCATCACCTGGATGACCTCATCCGACGGGATGACGCTCCGCACTCCGGCGAGCGCCATATCGGCCGCCGCCAGCGCAGTTACGGCGCCGAAGCCGTTGCGCACGATGCACGGAATTTCGACGAGGCCGCCGACCGGATCGCAGATGAGGCCGAGCGTGTTTTTGAGCGCGAGGCCGACCGCATGCGCGGCCTGGGCCGGCGTTCCGCCGCGCAGCTCGACCATGGCGCCGGCAGCCATCGCGATCGCGGAGCCGATCTCCGCCTGGCAGCCGCCTTCGGCGCCGCTGACGAACGAGTTGTTGGCGATGACGTAGCCGATTGCGCCGGCCGCGAACAGCGCCATCGTCGCGGTCTCGTCGGTGAAGCCGTAGCGCTCCTGGGCGCTGACGAGCACCCCAGGCAAGATGCCGCAGGAGCCCGCCGTCGGGGTGGCGACAATGCGGCCCATGGACGCATTGACCTCGCTCACGCCGAGCGCATACGCCAGCCGCCGGCGCTGTCCGCGCCGAGACACGTGTCGCCCGTCTCGAGCCGCGCCAGCACGCGGCGGGCGTCGCCGCCGCTGAAGCCGCTGCGCGACGTCGTGTCCTCTGTCGTCCCGCGCCGCACCGCTTCTTTCATAACCGTGTAATAGGCCGCCATCTTGGCGAATTCCGTCTCGCGCGGCTTCCCCGACTCGGCGCATTGATCCTGAAGCATCAGCTCACCGATGCCGATGCCCTCCTGCGCGCATACCGTCACCATATCCGCCATCGTCCGAAATCTCATGGCCGTCCCCCCTGGATATCGGCAGTTCCGGTGCCGTCTGCCGTGTCGCCCGCAGTCGCTGCATGTCCCTCTGCCGCACTTTGCGGCGAAGCTGAAGACGCATCGTCTTCAGCCGTCAAATCTACTGTGCGCACCCGCTGCACGCCCGGCAGCGCAGCCAGCGAGGCGAGCCCCTCCGCCGCAAGCGGCGAGTCGGTTTCGATTACCGTCATCGCTTCCCCTTTGCGCCCTTTGCGGTCAACGATCATATATCCGATGTTGATTTGCAGTGCGGCAAGCAGCGTCGTGACGACCGCCAGAAACCCGGTACGGTCTTCGTGCGTCAGCACCAGCGTCGGATAAACGCCGGAGAAGCGCACGTCGAAGCCGTCCACGTAGCCGACTTCAATGTTGCCGCCGCCGATCGACGCGCCGATGACGACCGTCTCGCTCCCGCCGCTTCGCAGCTCCAGCTTGACTGTATTCGGATGGGGCATGTGCTCGGCGCTCTCGCGGAACGTAACCTGCATGCCGGCGCGCTCCGCTTCCGTCATAGCGATAGGGATGCGCGGATCGTCGGTATCGTAACCGAGCAATCCGCCGACCAAGGCCACATCCGTACCGTGGCCGCGGTACGTTTCGGCGAACGAGCCGTACAGCGTAATAACCGCTACCTGCGGCTGCCGCTCGTGCAGCATGCGCGCCGCCCGTCCGAGCCGCGCCGCCCCCGCCGTATGCGAGCTGGACGGACCGACCATAGCCGGTCCGATAATGGCGAATACATCTTTAAACCGCATCTGATCTTTTTCACCGCACTCTCTTATTAGCTGCTACAGTTATAGTATGCCACATAGGTAAGCGGTTCCGAAACAGGTGCCGCGACATTTTTTGCGCGCGGATGACCGCAACTTTCGGCACAGTGAAACCGTTAATACAGTTAATAAACGACGTTTCGAGAAAGGACATCGGCCTCTATGGTACAATCAGCAAGGATGCGCTTTAGGCAGGGTCATACACCGTGGAGCCGGTTCCGAATCGGAGCTTTTCTTCAGCGTCCCTTGTTTTCCACGCTCCTAGCCGCCTCTCTCCTCGCCCTTCCCGCTGCCGGACAAGCCGCCGCAGCGGAAACGGCGCCCTTCACCGATGTCGCCGCCGGCTACTGGGGGGCCGACGCCATCCGTTGGGCCGCTGCGCAGCACATCGTGGACGGCTACGGAGACGGGACGTTCAAGCCCGATCAGCCTGTAGGCCAAAAAGAATTTATCGCAATGCTCATTCGCGCTTACAACCCGGTCGATTTTGCGCTGAATGACGATTCCGCCGACTGGGCTCAGCCTTATATGGATTACGCTTATCGCCTCAATTGGGGCGCCAGCATCGTAACTCGTCCTTCAACGCCGGAGCCCGGTTCCATTTTCAACGTTCCATATACCCGCATGTACGTCGCGCGTCTCATTACGAACGCAAGCGGCCGCAACTATAACGGTGAAGGTTCGATCCGCTATTTGCTCGACAGCGGGCTGTCAAACGGCAAAACCGCCAATACCGCGGAAGGCTACGGCGGAAGCGACACTTTGACTCGGGCGGAAGCCGTCACCTTCATTCGAACCCTGAAGCAAAAGCTGGACGTGCTTTACGAAGCGCCGCAGCAAACGGAACCGTACAAGCCGGAAACCGTTCGGCTGGCGCCGGCACAAAACTGGAAGCTGGCCGTCCGCCCCAAATCCGATAATTCGCTCTTGTCATATAGCGTTATCCGCCTCGATCAGCCTTCCCAAGGCTACGTAACGACCTCTCAAACGGCTTATGCCGTAAGCGGCGCAGCGGAAAGCGCATTTGGCAGCGGACTTGCGATTCGAATCGACAAAAAGGTTGCAGGCTACGGCTTTACGAAGATCAGCACCGTCGACGCTCCGTTCAAGGACGGCAAATTTAACGCCACGCTACCGCTCTCTTCCGGCAGCGGGCTGTATCGAATATCGATCGACTCCCCGGCAGTTTTCCATCATAGTGCCAACACGATCCGCGTGGCCATGTTTTATGTTAACGTTATCCAATGATTTTATGCAAGAAGGACCGAGAAGCCGGATCTACCACGGCCTCTCGGTCCTTTTCACATAGCGGTTAGAAGCTGAAAATAACGTCCAGCACCGGCTTCGTATGTCCGCCCGGATACATCATATACAGCAGCACATAAACGAGCACGCCGGTCGGCGCCGTGAGCAGCCAAATGACTGCCGTCCAGCGGCCGATTTTTTTGTGCCTGACGAACCGCTGCTTAAAAGCGAGCCACAGCGTAACGAGCCCGAATACGCCGCCGGCTGTCGCCAGCGTAATGTGAAACGCCAGAAACGCCATATAAAACGGCCGCAGCTCCGCCGGCCCGCCAAAGTCGGTATTGCCTACGAAAGCGGTGCGCGCCGCGTATAGGAGGAAAAAGAGCAGTGCCGCCACAGCGGCCGTAACCATGAAGCGCATATGCGTCTGACGGTTGCCTTTGCGAATATGATACCAGCCAAAACCGACGAGCACGGCGCTAATGACGATTAACGACGTGCAGATCGTAGGCAATACTTGAATGTCCATCCATCACCCATCCGTTTCCAATGCCATAAGTACGGCTGCCGCCGCGCTGCTTAAGCCCGGTTCAGGCCATTGTCGAGGGAAGCGAGCCGTTCGTCCTGAAGCTCGTACGACAGCTCCTCCTTCTTCCTTTCGGTGCGGAACCAGCGGAAAAATGTCAGCGCAAGCGTTATGCCGTACGTAATCTCCTGGATGATTTTCATGATGGTGCCGCCAAGCTGCTGGTCCGATACGACGGAGTAGCCGGCGATCGGCATCGTGACGCCCCGGTACATGTCGTACAGCGGCTTATCCGCAAATATAATGAGGGCGCAAGCCGGCGTCAGCAGCAGCCCGTTGAGGAAAATGTAGGCCATCCTCTTCAGTTCGCTCGATTTGCTCCAGGTCTCGACATTGCCGAGTATCGGAAACCACATCTGGAATGCGCTTAGTAGGAGAAGCGTATGATAAACGAGCAGCAGCCATTCGTTTTCCATCACCGCATTCATGATGAACGGAACGTGGTAAAAGGAGAACAGCATATTGAACGTAAAAATCGCTACGAGCGGATTGAGTACCGCTTTCGCAACCCGCTCCAGCTTAAGCGCGCGCAGCGGCCGTTCGATCATCCAGCCGGGCATGCCGTGCAAAATGAACAGCGGCATAATCAAGTAAAGCACGGATTGATCCAGCATATGAACGCTGAATAAATAATGATGGCCGACGTAATCGAGCGGGCTGCCTGCGCCGACATAGTACAGCGCAAGACCGAACAGGAACGACGCTTTTTGCCCGGCCGTTACTTGCGGACTGATAGCGGCGCGCGCCGCACGCAAGTACACGTAGGCTACGACAATGAGCGTCAGCAATAAAACAGGACTCCACAGATCGACGAAGCTACCTTTGAACATCGCCTGCAGCAAACTCCAATCCAATCCGGGCATCTCCTTTCATGCAAAAAGGGGAGGATGACCTGTCATCTTGAGCCAAGCCGCCTCCCCCGTTATGCTGCTATCGAATCCGGCCATTCCGGCCGGAACGTTTAAACATTTCTTACCACCACATCCACCAGACCGCTGCCGCAACGGCAGTCAGTGCGATAAAGAAACCGAACGCTATGCCGATAACCGGAAAGAAGTGGCCCTTTTCCTTCGCGTGCATCCAGAAAAACAGCTGGAATACGGCTTGAATGAGGCCGAGCACGACGATAAAGAGAATGATGAACGTGCGGTCCAGCTGGCCGTACAGCACCGCCGCGAAGGCGAATATGGTCAACAGCGCGGAAACGATGTAGGTCAAGTTATGGTTCCGCGGTCCTTCGTGCTTGTGGCGCTTGCTTTCGTCAGATACCGCTTCATGAGTATGTTCGCTCATTTTAGTGACCTACCTTCCCCATCAAGTACACGACTGTGAAGATGAATACCCACACCAGGTCGACGAAGTGCCAATACAGGGCGGCTACGTAATACTTCGGTGCGGTCACGACCGTCAAGCCTTTCTTAAATCCTTGCAGGATCAGCGTCGTGATCCAGATGATACCGAACGTAACGTGCGCTCCGTGGCAGCCGACGAGCGTGTAGAACGAAGTTCCGAAGGCGCTGCTCGTGAACTTGTGGCCTTCATGCACGTAATGCGTGAACTCGTCGATCTCGAGAATCAGGAAGCCGAGGCCGAGGAGCACTGTGACGGCCAGCCACAATTGCGTGGCGCCATGCTTGCCTTTGTGCATGTTCATGATCGCGAACACGCTTGTCAGCGAACTCGTCAGGAGCAGGAACGTCGACCAGCCGACCGTTTTCAGGTCGAACAGCTCTTGCGCCGTTGGGCCGTCCGGCACCTGATTGCGCAAAGCCATGAACGTTGCGAATAAACAACCGAACAATACGCATTCCGCACCGAGGAAGGTCCAGAAGGCGAGAAGCTTATTTTTTCCTTCGAGGGTCGCCTTTTCCGGCTCGGCCGGCAATGCCGCTACACCGTGTGTCTGTGCCATTAGGCTTTCCCTCCCTTGTGTTCTTCCAGCTCTTCAGGCTCGATATGCCAGCCGTGATCGTCGAAGAGCGAGCGCAGGAACATGCTGATGATCGTGATCACGAGGCCGGCGCCGGAAACGATGTAGTGATGGTAGATGAAGCCGTAGCCGGAAATGAACAGGCCGAGCGACATAACAAACGGCAGTATGGACGGCGAAGGCATATGAATCGGTCCGATCGGCTCCGCCGGAGTCATCTCTTTGTTGCCTGCCATTTTCTCTTTCCAGAAAGCGTCCAGACCGCGTACGAGCGGCGTCTGCTTGAAGTTGTACTCCGGCGCCGGCGACGGAATCGTCCACTCCAGCGTGAAGCCGTCCCACGGGTCGTTGCCGGCGTCTTTCTGCTTGCGTGCCGTAACGATGATGTTGATCAGGAACACGATCATACCGAGTCCTTGCAGGAAGGCGCCGATCGTGCTGATGAAGTTGCCCGTTTCCAGACCGAAGCCCGGCATATAGGTGAAGTAACGGCGCGGCAAGCCCATCAGACCCAGGAAGTGCTGCGGGAAGAAGGTCAGATGGAAGCCGATGAAGAACAGCCAGAAATGCACTTTGCCGAGCCCTTCGCTGAGCATTCGGCCGAACATTTTCGGCCACCAGTAGTACAAGCCCGCGAAGACGGACAAAATCAAACCGCCGACAATAACGTAGTGGAAGTGGGCTACGACGAAATACGTGTCGTGATATTGGAAGTCAGCTGCCGGAACAGCCAGCATAACCCCGGTCACGCCACCCATGACGAACGTCGGAATAAACGCGGTAGCGAACAGGTTGGCGACGGTGAAGCGAATGTTGCCGCCCCATAGCGTAAACAGCCAGTTGAAAATTTTGACACCGGTCGGGACGGCGATAGCCATCGTCGCGATCGCAAAGATCGAGTTGCCGACAGCACCGATACCGGTCGTGAACATATGGTGCACCCACACCATGAAGCTGAGGAAGCCGATCAGAACGGTAGCGAACACCATCGAGCTGTAACCGAACAGACGCTTCTTCGAGAACGTGCTGACGACTTCGGAAATAATGCCGAACGCCGGCATAATCAAAATGTAAACTTCGGGGTGTCCGAAAATCCAGAACAGATGCTCCCAGAGCACGTTGTTGCCGCCGCGGGACGCTTCGAAGAAAGCGCCGTGGAACAAGCGGTCGAACATAAGCTCGATGAGCGCGACAGTAATCGCCGGGAAAGCGAATGTGATCAGGATCGACGTAACGAATACGGTCCATGTAAACAGCGGCATACGCATGAAGGTCATGCCCGGAGCACGCATGTTGATGATCGTAACGAGGAAGTTAATGCCCCCGATCAGCGTGCCGATACCTGCAATCTGCAAGCCCAGCACGTAAAAGTCGACACCGTGGAACTTGCCGTCGGGATCGATGATGGACGAGAGCGGCGCATAGGCCGTCCAGCCCGCGTCCGGAGCACCGCCGAGAAACCAGCTCGTGTTCATCAGTACGCCGCCGGCAAAGAACAGCCAGAAGCCGAGTGCGTTCACGAACGGGAACGCTACGTCGCGAGCCCCGATCTGAAGCGGCACGACCGCATTCATGAAGGCGAAGAGCAGCGGCATCGCAGCGAAGAAGATCATCGTCGTGCCGTGCATCGTCGTTAATTGGTTAAAGGTGTCGCCGACGAAAATTTTCTGGTCGGGGTACATGAGCTGCGTCCGGATCAGGATCGCTTCAAGGCCGCCGATCAGGAAGAAGAATCCGCCGGCAATCAAATACAGGATGCCGATCTTCTTATGGTCGACAGTCGTCAGCCAATCCATCAAACCCGTGTAACGTTTGGGCTCATGGTGAACGGCTGCGTGCGCATGGGCATGTGCGTTAGCCAACTTAGGTGCCTCCTTTTCCGCCGAAGCGGAACATTAGTTCAAGCTGTGCAAGTATTTGACGATTTGATTGATCTGATCGTCTGTCAAGTTGCCGCCGAAGTTTTGCCCGAACGCCGGCATTTTCGTGCCCGGCTTCTGGCCTTGCGGGTCGGCGATCCATTTGTGCAGATTGTCGTCTTTCTTAGCCGCATCCTGATTGTCCAGCACTCCAGCTATGTAAGGGCGGCTTGCAAAGCCGTTCAGGTTCGGTCCGACGCCGAGGCCTTGCGCACTGACCTGGTGGCAGGCCATGCAGTTTTCCTTAAAGAGCGCTTCGCCGGGTTTGGCGTCTGCCGGAACGGTTACCGGGCTCTTCATTTTGTCGACCCATTTCTGGAAGTCGGCTTCGGCCATCGATTGCACCGTAAAGTTCATCAAGGCGTGGGAAGCGCCGCAAAGCTCCGCGCATCGGCCTTGGAACATGTCGATTTTGTCCGCCTGGAAGTAAAGAACGTTCACCGGTCCCGGGTTGGCGTCCACTTTGCCGGCGAGGGAAGGCACCCAGAAGGCGTGGCTGACGTCGGCCGAAGCAAGCTCGAGCGCAATCGTCTTGTTTGCCGGAACGACGAGGTTTTGCGCCGTAGCGATGTTAAAGTCCGGGTATTCGAATTGCCACCAGAACTGATGGCCGGTCACTTTGACGTGAATCGCATTTTTGTCGGCGCGGTGGTCAGCCGAATGCTTAAACGTGTAATACACAGTCGGCACCGCGAGCACGAGCAGCAGGATAATCGGAATAGTGGTCCAAATAATCTCGAGCACGTGGCTGCCTTCCACTTGTTTCGGGATTTTGTTCTCCTGGCCTTTGCGCTGCCGGTAACGAACGATAACCCACACGTAGATGGCAAATACGACGATGGTTACAAGCACCATGATGGAAAGCGAAAATTTCATCAGGAACAGCTGCTCTCTGGCTACGGGACCTTGCGGCTGCAAAGCCGAAAGCTTGTCGCTGCCGCAGCCTGCGAGCAGGAACGCCATCACCGCAAATAGGGGGATTAGACGCATGCACTTTTTCAGACGATTCATTTCAGTATCAACCCCATTTAGCAAACAGTTTTTATACCACTAAGCCCGGACCAATGTCAATCAGGTTAATCACTCTAATAACTATAAATTCGTGAATACTCTTTGTCAATAAATCTGGCAGAGTTCACAAATTGTTCTCAAACGGCGTCGCAGCGCGGGTTTTCTCCCCTTCAAGATTTCCATGAACAGGGTTGTTTATGCATGAAACCCACCTGCCCCAGCGCATAAAACTTTGTGAAAATCGAATCCTATACGCAGGGGATTCGGAATTTGGAGCCAGGAGGAATTGCAATGAAGAAGCGTTTTCTGTGGCTGCTGCCGGCGCTTGGCGGTTGGACTGGCGGGTTGCTCGCGGCAAGGCAACTATACGGACAACTCGGCAATCAACAACTATGCGGCGCATCGCGGCGGAGCGGCGTCGGATACGACGCGCGCCTATCAGACGCAGCAGCTGTACGGTCCGGTCGTTCACGACAACAACCACCTGTATTATAACCAATATTTATCCGATCAACTCTCGCATATGTACGGCGTTCGCACAGCCGTCGTTATGACAACGGATAAATACGCCTATGCGGCCGTCTTGCTCGACCAATCGGGCATCGGCACTCATGGGGCGGCGTCTTCGAACACGCGCACGAACAACGCCGGTACGGTCGTCGGAATTTACAACGCGTCCCAGCCGCAAAACGACGGCATCAGGCCAAACGAAATCGCGAACAGCGGGAACGGCCATGTAACGGTAGATAACCATCTGCAGCTGTCGCGGGGCATCAAGCAAAAGCTTGCGCAAAAAATCCGCTACCTTCAGCCGGCGGTACGCGACGTCTACATTTCGGCTAACCCGGATTTCATCAACGCCATGACCGGATTGGCGCAAAAAAGCTGGACCGGCCAACCGCTCGATCCGTTCGTCGGCGACTTCAACAAAATCGTCACCAAAGAATTCGGCACGGCGCAGCTGATCGGGGATTGATGGGGCGGGCAATTCGGACGGAATTGGATGATCGTTACTAATAGCGGGACTGTAAAGCGGACACCGTTAACGGCGTCCGTTTTGCTATGCCGGGGCGCCGGCGGAACCGACTCGATTCCGCGAGCGTTTTCCTATACAATGGAAAGAATAAGCGGGAGAGCATATGTGAAGGAGACGGTATATAGATGAAGAACGAGAAACAAACGGGGTTCGCGGCGCTCGGCGTCAGACCAGAGCTGATAGAGATGCTGCGCAAACAAGGAATAAACGAACCAATGCCGGTGCAAACCGAGGCGATTCCCCGCATCATCAGCGGCGCCGATCTTATCGCCCAAGCGCAGACCGGATCGGGCAAAACACTCGCGTTCGCGCTGCCGATGCTCGAGACGGTGCAGCCTGCCAAGATGCATGTACAAGGTCTGGTCTTGTCGCCGTCGCGGGAGCTTGCCGCGCAAATTACGGCGGAGCTGGAACGGCTGGCGCCGGCCGTAGGGGTCAGCGTATTGTCGCTTTACGGCGGCAAAGATGTAGACCGTCAGCTAAGCCGACTTAAGGAAGGCGCACAGCTTGTCGTCGCGACCCCCGGGCGGCTGCTTGACCATTTGAAGCGCGGTACGGTGCTGCTGCACAAAGTGCAGACGGTCGTTATCGATGAAGCCGACCAGATGCTGCAATTCGGCTTCCTCGAGGAAGTGGAAGATATACTGCGGCAGACGAACTCGCGCCGCCAGACGCTGCTCTTCTCGGCTACGCTGCCGCAGCCGGTGCGGCAGCTGGCGCGGGAATATATGCGTACGCCGCAAGAGCTGCTGCTGCAATCGCGCTCGCAGCCGGCGAAGGAGATTAAGCAAGAGCTTGTGCGCGTTGCGGACGATGCCGGGAAGGCCGATACGCTGGCGCGGCTCATCGGCGAGCACTCCCCTTACCTTGCGCTCGTGTTTTGCCATACGAAGCAGCGCGTGGTCGAGCTTACGGACGCGCTGCGCGAGCGCGGCATCGACGCTGACGAGCTGCACGGCGACTTGTCGCAAGCCAAACGCGAGCTGGCGATGCGCCGCTTCCGCGAAGCAAAGGTGCAAGTGCTCGTTGCCACCGACCTCGCGGCGCGGGGGCTCGACGTGGAAGGGGTCACCCACGTTTACAACTATGACATTCCGCACGATGCGGCGACCTACGTCCACCGGATCGGGCGGACCGGCCGCGCGGGCGAAGCGGGGCTCGCGACGACGCTCGCCGGCCCGCGCGATCAGCGTACGTGGAGCTGATCGCGGCAGCGCTGCGCGGCGGCGGATGGCGCATGCGCC